>JBDIVL010000053.1:0-29252 GCA_039794405.1 Candidatus Jinrextremum sp. | reverse complement strand
AAGATCTTGCTACTGCGGAAGCTAATGAAGCAAAGGCAGTTATTGACTATATGATATCCTTGGGAAATCTGGATAAATCACAGGGTACGATCCTTGATACGTATAGTATTAAACTGGAAGAAGAGGTATTGCAACATTAAGTAAGGGTGTACTGTGGGATGTATTACTGTTTATTTTGGTCGTATAGGAATGTGCATTTCATGTATGCGGATTTTAAGGTGGTACGGGGTTGGTTCAACTGTCCACAATTGAACTGAAACGTTTTGCATATTCCCTCTGCCTGGCACTCCAATCAGGAACATATGGGCAATGTTTAAACATATGGTTCAATCTACAAAATTGAACCAACCATGAGTTCACCGAAGACGATAAGTTCACGTATAGGAGTTTCACTCTTGATAGGGGGTTGAAGATTTTCGCCCCTACGTAGGTATTATAAAAAGCCATGTAGGGTGGGCATTGCCCACCAAAAACAAGCAATGTGGGACGAATGAGCGATATTTTGGTGGGCAATGCCCACCCTACTCGGCTTGTCTTGACGTATATAGGGATATTAAACCGCTTATGTAAGTGTTATGTAAGTGGCAGGCGCACCTTGCCACTATACTGTTTAAAAGCCGCCGAAGGCCTCATATATTTAAAAACTCTGTTTTATCAAAACGTGCCTTGACACATCCCTGTGACAACACACTTCTGTGATATGTCACATCGTACCGTTCCTATTTTACCGATCTCTTCTCTTTTCTCTTCCATTAAGGACTATTTTTATTATTAAAACCTCAGTAAAACCAATTTTTCCCATGCATGGTATATTTTTTGATACCAATTATTAGGTTAAAGGTCAAAGGGGCCTGTAACGAAATTGATAGTATCTGTTTCATTCCCGTCATTTTCGTAAAGTTGATTTCTGTTATGATCCAGGTGAAGTTTTGTGTAAGGCGTGGATTTTTGCTTCTCCAGAAATAACAACAGCCGGATGCGTCTTTCATGCGTCTTTCCACATCAAATTCTTTTCTCTGTTTACTTCAATTAATAATTACGAAAACAATAAAATCCGGTTTACCCCTGTCCTGATTCCTTTCCATGTATGAGAGAGGAAGTAGAGGCAGGTAACATGTGCCCCTGCCATCCTGGGGCTGGTCAAACGTTACAGAAACCGATTTTTTCTGTAACGGAAGAGCGAAAATACGATGGTATTTTAAAAATTGCGAGATGAACGAAATAAGGGATTTTGCACAATTGAACCGTGGAACAGTAGTTTCCATCAGGGGAAGTGTAATTGATGCGTACTTTCCTGATAGACTTCCCGGAATTTATAATCAGCTTAAGGCTGGCGATCAGGGAAATGTTGTAACCGAAGTCATGCTTCATCTTGATTCAAAAACAGTTCGTGGCATTGCTTTGACACCGACAATGGGGTTATATCGAGGGTCTGCTGTTGTTGATTTAGGCCAGCCTCTCAAGGTTCCGGTAGGGAAACAGCTCCTGTCCAGGGTATTTAACGTATTTGGAGAGACCATTGATAAGAAAGAAAAATGTAAAGATGTAGAATGGCGTTCTATCCACCAAAGGCCCGTGCCTCTATCTCAACGGATTGTTACCCAGAAAATATTTGAAACGGGTATTAAGGCAATAGATGTCCTTTCTCCTTTAGAGCAGGGCGGGAAAGCGGGAATGTTTGGAGGTGCCGGCGTTGGCAAAACAGTTTTGATTATGGAGATGATCAATAACATGGCAAAACGGTATCGGGGAATTAGTTTATTTTGTGGTATCGGAGAACGCTGCCGTGAGGGAGAAGAGATTTATCGGGAAATCCAAAAGGTTGGTGTGTTAAATAACGCCATCCTGATCTTTGGCCAAATGAATGAACAGCCAGGTGCACGGTTCCGGGTTGGGCATGCAGCGCTTACTATGGCTGAATATTTTCGTGATGAAGAGAAACGTGACGTATTACTTCTCATTGATAACATCTTCCGTTTCGTACAAGCCGGGGCTGAAGTCTCAGGTCTCCTGGGAAGAATTCCTTCCCGTGTTGGGTATCAGCCAACGTTAGAGACAGACCTTGCGGAACTTGAAGAGAGGATTTCGAATACACAATCGGGTGCTATTACTTCAGTTCAAGCCGTATATGTCCCCGCCGATGATTTTACTGATCCTGCGGCGGTACATACTTTCGGACATCTCTCTGCTTCGGTAGTATTATCCCGTAAAAGAGCAAGTCAAGGATTTTATCCCGCAATCGATCCGCTCCAGTCAGGTTCAAAGATGCTGACAGCAAATATTGTGGGAAACAGGCATTACAATATAGCTCAAAGTGTCAGGCAAACTTTAGAAGAGTATGAGGAACTGAAAGATATTATTGCTATGCTAGGGTTGGAGGAACTCTCTCAAAAAGAACAAAAGACGGTAAACCGTGCCCGAAGGTTAGAGAGATTTTTAACTCAGCCATTTTTTACTACGGAACAATTTACAGGCCGTCAGGGTAAAACGGTTAGTTTAGAAGATGCACTTGACGGCTGTGAACGTATCATGAGTGACGAATTTGCAGCGTGGCCTGAGGAATCGCTTTATATGACAGGAAGTATAGGTGAGGTAAAAAAATCTTGATGCTGAAAATATTGTTACCGGCTGAGATATTTATTAATCAGGAGGTAACCAGGGTAATTGCTGAGGCGGAAGATGGCTGTTTTTGCCTCTTGCCAAGGCATATTGACTATGTGGCTGCACTTGTTCCGGGTCTTCTTTCTTTTGTGTCTCAGGAAGAAAATGAGGAGTTTCTTGCTGTTGATGAAGGGATTTTGGTGAAATCAGGTTCAGAAATCCTTGTTTCTACAAGGAACGCAATGCGTGGGCCGGATCTGGGAAGTTTAAAACAGACCGTAGAAGAACAATTTCTGGCCCTGAGCGAACAAGAGAAAAAGGCCCGTTCAGCGATAGCAAAGATGGAATCCAGCTTTATTCGCCGGTTTTTGAAATTTCGATAACAGAGATAAAATAGGATAAGAAAAATGGAGTATTTAGAAGAATTCAAAAAAAAGGTAAAGGATAAAGAAACCCGCAAGATAAAGGGCCGACAGGAAAAGAAACGTGGAATCTTATATGGTTTGGGAATGTTTGGTGTTGTGGGATGGTCAGTCTCAATCCCCACGGTTGCCTTTGCGGCGATAGGCTTATGGATCGATAAGACATGGCCGAACAGATTTTCCTGGGCACTTATGTTTCTCACTTTTGGCCTGATTATTGGGTGCCTGAATGCATGGTATTGGGTTCGAAGGGAGAGCCAGAGTGCCTGATCTATAGGGATTATGGCAAAGGAAATTTTGTTTGCAGGTATCGGTTTCGTAATTACGGCACTGGCAAACTGGCTTGGATTTTCAGTCACCGTTGGAGCATTATTTGCTGGATTAGTGTTTATTCGAGATCCCGATGCAGTGAAGATCGATACCTCTTTTGATTTACTATGTATTTTCAGCAATGGTACTCGTATCGGATTGTCACATGTATAATCTTCCACGTTCCTTCGGTCACTTCTAAAACGGTGGTTCAGAAAGAGGAGGAAAATGAAATATGTCGCATCTATCATATGTAATCACATACGATAACATTTTTTGTGTATTACAGCTTACTGCGGGTATCGGGATCAGTATTTTCTACTATGGCAGTTTATGGCTGACCGTTCGAACCATTTCACTGGTACGCAGGCCTAAAAGTTTGATGCTGGGGAGTTTCATCGGACGTACGATTATTATCTTATCCGCATTATGTCTTATCATTAAAACTATGGATGGTCGTTGGGAACGGCTCATGGCCTGTATGCTGGGATTCCTTGTCATGCGGATATATCTTGTACGGTACTGTTCCGGTCATCTTATGCTCTCTATAAAGGGTAAATAATATGGAGATAAACCCTGACTCGATAATATTCTGGAAATGGACATTTTTTAAGATAAATTCGACTCTTTTCTATAGCTGGATCGTTATGGTAATTTTGATTATTACCGCGTGGTTGACTACAAGAAATCTTACCTCAGGATATCAGCTATCCCGCTGGCAGAACTCCCTTGAGACAATAGTAGGTTACATGAGAAACCAGATTCAGGATACTACTCAAGAGAAACCAGACCGATTCTTGCCTTTTTTGGGTACATTATTTTTATTTATTTCAGTTTCAAATATTTTAAGCTTTGTACCTGTCTATTACCCTCCAACAGGTTCTTTCTCTACCACCGCGGCACTAGCCATTTGTGTTTTTTTTGCAGTTCCTGTGTATGGTGTTAGACAACGGGGTTTTATTAAATATTTTAAACATTACATAGAACCTACGGTTTTTCTCTTGCCATTTAATATCATAGGAAGATTCACACGTACCCTGTCGCTTGCTGTTCGCCTCTTTGGGAATGTGATGAGCGGAACCATAATCATTGCCGTCTTAGTATCCATTGTCCCTTTGTTTGTTCCCATATTAATGCATGCGCTGGAATTATTGATCGGACAGATCCAGGCATATATTTTTGCTGTTCTTGCGATGGTATATATTGGATCCGCAATTCGGACCGTCTAGAGAAAGGTAATTATTCAAAATATTGGGTGATTACAAAAGAGATCAGGCCTATTATAGGTTACGAGAAGAAAGGAGGTATATGGAATGGAAGGTATAAATAATATTGGTGTAATATCCATCATTATTGCAGGGTTAACGATTGCTATAGGTTCTATTGGTCCAGCACTGGGAGAAGCCAGGGCGTTAGCGCAGGCAATGAGCGCCATTGCACAGCAGCCAGATGAGTCAGGTACGATTACCCGGACATTATTCGTCGGGTTGGCTATGATAGAATCAACAGCTATTTACTGTTTCGTTGTATCGGTGATTCTCATTTTCGCTAATCCGTTCTGGAATCGTGTAATTGAACAGGCAGGAAAATAATACATGGAAGTTGATTTGTTCACGCTTATAGCCCAGATTATTAATTTTATTATCCTTGTAGTTGTTTTGAAATATTTACTATATGGCCGTATCACAAAAGTTATGGACGAACGTGAGAGAAAGATTGCCTCCCGGTGGAAAGAAGCTGAAAAGAAAAGAGAAGAGGCAGAACAGAATGCTGAGATTCATCAAAAAAAGCTTAATGAATTGGATAAAAAAAGAGAAGAGATACTGGCAAAAATGAAAGAAGAAGTAGAGTCCTGGCGAAAGGAATTGCAAAAAAAGGCAAGTGATGAAGTCCATGATATTAGGGTTCGGTGGTATGAGTCAATCCAGCGTGAGAAACAGGCGTTCATGAACGATCTCCGTAAGAAAGTTTGTGAAGAGATTTATGCAATTGCACGCCGTTCTCTGGCAGATCTGGCTAATGTTGATCTGGGACGGCAAATAATTGATGTCTTTCTGAAGCGAATTCAAAAACTAGACGAGCATGAGAGGCAACTGCTGAGAGAATCTGTCCGCAGGTCAGCATATGAAGTTGATATATCCAGTGCATTTGAAATTCCACAAGAAATGCGTCAAAAAATGGTTCAGGAAATACGGGATCAAATTGCAAAGGATATTAATGTACAGTTTAAGGTATCCTCTGACTTAATTTGTGGTATTGAGCTGGTGGCTGATGGAAGAAAAATTGCATGGAGTTTAGGGAACTATCTGAATTCCTTAGAAGAAAGTTTATCCGGTGCCATTGAAGAAAAAGTAAAAGAGAAACAAGAAAGAATTCAAGAAAAGAAAACGTAGGATGGCAAAAACGAAAAAGAATAATGGGGAGTTACAGGCTGTTCTTGGCGATACGTTTAAAACCCTTGACAGGCTGCTTCAAGAACATACGGCAAAACTTAAATCTCGGGAAATTGGTAAGGTAAGTTCTGTAGAGAAAGGCATTGCACATGTGAAGGGATTATCTACGGTTAAATACAATGAATTAATACGCTTTCCGGGAAATATGATGGGCATAGCGTTTAATCTTGATCCAGATGAAGTAGGGGTCGTCCTGCTGGATAAATCAGAAGCGATACAAGCGAATAATGAGGCATATCGTACGGGACGGATTTTGGATGTGCCGGTAGGCAAGGCCCTCCTTGGCCGTGTGATTGATCCTCTTGGCCGCCCGTTAGATGAACGGGGATCCGTCCGCACTGCACAACGGAAACCAGTGGAACGGGAGGCGCCGGGAATATTTGAACGTGATCCGGTAAGTGTTCCACTCCAAACAGGTATTTTGGCAATAGATGCCTTGGTTCCTATCGGGAGGGGACAACGGGAATTGATTCTCGGTGACCGCCAAACGGGTAAAACATCCATTGCAGTGGATGCAATAATCAATCAGAGAGACAACGATGTTTTTTGTGTGTACTGTGCCATCGCACAGAGAAGTTCCGGTGTTGCGAGAGTAATCGATGATTTTCAACAATACGGAATAATGGAGAGATGCATTGTGGTGGTATCGAGCGGAGAAGATCCTCCCGGTTTAAGATTCGTTGCTCCCTATGCTGCCACTACTATGGCTGAATATTTCATGGAACAAGGAGGAGATGCCCTCATTGTATATGATGATTTAACCCGCCATGCGCGTGCGTACCGGGAATTATCTTTACTTCTTCACAGGCCACCTGCGCGTGAGGCGTATCCGGGTGATATATTCTATGTCCATTCACGTATGCTTGAGCGGTCTACCCGTTTACGCGGGGAATATGGCGGTGGTTCTTTGACTGCACTACCCATTATTGAAACCCAGGCTCAAAATATATCGGCATATATCCCGACCAATCTGATTTCTATTACCGACGGTCAAATTTATCTCTCTCCCGGATTATTTCAAAAGGGAGTTTTACCACCTCTGGATGTTGGAAAATCGGTTTCCCGTGTGGGAGGAAAAGCACAATTACCAGCATATCATGAAATTGCCGGTGATCTACGCCTTGCATATTCTCAATTTGAAGAATTAGAATCATTTGCCCGTTTTGGTACCAAGCTTGACGAGAGGACCCGGAAAACACTTGAACGGGGTCATCGTATCCGTGAGGTTTTAAAGCAATCAAAGTATGATCTCATGTCTGTTCCAGAGCAGATTGCCGCTCTATTGACGGTAATAGAAGGAGTTTTTGATCCCGTACCCCTTCGTGGAGTTGTTGACGCTGAAAAGGCAGTTCGAAAAGTAATCCGGGAAGCGTTGCCTGATGTAGTCAAGCGGATTTTAAAAGGGGAAAAGTTACGTGACGATGATAAAGGTGCAATTCTTCGTGTAGCAGAAAAAGTAGTAGGACCTTTGCAGAAAAAAGAAGAAAAGGATTAGTATGGAAACTTTGGAATCATTAAGAGAAAAACTTCATAGTACTCAGGAACTGCAATCGATTGTTAAAACGATGAAAATTATGGCCTCGGTCAATATTCGGCAATATGAGAGGGCGCTAAAGTCCCTGGCAGAATTTAATCGGTCCGTAGAATTAGGATTCCAATTCCTCTTAAAAAAAGAACCAGATAAAGTGATAGAAAGGGCTCAAACACAGGAAGGCAATCTCTGCGCAGTGATTTTTGGTTCTGATCAAGGTATGTGCGGGCAGTTTAATGACAGGATTGCATCTTTTGCAATTGACAAAATGAGTAAACTTCAAAAGCCGGAAAATCGGGTCGTTTTTGGGGTTGGCATACGGGTTACTGCACGACTTCAGGGAACAGGTCAGCGTATAGAAGAGCAATTTTCAGTTCCTGGATCAGTTGATGGCATCACACCAATGGTTCAGGAAATATTGATTAAACTAGAAGACCTGCGTTACCGTAGGGATATTGACCAAATTGTCGTTTTTTACCATGGGCGGTTATCTGGTTCGGCATATAATCCCCGCATGGTATACCTTCTCCCTGTCAATATGGAATGGCTTCGCAGTTTGGAAAAAAAAGAATGGCCTACACGGACACGGCCGATGTATACCATGGATTGGAATCAGTTATTCTCTTCGCTGGTCCGGCAATACCTTTTTTTTCTTCTGTATCGTGCATTTGCTGAATCCCTGGCAAGTGAGAATGCGAGTCGTTTATCATCAATGCAGGCTGCGGAGAAAAGCATTCAAGACCGTCTTGAGCAGCTTAGTGCCCAGTTTAATCAACAACGGCAGGATTTAATTACCTCGGAAATTATGGATATTATTGCCGGTTATGAGGTGCTGACAGAATATTAGCAGATGATTTCAAAAATACATGAAACAGAGGAGGTTCCAGGTGATAGGAGACCATAGACTCGTTAAGGTCGAAAATTATGAAAAATTTATCGGGAGTGAAGCGGTAAACCGGATCATGCAAAAAGCCAGGGAACTCAGAGACCTTCACGTTGTTCATGTAAATTCGACTTATTATGGGGGCGGTGTCGCCGAGATGCTGTCATCTTTAACACTTTTAATGAACAGCGCAGGGATAAAAACCGGGTGGAGGGTGATGCAGGGATCGCCAGACTTTTTTACAACTACCAAAAAAATCCACAATGCCCTGCAAGGTGGAAAAATCAATCTGACAGATCGTAAGCTGAAGATATATGAGGACATTGTATATGAGAATGCCATGCGGAATCACCTGGAACATAATATGGTAATTATCCATGATCCACAACCCCTTCCCATGGTAAGGTATTACAAAAAGAATGGACCGTGGATTTGGCGATGCCACGTTGATCTGTCGAATCCTCACAGGGAACTATGGGATTATCTGGTTCCTATTGTGGAGAGGTATGATGCTGTAATTTTATCGATTAAGGAATATCAGCAGAAATTGAATACCCCACAGGTATTTTTTCTGCCTGCAATAAATCCCTTTTCTATAAAAAACCGGGAGATGCCGGAAGCAGAAATCATGGAACGTTTGAACCATTATAAGATTCCAACTGATCTTCCTCTTGTGGTACAAATTTCCCGTTTTGATCGCTGGAAAGATCCTGAAGGTACTATCAAGGCATTCAAGCTGGCGAGAAAAGAGTTAGATTCCACTCTTGTACTCCTCGGTAATATTGCTACAGATGATCCTGAAGGCGAGGAGGTGTATGATTCTTTAATCGAGAACCGGGAAGAACGGATTATTATCCTTTCCCATCAGGATACGGCATTGGTAAATGCCCTTCAGCGGAAGGCATCGGTTGTCATTCAAAAATCGATTCGGGAAGGTTTTGGTTTGACCGTAGCGGAGGCTATGTGGAAAGGCACCCCCGTGATTGGTGGGGATGTCGGCGGGATACGTTATCAGATAGAGGACGGGGTGAATGGCTACCTGGTATCATCTGTTGAGGAAGCAGCGGAAAGGCTCGTCGGATTACTCAAGAACAAACAATTGCGGGATGAGATGGGTAAAAGGGCAAGGGAAACGGTAAAAGATAAATTTCTTATGATACGCCTCCTGGAACAGTATCTTGATCTGTTTGGATCATTTGAAACCGTTTATCAGCTCAAGGAGCCCTTCCTTGTATAAATAACTCTGTTCACTCATGGTGCGGTGAGGCCGCAACCAAAACCCTTGATTGTGAAGTAATGGAGTGATGAAATATTGTTGTGAAAGCAACTTCAATACTCCATTGCACCATTACTCCATACCAACGACAGATTTACGGATAGTATGGAAAACTTATAACTGCTTAGGTTCAGGGTTAGAGAGATGAAGATTGAAGTATTTGAAGAGAGGAAAACAACCAACCGTGAACACTGAACCATGAACCGTAAATAGGCGTTTATTGTGCTTAACCTGGTCTTACACGGCCTGGAGGTGAAAAATGTTTGGAAGAAGATTCAGATTATTTAACCTGTTTGGATTTGAGGTAAAGATTGATATCAGTTGGCTCATCATTGCATTTCTTATTACCATTACCCTTGCCCGGGGATTTTTTCCACATTATCTTAGAGGTCTGCATCCAGCAATGTACTGGTGGATGGGAATTGTCGGGGCTTTAGGGTTTTTTGCGTCAATTATTTTTCATGAATTCTGGCACTCCTTTATTGCAAGGAAATATGGGTTGCCCATGAAGGGAATTACTTTGTTTATTTTTGGAGGAGTTGCCGAGATGGACGATGAACCCCCCAATGCGAAAACCGAGTTCTACATGGCCATTGCAGGTCCTCTTTCAAGTGTTTTCCTTGGGTTTGCGTTTTGGGGGGTAAATGTGCTTATTCCGAAGGAGGGCACGCTAGTTCCTGTCAGAGGTGTGGTTAGTTATCTTTCATATATTAATCTTATTCTGGCAGCTTTTAACATGTTTCCTGCTTTTCCCCTTGATGGGGGGAGAGTATTTCGGTCGGCTCTCTGGAAATGGTCAGGTAATATCCGTTGGGCAACGAAGGTTTCATCATGGGTAGGATCAGGATTTGGTATCTTTCTCATGGTTTTTGGAATTCTGGGTGTCTTTCAGGGAAATTTTATTGGTGGCATATGGTTTTTTATGATTGGCATGTTTTTAAAAGGTGCAGCCCAGCTATCCTATCAACAGGTGGTTCTCCGGAATATACTCGAAGGAAAAAAAGTACGCTATTTTATGAGAACCGACCCCGTTATCGTGTCACCTTCTCTTCCTATAGAACAATTTATAGAAGAATTTTTTTACAAATATCATTACAAAATGTTTCCTGTTCAGGAAAATGGGCATCTTTTAGGGTGTATAGAAGTTGGTAAGGTAAAGGATATACCCCGAAACGAGTGGTACCTGCACACGGTAGGAGACTATACTCAAAAATGCGTGCCTCAGAATACCGTAGATCCATCAACAGATGCCCTGAAAGCCCTTTCTCTTATGAGGCGTACCGGTAACAATAGACTTATGGTTGTTGATGGTGGAAGCTTGATCGGCGTTATTACCTATAAAGATATTCTACAATATTTCTCTGCAAGAATGGATTTAGAAGAATACACATGACAAAAATTATTTTTTCCGAAATAGAAACTTGGGAGCGGGATGAACTGCAGAGGTTAAGCAAAGATTATACGGTTAAATTTGTCGAAGAGCCGTTGACAATGACAAACGTTGATCAATGCACAGATGCTGATATTATCTCACCGTTTATCTATTCAAAACTCAGTTCGGATGTTTTGAAAAAATTTAAACACCTGAAACTTATCACTACACGATCTACAGGATATGACCACATCGATATTAACTTCTGCAATGAAAACGGCATAATGGTTTCCAATGTGCCTGATTATGGTAAAAATACTGTAGCAGAGCATGTTTTCGGACTCCTTCTGAGTATTAGCCACAAGATTACAAAGGCTGTAGAACGTACCATCAGAGGGGATTTTTCTCTCCAGAACCTTATGGGATTCGACTTACGTGGTAAAAGGTTAGGTGTCGTTGGCACCGGGGGCATAGGACTTTGTGTGATTGAAATTGCAAAGGGATTTGGCATGGAAGTTCTGGCGTTTGATGTAAAGCCAAAAGAGGAAATAGCGTCGAAGCTTGGATTTTGCTATGCCCCCATGGACAAGGTCTTATCCATTTCCGATATTATAACGATACACGTTCCGGCAGGTAAGTCGACAGAGAACCTTATCTCAACTGACCAATTTAATATTATGAAGAACGGAGTGGTATTCATTAATACCTCACGTGGAAGTGTTGTTGATATTCGGGCGTTAGTGCGTGCTTTGGCAGAAGGAAAAGTGTCTGCTGCAGGTTTGGATGTACTGCCAGAAGAGGCAACTATTAAAGAAGAGGCTGAGCTGATGCGTTCTGTTTACCAGAAAAAGCACGATTTAGAAACACTTTTAGCAGATCACATATTGTTACGTTTGAAAAATGTTTACATTACACCTCATAGTGCATTCTATACTCGTGAGGCTATGCAGCGCATTTTGGATACTACCGTTGACAACATTACATCATTTACGAAAAATAATCCTAAAAATATTGTAACAAAGGAGTAATCTGCACAAGGAGAAATACCGATGTTAAAAAGTATAAAATATTTGTTCGGATACAGGATTCTTGCAGAAGATGGCGTAATCGGCAAGGTAGACGGATTTTATTTTGAAGATGTGGCGTGGACCATACGGTATCTTGTTGTTGATACCAGCGATTGGTTTATCCATGGCCGGAAGGTATTAATTTCTCCTGCCTTCTTTGGGGAACCGGACTGGCAGTCAGAAACATTTCCTGTATTACTAACGAAAGAAAAGATAGAGAACAGTCCCCGTGCTGATGTGGAAAAACCTATTCCCCGCCAATACCAGATCGGGTTAGACAGGTATTATGGATGGCGGGCTCAATGGCCTGCCGGTGATTATTTTGAGTCGTCGCTGTCTCCTGCCAAAGAGAGTGAGCAGATGGATGAAATAGAAATAAACGGGATAAGATATCCGCATCTTCGGAGTGCGAAGGAAGTTTTTGGTTATTATATTCAGGCGAGTGATGATGGTGCAGGCCGTTTAGATGATCTCATTGTAGATAATGGAAATTGGATAATACGGTATTTGGTAGCAGATACCAGCGGTGAGTTAATAGATAAGATGGTATTGGTTCCCTCTTCATCGGTAAGAGAGATAAACTGGAGTGCAGAGAAGGTGTTGGTAAACCTTTCAAGAGATCTTATTAAGGATAGCCCGGCATACGACCCGTCAGTACCCTTCGATAAGGAATACGAAAATCAGCTTAACGATTATTATACCGGCCGGTGAAGGCTCAGAGTTTATTCGAAAACAAAAATTATCATTCCGGTGCTAAACAAATGGTTCAATCTGCAAGATTGAACCCAATGTCATTAAGTTAAGCTTCCTGTAATAAAATTCCCCCTTAGAAAAGGGGGACAAAGGGGGTTGTTTCGGTTCACATAATCCTTAACTTACTGACATTGAGGTTGAACCAACCCTGTAGGGCAACCCTTTAGAGTTGCTTCTCATATACGTATTCAGGGAGATGCAAGGCTAAAACCATGCCTTGCATCTCAACAACGGACAAAAGTCGCCGGAGGTCTAATTTATTTGAGGGATGTGATATGAGGATGATGAAATTACAGATTGATGATCTGATACTGTGGAAGGCATTATCCCTTCAATGGTATCAGTTTGCCCTTCGTACTCTTTTTGCAACTATTCTCTGTGCAGGTATTCTCCTGAATAACAGATCATCAAATATGTGTGCAGAAAATTGGAATATTACAGATGATTGGATCACATTTACAATTGAAACCAGGCTCTTGACGGATGAATCAACACCTTTCCATCTCATAGATGTTCAAACAAGAAATGGTATCGTTACCCTTTCAGGGTGTGTAAATAACTCCTTCGTTCGAGAACAATCGGCTAGAATTGCAGAAATGGTAGCGGGTGCTAAATCAGTTGTTAATAGTATTTTTGTAACTCCTCACATCCGGTTTCAAAATCAAATTACCTTTGATGAAAAAACATTCTTACCACCCTATATTTCAAAAATTGAAAAAAAAATACAAGATACATTGAGTGAACCTGTAGAAAAATCTGATGAAGAGATTAAGAGGATGATTGAAGATTCCCTTTACAAAGACCCAAGGGTTATTTTATTAAACATAGACGTGGAAGTTCATAATGGGATAGTAACATTAACAGGTGCTGTGGACAGCCTCAAGGCAAAGAATGCTGCTAAAGAAATTACTAAGAGTATCATTGGGGTTACAGCAGTTAAAAATCAGCTTATAGTACGTCCCGGAATATTACCCAGTTACTCTACGGTTGCTGAAAATGTTCGTAATGCATTATCAAGGGATCCTACAACGGAACACCTTGATATTCGTGTTGAAGTTCAGAATAACAGGGTGTACCTCTTTGGCACTGTTAATACAATTTATGATAAGCAGCATGCTAATGATGTCGTATCACAGGTGTCGGATGTAGTAAATATTGTAAATAAGTTAAATATTGCTCCTCAAAGGTTACCGGTAGATGATGATAAGCTTAAGGAAAAAGTCGAAACGGCGCTTACTTTTAGCGTTTTTGTTCATAGCACAGAAATATCTGTAGATGCCAAAAATAACATAGTATATCTCACCGGTACGGTTCATAACAAGCAAGAGGCAAATGCCGCAGTAGAAAATGCGTTCTTTGGAGGGGCAAGAACGGTACGGAATTTTTTAAATATTAGTGGGGAAACGGATGAAGAACTAAGACAATTACGAACGAAAGAGCCTCTTTATACCGGAGTGGATTACCCGGATTATTTTGAGGAGTTTTATTTTAAACCATATTATTTTTATTTGTATCCTTGAACCGGACAACCTGAATAATTACAAAACTAACACAAGATTGTCCTCATAGAACTTGTCCTTGTGAAACTCGTCCTTATGGAAACAGGGGGGACGGGGGAAAAGAAGTTTTAACAGGGTAATATAGCATTGCTGTATTAAGAAAGGAGTTATGCATGGATACAGCAAAATCACGTATAGTTAATAGGGCAACCCTGAAGATATTTCTCCTCATCGGAAAGCTCCTGCCAACGGGTATTTTTCTGATAAGTATTCTGGGTAAGAACATTCTCGTAGGTGGGGTACTTTTGTCTGTGTATGCACAAAACGATGATGATGTTGTTGTATCTTATCGGATTTATGAACAAGATAAGGAGATTAAGGACAGTAAGATTACACTAGCGGTTGAAACCGAATTGACTGTTGATGAAGTTGTGCCTTCACATTTGATAGACGTCCGTACAGAGAGTGGCATTGTTACCCTTTCCGGATCGGTGGATAACTTCCTTGCCCGTGAACGTGCTATCAAAATTGCAGAGACGATTAAAGGTGTCAGGTCGGTTATTAATAATATAACTATAAACCCATCTGCGCACTCCGATACTCAAATCGTTATGGCTGTGAAAAATGCCCTGGTCCTTGATCCTGCAACGGACTCTTATGAAATTGATGTAAAAGTTTATAAAGGCATTGTAACTTTATACGGTATTGTAGAATCCTGGACAGAGAAGCAGCTTGCCGGGCAAGTCGTTAAAGGAATTGCGGGTATTAAGGATATAAAAAATGAAATTGTGGTTGATTACATAAAGCAGCGTTTCGATTCAGAAATCGAAGCAGATATTAAAGGGCGATTACGTACGGATATTTATGTAAATGAAAATTTTATAGACGTTAGTGTAAACAATGGGAAGGTAACACTGCATGGTACCGTAGGGAGTGCGGCAGAAAAGTCCCGCGCTTATAATGACGCATGGGTGGCCGGGGTTACCGATGTAGATACCAGTGGTCTTGAAGTGAAATGGTGGATGCGTGATTACCTGCGCCGTAAAGATGTGCTTGCAGATAAGTCTGATGAAGAAATGAAAAAGGTGATTAAAGATACGTTCTTTTATGATCCAAGGTTGAAATCGTTTGATATTAATGTGGAAGTAGAGAATGAAGTGGTAACTCTAACCGGTACCGTAGACAATCTTAAAGCCAAAAAGGCGGCGGCTCAAGATGTGAGGCATACAGCAGGGGTGTGGATGATTAGGAATTTTATCAAGGTACGCCCGGAGAAATTACCAGAAGATTCAGCCGTTACCGAAGATATCTACGAAGCCTTATCAAGGAATCCTACAATTTACCGGTTTGACATTGATGTAGAGGTTATCAATAACAAGGTATACCTTTATGGTACCGTTGATACCTTTTATGAGAAACAGCTTGTTGAAGATACCGTTTCTTGTGTACCGGGTGTTATTGATATTGTTAATAAACTGGGTGTGAACTATCAATGGCCGTGGAAAGGCGATAAAGAAATTGAAAAGGATGTAAAGGATCAACTTTATTGGAATGTTTTTGTAGACAGTAAATATGTCTCTGTAAAGGTAAAAAACGGTGTAGTTAATCTTTTTGGTACCGTTGATGACCGGGAAGAACTTCTTGCAGCAGTAAAAGATGCATTTGAAGGTGGTGCAAAGATTGTACGAAGTTTTCTAAAAATCAGGAAAGGTAAAAAGGATGAAAAGGGATATCCAAAGGCTCATGAGCCCCGTTATTATTACCCGGAATATTTTTACGATTATTATTCCAGTCCATATTATATCCTGCCAAGGGTTTAAAAAGCTGAAGCTTAATGGTGTAGGAATTTTCACTTTATGTAAGCGGCTTTCGAAGTAGCACGAAAAGTCGCCGAAGGCCTAATTAATAACTGATATGAATCGTCGATTATGAAAGGGGGATATGTATGTTGAGGAGTGTAAAATCCTTATATGGATACAGGATTCACGCCGTTGACGGTGATATTGGCGAGATGTATGGATTCTTATTTGATGATAAAAACTGGACTGTCAAGTATATTGTTGTAGATACCAGCACATGGCTTGTAGATAGGAAGGTTATTATCCCTCCTGTCGCTTTTAAACAACCAGAGTTGGAAATGGGAAAATTTCCGGTAATGCTTACAAAGGAAGAGATAAAAAACAGTCCTGATATAGAAGCAGACAAACCGGTCTCTCTTCATCACCAAATGGAATTGCATAGATATTATTGGATCCTTGTTGGATCAGAGGGTGGCTATTATCATGCTCACCCTTTCCCTCCCTCCATGGAAGAAAGTGATCCCCATCTTCGGAGCACAAGGGAGGTAGCCGGATATCGCATTCATGCACTCGACGGTGATATTGGTCATGTGGACGATTTCATTGTAGACATGAAGGATTGGGTTATTCGACATATGGTAGCAGATATAGGTATCTGGATATTTGGAAGAAAAGTACTTATCTCACCCGAGAGGATTAAACAGGTAAACTGGGGTGACGCGGAGGTATATGTAGACGTCCCCAAAGATATTATTAAGGATAGTCCCGAATACGACTCTTCTCTTTTCGTAAACGGGTAATATCGTATTACTCTGCAAAGATTTCTTTTTTAGGAAGTTTTTCCTATCCACAAAAGACACGAAGAAATATTTTTAAGAAACTTGTATGGTTCCGGATTTTGGCTTGAATCCTTACAGGGAGAATAAATAATCTTCAACCTGACGCTGAGAAAATTCCAAATTAAGAAAGGAGTGAAAATATGATAAAAGTAGCAATAAATGGTATGGGAAGAATCGGGAGGGCTGCTTTTAAAATTATTCTCAATAAGCCAGAATTGGAATTAGTGGCGATAAATGATCTGATTCCACCGGATGATCTTGCTTATTTAATACAATATGATACATGTTATGGTAAATATGAGAAGAAGGTTGAGAGTGATGGTCAGAATATTATTGTGGACGGCAAAAGGTACAATGTGCTGAGTAAAAAAGATCCTTCGCAGCTTCCCTGGAGGGATTTAGGGGTTGACGTTGTCTTTGAATGCACCGGTTTTTTTACTAAAAAGGAAGACCTGGAGAAGCACATTGAGGCCGGCGCGAAGTATACGATCCTGTCCGCCCCATCTAAAAGTACGGAAATGGTTACTGTCGTCTACGGGGTTAACAAGCCAGACTCTTCCGTACAATTAATATCATGTGCAAGCTGCACAACGAACTGCATTACTCCCGTTGTTGAAATTATGGGAAGGAGGATAGGGATAAAAAAGGCTACCATGACGACAGTCCATGCCTACACTTCTACCCAGAATATTGTGGACGGATTTAGTAAAGAAATAAGGAGAGGAAGGGCAGGTGCAGTCAATTTAGTGCCTACTTCTACCGGTGCGGCGATAGCAACTACAAGAGCCCTTCCGGAGTATTCCGGAAAATTTGATGGAGTAGCAATTCGTGCCCCGGTCCCTGTAGGATCCATTGCTGATATGGTTTTCCTTACCAAAAGAGAGACAACGGTAGAAGAGGTAAATAACGTCTTCAGAGAAGAGGCGAAGAGCGACAGGTATCGCGATGTTTTGGGAATTGCAATGGCCCCTATTGTGTCTTCCGATATTATAAAGGATCCCCATGCTTCCGTAGTTGATCTTGAGTTAACCCAGGTGGTTGATAAAGATTTGGTCAAGGTCATGAGCTGGTACGATAACGAGTGGGGTTATTCGTGCCAAATGGTAAGAGAGGGTATACGGGCAGCCAGGGAATTATAAACTTATGGTCAGGATGTTTTGCTTAAATTTCCTGTATTGCTTTTTCTGCATAAATGTGCAGGAATTTTCATTCTATTGAAGCGGATTTTTGGATGATACGAAATATAAAAATCCCCAAAAGGGAAAGAAGGGGGTTGTAAAATTGCTAGGAAAAACACAACTCCCTGAATCTTCGGGAAAGACGCAAAATTTTGCGTTTCTATTAAGGGGGGACTTCGTAGGATTAACTTGAAAGGAGTACAACTATGTCAATTGTTAAAGTAATTGAAGTTTTAGCACAATCGGATAAGAGTTGGGAAGATGCTGCACAAGAGGCGCTCAGGGAAGCATCGAAAACGGTAAGAAACATTCGCTCTATGTATATTAAAGAATTCCAGGCCTGTATTGAGGATAATAAGATTACAAACTACAGGGTAGATGCAAAAATTTCCTTCCTTATCGAACCAGGTCAAAAGCATTAAGAGATGTAATATCTACCTGAGACTAAGGAGATTCATAATGGATTATAACGAATTTATCTGGCAGGCGAGAAAGTGTGCCAAACTTAATTTGACAAGTAAATATGATTAGCATTGACCTGCACGTTTTTGATTGGTGCCAGGCATAGGGAGCAAGCTAAACATTTCGGCCCAATTGAAGACGATTGAATCATCCCGGAAATTTCAAACCAGCCATGCAGGGGCGTATTGCAATATGCCCCTATGCCGGTGAAAAACAAAAGTTGCCAAAGGCCTAGTTTGAATGTTTAGGAATTTCAAGTATGTACCTTGCTCGTACCCGAACTCCTGTTTGGGACGCTATGGTGAGTAGGGGCAGGTTTCAAACCTGTCCCTATTTCAAACCCGCCCCTACCGTTTCGAAAGATATCAGTGGTGGAATTTATACCAACGAATCTGGCATTCGTGAAACAAAGTTTCAGTGCAACATTATGTTCCCAAACGAAGTTTTGGAACAAGGTGGAGATGAATAAGTTGTCGCCCAGGGCGACCTGATTTAATGTATAGGAATCTCAATGTGAACGGAGGTTTTCCCTTATGAAAATCATCGGTGCCGTCGGATTTAATGGTTCAGGCAAGGATGAACTCGTTAATTACCTTCACAGGCGATGTGGTATTCCTGTATTATCCGCAGGGGATGTTGTCAGGGATATTGCACAGAAGGAAGGGATACCCCCAACAAGGGATAACTTACGGGACATCGCAAAACGGTACATTGTCCGGTTTGGAGATGATTATTTCATGAAAAGGCTTATCAAAATAATCGAAGAAAATCAATGGAAGGTTGTCGGAATCACAGGGATCAGGACGATAAGTGACGTGTTAAGCCTTAAGAACCATTTCGGACAAGATTTTATTCTTGTGAATGTGGAAGTGTGTGATCCTCGCATACGTTATGAGCGTACAAAACGGCGTGGTGAGGCTAGAGATCCGAAAACCTATGAGGAATTTTTACAACAGGATAATGCAGAAGAGAAGGTGTTCAAAATAAGCCAAACCATGAAATACGCAGATATGAAAATCAGCAATGATGATACCCTTGAAGCGTTTTACGGAAGGATTGACGAATCTCTCATACGGCAGATTCTTTCTCATGAGTGTGTATAAATTTACCTGGATATAGGGACAAAAATTGAAATGGCAAATCAGAACCACATGGGGGTTCAGATCCGTAATCTGAACCCTCATGTGAAAAAACGCGAGGATATGATATTTGGTTATATAGGAAATTTCATTTTATGTATGCGGCTTTCAGGGTGGCACTGATAAAGGAGAGATGCAAGATTTTACGTCTGTACTCTACGTCCTCAGGGTTGGTTCTATTGTCCATGATTGAACCAAAACATTTTGGCTTGTTCCCTAAGCCCGGTACCAATCAAAAGCCGTATATCAATTCCAAACGTATGGTTCAATCTGCAAGATTGAACCAACTCTGAGTAGGGCAACCTCTTAGGGTTGCTAATCCCCGTACCGCACTTCAGGCGAGGGAAGAGGCAAGGCTGAAGCTTTGTCCTATATCCCCTTATGAGAGATAAAAGTCGCCGAAGGCCTCATGTGACATAGTTTCCTTCTTTCAACTACGGAGGGTAATGTTATGACAAATAATTATCGATACATCCGCTGGTTTGAAGATCTGCGGTCAAATGATGTATCACTGGTAGGAGGAAAAAATGCATCTTTGGGGGAAATGATTCATGCACTAAAAAACGAAGGAATTCGTGTACCGGACGGGTTTGCTATTACCGCTGATGCGTATCGGAAGTTCATCGATGCAAATGACCTTAAGGAAAGGATACAATCTATTCTTGATGATTTTAAAGATCAAAAAAAGACACTTGAGTACGCCGGGGAATCGATACGCACATTATTTCTTCACGGTAAGCTTCCAGAAGAAATTGCCCGTGAAATCAGGGATGCCTATGGAGAACTTTGTAATCGATACCAAATGGATAAAGCGGATGTAGCAGTGAGAAGCAGTGCAACGGCAGAAGATTTACCAGAGGCGAGTTTCGCCGGACAGCAAGAGACATTTTTAAACGTAGTTGGAGAAAAAAGGCTTCTGGAATCATGCAGGAAATGCTGTGCCTCCCTCTTTACAAACCGTGCAATATCCTATCGGGAAAATTTAAACTACGACCACATGAAGGTCGCTTTATCAGTTGGGGTGCAGAAGATGGTACGCTCTGATAAGGCCAGTGCAGGGGTCATATTTTCCATCGATACGGAGACAGGATTTCCGGATGCCGTTGTTATTAATGCTTCCTGGGGATTAGGCGAAAATGTTGTGAAGGGGGTTATAACACCTGATGAGTACAGGGTCTTTAAACCATTACTTAGCGATGAAAGATTGAAGCCTATTATAGAGAAGGAATTGGGTGTTAAAGAGAAAAAGATGATTTACATGGAGGGAGGACGTACGAAAAATGTTAAAACGACAAAGGAAGAGCGCCGTTCTTTTGTCCTGCAAGATGAAGAAATATTGAGGTTGGCACGATGGGCATGCATTATAGAAGACCATTATAAAAAACCCATGGATATGGAATGGGCGAAAGATGGCGTGAGTGGAGAACTATTTATTGTACAAGCACGTCCGGAAACCGTGCAGTCCCGCAAAGCTTCGGTGGAGTTTAAAACATATACACTCAAGGAAAGTGGAAAACGTATCCTGAGCGGTCTCGCTATTGGTGATGCGATAACTGCCGGTAAAGTCAGTGTAATTAAGAGTTCGGATGAAATGGATAAATTTGAAGACAACAGTATTCTGGTTACAGGAATGACTGATCCGGATTGGGTACCAATCATGAGAAAATCGAAAGGGATTATTACGGATCACGGCGGACGTACCTCTCATGCTGCCATCGTAAGCAGAGAATTAGGTGTTCCGGCTGTTATAGGGACTGAAAATGCCACAAAGATCTTACGCGACGGGCAAGAGATCACCCTTTCCTGTGCGGAGGGTGACCGAGGTTATATTTATGAGGGTATCATTAAATTTGAAGAATCGGAGATAAATTTAAAAGAAATTCCTGAGACAAAGACACAAATTATGATGAATATCGCCAGCCCTGATGCGTCCTTTCGATGGTGGCGTTTGCCCTGTAAAGGCATCGGATTGGCACGCATGGAGTTTATTATCAATAATATTATTAAGATTCATCCAATGGCCCTTGTCCATTTTGATAAGGTAGAAGATAAAAGGGCACGCGAGCAAATTGGAGCGCTTACTGAAGGGTATAAGGATAAAACAGAATACTTCGTGGATCTTCTGGCACGTGGTATCGCAAAAATCTCGGCTCCCCATTATCCAAATGAGGTTATCGTACGTATGAGTGATTTTAAGACAAACGAATATGCAAATCTTATTGGAGGTAAGCAATTTGAGCCAAAAGAGGATAATCCTATGCTTGGATTTCGTGGGGCATCACGGTACTACAGCGAGCGTTATCAGGAGGGATTTGCATTGGAGTGCCGGGCAATTAAACGGGCTCGTGAAGAAATAGGAATGAAGAACGTGTTGATCATGATACCCTTTTGCCGGACACTGGCAGAGGCAGACCGGGTTCTTGATGTATTAGCAAAGAACGGGCTTAAGAGGCATGAGGATAATCTTCAGGTCTACGTTATGAGTGAGATCCCATCCAATGTTATTTTAGCAGAAAAATTTGCAGAGCGGTTTGATGGTTTTTCTATTGGCTCCAATGATCTTACTCAACTTGTACTTGGAATAGATAGGGATTCAGCAGAGCTTGCAGAACTCTTTGACGAACGGAATGAGGCTGTTAAACAAATGATACAGAAACAGATTGAATCTGCCCACAAAACGCATACGAAAGTTGGTATCTGTGGCCAGGCACCAAGTGATTATCCCGAATTTGCAGAATTTTTAGTTAAGATAGGCATTGATTCCATATCACTGAATCCTGACAGTGTGATTGCCGTGAAACAGCGCGTAGCTGAAATTGAGAGGGAGTAATAATGAAATGATAAGTTATTTGTAGTTTTCGTTATTAAGGTTGTAAATTAGCGAAAGGAAAATTGCTATGGAGTATAAGGAATTTATAAAAGAGGTACAATGTCGAGCACACATCAGGCCAAATGAAGCAGAAAAGGCCGTTCGTGCTACTTTAGAGGTACTTGCCCAGCGTTTATTTTGGAATGAAGCAGACCATCTCGCTCATGAACTTCCTTCAGAGGTGAAATCTCTCCTCCACCAGATAAGGATTAAAGAAAAATTTGATTTGAACGAGTTCTACCGGCGTGTCAGTGAGCGGGAAGGTGTTGGGATTCCTGATGCGACTCATCATGCCCGTGTGGTTGCTTCTGTAATAAAGGATTCTGTTTCGCCGGGAGAAATGGAAGAGATCCTCTCACAACTGCCAGAAGAGTATTCTCTTGATTTGTTTAGCGCAGGGGTTAAATAAATGCCTTAATTCAGATAACGAGTTCCAGACTTTTTCTCACAAATGAGGTTCAGATTACAAAGTAAATAGTGAACAGTTGGTTACCATCTATTATTCACTAGCTGCTGTTCACTCTTCCGCAAGGAGCAGAAGTTATGAAAAAGACAATTAAGGATGTGGACGTTGATGGCAAACGGGTATTAGTTCGTGCTGATTTCAATGTACCTTTGAGTGATGGGGTAGTGGCAGATGACATTCGGATCCGTGCAGCCCTTCCTACAATACAATATCTGGTTAACCATAATGCGCGGGTTATCCTCTGTTCACACCTCGGACGTCCAAAGGGGAAGGTTGTGGAAGAACTTCGCCTTAATCCTGTTGCAAAACGACTTTCTGAACTTTCAGGCCTTAAAGTAATTAAGGTGGATAATTGTATAGGATCAGAGATTGAATCGACTGCTAAAAAACTCAAATCAGGTGAAGTTCTTTTACTTGAGAATATCCGCTTTCATAAAGAAGAAAAGGATAACGACGCGAATTTTGCAGCACAATTGGCAAAACTAGCGGATCTATATGTTGATGATGCCTTTGGTTCGGTCCATCGTGCCCATGCTTCTATCGAAGGCATAACTCATTATTTGCCATCGGTTGCTGGCTTACTACTGGAACGAGAAGTTGATACCCTTGAACGCGTAATGAAAAACCCCAGGCATCCTTTTATCGCTATTTTTGGTGGGGTGAAGGTCTCCGATAAGGTTAGCGTCATTAAACAGTTGAATCAGGCCGATGTACTATTGGCAGGCGGAGGGATGGCATATACACTTCTTAAAGTAAAGGGCGTTGAAATAGGCCAGTCTCTGGTAAAAGAGGAGGATTTAAAGATTGCACAACAAGTAGTAGAGGGCGTTGGTGAAAAATTAGTTTTGCCTGTGGATGTTACCGTTGCAGATGCGGTGGATACTAAAGCAAACTGGAAACGGGTTCCCATAGACAAGATACCCCCTGATTGGTACATAATGGATATTGGTCTGCAAACTGTTGAGCTTTTTAAGGAGAAGCTCAAGCAGGCCAAAATGGTTATATGGAATGGGCCTCTTGGCGCCTTTGAAATAAAACCATTCCAGGATGGTACTTTTGCCATTGCCCGTGCCGTTGCCGAACTGGATGCCGTAACAGTTATTGGTGGCGGTGATTTGGCTGCAGCTGTACAAGAAGCGGGGGTTGCTGACAAAATGACCCATGTTTCTACCGGAGGAGGTGCATTTTTAGATTACCTGGCAGGAAAAGAATTGCCGGGAATAAAGGTTTTGGAGGATAAATAATGGATATCACCGCTGATATTGTTGTTATAGGAATTTCTCAGAAAGGAGAATTATTATGAATTATGATGAATTTGTAGGACAGGTTCAGAGCCGTGCACGGCTTGCTTCAACAAATGATGCAATAAGGGCTACACGTGCTACCCTGGAGGTACTTGGAGAACGTATATTTGGTGGTGAGGCAAAGGATATAGCTTCTCAACTTCCAACAGAATTGAAATCATATCTCCAGCAGGGTAAGACCAAAGAGAGTTTTGATCTGAATGAGTTCTTTCGGCGTGTTTGTGAACGAGAAGGTGTTGAGCTGCCCGATGCAGTGCATCATGCCCGTGCAGTAATCTCCGTATTATGTGATGCTGTTTCACCGGGGGAGATTAATGACATCCTTGCGCAGCTCACGGAAGACTACGATGACCTCTTTGAAGCAGGGAGTGAAGGGACTATGCGGCGACGGAGGGCTAAATGAATACGGATTATGTATCAGGATAAATGTTTACTTAATATGGTAATGTCACCGTAGATTAAGCACCAGTACATAAATTTTGCTTACTTTACCCGATTGTTAAGGTCTCCCTTTAGAACTAATATTCACCCTTTCCTGATTTGCAGTCAAATACCTCACCTACCCGACGGATAGGTGCTCCTCCATTGGAAAAATTAAACAAGATTAGATATACCGCTCCTATGCTTAGTTTACATGCCTCATACGATGAAGAAGAAGGAAAACGGTTCGATGAATTTATCCACCGCAGTACCGGTGAATTGGAAGGGTATACCAGGAATGAGGCAGGAGAAAAGGTGACGCTACTCGGCGGCAGGTTAGCCTTCAATGTTAGCAAGAAAACAGATTTTCTCGTTGCTGGTAAAGACCCAGGCAGCAAGCTGGAAGAAGTCAGGAAATATAAGATAAAGATCGTAAGTGAGAGTGAATTCGAAGGGTTGCTGAAAAAGCAAGGGTTATAAGGAGTAATACATTTGGATACGAAAGAATTACCAAAGGAACCATGGGCACTTCCCTGGCAGGACGTTGCTAAAAATCTCAATGTTTCTTTAGACCAAGGATTAAATGTGAGGGAAGTAAGAAGAAGACTTCGGGTATACGGTCCAAACCGCCTTCAGGAGGTTCGAAAAAAGAGTACATGGCGAATTTTTATCAATCAGCTAAAAAGTCTTATTATTTTTGTCCTGGCTGTTGCCACCATTGTATCGTTTGTCTTTGGTGAATGGGTTGAAGGTACGGCGATTGTCATAGTTATCGTTATTAATACCTCTGTTGGCTTTTTCATGGAACTGAAGGCAACACGTTCGATGGAGGCACTTCGTAAATTAGAGAAAATTATTGCGAAGGTACTTCGCGATGGAGAAATCAGGGAGATTCCGGCTGATGAGGTTGCTCCGGGGGATATTGTAGTGCTTGATGGGGGCGATATTGTTCCGGCAGATCTTCGCCTTCAAGAAGCATCAAAACTGCAGATCGATGAATCTACACTAACAGGGGAGTCGACACCGGTAAGTAAGCGTACAGAATCACTTGGAAAAGATATCCCGTTGGCTGAAAGGGAGAACATGGTATTTAAAGGGACGTTTGTGACCCGTGGGTCGGCGAAGGGTATTAGCGTAGCAACTGGTATGAATACCGAATTTGGCAAGATATCTGCCCTTGCTGAAAGTGCAGAAGAAGAGATTACCCCTCTGGAAAAAAGACTTAATAAATTGGGGAGTAAGCTCGTTTGGATAACCCTCGGTATCGTACCGGTAGTAGCTGCGGCAGGTATTATTACCGGTAAAGGGGTATACATTATGATAGAGACCGCGATTGCCCTTGCTGTAGCTACGATACCGGAGGGGTTACCAATTGTTGCTACGATTGCATTAGCACGCGGTATGTGGCGTATGGCGAGGCGTAATGCGCTCATTAACCGGCTTTCTTCTGTGGAGACCCTTGGTGCAACAAATGTTATCTGTACCGACAAAACAGGTACACTTACAGAAAATAAGATGACCGTTACACGAATCGTTATCGATTCAGGTGAAATAAAAGTTACCGGAGAAGGACTCAAAACAAAAGGTGTATTTACGAAGAACGGAACATCTTTTGGTCCATCTCGTGAAGAAATGCTCTATAAGCTGTTGAATATCGGTGCACTGTGCAATAATGCATCTTTACAACAGGATGAAACAGGGGCTGTAAGTAATAGTATTGGTGATCCTATGGAAGTTGCACTTCTTATTGCAGGGATCAAAGCCGGAATTAATCGGGGTGAACTTGTTAAACATATGCCGGAGGTGCGCGAAGAGGCCTTCGACCCGGAAGTAAAAATGATGGCTACTTTTCATAAACAGGATAATCGGTACTATGTTGCAGTAAAAGGTGCTACGGAGCCATTACTCCATGCTTGTACTCATATCATGGCCGAACTAGGGGAAAGGGAGATAAGCGATAATGACCGAACCCGGTGGGTAGAACAGGGGAACAAAATGGCCGAAGAAGGCCTTCGTGTTCTTGCCTTTGCTGAAAAAATTGTTAATACCCCTGATGTGAATCCTTACGAAAAACTTACCTTTCTCGGTTTGGCTGGGCTTATGGATCCTCCGCGGGATGATGTGGCTCAGGCTATTGATTTGTGTAGAGATGCTGGCATAAAAGTGGTAATGGTTACCGGAGACCAACCGGTTACTGCCAGGAGTGTTGGGCTGGCTGTAAGATTAGTCCAGGATGACAAGGCAGAAGTAATGCTGGGTAAAGATCTGAAAAATCCTGATGAGTTATCGAAAGAAGAGCTTCGGCACGTTTTACGGGTGCCTATTTATGCGCGGGTTAGTCCCAAACAGAAACTTGACTTAACTGCTATATATCAAAAAAATGGTTTTGTTGTTGCAATGACGGGTGATGGGGTAAACGATGCACCTGCATTGAAAAAAGCCGATATTGGCATTGCAATGGGCCAGCGGGGTACTCAGGTGGCGCGTGAGGCCTCTGATATGATTCTTCTGGATGATAATTTTTCCAGTATTGTTGCTGCAGTAGAGCAGGGCAGGGTTATCTTTAATAATATCCGAAAATTCGTCCTCTATCTTTTGTCGTGTAATATAAGTGAAATTATGATCATCGCATTTTACTCGATATTGAATGCTCCATTGCCGCTCCTTCCTCTTCAGATCTTGTATCTTAACCTTATTACAGATGTATTTCCTGCACTCTCTCTCGGTGTCAGCAGGGGAGATCCCCACATCATGAGGCAGCTACCCAGGGGTAGTAAGGAACCCATTCTAACTCGTTACCATCTGTTCGCTATTGGCATATACGGTTTGATTATATCCGTTTCAGTCCTTGGGGCCTTTGAATTGGCACTCAGATGGGAAATGATTGAAGAAAAGAAAGCTGTTTCTATTTCGTTTATTACTCTGGCATTTGCCCAACTTTGGCATGTTTTCAATATGCGCGATGTTGGTTCATCTTTTTTCCGAAACGATATAACCGGTAACCCTTTTATTTGGGGTTCATTGGTACTTTGTACGGGGCTGATTGCGGCCTCCGTCTACGTGCCCATCCTTTCTTCTGTATTGAAGGTAGAAAATCCGGAAGTAGATGGCTGGATTTTAGCATTTGTGATGAGCATAATACCATGGGTAATAGGACAAATATTAAAGGCCTGCGGAGTGAAATTCTGAATGAGAAATGCTTCAATAAGAAAGAGTGAAATACGTCAAAATAAGATAACGAAGGAATGGGTTATTTACGCACCGGCGCGGAGAAAGAGGCCGAAGGAATTTCAAAGACCTGAGCAGGAAAGGACGGAGGTACCCCTCCATGAAAAAAATTGTCCGTTTTGCCCCGGTAATGAACACATGCTTACTCCGGTAATATTGGAAACAAAAGACCGCAATGGCCGATGGAGGGCACGTGTGGTACCAAATAAATTTCCCGCATTGACTCCTCATGGTGGCAATTTGAGGCATCATAAGGGTATTTATATGGCGATGGAAGGGTATGGTCATCATGAAGTTATCATAGAAACCCCTTATCACAACCGGCAAATAGCACAGATGTCCTCAAATGAGGTAAGGACTCTTATAGAGGTTTACCATGAGCGGTATAGAAAGCTTATGGAGAAAAGTAATAATATGATGATTCTTATCTTTCGGAATTATGGGCTTCGGGCCGGCACTTCACTTATCCATCCACACTCACAAATTATCTCTACGGGCATTGTCCCAAGTTATATACGATGGCGAGAGGAAATGGCGCTTCGTCATTTTGATGAATGGGGAGTTTGTGTGTATTGTGAGATCATCGAATACGAAATGCGTGATAAAAAACGTGTTATTTACGAAAATGATTCTTTTGTAGCGTTTGTGCCATTTGCAGCCGAGGTTCCATTTGAGATCTTGATCATGCCGAAAACCCACAAGGCAAATTTCGGTGACATATCGGAAACTGAGAAATTGCATCTCGCCTCCTCATCAAAAAATATTCTGGATAGATTATATAAAAGATTGCAGAATCCAGATTATAACTACATTATTAACACATCCGTAAGATATAGAGCAGGAGAACCGCAATTACACTGGTACTTACAGGTAAGACCACGTCTCACGACCCATGCTGGTTTTGAGATTGGTTCAGGGATAAGTATTAACCCTTCGATACCCGAAGAGGATGCAAAGTTCTTAAAGGCAGAGGATTGATAGAGTGTTAAGGATAAACTAAAAGGGGATAGAAGGGATTGTAAAATTGTCTGGGAAAATATAATTTTATGAATTTCCAACTCTAGACGCAAGATTTTGCGTCTAGAATTGGTTCAATCGTCCCCGATTGAACCGAAACGTTTAGCATGTTTCATACGCCTATAGTGAACCAAAACGTACAGGCCTATGCTAAACTGATGGTTCAATCTAAAAGATTGAACCAACCGTAGTAGCTGCCGCAGGCCTAATTAAACGTTTAGGAATTTCAAACTAAGTATTTATCCGTAAATAACTCCGATTTTTCTCCAGCAGATAATGGCTGCAGCCAGGTGAAGAAGTGCTTCATAGGTCTCACGAAGCTTTTCATAGCGTACCAGTAATTTCCTGAATCGGTTAAACCAGGA
>JBDIVL010000052.1:0-29471 GCA_039794405.1 Candidatus Jinrextremum sp. | reverse complement strand
TGTCTCAAATAAAATCATAAACTAGCCAGCTTTTTCCCCTAAAAATCTAGCCGGTTAAGTTGACCAAAAAACTGATTTGTTACTCAAAAGGGAACTTTTTCCAAAGTAAGATTTCTTACTGTTCATCCCAGTAAATTTTCCAAAGCCTCCCATCGTTGATAGGCTTCAGCCAATTCGCATTCCAGGGATGATATTCTAGCTTTGATATTTGAAATCTCATCTTTCCCCTTTTGGTAAAACAGGGGGTCACCCATAACTTGATACAATTGCTGTTGCTCTGTTTCCAGGGTTTCAATACATTGTGGCAAGGCTTCAAGCTCACGTTGTTCTTTAAAACTAAGCTTGCGGGGTCGTTCACATTGTTTGCGTGGGGGCTCCGTCTTTGGTGGGGTTTTCTCTGTAACATTTTTCTTTTTTTCTTTGCTCTGGCACTGCCAATCATCATACCCGCCAATATACTCATTCACCTTTCCTTCCCCTTCAAACACAAAGGTACTGGTTACTACATTGTTGAGGAAGGTTCGGTCATGACTGACCAGGAGGAGTGTGCCCTGATAATCCAAGAGCAATTCTTCTAACAGTTCTAAGGTCTCTAAGTCCAGATCATTTGTGGGTTCATCCATCACAAGGACATTGGATGGTCTGGCAAATAGCCGTGCCATAAGAAGACGGTTGCGCTCTCCGCCTGAAAGGGCATTAACGGGGATGCGTGCACGATCGGGGGAAAACAGAAAATCCTGCAAATAACTGATAACATGCCGTGATTTACCGTTAAAGGTGATGGCATCGTTCCCATCCCCTACATTATCAAATACTGATTTATCCTCCCTTAATTGAGCACGGAGTTGATCGAAATAGGTAATGTTGAGACGGGTCCCATGTCGCACATTGCCCTGTTGGGGTGCCAATTCTCCTAACAGAAGTCGTAGAAGTGTGGTCTTCCCTGATCCATTGGGACCTATTATCCCTATCTTATCGCCCCGCATAATCGCTGCAGAGAAACCGCTGATGACCGGTTTGGTATCATAGCCATACGTGACGTCTTCAACCTTTATCACGAGTGCCCCGGAGCGCTCAGCTTCTTGAGTTTGCATGCGTACCGTGCCCATGACCTGGCGTCGTTCCCGTCGGGTCTTACGCATATCTTCCAGCGCTCGTACCCTCCCTTCGTTTCTGGTACGTCGCGCCTTGATTCCTTGCCGGATCCATATCTCTTCCTGTGCCAGTTTTTTATCAAAAACAGCCTGTTGACTCTTTTCAGCATCAAGGACTGCCTGTTTGCGCACAAGAAAGGTCTCATAATCACACGCCCAGTTTGCCAAAGTTCCCCGGTCAAGTTCAATAATGCGGGTGGCTAGTTTCTTCAGGAATGTACGGTCATGGGTAACAAAGAGTATCGTTCCTCCGTAACGCAAGAGAAACTCCTCCAGCCAACTGATCGAATCAACGTCTAAATGATTAGTTGGCTCATCGAGTAGCAGAATATCAGGATCGTATACCAATCCCCTGGCAAGTAATACCCGGCGTTTCAGACCGGAGGAAAGGGTATTGAATTCAGCATCACCATCTAATTGCATCTGCGAGATTACCTTTTCGACCTGATGCTGCTTTTTCCATTCCTGATCTCTGTTTTGTATGGATTGACAACGATCTGATACAGCCAGCCCGCTAGACACAATATCGAATACGGTACCGTGCAATTCCCTGGGAATTTCTTGAGAAAGATATGCGGTACGCATCCCTTTTTGACGAACAATCTCGCCTGAATCGGGGAGGAGGTCTCCGTTGATCAGTTTTAGCAAGGTTGACTTGCCGGTGCCGTTACGACCAAGAAGGCACACCCTTTCACCCCGTTCTATCTGCAAATTTGCATGTTCAATCAATAAGGGCCTTCCAAAGCCCACACTTACATCTTGCAAGCTTAACAATGCCATGAATGTCCTCCAGACATAATTCTTTCACCTATTCCTGAAAATACACAACGAGCTATTAACTCATGAAAAAAGCAGAGTCGGCGTAGGGCAAGGTTTTAGCCTCGCAAGGCAACCATGAAGGTTTGATTTGCCCTACATATTTCCTTTCTTACAGGGATGGGCAGGATTAATATGATAAAAATATCTTGTCCATCCTATCAAATAATAATGTAAATGTCTCTCACCAGTTTCTAAAGCCATCTTCATTCCTGTTGCGTTAAAAAGTATTTCGTAATAATTTTACCAGTAATGTCCTGAAACGCAAGATATGGAAAATATACTCAGCCAGTTTGTAATAACGTGATTGTAACCGTAAAAACTAAAGAAACAGGTTTTGTACTATAGACTTCGTATTTTTCCGTATTGTTCTTTCTACATCCCCCTTGCCTCTGCGGTGAATTATTACTTTTATAATTGCAAAAAGTAATATTTATCCTATAATAGGTATAGTATACTATATATATTTAGGGTGATATATCACTTTAGAGGCTAATTTTGGAACAATTTTTTAATCAAGCCGAGGTTCTTGGTGTTCTCCACGGGTTTAACCCGTGGTGGTCCGGCAAAGTGTATACCTGCCCTGATTTCAGAAGGCTTGCCTTTGAGCCATGCCGGAATTACCTTGAGGACACCTCCCTACGGCGGGCCATCCTCTTGTCAGGTCCACGCCGGGTTGGGAAGACTACTATCTTATTGCAGATTGCTGACTACTTGATAAAGAATAGAAACGATCCTAAGGGAGTCTTCTATATCAGCCTTGATCACCCGATGATAAAACTCCTCAGTCTGCAAAAGATACTTACTATTTATCATGATTTTGTCTATCCCAGGGGGAAAGAGACTTTTCTGCTCCTCGATGAAATTCAATACTCAAGGGAATGGGAAACGGAAATCAAGCTCCTGATAGATCATCATCCCGGTTTTCGTATCCTTGCCACAGGTTCTGCAAGTGTAGTGCATTGTGAGCGCCTTGCTGAGAGCGGCGTGGGCAGATGGATAACAGTCCCAATCCCGACCCTTTCCTTTTATGAATTCGTTCAAATTCAGGGCGAGAAATTCCCTGAAATTCCTGATTCTTTGAAACCATCCGATCTTTTTTCGACCCCTCAAAACGAGATTGCAAATCTCGCTCATTGTTCTCGGGGTCTTCTTCCTTTCTTTCAGCAATATTTACTTGTCGGGGGTTTTCCTGAAACCGCCACATTGAAGAATATACATCTCTGCCAAAGGCTCCTCAGGGAAGATGTAGTGGAGAGGGTGTTGAAAAGGGATATGACAGCGTTGTTTGGAGTCAGAAACATCAATGAACTTGAAAAGCTGTTTATCTATTTATGTCTGCATAGCGGCGGAATTGTCGCAATAAAAACCTGCGCTGACGCCCTTGGGACATCGCATACCACTGTGGCTAATCACCTTACGCTGCTTGAGCAAGCCAATTTAATTTACCGGCTGCCTCCTGCCGAGTCGGGTGGGAAAAAAATTCTGAGGGCAAGGAATAAGTACTATCTTGTTGATGCCGCATTGAGAAATGCTGTTTTGCTCCGGGGAGAAGATATTCTCACCAATGCCGAAGAGATGGGAATAATAGCCGAGACGACAGTCCATCGTCACCTGTATTCGTTCTATTATCGGGATGTTCCTGAAATAGTCTACTGGCGCGATCCGGCAACAAACAAGGAAGTGGATATTATCGTAAGAAGCCCAAACTACATTATCCCTTTTGAGGTCAAGTACAAGGAGCATCCAAACTTGAGCACAGCTAGCGGGCTTGTTACCTATTGTCGGCTTGAAAAAAAGGTCAAAGGTGCATACTGGGTAACAAAACAGGACAGCGATTTTGGAGCTACGACCTTTGCGGGAATAGAGAATGAATACGGCATGCAAACCCAATTCTTGAAAATCCCCGCGCATATCCTCTGTTACCTGCTTGGACAGGCGGAAAGATTGTTGTGGAAATAATTAAGAATCCTAACACAGAAAAGCCATAAATAAATCTCCCTTAACAAAGGGGGTGAAGGGGGTTGTAATTCTGCATCTATTTCGAGTCATCTGAACTGTTACAAAAACCTGAACTCCTGAATGCTATTCTCTTCTTTCCTCCCATCATCTTCATTCCCTAAAAATTTCCTTGATATTGCACATCAAATGCAGTATTTATTCCTGCTTATGACACATGCATTCATCATATTTATCATTTACCATTTACCGTAGGGGCAGGTTTCAAACCTGCCCCTACATATGCATGAACAAATAGCAAATGAACCAAAACCCGGAACAAAAAGCAAGAGACAAAATTGACACAATGCTGGAAAAATCCGGCTGGCACGTTTGCGACTATAAGGACGCTAATATTCACGCTTGTAAAGGAATAGTTCTGAGATATTTCCCTTTAAAGCCTGATTATGGAGAGGCAGATTATCTTTTCTATGTGGACGGTAAGGCTGCCGGAGTCATTGAAGCCAAGAAAATTGGCAGTACCCTTACCGGTGTCGAGATACAATCCAATAAATATAAAAATGGTCTTCCCGAAGGCCTTCCCGCCTGGCACAGACCACTTCCCTTTGCATATGAATCTACCGGTGAAGAAACGCAATTCACCAATGGACTCGATCCAGCTCCGCGGTCCCGCAATGTCTTCTCCTTCCATCGACCAGAAACCCTGGCCGGTTGGTTGGCAGATATTAATACGGTCCAATTGGGACAAGTAGCCGAGAAAGGAGAACACTATGGCACACCGGAAACACTGCGTTTTAAACTTCAGCATATGATGCCACCTTTAAACGAAGAAGGCTTATGGCCTGCTCAGGTCAGGGCAATCAAGAATCTAGAAAAATCCCTTGCTGAAAATCGTCCCCGTGTACTTATCCAGATGGCTACCGGAAGTGGAAAGACCTTTACCGCAGTCAATTTTATCTATCGATTCATCAAGTTTGCAGGGGCAAAAAGGGTGTTGTTTCTCGTTGATCGTGCCAATCTAGGACGGCAGACGCTAAAGGAATTTCAGCAGTTCAACTCTCCATATTCCCCCTATAAATTCACCGAGGAATATATCGTCCAGCAGCTTAAATCAAATCAGATAGACACGACTGCACGGGTTTGCATCTCTACGATTCAACGGCTTTACTCTATTCTTAAAGGTGTGGAGATCGACGAAGAACTTGATGAGGAATCAATATTTGACCATACAGATCTCTTTAAAGAACCCCCGCCTGTTGAGTATAACGCAAAAATTCCGATTGAGACCTTTGACGTTATCGTTACGGATGAATGCCACCGTTCAATTTACAACCTCTGGCGTCAGGTACTTGAATATTTTGATGCCTTTATCATCGGGCTTACTGCTACTCCCGGCAAGCAAACCTTTGGTTTTTTCAATCAGAATTTAGTGATGGAATATCCCCACGAGCAGGCTGTCGCTGACGGTGTCAATGTAAACTATGACGTGTACCGTATTCGTACACAGATTACCCGGGAAGGTTCATCGGTTGAAGCCGGGTACTATATTGATAAACGTGACCGTGAAACACGCGCCGTGCGCTGGAAAAGGCTGGATGAGGATTTTGAGTATACTGCAAACCAGCTTGACCGGGATGTTGTGTCAACTGACCAGATCAGGACGGTTATCAAGACGTTCAGGGATAAACTCTTCACAGAAATATTCCCCGGCCGTACAGAAGTCCCGAAGACCCTTATTTATGCCAAAGACGATTCCCATGCAGAGGATATCGTAAGGATCGTCAGGGAAGAGTTTGGGAAGGGGAATGAATTTGCTCAAAAAATTACGTACAAAACAACAGGAGTTAGCCCTGATCAACTTATTCGTGACTTCAGAACATCTTATCATCCAAGGATTGCCGTGACGGTAGATATGATAGCCACAGGAACCGATATCAAACCGCTGGAAATCGTCTTATTCCTTCGCACTGTCAATTCACGCTCATACTTCGAGCAGATGAAGGGACGCGGAGTGCGGGTTATTGCAGATAATGATTTACGTCAACTCAATCCGGGGAATGTCTCGAAAACCCATTTTATCATAGTCGATGCCGTTGGCATTTGTGAGAAGGACAAGACGGATTCCCAACCCATGGAAAGGAAGAAAACTGTTTCTTTAGAAAAACTTCTTCAGGCAGTTGCCCTCGGTAATGTTGAAGACGATATTCTTTCATCCATAGCCGGAAGACTTGCAAGATTAGATAAAAAGATTACTGCGGAAGATAGGGCTGAAGTACAGAAACTTGGCGGCGGCAAAACCCTCAAAAACTTGACCGGCGACCTCGTGCAGGCATTAAATCCTGACAATCACCTGGAAAAGGCAAAAAAGGATAATCCCGGAGTTGAAGAGCCAACAGCAGGACAGATCAAAAAGGCTGCCGATACAATGAAAATCGAGGCAGTAAAACCTATCCATAATCCTGGGTTTCGGAAGAAACTTGTCGAATTGCATAAAACCCTAGAACAGACAATTGATACGGTAAGTAAGGATGAAGTCATAGAGGCGGGATTTAGTGCTGATGCCCTGGAAAAGGCGAAAGGTCTGGTTACTTCCTTCGAACAATTCATAAAAGACCACAAAGACGAAATAACCGCCCTTCAAATACTTTACAGTAAGCCATACAAGTCGAGGCTCCGTTTTGAACAGATTAAAGAGCTTGCAGGCATAATAGAAAAACCACCCCATCACTGGCGTGTGGACAGGCTCTGGAATGCCTATGCTGCATTAGAAAAGTCAAAGGTCAGAGGCGCAAACGCACAGAAGATACTTACCGATTTGGTTTCATTAATACGGTTTGCCCTGCATCAGGAGGACGAACTTGAGCCTTTTGCAGACAGGGTGAATGCCAACTTTAAAAAATGGCTGGCTGACCAGGAAAGCTCGCATGTACCGAAGGCAGGCAGGAAGTTTAGTGCAGAGCAACTTCGCTGGCTTGAGATGATCAAGGAACATATTATTGGCAGTCTCAGTATAGAGAAAGATGATTTCGATTCTGTGCCTTTTAGGTCTGAGGGAGGTCTGGGAAAGGCATATCAGTTATTTGGAGAAGATTTGTGGTCGATAATGGAAGAACTGAACGAAGAGTTAGCAGCGTGATAATAATCATGTAGGGGCGGGTTTCAAACCCGCCCCTACAATGCAACGGTATGGATTATCTGAAATTGTTCGTGCACTAAAAACATTTTCTTCCAGAAAAATCAATAGTGCCCGCAATATCTCTGGCGTTCCTGTTTGGCAGCGCAATTATTACGAACACGTTGTCCGCAATGAAAAAGAATTAAATTCAATCCGTGAATACATTATCAACAATCCCTTACGGTGGGATTTGGATGAAGATAATCCAATGAATATTAATTAATAGAAGGGCAGGTGGAGAGACTGCTTTGAAAACAATCAAGAATCATATCAATACAGACCATTCGCCCAAACAAAAGGAATTGCCAGCGGGTTGGATTCTTTCTAAATTAAATGATATCTCCGATATCAACCCAAGATTCGATAAAACTAAAATTCCCGATGATTCATTGGTAGTCTTTGTACCAATGGCTTCTGTTGGTGCTGGTGATGGAAAAGTAGATATCAGTCAGAAAAGATATTTTTCAGAAGTCAAAAAAGGATTTACTCCCTTCCAATCTGGTGATATTATTTTTGCAAAAATAACACCTTGCATGGAAAATGGCAAGATTGCTGTAGTGCCGCACTTGGAAAATCAATATGGATTTGGATCAACCGAATTTCATGTAATAAGACCAAAAACCAATGTTGATGCACATTATATCTATTACTTCCTGTCAAGGTTGGATTGTAGAAAAGAGGCTGCAAGCAAGATGACAGGAGCTGTAGGACAAAAAAGAGTACCAGTTGATTTTATTAAGACAAGCAGTATTCCAGTTGCTCCTCCGAATGAACAAAAACGTATCGTTGCAGAAATCGAGAAACAATTTTCCCGCCTTGATGAAGCCGTGGCTGCGCTGAAGAGGATAAAGGCCAACCTCAAACGTTACAAAGCCTCTGTCCTCAAGGCTGCTATTGAAGGAAAGCTAACAGAAGAGTGGCGTAAAACTCATCCAGATATTGAGCCTGCAAGTGAACTTCTCAAACGCATCCTCATAGAACGCCGAAAGAAATGGGAAGAAGAATATATTAAAAAATATGTAGGGGCACATGGCCATGCGCTCAAAGATGACTCATGGAAGAAAAAATATAAAGAGCCTGCTTTGCCGGATACTGCAAATCTACCCGAATTGCCGGAGGGATGGGTGTGGACTAATGTTGGTCAGATATCAGAGTCAATGAAAAATGGAATTTATAAACCTCTTAGTTCATATGCAGACAAAGGTGTTGCCTGTTTACGTATGTATAATATCGAAAATGGAAAAATAGTTTGGAAAGATATAAAACGAATGTTACTTGACAAAGATGAAATTGAGGAGTATCAATTATTGCCAGGCGATTTGCTGGTTAATCGTGTCAATAGCAGGGAGTTAGTTGGAAAGGCTGCACCTATTCCAAAGGATTTGGAGGACTGTGTGTTTGAAAGCAAGAATATTAGAGTTCGTCTCCTATCTGAATTTGCCAATACAAATTTTATTAGTTATATTTTTATATTAACTGGTCAGAGCTTTTTCAATAGAAATGCACAACAAGTTGTAGGTATGGCATCAATTAGCCAACCGCAAGTTTCTAGCCTTCCAATCCCACTTCCAACTCTTTGCGAACAAAATATAATTGTTAACGAAGTAGAAAGCAGGTTATCAGTCATTGATGAAGTAGAAAATGAAGTAGAGTTAAACCTCAAACGTGCTGAGCGACTTCGCCAATCTATTCTCAAAAAAGCCTTCTCCGGCAAACTTGTTCCTCAAGAACTAGATGAAGAGTTGGCAAGTGAATCACTGGAAAAGACTAAGGTACCAAAAGAAAAACCAGTAAAAGTAGGGCATGAATAATTTGATTTGCTGGGTTTCGTTTTACTTAATCCAACACAACCATTAACGCTAAAGGAGAAGACTATGAATTAATCGATGGTTCATATCGAATGGTCTAGAGACAAAAGGTACCAGAGAACGGGATTGCTAATCTATTTCTTGTTGCTTTATTACACCATATGGATATGCTTTTGACTATGGCCGAGTGTTCCTAAGGATCGAGTTAACAAGTTCTACTTGGGATATTATTCGGAAACTACTAGCCATCGGAAAGCCCAAGGCAGGAAATTACCTCAAAATTAAAAGTGTCTAATTCCAAAAAATAAAGGTTCGAGCTTGTAATTAGTGCTTCAACACGGACGTGAAAAAGTCCTCGATCATTTTTACGTCAGTTAAGCGCATTGTTGTGCATAAATAAGAAGGAAGACAACAAACTACTGAAATCAAAAAGGAGATAGCAAAATGGCAAAAAGACAAGTATTCTACAGCTTTCACTTCGACAACGATGTAATGAGAGTGCAACAAATTAGAAATATCGGTGCATTAGAAGAAAACAAGCCTGTTTCTGCAAGTGAGTGGGAAGAAGTTAAGAGAAAAGGAGAAGCGTCAATCAAAAAATGGATTGATGACAACATGAAATATCGTTCATGTGTAGTTGTTTTAGTCGGAGAAGAAACAGCGAACAGACCATGGGTTAAATATGAAATTAAAAAAGCATGGGAAGACAGCAAAGGACTTGTTGGAGTTTACATCCACAATTTAAAATGCCCTAGAAACGGAAAATCCAATAAAGGCCCAAATCCCTTTGACCAATTTACATTTAATGATGGCTCAAAACTATCAAACGTTGTGAAATGTTATAATCCGAACAGTGTTGATGCATACAATGACATAAAAAATAATATCGAAGATTGGATAGAAGAAGCAATCCAGCTTAGGAGTTAAAATGGGTACAGAAAATGAGTTCAAAGAAAATTCACAAGCTGTACAGGCGCATTTGGGCATTACACAGTCTGTCATTCAGCGAATGGCTGCCAATTGCTCTTCCTGCAAAGCATGGTGCATCGCACTGATATCCGCAATTTTGCTGGTTGTTGCAGAAAAGGGGAAACCACAATATGCATTAATAGCCATAATCCCAAACATCCTTTTTCTGGTTTTAGATGCCTACTACCTTGCTCTCGAAAAAATGTTTCGGCAATCATACAATACGTTTATCGAGAAATTGCATTGTGGCAAGGTAGTTGCATCTGACCTTTATGCCGTTGCGCCGACAGGGAGTCTATTTTATACCTTTTTTGCCTCACTGCTCTCATTTTCTATCTGGCCGTTCTACTTGACTCTGCTGGTCATGATATGGATTGCAAAGAAACTCGTAATTTAAAAATGCCTAACTGCAACTGTCATGGCGCATTTTGCGCCTAAACCTTCCAACCGTTGGATATAATAAAAGTATTGTATGTTGGGTTGAATGAAGTGAAACCCAACAATTTATTTATCGGATTTCGCTTATTTGCCGAAGGAAATGATGTTATTGGAAAAGAAAAAAGAACACATCTTAAATATTAAGTAATTGTTTCTTCGAATTTATTATCTTTTCACTCAGGTTTTTATTCCATGCGATGGCAAGATCACCTGTTAGAGAGCTATAATGTGGCTTTCATTGCCAAGTAAAGCAGTGAGCATATGATTGCAATTAGAAAGCAAGTACTGAAATTATATTTGATGTAAGAGTAAGGCATGAATAATTAATCGTATAGGAATTATCATTTATACGTGCGGTTTTTCGGATTGTATGAAGTAAAAATTTCTTTTTGAAAAATAGGACAAAGGGGTTGCAAATAATTCTCATTTGAAAAAAACATAACCTCCTCTTTTCCCCTTTGGTAAGGGGGATTAACTTAATTTTATTGGGAGTACCTTGCATTACCAACCTACGCACATTTTTTAATACCTTATGACAGAACAGCGACCACATATTATTGTTATTGGCGGGCCTAATGGATCAGGAAAATCAACGACTGCCCCAGCATTGCTGAAAGGCACTCTTGGAGTTGCTGAATTTGTAAATGCTGAAACTATTGCCGAGGGGCTTTCCGCTTTTCATCTTGAAGGCGCAGCGTTTCATGCTGGCCGTGTTATGCTGGAACGGATACGTTTCCTCGCAAAAGAACGGGTGGATTTTGCATTCGAAACAACCCTTGCGAGTCGTACTTTTGCACCCTAGTTCGATAAATTATGCCTTCGGTGACTTTTCCCCTCCCTCGATGGGAGGGGTTATAGGGGAGGGTGGTTGTCTTTTCCTCCACCCCCACCTAACCTCCCCCATCAAGGGGGAGGAACTAATTTTTAAAATTCCTTTAAAGCCTAAAACAGCAGGCAATCCCGTTGTATCGTGGAAAGATGGAAGATTATCTGGGTCCAGCCTGAGGATAAAGATTAAGGCTCTTCAAGAAACAAGGCAGAAGATCGCAACGAAAAAGTAGAAGATCGTGGTAGCAAAATTTCCTCCCCCTCGATGGGGGAGGATTAAGGTGGGGGTGACTCAGAATTGAAAAAAGAACTAAAGCATATAGCAAAAATTCTCAGAAGACGACCTACTGATGCAGAAAAAAGATTGTGGAGATGTTTGAGAGGAAAACAATTAGAAGGTTTTAAATTTAGAAGACAGGAACCTATTGGTAATTATGTGGCAGATTTTGTCTGTTTTGAAAAAAGAATCGTAGTGGAAGTTGATGGAAGCCAGCATTGTAAAGAAAAAGATAGCGAAAGGGATCAGTGGTTTGAAGGACAAGGTTTTAAAGTCCTGAGATTCTGGAATAATGAAGTTTTGAAGAATACTCAGGGAGTATGGGAAGTTATAAGAAAGGCGTTGATTGAATCACCCTCCCCTGACCCCTCCCGTCGAGGGAGGGGAATTTGTTGATATGCTATAGGAAGGCTTTATAGTATTGGTACAAAAATATCTCTCACCTAAGCCTTCCCCCAAGGGGCAAGGAAGTTTTCCCTCCCTTGATGGGAGGGATAAAGGGAGGGTGGTGTATTTTTATGAGCTTTTGTGAGCCTTCGGCTCATGAATGTTTACTGTGTAAAACTTCTCTTTTTGTAATTTTTTCTTCGCGCCCTTCGTACTACTATCCATCAAATTCTTGTTTTTTATGCTCGTTTTTCAAAATGCATAGCCATAAGACATTGATTAGAGGATTACGTAAAGTTTAGAACATTGAGTTTTTTGTAATTTGAAATTGTTTCGTATTTCGATATTCGTATTTCGAATTTGGTTACGGCCAAAGGCCGCGCTAGGTTCACGTTTAGGAAATTCAAATTGTTAATTTTCCTCCCCCTCGATGGGGGAGATTAGGTGGGGGTGTAAAAGCAAGCGAATCACCCTCCCTTAGTCCCTCCCATCAAGGGAGGGAAAATTTACGTTTAAGTTGCCGAAGGCCTAATTTATTCGTGGTTAAAATCTTTTTATTTGCGGCTTCGCCGCATTAGGAAATAAAATATATAACTTCCTTATATCCTTGTTTTCCACAGAGATTATGTGAAAAAATTGGTGTAAATCAGTGGTCAATTGAATCTTAAGGTGAAATTATGAGCCCGGCACAAATTGTTCAAAAACTCTGGAATTACTGTAACGTCCTCCGCGACGATGGGATGAGCTACGGGGATTATGTGGAGCAGCTTACGTATCTGCTTTTTCTTAAAATGGCTGATGAACGGTCAAAGCCTCCTTATAACCTGCCAGGCCCGGTTCCAAAAGAATACAACTGGCAAAGTCTTTTGAAAAAAGATGGTGATGCGCTTTTTGACCATTACCGTCACCTTCTTGAAGAACTTGGGAAAAAGACGGGTTTGTTGGGATTAATATTCGGGAGGGCGCAGAATAAGTTTCAGGATCCTGCGAAACTCCGACGGCTGATCGTTGGCCTGATCGATAAAGAAAATTGGTCATCCATGAGCGCCGATGTGAAAGGGGATGCCTACGAAGGCCTGCTTGAAAAGAATGCCCAGGATACCAAATCAGGTGCGGGGCAGTATTTTACCCCCCGGTCGTTGATTTCGGCTATCGTTGATGTGATAGCCCCGAAACCAAAAGAGACGATATGCGATCCGGCTTGTGGTACGGGCGGCTTCCTCCTCGCTTCACACGATTACATTGCAAAACATTACAAATCAAATTTGAATAAAGACGAGAAACGCTTCCTTGATGAAAAGGCCTTAAAAGGCTGGGAGCTTGTTCACAATACAGCACGCCTCTGTGCAATGAATATGATGCTGCATGGGATTGGCCATGGGGACGATCTGCCATTAACTGTTGCAGATTCGCTTGCAAGCCACCCTGGAGAATATTTTGATATAGTGCTGACAAATCCTCCCTTCGGGAAAAAGAGCAGTACAACGATCGTTGGGGCTGATGGAAAACCGTATAAAGAGAAAGAGACGATTGAAAGGGAAGACTTCTGGGCTACTACCTCGAACAAACAACTGAATTTTGTCCAGCATGTAAAAACCCTTCTCAAACAACACGGACGCGCTGCTGTCGTTGTGCCTGATAATGTCTTATTTGAAGGCGGTGCGGGAGAAACAATCCGGCGTAAATTGCTTCATGAGTGTGATGTCCACACCCTTCTCAGACTTCCCACAGGGCTTTTTTATGCCCAGGGCGTAAAGGCAAACGTGCTTTTCTTTGACCGCAAGCCGGCATCAGAAACACCCTGGACAAAGAAGCTCTGGATATATGATTTGCGGACGAATAAAGATTTCACCCTGAAAACCAATCCCCTCAAACGCAGTGACCTTGACGAATTTGTTACATGCTACAATCCTGAAAATCGTCACAACAGAAAACCCACATGGTCAGAAAAGATGAAAGGCGCTTCGTCTACGCAAATCGGTAGCGATGCAGGTAGATGGCGTGCGTTTGATTACGAGGAAATAATAAACCGTGAAAAGGCAAGCCTCGACATCTTCTGGCTCAAAGATGAAAGTCTCGAAGCATCCGAAAACCTCCCTGAACCTGACATCATCGCCCGTGAAATCGTCGCCGATCTTCAGGACGCGCTTGCTCAATTTCAGGCGATAGTTGATGATTTGGATGTGGAGAATTAATGCGAAAATGTAAAGTTTAAAAACAAACGGGGAATTGGAAACATGAGAAGGAAAAAGTTGTTCATGAAAAGATTTTATCGTTTAGCCCTAACAGTACAGATAGCTAAGACCGTGATTGCGCTGCCACTTTATTGCAACCTGTTACCGTGGGCATTATACACTGAGAGGGCGTAAAATGCAGATAATCGTCGATGCTGATGCATTTCCCGGTGTGATAGCGGATATCCTGTACCGGGCAGTTGAGCGCGTTTGTGTTCCATTGATTTTGGTCTCGAACAAACATCTAAAGGTTCCTCAATCGATGTACATTTCAAGTATTACGGTACCTGCGGGATTTGATGTGGCAGATAATCGTATTGTCGCGATGGTTCAACAGGGTGATCTGGTTATTACTGCTGATATACCGCTTGCAGACCGTGTCGTTGAGAAGGGCGGCTATGCGATTGATCCACGAGGTGAGCTCTATACGGAAACGAATATAAAACAGCGGCTGGCTATGCGCAATCTCTTGGATGAACTCCGGAACGGTGGTATGATTACCGGTGGTCCCTCTTCATTTGGTCGGAAAGATATTCAGTCGTTCGCCTGTCAACTGGACCGTTTTCTAACAAAACATTGTAAGAAATGAGGGGGGTATAACAATGGCATGCATGCAAACGCTCATTTTCTCGCACCGCTTATGCTTACGTGAGATGCTTAATAAAAATATTTTGACATTATTGATAAAAAACGTAGCGACGTTCCCTCGCGGTCGGCATTGGGTGGGGATTTCTTCGTGAGCCAGGACGAACGATAAACCACCCGCGCTGCAGATTTCGAACCATTTAAATAAGGCCTTTAAAAATGAATAATTGGTTTTTGTATTTGATACGATGTAAACAGGGAGGATTATACACAGGTATTACGACTGATGTGGAAAGAAGATTTGCAGAACATGCAGGTAACGATAAAAAAGGGTCAAAATACCTGAGAGGAAAAGCTCCTCTAACGCTGGTTATGAAAAAGAAGATTGGAAGCAAGAGTATGGCGTTAAAGATAGAAGCAAAAGTAAAAAAATTATCAAAAATCAAAAAAGAAATGTTCGTAGATGGTAAAATTAAGATAAAAGGACTATACAAATAGAATAGACATGGAATTGGGGGATATATTTGATATTTACTCTCCGTTTTTATTTGAATAAACCTTACAAGGGTAAGATTTGACAGAAATGTTGAGGTAGCAAAGAATTGTCCAACATTCTCATTCCTACAAAATCACCAGAAGATTGGAAAGTCCTCCTGGCTAAACCAGACAAACAGTGGAAATCCGGTTATTCAGCTAGGGCACTGGCCTATTGCTGGGAAGAAGCTAATGGCTTTCCGGCAAGTATACGATCTGTCTTCTCAAAGTCAGGCGTACCTTTTAGTAATTTAGAACCACTTTTGATAATCCCGGAACATAAAGTACCACTGCCTGGAGGCCAGCGACCGTCTCAAAACGATATTTGGGTCTTGGCAAAATCTAAAAATGAATTGGCATCAATTGTCGTTGAGGGTAAAGTCTCGGAACATTTTGGCCCAACTCTCCAGGAATGGATGGAACAAGATTCACCTGGCAAACGGGAAAGGCTAGAATTTTTGAAAAATGAGTTGTGCTTGAATGCGACTATCCCAAAAACCATCAGATACCAACTTCTGCATCGGACTGTTTCTGCAATTATCGAAGCAACGCGTTTTAATGCTGCACATGCCGTGATGATGGTGCATTCTTTCAGTCAGACGCATGAATGGTTTGATGATTACAACAAGTTTCTCAGCCTTTTTAACCTGAGTGGTGCTCCAAATATTATTTCATCCATGAGTATGAGTAATCTTGAATTACATTTTGTATGGATACAGGGTGAGGAACGTTATCTCAGCATATAACCGTTGATTTTTTAATTTTACCGAAAAAAATTAAAAAAACTTGCAATTCATTTCATTTTTGTTTTATTAATACTCAATCTTAATGAAATGCAATCTTCTATCATCTCCTAAGTACGACGATGATCTATACCCATGTCTTGAACAAAAGAGGTAACTATGTCCGAAGCCTGGTCGATGGGTTGCAGGCCGGATTATATAGTTTGTATAAACCGGAATGGGCGATTAACGAAAATATAGAAGAAGTTTTATGCAATCTATATAATCATTGTTATGTGTAAAAGGGAAAGATATATGAAAACGGTTTTGTTTGGAATATGTTTGATATTATCGCTAACAAGTAATGCTTGGGCCCGGGATGTAAATTCTGTCAACGTTGATGTATTGGCCAAAACGAGTTCAAGTTGGGATGGAAAAGCTCTACCGAACTATGCAAAAGGTAAGCCAGAGATAACGGTTCTAAGAATCACATTTCCCCCGAAGGTACAATTATCATTGCATAAACATCCGGTAATAAATGCGGGTGTGTTGTTAAAAGGGGAGCTAACTGTGGTGACGGAAGACAAGAAGACATTACATCTAAAGGCCGGAGACCCAATCGTTGAAGTTGTTAATACATGGCACTACGGAAAGAATGAAGGTAACGAACCGGCAGAGATTATAGTTTTCTATGCCGGTATACAGGGCATGCCGATAACAATTGAGAAATAGGGTTCAACACATAACAAATCGTTTCATCTGGCGTTTTTCCGCTGTACTCCAAAGGATTTAACATGTTATATATACGGTTTTTTGGGTGGTACGAAGTAAAAATCCCCTTTGAAGAATAGGACAAAGACGGTTGTTAAATTGTTTTAGAAGAACACAACCCCCTATTTCCCTCTTTTTTAAAGGGGATTAACTTGATTTGTTGAATTTCGCTTTATTCAACTCAACCTACATAACTACACAACGTATTATCATCACCATTATCCTGACACTTGGAAAAATAACATCAACTCTTATCCCTGATAATTTGAATAAATCTTTTTTGCCCTTTCTGTTAATTGCTTCGCTTCGTCTTTCCTTCCGGTTCCCTCATAAAATTCTGCCATTTTCTCCAATATGGTTGCAATTAAAGGGTGGTCTTTGCCGTATTCTTTTTCATATATTTCGAGCGCCTTTTTATAAAGGGACTCAGCCATAGTGTTTTCACCCTCGTAGTAATAAAGCGTTGCCAGATTGTTCATTGCAGAAGCAAGGTCGGGATGGTCTGAACCGAGCGTTTTTTCTTCGATGTCCAGGGCTCTTTTGTAGAATGGTATCGCCTCAGCATATTTCTTCTGGTCTTGATAAAGCTCTCCCAATCTGTTCAGAGCACTAACGACACCGGGATGATCCGGACCAAACTCATTCTCATATATGCCAAGAGACTGTTTGTAAAGGGGCTCGGCTTCAACATATTTGTCCTGAAGGAGAAACATTTCCGCAAGCTCATGCAATACTTTAGCAACATTGGGATGGTTTGGGCCTAGCGATTCTTTGTAAATATTGAGCGCCTGATTGAAGAGGGGTCCGGCTTCGTCATATCTGCCATAGGTTCTGTAAAGTATTCCCAGCAAGTTCATTGAATCAGCAATACGGGTGTTGCCGGAAGGAAATGTATTTTTCGCTACCTTTAATGCCTCTTCACCCGACTTTATTCCATCCGCATATCTCTTCTTTTGTAAAAGCGAGATGGTTTTATCATTGAGTTCCTTCCACAAATTCTCCTGAGTATATGCAGGTAAAGCGCAAGCGCCGAACAGAACCAACACGAAAAAGATTTTCGCTCCACAGAGGCAAAGATGCTTTATATTGTTTACTACCGTGATCATTCCAAAAATCTCCCCTATAATATTGAATGTTACTATCAGTTTCGTTTTTCACACAATTATCGTAATATTATAACGAATTCATTCTATGAAACAATAACCATTGATGATTTATCGTTTGCATAGTGGTGTAATTTCGTTGGCTGTGGATTGAGGGAATTATAACGTTAGTGCTGCAGAAAAGCTTGAAAAACAAAATTACCGTATGAAAATTGCATTGAAATCGAAGATTGGCGAACATATTATTGATACAATATTATTTACCTTATCGGGTTCGTTTATTTGTCGGAGGAAATGATGTTATTGAGGAAGGTGTTTTTAGCGAATTTGGTTGTTATATTATTCTGCACGGCTTTTCATGGATTTGCAGGGGAGGAACCGGTAAAAGAGGAAGAGAAGGAAAAAAGTGAATTGGCTGAGCTTATGGGTGAAATAGATAAGAATTATAAAGTTCTGGAACGGCTTTCGACCTACTTCTCTTTTGAAGAAGTTGAAAAAGAGCAGAAAATTTACGGCGATGCAGGCGCTAATCTCACGGCGCTTTGTAAGACCGCTACAACGAAATTTGCACGACCAGACGACGGTAAATATCAGGAACTTAACCATGCGATGCTGATGGCATCTGAAAATATAGACAGGGTATTTTATAATAAGGATAAGGCCGTCACGCTGGAAGATGTGCTATGGCAAGTTGGACTGTTACGGCAGACATGCGCTGACTGTCACAAACACCTGGATGTAAAAATCGGAAGTGGCAAACATGGTAAAAAATAGGGGGATGGCAGCGGGACCGGGTCTTTATTCTTGAGTCGAGAAGGATGGGTTAAAGAGTTTGTGCAAAAAGTCTTGCCTTGCCTGTCATTGCGGGCGACAACGAAAGCAACCTTTCTCTCAAAATTCATGAAATCATGGGTTTGTACGCTTTGCTTACAATTTTAGCTTCAGCCAGGCAGGGTAGGCATTGTTTACAAAAATAGAGTAGGGGCAGGTTTGAAACCTGCCCCTACGCGGCATGTAACATATTGTTATTGCCGGGATTTTTCAAAAAACTAAATTGTTACGTTAAAGATAATAAAGATAGCCGGTACAAAAGCATACGGAAAGAAAAACGTTGGAGGGAAAATTTGTATTTTAAGTTGCCGAAGGCCTAACGTAATTTACTCATCCGATCTCATGTGATGTATGAGCATGACTTTGTACCCTATGAGACAGTTACCCTCTCTTAACACCTTGAGTCTGTCTTTTTATATCCTCTGCAATACCCTTTCCAATGCCAGGTATTTTTGTCAAACCTTCGATAGTTGCACTTTTAATCTCCCGCAGGGTTTTGTATCCTGCATTGTAGAGATTCCTTGCTCTTACTCTTCCTATGCCTTTTAAAGACACGAGTGGGAGGAGTTCTTCCTTGATGCCGTAAAAGATCCTTATTCGCAGGAGGTTGATCTGTTTTTCTGTTTCCCTCAGGCCATAAATCTTGCTTATTTCGCCCGCTGAATACAGCAGCCAATCGGAAAACGTCACTAACTTGCTGAGGTCTCCCGGTCCTATTTCAAACTGGCTCACGATCTTGTTTTCCGGTATTTCCTCTATCCACTGCAGTAAAATAAACGCTGTTTTTAGTTCCGAAAGGATCCTCTCGGATAAATATATTTCTTTCTTTGGGATTAAGAGTTCATCTGTGTATATCTGAAACAGATCAACCGTATGCTCGTAATCTTTTCTTCTCAGCCGGAGAGTAACCATATCGGGTGTATGAGCTATCAAATGTAAGAGCACAAAAGCCCCTTTCTTCCCTGGCTGGAGTAATCCGTCTCGTATGGCTACACTTGTCAAAGGGTCAATATAAAGTTCTGAAATCCGACGACCAAACTCTGTAACCACGAGATTCATCCGTTCTGAAATCAGCCCTTCGTTTCTCAGGAAGTCGACTATTCTATTTGCCATGGATATGAGAAGATCTGCACCTTTTTGATAAGCAGAGAAGGTGCTTTTCAGGAAGTCCATTAATTCCTCCCTGGTCCTTATAGAGGTACCTGCAATTGCTGCGAGGATATGAGATCTCAGCGCGAATTCATGAGCAAGTTGAGAATCCACTCTTTCGGGCCCTCTCGTAATATAATTTTCCATAAGATACTTTTTGCCCTTTTCATTTCGGGCGATGAATATAGCTTCACCGTATTTATCAATGCCAGGCCTTCCGGCTTCTCCAGCCATCTGCCTTATTTCAATAACCGGAATTGGCTTGATCCCGAAATCCGGCTCATATCTCCACCAATCCCTGATAATAACCCTTCGTGACGGAAGATCCAGTCCCATTGCTAATGTCAGGGTAGCAATCATAAGCTTTATTTTATGGGTTCTAAAGGCATCTTCCACAAATTTTCTTTGCAAGGGGATAACGCCTGAGTGGTGAAAAGCAACACCACTACTTACATATTCGGCAAGTTTTTTACAGGGTCGGGTCGGTTCTAAAGATACCTCTATGATCTGTCCGGATAATCTTTTCAGGGATTCTTTTTCTTGTTCGGAGAGAAACTGAATAATTGTAGACGATGCTTTCCGTGCAACAAATTCTGCTGCCCTTCTCGTATTTACAAAGATAAGGGCTTGTCCTCCATCCTTTATAGTTTCCAGGCTCAGATTTATGACTTCGATGGGGTTTTCCTCTTTTACTTTCACAACACTACCGTCGTCAAAGGTTATGGAACCGTTGAAATACACCCCTTCCTTTAAGGGTACCGGCCTCCAGCTTGATTCGATAAGATGTATATTAAGCCATTGAGCGATTTCTGATGCATTTGCTATAGAGGAACTTAATGCCAGAAGCCTTAGTTCAGGAGCCGTCCTCTTCAACCTGGTAAAAATTATCTCAAAGGCTGGTCCTCTACGAAGGTCTCCGAGAAATTGTATATCATCGGCTATGATAAAATTTACTGCCTTTAACCATGGAGCACGATGCCGCATGAGGGAATCCATTTTCTCATATGTTGCAATAATAAGGTCGGTATCTCCAAGCCATGGATCCGCACTGTCATAGTCTATTGTGCTTTGCGCAATCCTTACTCCTGTGTCTTCATATTTCCGGGAAAAGTCCTCATATTTTTCCCTTGCAAGTGGTCTTGTTGGTACAAGATATACAACCTTTTCACCGGATCTAAAAAATACATTAAGTGCTGCCATCTCGGCTATGAGAGTCTTGCCTGATGCTATAGGTGCAGCGATCATAAAAGATTTTTGTCCTTGCAGGAGACCAGCCTCTATTGCCAGAGCTTGTGGTGGATAAAGTTCTTTAATACCTAAAGCAGCCATAGTTTCCGCAAGCCGTTTTGATCCGCCATATTCAATTAAATCGTTTATAACCATACGTGAAGTCTCTGGTAGTACTTTTCGTTAAGTGTTAATAGGTAATACGTTTTTAAAAAGTAAATTGATACAAAATATCTTGTTTAACCTGTTAATTCCTGTTCAAGAAGTTTAAGATTCCTTTCCTCACATTATCTTGCTATTATATCCGTTAGTCAAGATAAAGCAGATATAACAAACACGAAAATTATTTGAAGGTTAAAGATTGCAAGTGATCTATAGTGATCAAAAAATGAAACCGAACAAAAAAATCATGATTTGATTACATCAGACACCAGCACGGACAAACCAGTTTTTCCATGCTACCCTCTCGTGTTAAAATCCTCAACATACACAGAGCCTGACAACGTTGGGTTTCACCTTTGGATACTATAAAAGGTGCAGGTGTAAAGTGTTTGTCGTTTTTTTATTGGAGTTCTTGTTATTATGAACCAACGCTTTGTTGTTCATGAACATGAGGCGACACATCTTCACTACGACTTCAGGCTCGAGATGGAAGGAGTTCTTCGTTCTTGGGCTATTCCAAAAGGTCCTTCTCTGAATCCATCTGAAAAACGTCTGGCCATACAAGTGGAGGACCACCCGGTGGAATATATTGATTTTGAAGGGATCATTCCGGAAGGTCAGTACGGAGCCGGTACAGTAGTAATCTGGGATAGCGGAACTTATAACCTTATTGAAAGGCAAAAAGGCAGGATTACTTTTTTCCTCAAAGGTAAAAGATTAAAGGGAAATTTCAGCCTGGTTCATTTTAAAGGAAAAAAGGGGAACCAATGGCTCCTTATAAAGCAGAAGGACGAATACGCCAGCCAGGATTGGAAATTAAAAACAAGTTTGACATCTAAGAAAAAATCTCAACTCAAGGAGAAAATCCCTCCCTGTCAAACTTCCTAGTAGTGTTCAGGAAGTTCAATGGAGAACGAAATGGTATTTCGTTCCGGCGGCAATCGCTTCACCCTATCATAAGTTATGGAAATTACTCCAGTATCTGAATGGCAAGAGATTCATAGAAGACTTGATACAGGGGAAGGGGTTGAGTTACATGTTCTTTCCTCTACACAGGACTTAAAAATATAATAAAATTAAAAGTTTATTATGATTCGGTATAATAATGGAAATTCACATATTCTATCGAAAATGTTCTTGAATTCCTCAGCGTGGTTCTGCTGATTTTTACTTGATATGCTCAGCATCATACGATACCATGAGGCGTTTGTAGAATAAAGATAGACGTTATAGTCAAACGGAAAAGAAACCGAATGCTCTTTGTCTCCGTAGAGCATATTTCAAAGGATGGCATGGACAAACCCTGTTCCTGTATGCTTTAAACAGGGATGGTTTGCCCATGCTTATGATATTTTGTTCAGTTTCTATCTTGGATTACCAGAAATATCAAAGAAAGAGAGATTGTTACCATGAAATTGTTACCGATCATCTGGCAAAGGCTCGTAAGCTCAGACGGAAAGACGTGCGATCGCTGCAATGCTACCTACCAGGAGATGCAGTGGGCCATCAGTAAACTTAAGGAGGCGCTCCGCCCCCTGGATATTGAGCCAATCCTTGAGACCAGAGAGATAGACGAAGAATCGTTCAAAGCGAACCCGTCTGCTTCTAACCGAATTTGGATTGCGAATCGCCCGTTAGAAGAATGGCTCGGCGCAAGGGTGGGGGGCAGCCGGTGCTGTTCTGTCTGTGGTGACTCCGAATGCCGCACAGTTGAGATAGGGGGAACCGTGTTTGAAACGATTCCAGAGGAATTGGTTTTGAAGGCATCCCTCATTGCGGCTACCCAATTGTTAGCGCCCACCAGCAATGTTCTGTCAAGCCAGGACGAGTTTGGTTCCGGTAAGTCCAAATGTTGTATTAGATGAGAAAGGGAATATTGATGAACAGAATGTATCGTGTAGTAAGTAGTAAGCAAAATGTCTACCGTTTGCGAAGACCAGAGAGTAAAAGCTCAAAGATTTGTGCCAAAAAAAGTTTTTGCATGGTGCCTCTAGCAGTCTTTTTAGTGATGTGGGTATATCTTATAGGGACGGTATACTCAGATGAGATAAAAACGATTGATGGTACCATCTTTGAGGGAGAGATATTGAAAGTTACCGGAGAATTCCTTTCTCTTCGGAAAACAGATGATAATGTAAGTGATATTCTGTTGGATGACATAAACCTTATTTCCACAGGAACAGAGATTATTATTGTAGAACACGAAGAAGGGAAGAAAGTTTCTTTTCTCAGGATACCGAAGCCAGAGAATTTTTCTATAAAAGAAGCTGTTCGCACCAGGACGGATACATTAACTCCACTTGATATGGGAATTGAAACAACGAAAGTCGCTGCTAAAGAAGCAGTAGAAGCGCAGCAGGCAGTTCCTGATAATGCACAGTCTATCATCAGCGAGGAAGAGGTTCAGCCTTCAAAGGTTAACACACCGGAAGCAAAAAGTAGTACAGAGCAGCCATCGGCTGCCATTGCTGAAAAAATTGTTCAGACCGAGGGAGAAACAGTGGCTACACCACTAAAGACATGGAAAGGAAATGTTGACGCAGGTGTCAACACGAAAGACGGAAACACAGAGTCAACTACAACCCATCTAAAGGGAAGCTATGCTAACGAAAGAATGCGGGATAATATATACTTTGATGTGCTTGCTTTATATGAAACCGTAACAAACAAGGATACTGATGTAGACGAGGAAACGGTCAATGAGCAAAGAGCTAGTGGAAAATATGAATACAGACATACTCCCAGGTTCTACTCGTTTTTTAACCAGTACTTTGAACATGACGAGATCGAAAATTTAAATTATCGATCTATCTCATCACCGGGTGTTGGTTATCGGTTTATCGATAAAGAGTGGTTAAGATACAGAGCAGAAGCTGGACCTGCATATACGTATGAAAGGTTCCACGGTGGAATTACGGATGATTATCTCGGTATAAGGGTAGGTCAATATTTGGATTGGATCATATGGCGTGACACAAAATTTTATGCGAAATCAGAATATGTACAAAGCGCTGAAAATAGTGATGACTGGCGTGTAGATTCTGGCTTAGGTATCAGACACAATCTCACAAAGTCCATTGCATTGAGTTTGGAATTCCTCGACCAGTATGACAACACGCCGGCTGAGGCAAGAGAGAAGGAAGACAGGACATTTATTGGTAGTATAGGGTATAACTTTTAACAGATGTTCCTCTTTAGAAAGGGGAATATCCGCTGTAAGCAAACAATAATCCATAAAATTAGTTTTTAAACTATCCTAAAACCTCATTTTGAGATGAATTGAGATCTCTGATAATCTATATCCTTGAGGAAGGATATATGGGCAAGAGAATTTTTTGAATTCAAATTAATCAAGAACATAAAAAAATATTTCAATTTGATGTACTAACGTATTCAGGTTCAAATCATTGGTATTTGATATGGGAGTCCAGGGACGACGATATAAATATTATGAGTAAGAATAAAACGCGGGATCAAATAGAAGACAAATACAAGTGGAATTTATCCGTTTTGTATGCGTCAGACCACCATTGGGAAAAAGATTACCGGAAGGTGGAACAAGAATTTCCTCAGCTTCTTGAGTTCAAAAGTTTCCTTGCTGATCCTTACAAACTCGGGCAGTTTATGCAGCTTTATATTAACCATTCTGTAATGAGAGAAAATTTATACGTGTATGCGAATGTCTGCTTTTTTGAGGATACACGAAATGCCGTATATGAAGAGATGAAAGGCCGTATCGAACTGCTTGTTTCAAAGATTTCAGCGGAAACCGTTTTCATAAAAAAAGAGCTGTCCTCTTTATCAAAGGAAGATATCGATAAGATGATTCATGAAAATCTTCATCTCGCAGAGTATCGCTTCTTTTTGGAAAGCTATGCCCGATATAATCCTCATATCCTTTCTGAAGAAACGGAAACTGTTTTGGCGGAACTGGAAATTGTCCTGGGCAAACCCGATGATGTTTTTTCGGCCTTTCATAATAACAATATTTTGTTCCAGGAATTTGAATATAAGGGAGAAACGGTCCATCTTTCTCATGCAAGATATAGCCAATTATTAGAATCTCCTGATCGGGCCCTCCGGCAAAAATCGTTTGATTACTACTATCGGCCTTACCGGCAGAATATTGACGTATTGGCAAATACCTATGCTGCCAATATACTTGCAAACATTAAGCTGGCGAAGGTACGCAATTACTCGTCTATGCTGGAAATGGCTCTCTTTCCCGATTATATACCAGCCACGGTGTTCACTAATCTCATTGAGGTTGCAAAAGAGAACATCGATGTGATCAGCGAGTTCAATGCTCTGAAACAAGAAGAACTTGGAATTAGGGAATTACACTTTTATGACAATTACGTTCCCCTGGTTGGAGAGGTTGATAAGAGATATTCCTACGAAGAAGCAATTGACCTGGTTCGTACTGCGCTTGAGCCCCTCGGTGTGGAATATCTCAGAAAGTATGACTCTACTGTTCGTGCAAGGGTAATTGATGTATTTGAATCTTCCGGCAAGAGGTCAGGGGCATTCTCCTGGGGAAGTTATGCGGGCAGGGGACTGATTTTCTTAAATTACACGGAAAAGTTCTCTGATGTTTCTACATTTGCACATGAATTCGGTCACTGTCTGCACAGAGACTACTCCATTGAAAATCAACCGTATATCTATTATCAAAATCCCATTTTTCTGGCTGAGATAGCTTCGACATTCAACGAGGCGTTACTGTTTGATCATATGTCAAAGATTGCCGAATCCAGCGAAGAGAAGAAGTTCTTTTTGTATCACAACATGAAGCGGATAGAGGCAACCTTCTACAGGCAGACCATGTTTGCAAATTTTGAAAAAGATGTTCATGAGGTGGCTGAATCCGGTAAGGTATTGATCGCGAAAAGCATAACTGAAATATACAGAAAAAATCTTGAAGCATACCTGGGTAAAGGGATGGTTATTGATGAGCAGTTAAACTACGAGTGGGCGAGGATTCCCCATTTTTATAACGCCTTTTATGTATATAAATATGCTACCAGCCTGTCTGCTGCAATAGCCTTGTCTGAGCGGGTAACCTCCGGTGAAAAAGGTGCTGTCGAAGATTATCTGACATTTCTGGGAGCAGGATCACACAAGAAACCACTTGAAATTCTGAAAGAAGCCGGGGTCAACCTTACCGGAAAAGAAGCGTATGAGGCGACGGTTAACAAATTCAGGAAATTGCTGGCAGAGTACAAATCATTATAAGACCCTTAATGAGTAATGGGGTGAAAATAATGAATTCTCGTGAAAAGGCATGAGGATGCTTTGCTTTATGGTAATACTTTATGGCAAAATTAAAACTTGATCTCCATGATATCTGTAAAAAAGGACAATTAATTGAAAAAGAACTTAATCGGATTATCAATGAGGCCGTTGAGAAGAGAATCGCTCTCGTGGAAATTATTCCCGGGAAAGGGAGTGGTCAGCTAAAAAAGACCGTCATACGCTTCCTGAACCGTCCTGAAATAAAAAAGCTTTACCACCGTATTGATAAAGATAGTGATAATTTTGGAAGACTCTTTGTGCGCTTTAAACATTAGTTATGTAGGTTGGGTTTCGCCTTCAGACTGGGTCAAATGAAAATTACCGTGATGGTATATATTTACCTTAAAAAGTATAGAATAAATTTTTTTCGATACTCTATTGTGTTTTAGATATAAAAATTTCCGTAATACACCCTTTTAGTGCATCCCGGCACCTAACCTGTAAGGGTTTACATGCTATTGAACTTTGCAATTAACATTGGTACACCAAGTATGGTTATCTGTCTTGCCATGTTAAAACAGGTTGAAAGGATTGATAGCTCTGCGTTAACACCTTCCTTGCCTCTCAACAAAAATTGACCGGCTCCTAAATTTCGCTTCATATGACCAAAGGGTAATTCTGCTTTTTCTTTCCGTAATTTATAGAGCTTCTGGCTTTCTTCCTTATGGTATATTTCTTCGAGTCGGTCCTTCAGTAATTCCCGGTAAGTAAAAAAAGAACCCGCAAGGGTATTTTCAGAATTTGATCGTATGTATGGGAGTAAAACCGGCAAAAGGACAAGCAAAGGAAAAAAGCAATTACTACCAGGAGTGCTAAAATTGCGAAATGTCGTTGAAACCAACCCGATCATTGTTTACACTGAAAATCATGAATATCGAATTCTTTCAATCCGTTGCCCTGTCAGTAGCCAATGAACGCTCAATGGAGGTTGTTTTTCGTAATATCGTGAATGGGTTGGCTGACGACTCTGATGTTGTTCTTACCAGAATTTGGCTCATAGAGCCGGGCGACATATGTCATATCTGTCCATGGTTGAAAAATTGTCCTGATCAAACGAAATGCCTGCATATGGTGGCAAGCGATGGTCTATCACTTCATAATAAACAGCGGTACACCTGGCTTAAAGGTCATTATAAACGCTTTCCCCTTTATACTGTTGAGTCAGACAGCATTACTGCAACAGGGAAAATAGGCTATATTGGGGGAACCGGCAAGGCTATTTTACGTAACGATATCATCGAAAATCCAAACTGGTTGCTGGATCCGGAATGGGCAAAACAGGAAAAAATAGCCAGTTTCGCCGGTCAGCCATTAATGTTTCGGGATGAAACACTTGGTGTGCTAGCTCTTTTCAGCCGAAAAGTGCTGGATCAATCACACCTGGTTATGCTTCGTACCTTTGCTTACAACGCTGCATCGGCTATTGCCAATGCCAGGGCATTTGAGGAAATCGAACAATTACGCCGTCAGTTGGAACTGGAAAATGAGTATCTTCGCGACAAAGTGCTGGATGTAGATACCTTTGGAAGCATTGTAGGGCAGAGTCCTGCATTGCAAAAAATTCTTCGGCAAATAGATCTGGTAGCACCTACAGATGCGACGGTTCTTATTCATGGAGAATCCGGGACAGGAAAAGAACTCATTGCCCTGGCCGTTCATCAACGAAGCAGACGAAAAAATCGTCCTCTCATTAAAGTCAACTGTGCTTCCATCCCACGCGAACTCTTTGAGAGCGAGTTTTTTGGACACGTAAAAGGTGCGTTTACTGGAGCGCTTAGAGATCGAATAGGGAGATTTCAGCTTGCAGACGGTGGAACTCTCTTTCTTGATGAGGTGGGAGATATACCACTGGAACTGCAAAGCAAATTATTGCGCGTGCTTCAGGAAGGCGAGTATGAAAGGATTGGAGAGGAAAAGACCCGCAGGGTAAATGTGAGGGTTATTGCCGCTACCAATCGGGACCTGAAAAAGGAGATGGAAGCAAAACGGTTCCGGCAGGACCTTTACTTTCGATTAAGCGCTTTTCCATTGGAAATTGTTCCTCTCCGAAACAGGAAGGAAGACATACCTCTTTTAGCAAAAAAATTTTTAAAACAGATATGTCAGAGCATGGGACTGAAAGAATTGCCTTTGAAGGAAAAGCACATTCTTCAGCTCCGGAACTACGACTGGCCCGGAAATATACGAGAACTGCGAAATGTGATTGAGCGTGCAGTAATTTTATCGAGAGGAAGGGAGTTGCGAATAGATTTGCCGGAACTGTATACCGAAAGAGCCTCACCGATGGTGCCTTATTATGCCAAAGGCATTGAACAATCCGGTGAAATCCTAACGTATGAGGATTTAAAAAAGCTGGAAAAAGAAAATATTCTGGCGGCTCTCCATCAAACAAATTGGAAGGTGTCAGGACCTGGTGGAGCAGCGGAATTCCTCGGTATGAAACCTACCACTCTGGCATCTCAAATGAAGGCCTTTGGAATTCATAAACGGTCTTATGGCATCCAACAGATGAAACCGAAAATCACATAATAAAACAAAACAAAATGAACCACGATTTGATTAAACCATCACGGACAAACGAGTTTGTCCGTGCCACCCTATCTAAAATACTGTTCGGTTTCATCTCTTGAGTACTATAGCTCGTATTTCTCACGGAGGGTAATTTTAATATCAAAAAGCGTATTTTCGGGTATAGCACTATTTCATCGGGAGAAATTCACCCTACATATTTTTCGTATTAAAAAAGGAAGCTGTGCAAACTTCGCATAGCTTCCTTTTTTAATAATAGCTCTGTAATACCAATACAGATTAGTGATGACTACCTTGCTCTGGTGCTTTCATGCCAAGCTCGTCCAGCTTTCTGTTAATGTACTCAACTTCTTCAGCAGGTGCATGGTGGGTATCTAACCAACCTGGATCCGGGCAAAGATCGAATATCGTCTTTCCCGGGTGATTCTTCACGATATATGGACCTGTTAACTGATCAAGCCATTCCCCTGTTTTCCAGAAACTCTCCGGAACCCAAGTAATACCAACCTTCTTCTCAA
>JBDIVL010000051.1:0-29787 GCA_039794405.1 Candidatus Jinrextremum sp. | reverse complement strand
ATTAACGAAGCAACTTAAAGCATTCCTCATCAGGTGAGAGTTGTAAGTAATCCCTTAAGGGATACCTGTAACAATGCCCTTATAGGGCTAATCAAGCCACCCGCTATGCGGGTGGTACTGACTTTGTGTGATGGTTATTCCCATGGTATAGGAATATTTTCAATAAGAAGATTTGTATTACTATATGAAAAACTATGTTTCGACCTAGTTATATAAATTTATATAAAACCGGTAGACTTTATGAAAAAATTGATAAGGCACGAAGGTTGTTAGAAGAGTGTCAGATATGCCCAAGACGATGCAAGGTCGATAGGCATGAAAATAAGCTTGGTGTTTGCAAGATAGGTAGACTACCAAAGATTTCAAGTTATAATTCCCATTTTGGTGAAGAATCCCTTTTGGTTGGGACTCATGGTTCAGGTACTATTTTTATCACTTCTTGCAATTTAGGTTGCGTATTTTGCCAAAATTATGATATTAGCGATCTTAGAAGAGGTCATGAAGTTTCCATAGAACGTTTTGCTCAAATGATGATTGAATTGCAGGATATGGGATGCCATAATATTAATTTTGTAACACCTACCCATGTTGTACCTCAAATAATGGAATCAATTCCCATCGCTATTAAAGGCGGTTTACAAATACCTCTTGTTTATAATACCGGAGGTTATGATCTTGTTGAAACACTGCAAATATTAGAAGGAATTTTTGATATTTATATGCCTGACTTTAAGTTTTATGATAGTGAAGTTGCCGCAAGATTATGCAAGGCAAAAGATTATCCTCAAGTAGTTGTGAATGCAATTAAAGAAATGTACAGGCAGGTTGGGGATCTTATTATAGATGAACGGGGTATTGCGGTAAGAGGCCTAATCGTTCGGCACCTTGTTATGCCAAACAAATTAGCCGGTACACATGAGGTAATGCATTTTCTTGGCAGAGAAATATCAAAAAATACCTATGTTAATATCATGGACCAATATTATCCTAGTGGTCTTGCCTGCAAATATCCAGACATCAACCGGCGTATCAGCGCTGAAGAACATGAAGATGCTCTTCGAATGGCACGAGAAGAAGGTATCCATAGATTTGCTACTTAAACCTCTTAGGGAACGGAGTGCGAATATGTGAGAGGTTAGAAGATGGAAAACAACTGTAAATTCCATTTTCAACTCCCATCTTCAAATATCAAATCTCTTATAGTCCTTGCAATTTAGCATTTTTAGCGGTTAGCGGTGGTTTCTCATATGACGGAAAATTACGATTTTATTATCGTTGGAGGAGGCCCTGCAGGAATGATGGCTGCCGGTCGCTCCGGGGAACGCGGGAAGAGGGTAATCCTCCTTGAGAAGACTGATCGTTTGGGGAAAAAACTTCTCATGTGTGCTGCAGGTCGATGCAATGTAACCAATACAGCATCATTACACACATTCATAGAGGCATATGGAAAGGGAGGGCCGTTTCTTCGCACTGCATTAGAAATGCTCGACAATGAGAAGTTACGTACTTTCCTTTCCTCATACAGTGTAGAAACGGTCGTAGAAAATAAAGGACGAGTGTTTCCCAAAAGTCAGAAAGCTGATTCTATCTTAAAGGTATTTGAGACTTACCTGCATAAAAACCAGGTAAAAATACAGAAAAGTTCCCGCGTTGTACAATTAAAATTAGAGAGTAATCGTATAATTGGAGTAGAAACCGATCAAGGGGATGTTCTTGGCCGAAATGTCTTAATTGCAACAGGAGGTCTTAGCTATCCTGCTACTGGAAGTACGGGTGATGGGTATACATTGGCTTCCTCGGCAGGTCATACAATTCATCCCGTATATCCTGCTATTATTGCCTTCAGGACGGCGGAAACATGGGTAAAGTTGTTGCAAGGAACACCGATAAAAAATGTAAACATTGCTGCCTATCAAAAAAGGAGAAAAATTGCAGAACGTTTTGGTGAAGCACTTTTTACACATTACGGTATTTCTGGACCTGTCATCTTAGATATCAGCAAACACCTTGTTGAATGCCTTCTGAATGGGTCTGTTCAGATCAGCATAGATTTTAAACCAAATTTTACTTCTGAAGAACTTGATAATATCCTCCTGGTCCAGATCAAACGGTATGGTAATAAATCAATAAAATCTTGTTTGACCTTTTTCATTCCAGAGAAATTATCGCCCATTCTTTTGAATATCTGCAATATAGAACCACAAAAAAAAGCATCCCAAATAACATTATCTGAAAGAAAGAGAATATTAAAGCTACTGAAAGGACTGCAGCTTACGTTTACACATCATCGTCCTATTGAGGAAGCCATCGTAACAGCAGGCGGTGTAAGCCTGAATGAAGTTGATGCCAAAACGATGGAATCTAAATTTGTAAAAGGGCTATATTTTGCAGGGGAGGTACTTGATATCGATGGTCCTACAGGGGGATTTAATCTCCAGGCAGCATTTTCTACCGGGTACCTTGCTGGAGATTCTGTCAGTTAGAAATATCGTTGCTTTTTCTCATGTGGTGTGGTATTTTCTGGAACTTTTAAAAATGTATTTTTTGTTGAATTCACCTAAATATTTTTGGTTCTCAAGTGCGGGAGAAAACTTATGTATTACCGTATTTCGGCTATTGTGTCTCCAATAATCTTATGGATATCTATTCAGACTACTTGTATCTATGCAAACGAGAAATTTACGGACGGGAAAACAGTACAAGATTTCATACAAAATACATCAACAAGTGAAAAGCCAGGAAAATATGAGGAACATCATGGTTTACAACGAAACCTTGAGTTCTCAAACTTTTTCGATGGATGGATTACTCCCTGGTCTCCATATAGAGAAGATAAAACTCAAGCGCCAAGGGTACCTCTTTTGCGTATTGTGCCGGCATTCTTTAAAAGGGAATTTCGGTTTAATTACCTCTATATAGACGATGAAGATCATGGAGAGGCAGACGTAAGCGAGTGGGGATTAGCCTTGGAACTTCCTCTTACGCTCCGTATAAAAATTGACATAGAACCGAAGATACTATACGTGAATACGAGAGAGGATAACGAGAACGTTGGATTTGGAGATACAAAATTTGCCATAAGAGCCATGCTTTTAGAATCCGATACTGTATCACTATCTACAGGTTCTACAATAAATATTCCTACGGGAGATGAAGACCGTCATCTGGGTAATGGTGTAACGGCCATTGGTCAGCAACTTGCGTTGTGGATGGATTTGGGGCATCGCATAGGCTTGTATAGCTTTCTTGGTGTAGATGTTCCAACAGGAGGAAAACACAGAGAGGATGCCGATTGGGATTTTCTCTATGGCATTGCACTATCGAAAACATTTACTATAAATGAAATTTCTTTATTAGAAGGTATTACGCCTTTCATCGAATTAAACGGTCATAAGGGGTTTGGTTTGGATGGGGGTGAAGAGTATCAGGTAGACCTTTTACCAGGAATTCGCTGGGAACTCTCACACGAACTTTATGTAATGCAAGGTATTGAAATACCATTACACAATACTGACGAATTTGATAAACGAATCTGGTTTGGCATTATCAAAGATTTTTAAAAAAATTACGCAAGAGGCGATGGGATTTACGCTATGAATAACATAAAATCGAACAAAAATAAAATTATTGGAAATGATACCCTTCCCTGGTTCAGAGACGGTTTGAAGTTTGAATGTCAGCGGTGTGGTAGGTGCTGCCGGGGTGAACCAGGTGTAGTATGGGTTAATAAAGAAGAGATAGAAAAGATATCTTCTTTTCTTGGCATCACACAAGCCGTATTTGCTAAAAACTATTTAAGGAGCATTAACGGTCGATTTAGTTTATTGGAATACGGTAGTGGAGATTGTGTTATGTATCATAATGGTTGTAAAATTTATACAGTTAGACCTTGTCAATGCAGATCATTTCCTTTTTGGGGAACAAACCTGGAAAATAGATCAGAATGGGAAAAATTAAAAAAAACATGCCCAGGAATAGATAAAGGGAAGTTGCATAGCTTGCGGGATATACAAGAAAATTTAAGGATATACGAAGGACGTTTTGGTTAATGCGGTGTCACCGTATAGAAACCCTCTTTTTGTAGAATTTCGTAGCTAATCGGGTTCGACGTTCAATGGTTCACGGTTTAATGTTAAAATCGTTAGCAAGAGAACTGTTTGAAGATTATGAAGAGCACAAGGAGATCAGTTTCTTCCCCACCTCTAAGCCTTAATCCAAAAGTTGTATGGAAACTTAAATCTTATAATTCTTCCATAGATAAGATATTTTAAAATGAAGGCAAAAGTACCACCAGAAATAAATCTTTATTCGGAACTCAGAGCAATATATGAACGTTTAGAAACTGAGTTGATGACACTAAACCCTGTATGCAAACAGTGCGGAACCTGCTGTAAATTCTCAGCATTTGATCATGTCCTTTATACAAGTAGTATAGAGGTTAATTTTATTACTCAGTATGTGGACATCCCTGAATTTGACATTTCAAAAAACGTTTGCCCTTTTCTCAAGAATAACCAATGTAGTATTAGGGACTTTCGAACGATTGGGTGCCGTATTTTTTATTGTGACCCACATTTCAAGGAAATTTCTCATGACCTATATGAGAAGTATTACCGTATGATTAAAGAGTTAAACCATAAGTACAATACTCAATGGAAATACCTGCCTTTTCTTAACCAACTTATTGAATACAAATCAAAATTGTCACTCCATGCTAATAAGCCTGATCTCCAGGTGCTTTTCCGTTCCTAGTCACAGAGAAAATGATTGACTTGAATTGTAAAAACATTATACTTGGTTTAAGTGAGACTCAGTGTCAATTGGCATCACCCAAGTTTTTTAAAATAGATAGATAAATGCCTAGAGAAAAGACAAACACTTATAAAATTGCCTTAGTTGGAAATCCGAATGTTGGGAAAAGCGTGATATTCGGTTTGTTAACGGGGAAATATGTGACGGTGTCGAACTACCCAGGGACAACAGTAGAGGTTTCCAGGGGTATTTGTAAAGGGTTAGATGGAAAAATTGAGATTGTAGATACACCTGGTGCAAATAGCTTAATACCTCTTTCAGAGGACGAGCGTGTTGCTCGGGATATGCTATTGGAAGAAAGCAAGAAGCACGTAATACAAGTGTCAGATGCGAAGAATCTCCGTCGTGGCCTATTGATTACTACCCAACTTGCAGAAATGGGATTGCCTGTTGTGCTTGTTTTGAATATGTGGGATGAACTCCTGGATAGGGGTATGAATATTGATATAAATACCTTGCAGAAAATAACGAATGTACCCGTAGTAAAAACTATTGCTACTCATAGGGTTGGGATAAGTACAATACTTAGCTCCATACCACACGCACAAGTACCTAACCTTCATATTGATTACGGAAGCATAATTGAAGAAGGAATCTCAGCAATACAAGATATACTGCAGGGAGACACGATTATCAATAAACGCGCCTTGTCCATTATGCTTTTATCAGGTGACGAAGCCCTCGAAGAAAATCTGCAGCACAAATTTACTAACAGTTCTTTTCACGACATTCATCGCATCCGGGACGATATACAAAAGTATTTTAGCAAACCACTGAGTTATGTGATCAACATCAAAAGGGCAAACTTTGTGAATGCGTTGGTTGAGAAGGTGGGTACGACCGCTGTGAGAGAAAGGAAAACGCATCCTTTCGTGCGTAGCATATTCTTTTATTTCCTGGTACCGTTAATATCTTTTTTTATTGGATGCAAACTTGCAACATTACTTATGTATTTAGTTTCATTTCGGTTTCAACCAGATGATAGGCTAAATTTTATTATTCCAATTGCTGCAGGTGGCATATCTGCACTATGGTTTTCATGGTATCTTTATTTGAAAGAATACAGGGTAAAGACCCCTATCGCTGAAATACTGGGGCGCATTACTATGCATCCAATAGCAGCTTTTCCGATATTGATTATTATTTTATGGACAATTTATAAAATTGTAGGTGAATTTGGGGCAGGAACGTGTGTAGATTTTTTTGAAAATAAGGTATTTGGGAATTCCTTGGTACCATCAGGTGGCTTTGATGTTTCCCTATATGTTCCGTTTATACAAAAAACGTATACTATTTCTCATATAAATTTTCAGGGATTTAATTACTACCTTGGCTTATTAGCACAGAAAGTGGTAAATAAAGATAATATTATTTTTGAATTGTTTTTAAATGAGCAATCAGGGTTGATACAAGTAGGACTTACCTATGCGATAGCCATTGTTTTCCCTATTGTAGGTTTTTTCTTCCTGGCATTTGGCATTATGGAAGATAGTGGCTATTTGCCGCGTCTTGCCGTTATGGTGGATAAGATATTTAAACGTATTGGGTTAAACGGAAAGGCAATTTTACCGATGGTGTTGGGTTTGGGGTGTGACACTATGGCTACCCTAACAACCCGCATCCTCAATACGAAGAAAGAACGGATTATAGCTACACTGCTCCTGGCATTAGCCATTCCCTGTTCTGCACAACTGGGAGTTATTGCGGGTATATTGGGCAGGATTTCAGGGATATACTTTGCACTATACGTTTTTATCATTTGTACACAGCTTCTTTTTGTTGGTTATTTGTCATCCAAGATTTTACCAGGGGCAACTTCAGATTTTCTCATGGAAATTCCCCCATTCCGCATGCCAAAATTATCGAATATCTTTATTAAGACATTTTATAGAATCCACTGGTTTCTAAAAGAGGCTGTTCCCTTATTTATGATTGGTACTCTCGCGTTATTTATTGCGACAAAATTAGGGGTACTATCATTTGTGGAGAGAATATGCGCCCCGGTTGTTAAAAACTTTTTAGGGTTACCTGTTGAGACGACACGTGGTTTTATATTGGGTTTTCTGAGAAGAGATTATGGTGCTGTAAGTATTTTTAATGCACTACAAGAAAATGAGGGGAATCATGATATAGACCCCAGGCAAATTTTGATTTCATTAGTTGTAATTACGTTATTTATCCCGTGCATTGCAAACTTTTTTGTAATGATTAAAGAGCAGGGGGTTAAAAATGCATTCCTCATGTTTGCGTTTATACTACCATATGCTATCCTTATTGGTGGAATATTAAGGATCATTTTACAACAATTTTCATGACACAAGTACGAGGAAAGATCCTATCTATTTCAGGTGATGTTGCAGAGGTATGTATCATCAATACAGAAGATGTAAAATGCGGGAGTTGTTCTGCTTGTCCCAAAAAGATGGGAATCCAAAATATTATAAAAGTTCCTGCAATAAAGGGAATTCAGATTGGGCAGGAAGTGGTACTCCTTGATAATAAGAATTTATTCACGAAGAACAAAATCTTGTTTGTCATAGTTGCTTTTATTTTAGGTATTATCGTAGCAGAAGGGATAACCTCAGCCGTAGCGCTTGATATCTATAAAAAAGAAGTGGATATACTTGGAGGTAGTACCGCTGCGTTCATTATGTTGCTGATGTTATGGATCAAGATGCCTAAGTACCATTTTAGGGTAAAATTGCTAAAGGGAGAAAAACCATGACCGTGGGTGAGCCTAATTTAGAAGAAATTCTGGAATTGATCTGGACAATAGAAGAGGAAAATAAGAAAGTCAATAAAGACTTATTATTGAAAAAGATAAACCTTCCTGCAGCAAAAGACAAATTGGACATCCTCGTTCAAGGCGGTTATGTCATCATAACAAATGCCAACGTAGATCTTACCAAAAAAGGTAGAGTAGATGCACGGCTGATTATCAGGAGGCACAGACTAGCAGAGAGATTATTGAATGATGTTTTAGAGGTAAAAGAAGAAACGATGGACTCCAGTGCTTGTAAGTTTGAGCATTTTTTGGATGAAGAAGTTACTACGAGTATATGTACATTATTAGGCCATCCGGTAAGTTGTCCCCACGGAAAGGCTATTCCTCCCGGTGATTGTTGTGAAAAGGCGAGCAGAGAGATAAAACCTGTGGTAATGCCGTTAACAGATCTTAGATCCGGTGATAAGGCAAAGGTGTCTTATATTGTAACAAAACACCATGAGCGGTTAGATAAACTTTCCTCAATGGGTTTATTACCCGGTGTTCAAATCCGCCTTCATCAAAAACAACCAACTTATGTTATCCAAATGGGTGAAACACAAATTGCCTTGGATAATGCTATAGCACGAGATATTTATGTTCGTCTTGTGTAACCATTCCTCAAGAGCAATATTACATTGCAGATGATTTTAAATATGCTATAATATTGCGCCCTTACCAGAATTACAAAAAATACAGCTTCAAAAGACTAAATACCGATTAGAGGGGATCAACGTGTTTCCACATCATATATGACTACAAAAGGAGGTGAGGTTATGAGAGTAAAAGACATTGTAGACAGGGACGTGTCTTCCAATCTAATCCGGATTACAGATACCTTTGAACATCTTATAAGAATACTCGATAAGGTAAAGTACCATGTTATTTTTGTAGTCGATAAAGCTGATAATCTAGTAGGAATCGTTACTGAAGGAGATATCATAAAAGTTCTAGTACCTAAGTATTTATCCATTGATGAATCCCTTATTTCGGTAATAGACAGTAACTATTTTGAAAAAAAATGCTTAGAGCAGAGAAATTTAACCATTACGGAGATCATGACAAAAACTACATTATCGGTACATGAAGATGATTCCTTAATTAAAGCTGCTGCGCTTATGGTTATTAACAGAATACATACACTCCCGGTGGTCAAGGATGGCAAAGTTCTTGGAATTGTATCTCGTTTAGCCCTAATAAAACATATAACGAAGACCCTTACCAATGATTAAGTATTGAATAGTTTTAGAGAGAGGAATAAAATTTCATGTTCTTTTGGATTGCTACGGGCATCTTTATCGTATCGTATGGATTAATTGTATCTGAAAAGCTCGATAAAACGAAGGTTGCGTTAGTTGGCGCTGGTTTAATGCTCACATTAAAAATAGTAAGTCAGCATGAGGCCTTTTACGAAGAGAGGTATGCTGTAGATTTTAACGTAATATTCCTTCTCATTGGTATGATGATTATCGTTAATATTCTCAGCAAAACCGGTATATTCCAATTTTTGGCAGTAAAAGTTGCAAAACTTGCCAAGGGAAAACCGACCCTGATCCTCATTTTCTTTGCTTTTATTACTGCCATCCTGTCTTCCTTGCTTGATAATGTAACAACCGTATTGCTTCTTGTTCCTGTCACTCTGTTTATCTCAGATGAATTGGAACTGGATCCCTTCCCTTTCTTACTATCAGAGATCATGGCCTCAAATATCGGTGGTACTGCGACACTTATCGGTGACCCACCGAATATAATGATTGCCAGCAAGATACAACTCACTTTCATGGATTTTGTCTATCATATGGCTCCTGCAGTTATTTTTATTTTTGCATTTTTCATCCTAACGATAAAATTTTTGTTTGGTAAGAGACTTCATGTTAAAGAGGAATTGAGACAAAAGATACTTCGTATAAATGAATATGAACTGATTAAAGACTACAGTTTATTAATAAAGTCGCTGAGTGTATTAGGAATAGTCATATTGGGATTTGTTTTTCACGGTAAATTTCACTATGAACCTGCAACGATTGCCATTTCGGGAGCTGCAATTTTGCTTATACTATCGAAAGAAGATCCACATCATGTATTGAGGGAATTAGAATGGCCAACAATCTTCTTTTTTATCGGTTTATTTATAATTGTAGGGAGTGTTGTTAAGGTTGGTTTAATATCAAAACTATCAGAAGGTATGATTTCATTAACAAAACCAAATGCAGAGAATATGTTTATTACAGCAATTACTATATTGTGGTTTTCTGCCATAGGTTCCGCTATTGTTGATAATATTCCATTTGTGGCTAGCATGATTCCTCTTATTATAGATACAGCACACTCAGTATTGCCATCGGGTATGGAATTTAAATCAATTGTTCAACATTCAACCCTTATGCCTGTGTGGTGGTCATTAGCACTGGGATCATGTCTTGGAGGGAATGGTTCACCTGTTGGGGCATCTGCTAACGTTATTACCATAGGTCTTGCAGAAAAGGCCGGATACCCTATAACTTTTAAGAAATTTCTTATGTACGCAGTTCCCATTACTCTTGAATCAATTATTATCTCAACGCTATATGTTTGGTTCAGATATTATTTTTTATAGACTTTTATGACTTGTCAGCATAATTTTTAAATTGTCTCATCAGATAAAAAGTCCTCTACAAACAATTTTATTTTACAAGGAGTTTTAAGATTATGGATCCTGGTGCACTAATTGGTTTAATAATTGGCGCTGGATTGATCATGGTCAGTATTGTAATGAGTGGGGGTGCATCTGCTGTAATGGGATACATAGATATCCCATCTATTATGATTGTAGTTGGAGGCACATTGGCATCAACAATCATAAGATTCCCTATTCCAACAGTAATAGGGGCAATTGCAGTAGCAAAAAAGACTGTCTTTGTAAAGATCGGGTCGCCGGATGAAGAAATCAGGCGTTTGGTTGATTACTGTAAGGTGAGTCGCCGTGAGGGTCTTTTGGGACTAGAGAAAGAGATTGAAAAGATTGATAATGCATTTTTGATTAAGGCAGTGCGATTATTGGTTGATGGTTCAGACTCTGATACCTTGAGAGGTATCTTGGGTACCGAGATCGACTACATCCGCCAAAGACATTCATCGGGTAAGGGCATCCTCGAATTTGCAGGTTTGATGGCCCCCGCCTTCGGTATGATAGGAACTTTGGTAGGACTTGTTGACATGTTGAAAAAGCTTGATGATCCATCAAAGATTGGAGCAGGTATGGCTGTTGCGTTGATTACAACTTTTTATGGGGTGATCATATCAAACCTTGTTTGCTTACCGCTTGCCGGCAGGCTTGACACCTTAAGTAAAAAGGAATTATTATTGAAAGAAATTATTATGGAAGGGGTAGTTTCTATTCAAAAAGGTGATTCCCCTCTCATAACGGAAGATAAACTGAAATCATTCTTGGAGCCAAAAGCAGCTCATAAAATATCTCAAACTCCTGCAAAAGAGGGAAAATAATCACCATGAGTGATGAAGAAAAAGGTTATGAGCCGCCTGGTTGGCTTCTTACCTATGGTGATATGGTAACTCTATTAGTTACTTTTTTTGTAATGCTCATCAGCCTCTCCACTATTAACGTAGATAAGTACAAAAAGACTATGACAGAGGTTCAGAAAGCCTTTGAAGGTGGAAGTGGTGGAGAATTTTTGTTAGAAGGTGGCAAGAGTCCGGTAGAAAATCCCTTTGAACAAGGCATGTATACACCTGAAAGTTACGAAATAGAAGAACAGATTGAAACCTCAACTGAGCACACAGATGATACATACCATTATTTGTCAAATTTTATTAAAGAATCTGTACTGGCAAAGTACGTAGACATTGAAGATATAAAGATAGGATGTACGTTAAAAATTCCTGTGGATTTGTGTTTTGAAAGGGATGATACTATCTTAAAAAGAGAATCATTCTTAATTTTTCGGGAATTAGGAACTCTATTAAGGGTTATGAAGGGAAAGATCATCATAGATGCTAACCTTGGAAAAGTTGTAAAACCAATGGTGACTGAAGAAACAGACTTATCCACGGAAAGGGCAGTCAATATTCTCAATTTTTTTATAAATAGGGAAAATGTAGAGCCTCAAAGGATTGCCATAGCCGGGTATAATACTAGCGAGATAGATAATGAAGATATCATCAGGATTATTGTACTAAAGAAATAACACAAACGTGCAGGGTATTGGGGATTGTAGGAAACAATAACGATGTCATCGGGAAACCAAAAGAGAAAGAAATTTTCTGACGTTAAAACTCCAGATATGTTTATGCTCGCGTATGCAGCGCTTGCAACATTATTACTTGCCTTTTTTATTGTTCTCAATACTTTTACCGAAGAAAAGAAAAAAGAGTTCATTGAAGGTTTTCAGAAATCGATGAAGAGGAGGGAAATTACCTTTGGTTTAGGTGGAATATTGCCGGGTTGGGATGAGGAGAAATCTGAAGATTTTCAAAAAATGAAATACATTTATCCTGATGAGAGAATCGAACCAATTCAGGAAGGAGACAAAGGTATCGATTTCCTTAAGCGAGAGGAAGATCAAATACCGGCAGCTGTTGTTGTATATTTTAATGAAAATGATGTTTCTCTATCTATGGAGGGCAGACACTTCCTGGATAATCTGGTTGAGTTAATAGGAGAAAGGCCATGTGCTCTTATTATAGAGGGACATGCAAGAAAAAATTTTATACCCTCAAAAGGATACAATAACAGTTGGAAACTTTCTTTAGATCGTGCGAAGGTAGTAGCTGACTATCTTCATGAAAGAGGCAAAATTTCCATGAAAAGGCTAATTACCATAGGATACGGAAACAATAAGCTTATGGTTAAAGATATAAAAGGCGATATGCATAATGACCGAGTTTCAGTACTTATAAATGTCTTAAGATAGGATATATTCTTTTGTCTTGACAATGCCATACAGGTTGTGATATTAATTTTCCTTCATGAGAGTAATTCTGCATTCTTTACTACTAATAACAATCTTCAAAATGGGTTCTTCTCTTGCCATATTCAGCAACAACATCATTGTTGGTGCTGAAGTATCTGAATCTAATGTATTAACAGAGACTAATAAGAGATTACCGATAGTGGCAAAAAAAGAGGATGATGTTATCATTTACAAAAAAGATATCATTATTCACTCCCATGAGCTGAAATCAAAACCGAAAAAAAATACCGAAGAATTTAAAACTATTGAGAACCCTGCACCAAAAAAAGAAACATTCAACATCGATACCGTTAACAAATATTTAAAAGAAGGAAAAAAGTATGAAGCAAGGAATATCCTCTCAGACATTTTTATTCAAAGGAAAATACCAGAAAAACAAAAAGAGATAAAAACCTTACTAGACACATTAAATCAAGAATTGATATTTTCTCCCTTACCCTCTTCCGATGCTACAATCTATGCAGTTCAATCAGGAGATGTTCTTGCAAGGATTGCAAAGCGGTTTAACACGAATTATGAATTAATTATGAAAATTAATGCAAAACCAACCTCGAAACTAAACATAGGGGAAAGATTAAAGATACTGACTGGAAAGACAAAAATTTTAATTAATAAAAAAGACTTCACGCTGACATTATTACTTAACGACCGTTATGTAAAGCAGTATCCAATTGCAACAGGAAAGGATAACAAAACACCAGAGGGCATTTTTGAAGTGAAAAACAAAATGAAAGAACCAATATGGTATGCACCAGAAGGAGGTATATTTCCTTATGGACATAAAGAAAATATTCTGGGTACCCGATGGATTGGTTTTAAAGATAAACCAAATCTCTATGGTTATGGAATACATGGTACAACCTTACCTGAAACAATTGGTACTGAATCGTCAAATGGTTGTGTCAGGATGTTGAACAGTGATGTAGAAGAACTTTATGATTTTGTAACGCTGGATACCGAGATTGTCATATATGGAATGGAAAATAAACAAGAGTTCTAATGGATGTACAATTTGTAATAAAGAATTTCTCGAGGAAGAAGAATACTATTCTTCTTTATATAACGAGAACGATATCTTCACCCGCAAAGATTTTTGTAGTTCATGTTGGAATGAAGGTAAAGAAGGAGGTTTTTTTTCGTTTTGGAAGACAAAAGTACCCAAAAAAGATAAACCGGCTCAAAGATTTATCAATACCGAAATTTTATTAGATATGTTTATGAAATTGGAAGGTGACATTGGAGCACATCAAAAAAATCTGCGATTTGTACTCACACTCTACCTCATACGAAAAAAAATACTGAAATTAAGGTCTTTGATGAGGCAAAATGACGAAGAATATATTATCGTACATTGCTCAAAAATAGACCGGGAGTTCCACATATTTAATCCAAATTTAAAAGAAGAGGAGATTGAAGCTATCACATCAGAAATGAGTCAGCTTCTTAATTTTCCCTACATCGAGCATGAGGTTACAAATAGTAGTACAAATTAAGCTTGTATCTACAAGCTTCTACTGCATTTGTTTCTCCTCTTGATAGGGAGATAAGACGAGAGAAAGGAAAAGATCAAGTCTCTATAGTCTCTCTTAGAAAAGTTGTTTCCTTGTTTAACTAGATAGCGAAAGATTTTGTTTCTTTAAAATTATTGATGGGCAGATGCAGATTTATTAAAACTGCAAGTTTCACAATCTACAGCAATCCCCTGTGTTTTCCTTTCTTTTAGTGCAATTCGGAGTTTTGCTATTTGGTCTGTATCAGCATTTTTTTCCTTTTGTAAGGTTAACAAATTAACCCGGATTTGCCTTGTTTTTTTAATACTTGGACATCTTGTTTTCTGTAAACTAACAGGACAAATACTAACTATTTTCTTCTTATTTATTATCTTTATTGGCATAAGAAATTCCTTTCTTGTTTCTAGGTTCAAAGTTGATCTGACATTTTAATGGGTTTTTCATGTTTTTAACATTAAGAAATTAATAAATTTATAAATGTCTTGTTTAACTACCTAAGCTTAAGAGATTAATGAATTAAAGATTGTATTTCTTGAATGTTGGTTTTTTCATCGTTCTCGCAGATGAGATCCGGAGCAAGGATTTTTAGCGTTTCTTTCGCTGCAGATTGCTCTGCCTCTTTTTTGCTTTTACCCCACCCTTTCCCATATTCATTGTCTCTTATCAACACAATTACCTCAAATTGTTTTCCATGGTCTGGGCCTATTTGCTGTAAGACTCGATAACTCGGTGTAACACTATATTCCTTTTGGCTGTATTGTTGAAGAAGAGATTTGTAATTCTTCTCATGCTGATTCTTGCAAACTATATCAATCTCTTTTTTTAAATACTTAATGGTAAAATTGTAGGCAGCCTCCATACCTCCATCAAGATATATTGCAGCTATGATCGCTTCAAATACATTAGCAAGTAAAGACTTTGGGAAAAAGTTCCGATCATTTAAACCCCTTCCAACTGAAAGAAATTCTTTTAAGTTGGCCTCTAGGCTAACCTTAGCAAGTGTTGTTTGGCTTACAACTACAGATTTTATCTTTGTTAGCTCTCCTTCACTATAGTGGGGGAGGGCCTTATAAAGATAATCAGAAATAATCATTCCTAATATAGCGTCTCCCAAAAATTCTAATCGTTCATTAGAGAAATTATTTTCTAATCTGCATGATGTATGGGTTAATGCTCTTTCGAGCACGATAATATTACTAAAAGAATATCCAATAGCTAACTGACACCCACTAAGTTTTTCTGGATTTATGTGATTATTATTCGTTTGGAGTATCATTTTTTTGAAATTTCTTTTCTTTAAACAGCATAGATTCTTCTATAGCAGTGTATTTTGTTGCAGCATCAATAAGCTCAACGGCTGTACTGCGTCTAAAAGAAACTACCTCAACTCTGCAACCATGTGCCTTCAGCATTTCCACAAGTGGTACAAAATCTCCGTCTCCACTTACTAGTACCACTGTATCTAATTTTGGTGCTATCGCAATAGAGTCAATTGCGATACCCATATCCCAATCTCCTTTTGCTGTACCATCAGGTCTCAACCGAAGCTCCTTCGATTTAATCTCATATCCTAAGCGCCTCAGAGCATCAGTGAAACTGGACTGGTCTACATCTGGTTTTTGTACTACATATGCGATTGCACGAACAAGGTTCCTATCGCTTACAATTTCTAACAAAAGTTTGCTATAGTCAATTTTTGATTGGTGTAATGCCTTTGCTGAATAGAACATATTTTGGACATCTACAAAGATTCCTATTCTTTGTTGAGATCCTTTAATTCGTCCACCTACCATGTATATCTTCCTTTCTAATAAAGGCTTAATACAGCGAAGATTACATATTAGTACCTAACTAAAATAATTTTAAATATAAATATTGTTTGGAAAATTAGGTAGGTAAATAAAAATACCATATAAGTTCAAAGAACAATAGGTACCTATAGTACTTTCGTCATAAGATACCATTCTACAGAATATTAGAGCAAAGCAGATACAATATACAAATTATTTTAACAGGCTTTTATTGACAGTCAATTAAAAAAACTGAAATAACTTAATTTTATTGACTCTGTTGGCGAATTTTGATAAATTTATTAAAAATTAGGTAAGTCTAAATGCTTTACTTACAATAACTAAACATAAAGTTAACATTGATCGGGGATTAGCTAAAATTCATTATGGATATAGACCTTTTAAGAAGGGAAATTGACGCATTAGACTCAAAGATTGTAGAATTGCTTAATGAAAGGGCAAAAATCGTATTAAAGATTGGTGAGATAAAAAAACAAAACCAAGCCCAGATATACGTCCCCAGCAGAGAACAAGAAGTGTATTCGAGAATTACGTCTCAAAACAAGGGCCCTTTAACCAATGAGTGCTTAACATCCATATATCGTGAGTTAATGGCAGGCTCACTAGTATTGGAAAAGGCCATTAAAGTATCGTACCTCGGCCCGGAGGGAACCTTCAGTTATTTTGCAGCCAGACAAAAATTTGGTTCGTCTGTTGAGTATGTATCAGCAAGGGGTATCGATGATGTTTTTAGAGATGTAGTAGGGGAGAGAAGTGATTATGGAATAGTACCTGTTGAAAATTCAACAGAAGGCGGTATAAGAGAAACATTAAATATGTTTGTCGAGTTTGACGTAAAAGTATGTTCCGAAATTATCTTGCCAATTCATCATAGCTTAATGGCAATTTGTACAAAAGAAGAGATTAAAAGGGTATACTCTAAACCACAAATCTTATCACAGTGTAAAAACTGGTTAGCAAGCAATCTTCCGCATGTAGAATTGATAGAGGTCAGTAGTAGTGCGGAGGCTGCCCGTATTGTTCAAAGTGCTGTGAAGTGCGGAAAAGAAGGTAAATATTCTGCAGTAATTGGCAATACAGAAATTGCAAATCAGTATGGACTTCATGTCCTTTTAAAAAATATAGAGGACAATCCAAACAACATAACAAGATTTTTTGTTCTTGGTAAAGAGCATAGTGCACCAAGTGGAAGAGACAGAACGGCTATAATGTGTTATATAAAAGACCGGGCTGGTGCATTATTAGATATATTAGAACCCTTCAAGACCTACGACATTAACCTCACAAATATCGAATCGCTACCTACAAGAAAAAAGGCATGGGAATATTGCTTTTATGTGGATTTTGAAGGACATGTAACAAATGAAATTGTCCAAAAAGCTCTTAAAGAGGTTACGAAAAGATGCTTTGATATGAAAATCTTGGGATCGTTTCCAAAATGTGATTGAAAGGATTTGTGTTGATAAAGAAAAAACCCCTCATTTTAGGAAATTGGAAGATGAACCTTACTCTTGCAGAAGGAGTTAAATTCGCTCAATCACTAAGAAACTACTTAGACGGTAGAAAAGAGGTTATTTGTGGAATTTGTCCACCCTTTGTTTTTTTAAAAGATATTTGCAGCGTATTGGAGAACAGTAGTATTTATATGGCGGCACAAAATATTCATAGTGATAAAAATGGTGCTTATACTGGTGAAGTTTCAGCTCCAATGGTAAAAGAAGTTGGTTGCACACACGTACTTGTAGGACATTCTGAACGAAGGCATCTTTTTGGAGAAACCAATTCTTTTATCAATGCCAAAATAAAAGCAGCGTTCTCTGTCAATTTAAAACCAATTTTTTGTATCGGGGAAACATTAAATGAAAGGGAGGAAGGAAGAACAAAAGATGTCATTAACAGCCAGTTAAAAGAAGGATTACAAGAGATCAAGGACGATTGTATAAAAGAGCTTGTAATTGCTTATGAACCTGTTTGGGCTATTGGTACAGGAAAAACAGCTTCACCTGCACAGGCTAATGAAGTTCACTCGTTTATCAAAAGCGTTATAGCAGATGAATATGGTGAAGATGTTGCAGATAATTTATATATCCAATATGGAGGAAGTGTAAAACCAGAAAATTCAAGAGAATTGATGGAACAACCTGAAATTGATGGGCTTCTTGTTGGTGGTGCAAGTCTCAAACTAGAATCTTTCTTAAAAATTATCGAAGCTGTGTCCATTTCACATAGAAGTCTATCTTAAATTGGTAAAAAGTATTTGGTCTACTTGAAACAGACCATAAGTAGAGTATTTCGTTAGTTGGATTTTTTAATATTGGGGGAGTTACATGGTAAGGGCCGAAAAGGCATTTAAGTGGGGAATTGCTATCATTGTTATTTTTGGAATACTAAATGCGTTCTATTTCTTAAACTTAGTTACTGGATTAAAAATTGCATTACCTATATTATGCGTATTTATGATAGGGTCGATTTTGTTGCAATCTGGCAAAGGTGGTGGTCTGGCATCTATTGGTGGACTAGGAGATCAGGCTGCTTTTGGCACGAGGACAAGTACTTTCTTAACAAAGGTTACATACCTTATCGGTGCGGCGTTTATCGTTGCCACAATCTTTTTGTTCAAACTGTCAATACCAACAAGAGCGATAAACACTATAACGACACATGAAACTTCAGCACAGCATGCACACGATCATGAACATGGAGGAGAACATGATCATGGCGATGTTCCCCATTCAGAAACGGAAGTTGGTACACAATCCCAGTTCGGCATGCAGAATGTTGCAGAAGAGCAGCCTAGCAAGCCTATACAGGAAGGTCAAAACCGCCAAGCAATGAAGGATGAAGAAACAAATAATCAGTCGATAGGCATGAACTCTGTTGATGAGAAAAAGCAATCATCGGGCATGGAAGAAAGTCCTACCACTGGAGAGTAAAAGGAATCAACCGGAAATTCAATAAAATAATCAGGTTAATATAAATATTGGTGCCTTGATGATTAAAAGTATGACAGGTTTTGGCGTTGCTGAATATAAGGATGATGATCGTACGATACGTGTAGAATTACGTTCAGTCAATAATCGATTCTTAAAGATTGATTCACGGCTACCGGATATGTTACAAACTTTTGAGAATGAGATAGAACGTCCAATCAGGGAAAAAGTAAATCGGGGTACAGTTCTTTTAAATATCAATTATCAATCACTGCGACAAGAGCCTGAATATGTTCTGAATAGCGAAAGGGTTAAAGAGTATTACCATCTGTTAAACACGGTTAAAAAAGAGATCAAATCGAAAGAGAAAATATCTGTTAATTCCTTGATTATGCTTCCGGGGGTACTTCAAAAAGGGAAAAATAACAAAGAGAATATCGATGGGTTGCTACCAATGTGTCTTTCCCTTGTCCATGAAGCTTTGAATGAATTATTGGAGATGCGTACTGTCGAAGGTAGATACTTAGGGAAAGATATTGAACAAAGGAGAGAATTCACCCTTTCAATACTTGACAAAATCGAATCCAGAGCGCCTATCGTAGTTCAAGAATACAGTAACCGGTTGCGGAATAGGGTTGCCTCGTTACTCGGTAGTACTGATATAGAGTTAACCGAGGGTAGTCTCTATAGAGAAATTGCTATATTTGCAGAACGGTGTGATATTACGGAAGAAATCAGCCGGCTAAGAAGCCATTTAAATCAATTGGAGGACACCATGCGTTTGGATGAGCCGGTAGGTAGAAAGCTCGATTTTCTTATCCAGGAAATGTTTCGCGAGACGAATACCATGTGCTCAAAGGCGAATGATAGTGTGATGTTAAAGGATTTGGTTGATATAAAAACTGAGATTGAGAAAATCAGGGAGCAGGTATTTAACATCGAATAGATTTATCATCTCTCTATCGTTAAATATAGAATGAAATGGGCAAGATTGTAATTATTTCAGGGCCATCTGGATCAGGTAAAACAACGGTATGCAAGCTGCTTGAAAAAGATCCTCATGTACGGAAATCAATATCGGTAACTACGCGTCCACCACGGCATAATGAAAAAAATGGCGAAGCGTATTACTTTGTATCGACTCATGAGTTTGAGGATATGATTCGGAATGGAGAACTGGCAGAATATGCAATGTATTGTGGGTACTATTATGGAACTCTCCTTCATTCACTAAAAGAATCCATCACGAAAGAAATTCTTTATTTATTGGAAATTGAGGTACAAGGTGCGTTACAGATAAAGAAGAAATTTCCCAATGCAATATCAATATTTTTAATGCCACCAGACAAAAAAATTTTACAACAGCGATTAACGCAGAGAAACACGAACGAGGAGCAGGACAAATTGCTCCGTTTAGAAATGGCTGATAAAGAGTTAATGTATAAAGATAGATATGATTATTGTGTTGTGAATGATGATTTGAAAGCAACCGTAGATACAATTCGTAAGATACTAAATCTGGCATAACTATGGATTATCATATTGTCTTGGGAGTCACTGGAAGTATTGCTGCTTACAAAGCTGTTGAAATTGTATCAAATTTGGTGAAACAAGGAAACCGTGTTACGGTGATTATGACGTTAACTGCTCAGCATTTCGTAAACCCTGTAACCTTTCGCACCATCTCTCAAAACCGTGTCATAACAGATCTTTTCATTGAAAATGAGAATTACGACCCTAACCACGTATCGTTAGCTGAACATGCAGATTTAATAGTGGTTGCACCAGCTACGGCTAATTTTATTGGCAAAGTCGCATCCGGTATAGCTGATGATGCATTAACATGTACTATTATGGCAGCACGGTCTACAGTGATTGTTGCACCGGCGATGAACGATAGTATGTATTTAAATCCGATTGTGCAGGAAAATATGAAAAAACTGTCAAACCTTGGTTTTAAGATTGTAGAACCGGAAGAGGGTAGATTGTGTACTGGTCATGTTGGGATAGGAAGATTGGCTTCCATAGAGAAAATACTTAAAGTTATTGAAGAAGTGCTGAATAAAAATGGAACTTAAAAATACGTTCATGAAAAAAATAAAAGTAAAGGTAATGAGAAAAAAGGGATGTGATGATCTACCTTTGCCGCAATATATGAGTGAAGCCGCTAGCGGTATGGACTTATATGCAGCGGTAGATAAAGCGACACAAATTGAGTGTAATGAAATTAAACTGATTCCCACGGGAATCCATATAGAATTACCTTTTGGATATGAGGCACAAGTCAGACCGAGAAGCGGATTGGCATTAAAATATGGACTAACACTTGTCAATACTCCTGGTACAATTGACAGTGATTACCGTGGAGAGATCGGGATTATTTTATGTAATTTTGGAAAGAATCGGTTTATCATAGAACGAGGAATGAGGATCGCACAGTTAGTGGTTCAACCGGTAATCAGGGCGGAATTACTTGAAGTTGAAAGCTTGGAAGAATCCCATCGTGGTATGGGTGGTTTTGGCCATACGGGGCACTAATAGCGTTAATAAGCTTCTTTTGAGTTTCCAGAATGAATAATAAGGAATAATATGGGATGGGGATCAAACGTTTTATCCGTTGTATTACTGCTATTACCCTTATAGCCTCATCGTTATTCATCTTTTTAAGTTTCGTAAGTCACTCCTCCAATGACCCCCCTTTTGCAGATTATCCTGTCAATAGCCTTGTAAGTAATTTTTGTGGAAAAGTTGGGGCCCAAGTAGCAGGATACAGTTTGGCGAGTTTAGGAAAAACCTCTTATTTGATATCTCTTCTTGTAGGTTGGTTAGGGGTATCGTATCTTTACAGGGAGAGTATCGAATGTCTCTGGGTAAAAGTAATAGGGGCCATTTTGTTGCTATTTTCATTTGCATCATTACTCACCTTAGGGTGTTATGTATTTAAAAAATCTCTTTTATCCGTTAATATAGGGGGAGTTTTTGGAATTGTGGCCGTATCCCGGCTTTTTGAACATTTCAACCTTACCGGTACCCTTATTATTTTAATATTAGGATTACTCATATCGATGATGCTTTTATTAAATATTACTCCTGCTTCTCCATTTATGAAAGTATCAAAAGTAAAAAGAGCCAAACAAAAGCTGATACTTGAGCCTGAGAACGTAAAAGTTGAGAACTTATATGACTCGAAAATAGATAAATATAGTAACACACAAGTTTTGGCCAATAACTCCACAAACTCATATCCTGTGAGTGGTGTTACGGAAATGACGAATGAGTCTAAGCCTCCAGATAAGTCCGAAAAGTCTGTAGAACAGAGATCTCCGAAAGAGGAGGAAATCAATAATTATCCGTTTGAGGCTACCAAAAAGGCAGAACATGCCTACAAACTACCATCCTGTAATTTACTAGAAAAACCAACAGGAAAACAGTATGAGGATGACTGGGATCAAGTTACACAGCGTGCCAATGTCTTAAAAAATACCCTTACGCAATTTAACGTCCAGTCAGAGGTTGTCGAGATACAAAGAGGACCTGTTATTACTATGTATGAATTAGAATTGGCTCCAGGAACAAAAGTGGGAAAGGTTGTTGGCCTTTCTGATGATCTGGCGATTGCCTTAAAAGCACCAAGCGTGAGGATTGTTGCACCATTACTGGGTAAGTCATCAATTGGTGTGGAAGTTCCAAATATCCAGAGAAAGATGGTAACGTTAAGGGAGTTACTGGAATCATCTGAAGATGCAAGAAAAAAGATGGCTATTCCATTGCTTATAGGTAAAGATGTAGCCGGAAACCCTGTCATATCAGATTTAGCAGCTATGCCCCATTTGCTCATAGCTGGAACAACAGGCTCAGGGAAGTCGGTTTGTCTGAACTCAATCATATTAAGTATTTTATTTTTACGATGTCCCAACGATGTACAACTTTTATTAGTAGATCCTAAAATGGTTGAATTCTCATTATTTCGTGAAATTCCTCATTTAATAAGTCCTGTGGTTACAGACATGAAGAAGGCAGCAGCCGTATTGGAATGGGCAGTAAACAAGATGGAAGAACGATATGCCCTTTTAGCCAGCGTGGGTGTAAAACATATTAACGGTTATAATAGATTAGGAATGTCTGAAATTAAAAAACGGTTAAATCCAGAGGGTGATGCTAATTTGGAAGATGTGCCTTTTACCCTGCCCCATATCGTTATTGTAGTCGATGAATTAGCTGACTTAATGATGGTGGCATCTAAGGAAGTGGAGGCATCGGTAATTCGTCTTTCTCAAAAATCCCGTGCTGTTGGTATCCATCTTATCCTTGCGACACAGAGGCCATCGGTAGATGTTATTACTGGATTAATTAAATCGAATTTACCCTCTCGAGTATCATTTTATGTAGCTTCAAAAGTTGATTCAAGAACGATTCTGGATCAAAATGGTGCGGAGAAGCTCCTGGGTGGTGGAGACATGCTATTTTTACCACCTGGGACGTCAAAATTGGTACGAGTCCAGGGGGCTTATGTGAGTGATGAAGAGGTAAAGAATGTTGTTGAGTACCTTAGAAAATGTGCTGCACCACGGTTTAGTCCGGAACTAAAGTGTTGGAAAGGGGCTTCAGACAAAGAAAATAGCGTTAAAGATAATCTCTATAATGATGCCGTAAGGATTATCCTGGAGACACAGAGGGGTTCCGTCTCTCTTCTTCAACGAAGATTGGAAATTGGATATTCGCGTGCTGCCAAGTTAATTGACTTAATGGCTGAGGATGGGATCGTAGGTGAATATAAAGGTAGTCAGGCCAGGGAAGTATTCTTAACCCTTGAAGAATGGGAAGCCCAAATGGCACGTATGAATCAGGAAGAAATGGATAAAGTATAGTATGAAATCTAAGAAGATAGCTTTAATTAATTTAGGATGTCCAAAGAACTTGGTAGATGCAGAAGAAATCCTCGGTAGAGTTGCAGATAGTGGGAGTACAATTTGTCAATTTCCTGAAGATGCGGAGATACTCATTGTAAACACATGTGGTTTTATCGATGACTCTAAAAAAGAATCAATTGATACAATCTTAAATGCGGTAAAACTTAAAGAAGGTGTACAGGGCAAAAAACTCATCGTGACAGGCTGTTTGGCCCAACGATATCCTGAAGAATTACAGAAAGAAATACCTGAAATTGACCATGTGGTAGGGTTAAAAGATTATGATACATTGATCAACTTATCCGGTTCAAACCGTAAAAAGAAAAAATCCGTCTCAGCGCAATGTAATGATGATTGGCGTAACCGTATCAGACTGACCCCAAGACATTATACCTATCTTAGGATTTCTGATGGATGCGATAACAGGTGTAGTTATTGTGCAATTCCAGATATACGAGGAAGGTTTCACAGTAGAACAATCGATAACATATTAGAAGAGACACGCCAGGTTGCAAGGGAAGGTGTAAAGGAAATAAATGTTATCTCACAGGACACAACTTCTTATGGTGTAGACTTATATGGAAAACAAAAACTCCATGTGTTATTAGAAAAATTATCCGAGATAGAAGGCATAGAATGGATACGTCTACTCTACACTCATCCAAGGCATTTCTATCCAGAGCTTATTCATGTAATAAGTCAACAAAATAAAATATGTAAGTATATCGACATGCCTATTCAACATATTAACGATGATATTTTACAGAGGATGGGCAGAGGTGTAACGCATGCCTCCATAGAGAGCCTGATTGATAAGTTAAGAAGCGATATTCCTTCACTATTTTTAAGAACATCTGTTATTGTAGGTTTTCCAGGAGAAACGGAAAAAGATTTTGATGAACTTTTAACGTTTATAAAAGTAACTCAATTCGAGAGATTAGGAGCATTTACCTATTCGAGTGAGGATGGCACACCGGCAGCATCTTTCAAAAAACAACTGCCTAAAAGAATCAAAGAGCAACGATTAAAGGAAGTCATGTTGACACAACAAAAAATTATTTTAAAAAAACATAAAAACTTATTAGGTAAATCAATCCGCGTTATTGTTGATGAAAAGAATGGAACAGATAAAGGGTGGATTGGAAGAACCTATGGGGATGCACCTGATGTAGACAGTAGGGTGATGATTCAAGAAAATCATTTGAAAATTGGTGACGTTAAAACTATGATAGTTACCGATATAACAGGATACGACTTGGTCGGAACATGTAGAAAATAATGAAAAGAGGACTAAATGAATTCATTTGATTTCACGAGATGTGCAGCGTTGAATCTTCCAAATAGATTAACCTTATTTAGGCTTTTGTTGGCTATCGTATTCTTTATATTTTTATCGTACCGCTGTTATAGCATCGCTCTTCTCTCATTTTTATTAGCATGGTTAACTGATTGGCTAGACGGTTATTTAGCCCGTAAAAAGGGTCTCCTGACAGATTTTGGGCGTATTGCAGACCCATTTGTAGATAAAATTATCGTTTGCGGGGGGTTTATCCTCCTCGTACACCATACCTACGATATTATACCACCGTGGATGGTTGTAGTAATTGTAGCCAGGGAGTTTTTGGTTAATAGCCTTAGAAGCTATTCAGAATCGAAGGGTATTGAATTTGGAGCTACAATATGGGGAAAGGCAAAGATGTTTGTTCAGTCGCTTACTATTAGCCTGATTCTACTGTTTTTTGCTTACCTTAAGCATCTTGTGCTTCTTAAGCAGGGAATTATTATTATGGTTTGGCTTACGGTCATTATTACCTTGGTTTCTGGAATCAAGTATATAGTTAAGGCCGGTCCCGTAATCTTAACAGAGTAAATATATCAAGCTACTCTTACTCCAACTCCCATCTTTATCACAGCATTTAATTTGCTCAATAACTCTTCGAGATTAACCGGGTTAATTTGCACTGCTTGCCCTAAACTAATTGTCCTTGCCAGTGTGTTTCTCAGGATAGGATTTTTTAGCTGTTTAAATCCAGATGCTACTAAAATATCTAACGTTTGTGGATATTGTTTTATAAGTTGATAAACGTTTGTATTCGCAGTTGCTATCTTTATTTGCTCTGTAGTTTCCTCTTCTCGTATACCAAGTTGCATTGTTTTCCATGCATTTACACCGAAACAGAACATTGCCGTATATTCAATAAAACCACTAATTCCCATGATTGGGTAAAATTGTGGATAAATATGAAATGATAATGGTTGTGCTACTACCCTGAGCGCACAACCAACATTCACGAGAATGAAAGTCACGTTAAGCAGTTTTATACTATATAATTTTACTCCTTTACTAAGAGGAATCATTTTGGATGCACAACCTAAGATCATCATGCTAATGAAACCCACAAAAATAGCATGCCGATACGCACCAAATAAGGCATGAGAAACTTGCTCTCCCGAAATGCTCTCATAAATTGTAAAAGTCAAGAGTGCACTTTCTGAAATAAACAACCAAATAAGGGCGGCTCTAATAAATTTTCTAAACCCAACTGGTAAGTTAACCGGATTCCTAATTACTCTCTTGTTGTTAAATAACTCCAAGCTATAAATAAACAAGAAAATACCAAAAGTTTCTAAAATTCCTGACAAGCAGAAGATTATAGTAAAAAAACCATGGAGACTATCGGTATACTCCCTATAGAACCCTGATATTGTCCGTAAGGCGATTGAGATATTTAGAATACACAAGACATAAGCGTTCGTCCTTTTATTGGGTTCCTGTATACCGAGGAAAATCGGGAGTGTCTTTGCAAATATTCCAATAATAACCATACAACCGAATCCCATGATCTGGATGTGGCGAATGGGATTCTTAAAAGCAATCGGGATATTTCTATTTTCTACTACAGTAAAATGAAAGTATAAAGCAACAAAAATAGCAGCCTGAAGAATAAACCAGAGATAGCTGGATAAGAGAAATCCCTCATAAATTTCAAACTTTTTCCTTTCAGAAGAAAAATATGTCCTACAAATGACATAGAAAAAAATGGCTATCGAGGCAACTTGGAATGAACATCCAACCAAAACGGGAATTTTCAGGAAAAATAAACCGGAGTAGTATGATGCTGTTTTGAAAATAAAGGAAAGAAGAATTCCTATTACCATCAAAAAGAAAGACTTGTAAGCCAACGATGTGCTAAAGAGCATGGTATTCCAGAATTTCGGTAAGGCGAAATACGAAATACCTATAATAAATAAACCTACCCATCCATATACCTGCGTATCACCATGAGTTTCCGTAAGTATCCAGGATACAGAATCAAGGGAACCGTTGAATGCCATATAGGCTAGGAGTACCGCACCATAGAGACATCCAGTGGAAAGCACTATGATAATAGCTGTTTTTATGAATATTTCATAAATATGCTCAGATTGCGGTTTCGTAATGGCGACTTCTTCGTCTGGTGCATTTTTCCCATCGATAAGTCCTTGAAGATCATTGATCAACTTGGTAGGACTAACGTTATGCATCTTAGCGAAAAAGGAGAGTGGCTTTTCAGGAAGGATATTGCCGCCACACATAATACCATAGGTTTCAAAAATGCGGCGCGTTATAGGATATTTTTCAATGACCTCTCTGACTGTATTTTCTTGTCGTATCCTTTCCATAGATATGATTCCTTACGTGTCTCATGAAATATAGCTCTCGTTTGTAAAATAACATTGGAGAAAAAACATCTTACTTATTTATTAAATACATTATGATAATGTGAAACGGTTTAGACGTAATATATCAGACATATTGAGAAGTGTCAATGACTTTCTATTATAAGGATCTTACTAATTAGTACGAGACGATTTTCCAGAAACTATTATGTTCCAATCTCGATTGGTTTTTCACCAGTTCGTCCCCATAGATTTTATTTTAGTATTGCAACTTGTAAAGTACACCATTTAAGTTACAACCTTTTTATTTTGCTTATTTCAGTCTATTTTGCTATTTATAATAGATAGCATAGATTGCGTCCTATTGTTTGGCGTAAAAGCTATAATCAAAAAGGAACAAGAATATCAAATGTCAAAATCCAAAGTTTAAAATCCGAAATCCGGCATACGAAATAATTTTATTATATACAACTATCATGCGAAGCATTGCGTTAACAAATCAAAAAGGTGGTGTAGCAAAAACAACAACCACAGTAAATCTCGGTGCTAGTCTTGCCCAGATGGGGAAAAAGGTTCTTTTAGTTGATCTAGACCCACAGGGGAACCTAAGTTCATGGCTAGGGCTTGATATTCATAATCTCGAGCGATCTATGTACAATGTATTTTTAGAAGAAGTTTATTTCGAAGAAATTCTGGCAGAGACTTGTGTTGAAAACATGACCTTGGCTCCATCTAATGTGGCGCTAGCGGGTGTAGAAAGGATTCTTGCCCATGAAAAGGGCCGGGATCTTATTCTTCGTAAACGTTTGGCACCTATTGCTGATAGATATGATTATATTATGTTGGACTGCCCTCCTTCATTGGGTTTGATTACTGTTAATGCCCTGACCTTTGTAAGGGAGGTTTTCATTCCGGTAGAAACAAAAGTGTTAGCTTTAAATGGCCTAGTAACATTGATGAATACTGTACAGATAGTAAAAGATAGATTAAATCATAACCTGGAGGTAACTGGCATTATTGCCTGTCGTTTCGACGGTAGAACAAATCTTAGCAACGAGGTATATAATCAGATTAAAGAACGATTTAAAGAGAAGGTTTTTCTGTCTATTATTAGAGAAAACACCCGTCTGGCTGAATGTCCAATATCAGGAAAACCAATTACTCTGTATGCACCGGATAGTTCCGGTGCTGTAGATTATACAAATTTAGCAAAGGAAGTAGTGGAAAGAGAAAAAAAATGAAGCTTCACTTTAATGATAAATATAATATAATTTGTGTATTTTATAATTGAGGCACAGACATATTTTTCGGTATAATTCAAGATTAGAGCCAATGCTGAAAATTGTTTTATATAACGTACGAATAGAAATATAACCTATCCCTATACATATTAATAAGATAGAATAATTATTGATACCCTTTCAAATTCTTTTTATGAAACTTATCTTGTATACAAATTGTTAAATGTCTTAATAACTAAGACAAAAACGATATTACTACTATAATTTAGGATAAATAGAATAAAATTGGTGTATATTGAAAATTAAAGAAGATAAAGCGCAAAACCGCTTCGTTTTAAATTTAAATAGCTCTAGAACGTCGTGGCTTTTATATTGTATTTTGTAAAGGTTTTACCCTTTAGGTTTAGTTTTAATAAGTTAGGAATAAAGATGAAAAAAAGAATTCTTATAATTGACGATGAAGAAAATATAAGATTTTCCTTTGAGAATTTCCTTTCAGATGAAGGATACGATATAGTAACCGCTAAGGACTATGATGAAGCTTTAGCTGTGATCAGTGGCGGCAGCATTGATTTGATCTATGCAGATATCATCCTGGGTGGAAAAACTGGAATTGATATTCTGAGGGAAGTTAAGTGGAGAAATCTGAGTACTCCTGTTATTATGATCACAGGAGCCCCTGATATTGAAACGGCATTAGAAGCCCTTAGACTCGGTGCTTTTGATTATATTTCAAAACCTGTACGGCAGAAAACTTTAATGCACGTTACAAAAATAGGGTTAATGTACAAAGCATTAGTAGATGAGAAAGAAAAATACCGCTTAAATCTTGCAGCAATATTTAAGAGTGTAAAGGATGCTATCATTACGGTAGATAAGGAACTAACCGTATTAGAGGTTAATGAAGCAGCAAAAAGTATTTGCGATTTAACCCGTAATGCCATTGGAATGCCATTAAGCTCTTTTCCAAGATATTGTAACGGACAGTGCCTTGATGTCGTTAAAAAAACCATTGAAGAAAAACAGCCGGGAGAAGTACGTCGTATTGAGTGTAAGCGCAAACATCATCTGCATCAAGTTGTTAATGTTACAACATATCCACTCCTTGATAATAGAGGAGCTGTTTTAGTAGTGAGAGATGAGACACATTTGGCTGACCTGGAGCGGGATATGAGAGA
>JBDIVL010000050.1:0-30823 GCA_039794405.1 Candidatus Jinrextremum sp. | reverse complement strand
CAGTATTATGGCAAGAAGGTCCACGAGGCCGTTATCAATTATGGTGCAAAGATTTCCGGATGCACGGTACATTTCGCCGACAATACATACGATAATGGACCAATTATTATACAAAGGGCTGTTCCCGTTTTTGATAATGACACTCCGGAATCCCTTGCAGCACGCGTATTCAAAGAGGAATGCGAAGCCTATCCTGAGGCGATACGCCTCTTTGCCGCACGAAGGTTAAAGATTGAGGGTAGAAAGGTAAGAATAATCAGCCCGTAGATGGGGCCATATTGCATGGAGGTATCTGAAAATATCACTTGTTGGAGTCATACTTGCAGTTATTTATATTACACAGAAAATTCCAGAGCCCAAATTTCAAATAAGAAAATAACATGTATACATACAGTAAAGAAGTACTGCCTAATGGGCTTAGGGTAATTTATTTAGAAATGCCGCACATTCACTCTGTAGTTATGTCTGCATACATCGGTATCGGTTCCCGGCATGAAGAAGAGAAAAAAAGCGGTGTCTCACACCTCCTCGAACATATGCTCTTCCGTGGAACAAGACATTTCGGGAATTCTTTCGAATTATTACAAGCCATAGACGATATCGGTGGAGAAAGCGATGCATATACATCCCCGGAACATACTGCCGTAATCATCCAGACTCACAATAGGCATCTGAAGAAGGGACTGCGCATCTTAAGCGACATAATCCTCGGTGGAAATTTTAAACCAGACGATGTGGAGACAGAAAAAAGTATCCTCCGGGAAGAGATAAAACAATTTGTAGATGTAAAAGGGGATTATGTATGTATTGATGACATATCTTTTTGTCTTATGTGGAAAGATGGTTCAGAAGGAACGCCGTTATTTGGAGATGAAAAAACCATTGAAATCCTGACTGCCGAAGATCTGACTACCTACTATAAGAAATTTTTCGTTCCGGAAAATATTGTCCTTTGCGTCAGTGGAAGTTTCAAGAAGGAATTGGTTGCCCACCTCATACATGAAACATTTGGAAATTTACAAGGAAAGTTCCTTTGCCAAAAACCTCCTTTAAAGACTGTTCAAACTGAACCGAAATATCTGTTTAAAAAATCACCATCCCAAACGACAAGCTTCAAACTTTGCCATAAGGCTTATCCGTATAAGCATAAAAATGCCATTATCATGCTCCTGATCGCAGATGTCCTCGGTGGAGGAATCAGTTCCCGATTGCCATTAAGCCTGCGGGAAAAATTGGGTCTTGTCTATGAGATTACCTGTTATCCTACCATGTTTTCTGATGTAGGCTCTATCGATATTTATACATCTACGAAAAAGGAAAATTTCGAAAAGACCATGCGGGCTGTTATGGATGAGGTACACAAGCTTTTTCATGAAGGCATAACTGAACAGGAACTTAAAAGGACTGAAGAGCGGGTATTTAGTCAGACACAGCTCGTCATGGATAGTCCGCTCGCTATGGCAAACTGGTTTGGTATTGAGGAACTTTTAATTGCCCCCAAAATACCCGATACCCCTGAAAAACAAGCACAAAAGATTCGTGATATAAAATTGGAAGATGTGCATAACGCTGTTTCTGAAATATTTGTACCCGAAAAGCGCAATTTTATCGTTGTAGGTGTCTACAATTGGTTAAGCAAGAAACACACGATTGCATTTCTTAGGTAACGAAAACAATTAACTGAATCTGATATTACTATTAAGATTAAAATCCATTTCTATTTTTATTATAAGAAAGGTTTTTACCATGAAAAGCCACATTATAATCCCTCTCTGTTTTTCCCTTGCAGTTTTAACAATGGATTGCAGCAAGAATGATGCACCTTCCATGAATGTGGGAACGATTTATAATCCTGGAAATAGTGGAGATAAAATACTGAAAGGGAAAACAACCGAGCAGGCCACTCCTTCGGATGTTAGCGACCAACAACTCAATAACAAACTAAACCTCATGGACAATGATACAGTATTTCAATATGCACTTGACTCCCACAATCAGGGAAAACATCAGGAGGCCTTGGCAGCGTATAAGAAAATCCTGGAAACCAATAAAAATTATCCCGATATTTACTATCATCAAGGCATCCTCTACCGTGATATGGGGATGAGGGAGGAGGCTATCTGTGCCTTTCAAACAGCCGTTACTCAAAATCCAGACTCGGCAGAGGCACATTACAACCTTGGCTACTCATACCGGTGTAAAGGGCTGCACAGCGAGGCTATTGCTGAATATAAAAGGGCATTGGAACTCATATCCGAAAAAAAGGTAAAGCAAAAGGCATATATTCACTACAACCTTGGTTTTTCCTACTTTTCACACGGACAGATTGACGATGCGATTGTTGAATTTAAAAACGCCCTCGCCTATAAACCCAACGGCAAAGAAATACACCAAAAGCTTGGCATTGCTTATACAGCAAAAGGTTGGGCGGATAAGGCAAAAGATGAATTCTCGATTTCCCGTAAATCCGATATGGCAGAATCGCATAATTAAATAAAAAAACATCAATAACCCTTCTATTTGAGGGATCTCGCGCAGCGAAAGCCAATTGTATCGTTTTTGTAGATCGGTTCATCATAGTCTCGGTTCGCACACCGGATATGGACAACGCCGGACCCATTCCATGAACCTCCCCGCAATACCTTGCAACCACTCAGTGAATTGCTTGCCGGAGAGGACTTTAATTCGTATATGGAAATGCCCACATCCTCAGGCCTCCCGAAATAGGGATTCTCCTCTGCTGTAGCAGGTCCTTGCGGATCTCTCAGAGGGGCACAACGATAATACTGGCTATCATACCAATCCGCTACCCATTCCCATACATTTCCTGCCATATCAAAGCATCCATACACACTCTGACCTTGTGGATATTTCATGACAGGGGTTGGCTTTTCAATCTTGATCTCGGCACAATTTAATCTCGTTTTATCAAACTCATTACCCCATGGATACATTCTCCCGTCAATACCGCGGGCTGCTTTTTCCCATTCTGCCTCGGTCGGAAGCCTTTTCCCTGCCCACTTTGCAAATGCTTCTGCCTCATACCATGAAATATTTACAACGGGACAATCGTGTTCACCGTGAAAAATGTCATCCAAACTATCACCTTCCAATGGATTCGACTGCGAGATATATTGCCATCCCGCCTCTGACCAAAAAATCTTTTGAGTATAACCGCCAGATTCGACAAACCTTTTATAATGGGCATTGGTTACGGGATACTTATCAATAAGGTAGGCACTCAAGAAGACTTCTCTCTGTGGTATTTCATTATCCAGCCGGCTGGTCTCAATGTTGCGATCGAGATCCAATAACCTGTCAATATCCTCTTTTGTGCTTCCCATGAGAAAAGGACCTTCCGGAATAAGTATCATATCATCAATGACATTCTGTTTTTCCTCATTTATTTTGATCATATGTGTTGAAAGTTTATCATAGAATACTTAATTGTCAATCTGATAAAATATTTTAGCTAGTCACATTTCGCAGTAAGTTACATGAAAGGAAACTTCATCATGAAAACGATACTCTTTAAACTATCCGTTTTATCCTTTCCTCTTTTTCTCGTTGTTTGTAGTATCTTTCATTCATATTTAAACAAATTATTTGCATATTCACTCGGTCCTCCTGATGGACGAACGGGTTCACCTGCCGATAATTACAAAACGTGTTATGATGCAGGCTGCCATGACTCTCATACCCTTAATTCGGGAAATGCTAAATTCTCGATTTTCGCACCTCCTCGCTACACCCAGAGTGAGGTTATTACTATACAGGTGTCTTTTCATAATTCCAGCACTGCTAAACATGGTTTCGAACTTTCTGCCTTAGACACAAACAACAACCATATCGGCACCTTTAACAGTATCGATGATACTACCCAAACTACTAATGGAAATTATATAAAACATACCACAGTAGGCAGCAGTCAATATGGTAATGCCAGTTGGCGTGTACAATGGACTGCACCGATCTCCGAAATACTGGAGCCTGTAACATTTTATGCTGCAGGAAATGAAGCGAATGGAGACGATACCCCTAAAGGGGATTACATCTATACCACAACAACCTCTACAGAACAAAATTAAGAATAAAATCAAATACCTACGTTGGAAAATCAGTACATATTTACATTCTTCTGTGTTAAAATAAAAAAGTAAATGGAAAGGAACAAAACAGACGAAAATAAACAGGAACACACCGAAACGATAACCAGGACATTGCAAAAATATTTTGGTTATACAAGCTTCTACCCGCTCCAGGAAGATATTATTAAAGATATACTCAACAAGAGAGATATCTTTATCCTTATGCCAACAGGCGGCGGCAAATCTTTATGCTATCAGTTACCCGCACTTCTTTTTAGCGGTGTTACCATTGTCGTTTCTCCCCTAATTGCCTTAATGAAGGATCAGGTAGATGGATTGCTGGCCAACGGTATTCCGGCAACGTTTATTAACAGCTCATTGAATTATGATGAAATTGATGCGAGGAAACAAAGCCTCTTAAACAATAAGGTAAAGATCCTTTATATTGCACCGGAAAGATTAGTCATGCCGGATTTTTTGCAATTTTTACAGCAACTAAATATTTGTCTGTTCGCCATTGATGAATCGCATTGTATTTCCGAATGGGGACATGACTTCAGGACTGAATATCGTCAATTGCAGTTATTGAAAGAGGTATTTCCCGAAGTACCCGTCATGGCTTTAACGGCCACTGCTACCCCTGTCGTTCAAGAAGATATTATCAAACAACTAAAACTGTCCGATTACAAGATTTTCAAGGCAAGTTTTAACAGAAAAAACCTGCATTACCAAATTAAACCAAAGGACAATGCGTATCACCAAATACTTCAATATCTGAAAGACAGAAAGAGGGAATCCGGAATCATTTACTGTCAAAGCCGAAAAACGGTAGAAAGCATAGCCAGGAGTTTACAGGCACAAGGATATCGTGCATTACCATACCATGCAGGATTATCTCCTGAAACAAGAACAGAAAACCAGGAACGGTTTATCCGCGAAGATGTCGAGATTATCGCAGCAACAATAGCCTTTGGTATGGGCATTGATAAACCAAATGTGCGGTATGTAATCCATTACGATTTACCAAAGAGTATCGAAGGATATTATCAGGAAACGGGACGTGCAGGAAGGGACGGATTAAAAAGCGATTGTATCCTGTTCTTTAGCTATGCCGATAAATTCAAAATAGAACACTTCATCAACCAGAAGACAGATGAAAACGAAAAACAGGCCGCTTATAAACAATTAAAGGAGTTAATAAACTATTGTGAAAGTAACGTTTGCCGGAGAAAGTTATTATTGGCCTATTTTGGTGAAAGCTTTGATACATCAAACTGTGGAAATTGTGATGTTTGTCTGGAACCAAAAGAACGATTTGACGGAACGGTTGCTGCACAAAAGATATTATCCTGCATCTACAGAACGGGTGAACGGTTTGGAATACAGTATGTTATTGATGTCCTGCAGGGTTCGAGAAATCAAAAGATATTGCAAAACCGGCATGATACGATCAAGACATATGGTATTGGGAAAGAGTATGCAAAACCACAGTGGCAGGCATTAATCCGGGAATTAATTCAATTAGGGTACATAAAACTCGATGGAGATAAATATCCCATTCTGAAACTCAATGAAAAAAGTCGGGACATCCTTTTGCGGAATGAGAAGATATTTTTAACAAAACCAGAGGAAACACTCACAATCCGGCAGAAAAATGAGAAGGATGAGGATTACGACCGTATCTTATTTGAGCATTTGAGGGTTTTAAGAAAGACGCTGGCCGATCAGGAAGGCATACCTCCCTATATTATCTTTCATGATACCAGCTTAAAGGAAATGTCTGCTTATTATCCCCACAGCTTGCCCGATTTACGCAGGATTAGTGGTATTGGTGAACAAAAACTGAATAAATATGGAAAAGTTTTTCTTGAGGAAATCATCGATTACTGCAGGCAAAGCCATATTGAGCCAAGACAAATTGCCCCGAAACATCCTGAGATCGCCCCGAAACAGATAAAGACTTCCACCATTCAAGAAACACGGGAACTTTACCGGCAGGGATTTACAATTCACGAAATTGCAGAAAAAAGAGATTTAACCCTGTCCACGATCGTCTCCCATCTCGAAAAACTTATTCTGGATGGTGAAGATATCTCTATAGAGAGCATTGTTGACCACAAAAAACAACAGCAGATCAGGCAAGCACTACAAAGTCTCGGCACAAGCTTATTAAGCCCGGTAAAGGAAAAACTGGGAAACGGCTATTCTTATGAAGAACTAAGATTGGTGAGGGCAAAGATGATGAGTGAAGGGTAAGTACCGGGCCTGAATAAACCGGAAAGTGTGGTGCTGGGTTCGTCCCCCAGCTATAAGCTGATTTAATTAGGCCTTCGGCAACTTTGTTTGTGACCGCAGTAGGGGCGAACCTTGTGTTCGCCCTTGCCCTGGACAATTCAAATGTTTCTGTTTGTTTCCCATTTGGGCGAACACAAGGTTCGCCCCTACAACAAAACATTGAATTTCCTAAGCATTAAATTAGATTGGGTTTTAAAAGGCAAAAACCCAACGACTTTTTACCCACCCCTACCCCTCCCAGGAGGGGACTTTTTGATTCCCCTCTTGAGAGGGGTTAGGGGGTGTGTTATATGGTATTACGAAAAACTTTGAAATCCTATACATGAACTTATCGCCTTTGGCGAACTCAGGGTTGGCTCAATCTTGTAGATTGAACCACATATTTCGGCATTGGCCTATATGTTTTTATTAGTATCAGGCATGGGAGACATGCCAAAACGTTTCGGTTCAATCGCGGACAATTGAACCAACTTTGGGGACACGGACAAACCAGTTTGTCCGTGCCACCTGGCCTGGACGTTGTCGCAAAACCTCAAATCCCCTGACTTGTGGGTAGAAATGAGTTAAGAAAGGGGAGAATTCACGATGTTTCGGTGAGTCCTCTCACCGAAACAAATCAGTACCAACACAGGTTTCGGTGTGCGGACACACCGAAACATCACACCGGTTTGAAATTCCTAACCAGAATGGATCGGAAGGGATAAAGTCCGAAACACGAAATCCGAAACAAATTTATATGAACGAAATTCAAAGTGTTTCGGACATTTAAGTTTTAGGATTTGTTTCGGATTTCGGAATTATAAAGTTTTTAATGCCCTTTATCTTTGCGCATTAAATCATCCTTATCGCGTTGTGGAAACCTTGTGAGTTCTGAAGCTGGCTGCAGGCTGAGATTATCGTACCACCCTGTCACATTTCCATGTACCCAGTCCTGTCGTGTTTCAGTAAAGACAGTGACTATATCTTTAGAAGGAATAACGGTAAGAGAGAATTCAACCCACGATACGTGGGTATTTCCACCAATATAATTTCTGTTTACAGCGGTAAAGGCCTGTGCTGGATTCCATGTACCGTCGAGAATCCCCACAATAGTTACATCACCGATATCATCTCCGTAAAACGCCATATGACCCGTTAAGGTATAAGGAGTATTTGTAATTACCCGCACTTCCTGATAAAGCCCCCCTCTTGCCGTTCCGGAATTAACTTGCTGTGCCACAGCAAAAGAACCGCTTGTGGCATGAACTGCAAAAGTGGCTACGGTGCCAAACACTGCAATGGATGCATGGGCTGGCGATTCTACAGGGGCGCCATCACCATCCCATGGATACGTTTCCCAATATTTCCAGCCTGTAACGTCTCCTGATTCAAAATCTCCATTCTTAAGTAATTCAGCGGCGGACAGTGGTTGCAGGAGAAAAAAACCGAGAATGAATGTTACGAAGAGATATTTTATAATGATAATAATTATTTCCTCTTTGGCCTTAATCTTTTGTATGTCGCAAACTCCTCATCTGATTCTTCCTTCATACCTTTTTTACCATATACAATACTTAGGTTAAAATGAGCTATGGCGTTGTTTGGGTCTGCTTCAACAGCCTTTCTGTATTCTTCTATTGCTTCATCATACATCCCTTTTCTCAGGTAAAGGTCACCGACCTCATTATGAATATCGGAACCATCGGGACCCCGCCCGTTTAATGAGGTCCCTTTCTTTTCGGTGGCGGATATTTGTTCCCCGGAAGACGGCCTGTACGCAGAGGAAGCGACACGACTGCGCTCAAATTGAGGTACAGATAAGGTTACCATTTTGATTTCCCTTGAGCGAAGCAAGGTTAGTTTGGCCTCTTTTCCGGCATTTTTTTCCATCATTTGTCTGAGATGGTTTTTATTTTCAATCTTTTCATCATTCCATGCTGTAATAATATCTTCTACCTTAACTCCTGCATTTGCCGCAATGCTTTCGGGCATAATATTTACGACGATCGCACCCGTTTGTTGTTTTTTTAATCCAAACCATTCCCTGTTTTGTTTGGTAATGTTACCTGTAAGAAGCCCTATAGGGTCATGGGATTCTATAAACACAATCGCTGTTCCCTTACACCACGAAGTATATTTGACACCATAATCTGTACCTCCTAATTCTCCGTATCCTTTCCATGATTTTGAGGCACCGGTATCATACTGGACATTAATTACTGCCTGAGCGCCCACGGCAGAGGCCTTTTCTTTGATTTTATAGGCCAGAATATCATGACCTGAATAACCGAATTCTCCAAGATTAACAATGCCTAACGTTTTATAGGTAACATCAATATCACCTGCACATACAAATATTTCTTCACTTTTCTCTCCCGGAGAAGGCTGCACACCTTTTTTGGGTTCAAGGGAGACTTCTTCCTTCTTGAAGGGCGACAGCTTCTTCAAATACTGGGAAGAACTGCAACCTGCTACAAAAATAACAAGTAAAACAAGAATATTCGTTTTCATGCTCATTTATTTGATCTTTCTTTTAAACATTGATTTTAGTTTTATTTTACCAGAGCTTAATTTCGATTCAATATTTGTTGCATAACGATGGTAAAATTTCGATCTCTTTATCTTACCCACAAGAGAAGCCTTGCCTGGAAAATCCGTAATATAAAGTCCCGTTAGGAGTGTCAATAAACCCGGACCCGGCACAACAAGCATCACACAGCCCATAAGTATAAGGCTCACCCCTACCATATTCTTCCCAATTTTTCTCATCCACATTTCTCTTTCACCCGCATTTTCTCAGCATGAAATATTTCTGTACAGGCCGTGAGACCTTCACGAGTACTTTTTGTCCCGCATGGGCTTCTTCTATAGGCTCATGATACTCGTTTCTGATGTCTAGCAATACCTGGCTAAAATCTTCACTCAAACGCTTTCCCATGATTTCTACAGAAGTGTTATTCAAAATTCTGTTTTTTAGAAAAACCTCCGCGAGATTATCAGAAAAAACATTATGAATTGTGCCAAGATAATCATATTCCTTTATATAAAAATTTCCGGGATGTGTTGTTTGGCTGTTATATCCCTGGTTCCCGAAAAAGAATCCCGTTCCATACTCTCTATGGCTGACTTTTTCAAGTTCCGACAACCATTTTGGATCATATACATATTCGTGAGGGTTGGCAAGATAACGGTCCAATGCCTCTCTGTATATCCTTGTAACCACGGCGACATAATACTGACTTTTCATACGTCCCTCTATTTTCCATGCGGTAACACCTGCACGGACCAACTCCGGAATATGCTGGATCATACAAAGGTCTTTGGAACTCAGGATAAAGGTACCAATCTCATCTTCTCCAACGGGATATGCCTCATGTGGCCGTTTTTCTTCTTTCAGGACATATTGCCACCGGCACGAATGAGAACAATCGCCAAGATTTGCATGACGGTTGCTGAGAAAACTACTGAGGAGACAACGTCCGGAGTATGACATACACATAGCGCCATGCACAAATACCTCCGTCTCTATCCGGGAATTGCTGGTGATTTCTTTAATCTCTCCTAAAGTCAATTCCCTGGCAAGCACAGTCCTCTTAATACCATGCTGATGCCAGAATTCAAGAGATTTCTCATTAGTAGTGTTGGCCTGTGTACTCAGATGGATAGGAATATGTGGCGCAATTTCCTTAACGGTCAGGAAAATACCTGGATCTGAAACAATTACAGCATCTAATGGGATTTCAGCAAGTTTTTCCAGATAAGAACGTATACCACGAATGTGGTAATTGCGCGCGAAGATGTTTAAGGTAAGATATATTTTCTTACTTCGCTCATGAACGAAGGCTGTGGCTTCTTTTATTTCCTGTAAGGTCATATTGGTGGCACCCATACGCAAATTAAAACCTTCTCCGCCCACATACACTGCATCCGCACCATATTCAATCGCCGTTCTGAGCTTCTCAATATCTCCCGCTGGTGCAACAAGTTCTGGTTTTCTATAAACGGTATTATTCATTTAAACCATACTACCTTTATTGACAATAAATTCTACCTGGCATTGCAAAAGTTTTTTGGATAGCCACAAACCATTGGCTCTATAGTATTACCGCGTAAAACTTCTTTATTTATGTATGTTTTTTGTGAGTATTCAGCTATCAGCGGTCAGCCTGCAGTTTCGTCCTGATGGCTGATTGCTGAATGCTGTAACTTACAACTTTTCGTTCGGTTGCGGTGCGGCTACGCCATACCAGGTTTTATTAGTCCCCTTCTCTTTTAACCATATCCAAATAACTCTGTAATATTAACTGAGCAGCAATTACATCGACCCGTTTTTTTCGTTTTTTCCGGGAAAGATCCCCTTCTAACATGGCCCTGTTTGCCCTAACGGTGCTGAGTCGTTCATCAATCGTATGGATGGGGATATGGGTTTGTTTCTTTAAAAAATCAATAAATGATAAAACAGCGAAGGCCTTCTCTCCCAGGGTGTTATCCATGCGCTTTGGCAAACCGATAACAATCTCTCCGGCTTCCTTCTCGTGGATAATATTTACTATCTTTTGTATATCCTCTTCGATACGGGTGCGTTCTATAGTCATTAATCCCTGTGCTGTAATATTGAGCGGATCGCTGATTGCAATACCTATTCTTTTTTCACCATAATCAATACCAAGAATACGCATTAGGAATATCCAAGACACACCAAGAAAATTCCCGCACCAACTGGCATGAGAAGGTTATCGAGAGACCTGAGTGGCATTGACTCAATAATACTGGAAAAGAACGCTACAAGTAAAGCAGGAAATACCGGTAAGTAAATACAACCACAAAAGAAAGCCACAATCCAGGCAGCAAGTGTACCCTCGAAACTTTTTTTCTTATTATAAGGGAGACGGTGACTACCCAGGCTTCTCCCGATTAATGTAGCGGCCGTATCTGCAAACGCTGCAATCCAGATAACGGTATTTGCGATAACTGCAGGAAAAAAAAGTAAAGACAACATTGCACCCGAGATAAGGGTTACAGGTCCAAGTGCAAAACCCCGTTCTTCCACCTTGCGGAGGCTGGATTTTGTAATTTTTCCTATAATAGGAAATGAGTATCCATTGATCCTCAGGCATTCTGAAATTGAATACATAATCAGTGTAGCAAAAAGTACGGTAAGTGTTGTATGATAAATCAGGCCCGAGAATATCGGTACACATGCAATAAGAATATGCACAAGCTTTCTTCTCATTTCCTGATGCCAGGAATGTGTAAGTTGCTTGCGCATACCTGCAAATAATGTTTTATACGTACCGGCATCTACAATATCCAAAATATCCAGCACTTCTGCGAGATCTTTGCTGTCAATAAGATAATTTGCACGCCGGCGAACAGCGTAATGGGCATTGACACCAATATTGATACTCGCTCTATTCATGATATCGAGATTATTGCGATCATCTACGAGTACGATAGTATTTTGCCAGGTGAGGTTGTTTTTGCTTAATATTTCTTCAGTAAGATCCTTTTTACCATTGGGGTTCGAGAGGAGTCCATATACTTCACCTGTTAATCGATTGTTACGGATACCAATTTCTATACCATAACCACTATTTGCCGATATCCGGGTAGCAAGGTCTTTTACAAAAATATCAGGCACTCCGCTGCTCATGAGAACGACATAATACCCATGGTCCCGTAAGGTTTCAATTGTTTCCCTTGCGTGTTTTATCACGGGGATATCCTGGTAAATCTTTTTTGCCTCTTCAAGAGTAACACCTTTAAAACGAGCATATACCCTTGTTAGCAACTCCTCAATAGATATTTTATTCAGATTGAAAAGGAAACATAACAGTGCCGTTCGAATACATATCAACACCCCCAGATAACGTGCCAAATGCAAAAAAAACTGGCCTCTAAACAAGACTCCATCTACATCCATTATCACGATCTTTTTGGGTGTATTTACCATAGGCATTTTTCAGGGGCTACTTCATACATATCAAATTTTAAAATCCGAAATGAGATTGGGTGATTGGAGTTTCTTTGTCATTTGGTTTTTGAAATTTCGGATCTTTTAGAAAATATTTCAAAAAGCATACGAAAAGGGGGACACGGTAATACTATAAAATAATGCGTTCATTATAACTATGCTGGCTTGGACCTCGAACAAAAAACTGGCAGAGACAGTTTGACAGGAAATGGCTTACAACCTTCATGCACGGGGTATTTTTCTGTAGGGATTTTCCAGGTTGAAAATATTCATGCACTGGTGCAAAATTAGAATATTCCCGCTACGATCCGCTTGAGAATGCCGCAGCCAATAAATACCAGCACCGGAGAAAAGTCTATACCCCGGAAAGGCGGAATAAACTTACGTACGGGGTTTAACACAGGATCGGTAATTTTGTAAAGAAAACGTACGGCCTGATTATAGGGGTTGTGCGGTATCCATGAAAGTACAATTCTGATAATGAGTGCAATTTCATAAAGGCTAATAAGCTTGACTAAAAGGTGTCCCATGTAAAAGGCTCCTTGCAAATAGAGAGGAGAATGAATTTTTTTTCCGTACGGCTACAATTTTTAAGTGGATAAAATTCTAACACACATTCGGGAAGAGAGCAATAAAAATAAATGAATCGATATGCCCGCTTGAAATATCATACATGCCATGATAGAATCTAACTACAAGTATTCTAACGAATTCCTAGCACAGCATAACCGCGATCAAGATCCTTAATTATTGAGTAATGGAGCGGCGAAGGAACGGAGTATTGTAGTGAAAGAAACTCCAATACTCCATTGTTTCATTACTCCATAATCAAGGATAGATTTATAGATAGCAGAAAAAAGAAATTTTTACAGAGTAATACTATAAGAGGAAAGCCAAATTGAAAATTGGGAATAACTTTATAGGTATTAAAACAACTACACAAATTATCTTAGATGAAATTCATTCAGTACTTGAAAAGATCGAAGAGAAAGCTTATGAGCGGTTTATTTCGTCTCTTCTCAGCGCAAAGAATATCTTTGTTACAGGCCAGGGAAGATCAGGCCTTGTATCACGCACCTTTGCCATGAGACTTACCCACATTGGTTTAAATGCCTACTGCGTTGGAGATGCTACTACTCCAAATATTGATGAAGGAGATTTGTTGATAGCCTGCAGCAGTTCCGGCAGTACCCATATTACCTGTTATATTGCAGGATTGGCTAAAAAATCACGTTCCACTCTGGTGGCTGTAACCTCTCACAAAAATTCTCCACTGGCGAGACAGGCAGATGTTGTTATCGAACTGCCTGTCCAGGAAGTGAGCACAAATTATAAGAACGACGGATCAATCCAATTCCGCAGTACACTTTTCGAACAAGCATGCCTTGTGTATTTAGATGGAATTATTCTCTCGCTTGTAACGAGATTGAACAGTTCTGAAAATGATATGGATAAAAGACATTCTAATCTGGAATAAAGGGCGATAATACCTAGCACTAGGATTCGGCCTTTTCTACCCAGTTTGGCAGTCTCACAGATGATCAGTCCAGAGTGCCTATTCAATTTTCAATATTTGCTTTTGGTAGGTGGTGCCTACCCTACCTTGGCTACAAGGTTATCTATACTTTACAAACCTGCATGTTACCTTTAAATTCCAAGTATAAGAATCCCTATCTACTGAATCATTATTTGTTATAACTCTGCTAAAGACTACTTTGCCACCATTTTTAACCTTTGCGAAGCTGACTTCCCAATACTCAATTATTTTGTCCATCTCTTTGTCGGCATTTGACACCCCGACATCGGAAGGTAAATTGTATACCCATTCACCAGTTTCAACGGTTGAAAATATTTGATCTGGTAATTTATTCTTAATGGTATCGATATCGAAGGTCTCAACTATACTGCTTCCAGCTTTTATCGTTTTATTTTTAAGCGTCAAATCATATGTGGCTTTCTTAAACACTTCAATATTGCCTGCATTACAGACTGAAGCCGTGCTAGCTAAAGATAATATTGCGAAGAATATTCCAAATAAATTCCTCATCTCATTCCTCCTTTTTTACTTTATAAGAACCATATTTACATCTTTACCCTATAGGTTCTTTTATCATGTCTTTCTTATCCTTCGATCGTTTGTTTTTAATGAGATACCATTCCAGAGTTATCGTTTCCTCTAAAACTTCCCAATCTTCAGACTCGCTACGATTATCTAATCTTCTTATTACAGCGATTACTCCGTTGCTGGGAGAATAACCTATTTCATATCGATAACGAAAACTAGGATTTACATAAGTTTCGTATGGTAGCATCCTTTTCCAGTCATTTGGAACTTTATTTTGTGTTATATATGCTAGGACGCCTGAGTATTCTTTGTTTTCGGTATCAGATACTGTAATTAGCTGTTCTTCGATCGCTCCAGCAGCAACATCTATGGCGTCAAAGGTAATTTCAACTTTTTGGTTGTCTTCTATACTAAAATATTGTTTTGCAAACACATTTGTTGAAATAAATAAAACTACAATAAATATAATACTCTTTAACTTCATAAGGTCTCCTTTACAATTTATACTTGAACAAGATATTGTTTTGCGGTTAAGAAGTTATTATATCTATTAATGAAAATCAAGTTTTTTATTCAACTGTTTGTGTCCCTGAGCCCCCATATGCATCAAGCTAAGCTAATATACCGAAAAAGATATTCTTTCGCCCTTTCAGGGCTTGATATCTTTTGTTTCTTATCAGAGGGCTTCACCCTCTGTTATACTCTTACGGCCTTTCAGTCCTTTGTTCTGAATACCCGTTTTATCTAACAACAAAGGCCCAAAGGGCTGGAAAGCGTATAGTCAAGACTGAAGGTCATAGAGAGAGCTTAAGTTCTGTAGGATGGGTGAAGCGACAGCGCACCCATTAAATAAAAATGTTCTACAACATTGATGGGTCTGCTCCGCTTGACCCATCCTACCAGGCTGTTGAATTTTATGAATTTTTATCCCCCCATTCCCCTCCTTCGGAAGGAGGGGATAAAGGGGAGGTCTTCAACAGAATTTTGAGTAATTACATTTTTCTTAGCTTGATGCATATGCCCTGTGCCCCCAGCTTAAGGTTCAATATGAACTTATTGCTTTTGGCGAACTCATGGTTAGCTGGGTGGAGCTGGCATTGTCTACTCTACACATGATTTAGGACACAAACCACTTATAGAAAATAAAAATTCCTATAAATCCATCTCATTCCGGATTTTTGCATTCCTGAACCCCTGGGTCATGCCAGAAAAGGACCCGCCAGGAACAGGTTTGACATACTTGCTTTATCTGTCTGTAATCCGCTTTATGAGCCACTGGATGAAGGTGAGGAGTATTCTGAGCAAGAGACGTGGATTTATGGTGCCAAGCAAAATCTCCCGGTAAGGTTTTTTGCCCGATACACTATCGAATAGTGCCCTCTTGCATGCCGGATGATCCTTTGCAACTTGAATAATGGGTGCGAGAAAACCATATGAGGCCCCCCAAATGACGAACCTCCTTACCGCTTTAGCATAAGGAAGATCCTTTGCGACCTCATGAAAACTATCCATGTAAGTTTGAAAAGCCTTTTTAGATATGCCGACATCCATCATTGTCTCAGCTGCTTTTATACCCATCAAGCAAGCAGCGTTGACCCCTTTCCCTTTAAAAGGCCGGATAAGACCGGCTGCGTCACCAATGACGACATATCTGTTCCCAAAGAAATGTTTCGCCGGCTTAATAGGAAAGCAACCCCGATGGTAGTCAAGATGATCTAAAGATCCTTTGAAGTTTTCTGGAAGCACCTTTAATACATCGGGTAAGCGCAGAAATTCATCCATAGACCTTGAAGAAATCTTTGCCCCGGCGATATTGATGGTATAGTGATCGGCTTTCGGCGTAATGGCGCCAAATTCTATCTCTTTCTGAGAGGGTAAAAAGGCATGGATGTATCCATCCGTTGCCTCTAAATCATGGGATTTTCCCATGGGATGAAATTTGGTTAATATGGTTAATAAAAACTTTGGTGACCGGTAAGGCGTTTCACTTTCAAATACTCTATTCGTACCTTCTTCAAGACCAAATGCACCAACTACAACATCCGCCAGGACATGCTTTGTCTCACTATAGACAGTAATCTTCTGTTTACCTATCTCCACATCGGTAACCTTGCTCTGAATAACGGTTACCCCGGCCTCTTTCGCCTTTTGCAAGAGATAGGCATCAAACTGAATTCTCCTGAGGGCGTAAGAGATTTCCCCTCCTCCTTCAAGTTTTACGACATGGCCATTCGTGTGGAGATAATAGCCAGGTACTTCTCTTTTAACCAAATGCCAGGGAAAAGGGATTCCTAATCCATCTTCAATAATATGTTCAATTGGTTGAGAGAGAACGCCAGCACATTCGTTGTGTTCAAGACCACCCTCAAAATCCTTCAATTCAAAAATAATAACGTCCAAGTTTATACCTTGTTTTTTGGCAAGGTTCTTTAAGCGGATAGCACAACTGCTGCCTGCCGGTCCTCCACCAATAATAACAACTGTCTGGCCATCCCTCAGAGGACCTAGCTCAGATTTCTCCGGGAACGAACCTATTTTTAACAAGTTCTTTACTGCCCTTGTAATTCCCCTTTGTGAAGAAATAGAGGCAGGAGCTCTACTGTGCCCTGTTACACGACCCCTCAAAGTTATATGATCTTTAAAAAAATCACCTATTTGCCTTACAACAGCAGAAAAAATGTACGGAAACATGGCAATATGGAGACGCGGGTCTATGGCTTTAGAAAATATTTCCTTATAACTCGCATTACCGGTAACCATATTCCACAGAATACCATTAATTTGAATAGATTCCCAGGCATCCTTCCGTTTTTCAAGATGATCAAACTGCACATTCACTAACTGTTTTCTTGATGTAGTATAGTCATGAATGCCAAACATAAGGTTGCCAAAGAAATTATCCTGTGCCAGGAGTCTTAAAGCAGGCTTGTAATATCCCTTCCGAAAATCTTCTTCTGAAATACCATTCTTAAAAATTGTTTGTGCAGCTAGTTTTGCTGTATCAAAGGCTGATTCAATGCCATTTTTATAGGTACGTGAGATACTCGCATCTCCTATAATGACCAGCCTGTTGGTATAAGGATGTGCGGCATGAGATACAGATATTTTTGGAAAGCATATACAAAGGTCTTTGGGTAGCATCCATCCTTCGGGCAAGAGTTCACGCACCTTGGGGTGTTTTATAAACTCAAGTAAATGCGATTTTGTTATATCTTCATTTCCAATGAGTGAAACAGTAACGTAATCGCCTTTGGGTATAAGGACAGCAAATTTAATCGGCTTAATTCCCAGCGCAAATACGTAAATTGTTTTCTGAAACCGTTCCTGAATAAAGGATCGTCCCAGGTAGAGTTCCGAATTACACGTCCGTACTGATTTTGGCTCCCGATATCCAAACTTCCCGCCAATAATCCTCTTGATAAGAGATGTGTTAAGTCCAAAGGCTCCTGTAATGAGATCACAGGACAATTTTTTTCTTACCTCGGATTCCTTGTAGACGATGTTTACTAAATCACGTGGATCCTTTGGTAATTCTATTTCTTCAACAACAGCAGGAAAAACCTTTGCACCCTCGGATACAACATACTTCAGTAAAAAGTCGTCAAAACTGATATTAGCTGTTAACGTTGAAAACCGGGGACCATTTCCACGAAAGACCGTTACGATTCTTGGATTATGTCCACGTTCGGGGTGACGGAGTGGGATACCGCGTTCCTGTGTTTGGAGATAATAACCACCTATTTCTTGCTGAACACGTGTTTTTGGTAATACGATCCCCTCGCATTCCATTTTTTTGATAAGGGTTTCGGATAGAACACCTGCGCACATATTGCATCCGATAGGCCCCTTTTGGATAAAATCCCTCCCATCGAGAATGATTACACGGATCTCATACCCATACTCTTTTGCAAATTTGAGGACAAAATGGGTAAAAAAGCTCCCTGCAGGCCCTCCGCCTATCACAACGATTGTGGAGTTATTTCTCAAATGAAGCTTCATTTTGAAGTGAACCGTAAAGCCTTCGGTCTAAACTTGCCAGCAAGTCAAAGCCTCAAACAGATAAAAAGGGATTGAAAACCACAGATTTCATAAATGGATAAGTGTGTTATAGTAATCCAAAATGAAGCCGAATAAAATGAATCAGGATTTGATTACATCAGCTATCAGCACGGACAAACCAGACCATCTTTTAACGCTAAAATCACCAACATATACAGAACCTAAGTAATGTTCGTTTCGTCCTTTGGATACTATAAATACCCATGCACTCATTTAAGATTTCTATCTGTGCAATCTGTGGTTCCCGTGATTTCTTCTTAAGCCCGACTCATGTGTGAAGATACGTCGTATAGAAAGTGTTAATACCCTTTAATGAGTGCCATTGCCTCTGCGCGGGTAGCAGGATTATCACGAAAGATGCCCCGTACCACAGATGTTTGTACCCTTGTACCTGGTTTTTTTATCCCCCTCATCGTCATGCAGAGGTGTTCAGCCTCAATGATAGCAAGTACCCCTTTGGGACGTAATGCCTTCATGATGGATTCTGCGATATCCGTGGTAAGCCTTTCCTGAACCTGGAGGCGCTTTGCCTCTATTTCAACAACCCTTGCGAGTTTGCTGATCCCGGTTACACGGTTTCCTTGAGGAATGTAAGCCACATGTGCAACACCGCTAAATGGAAGGAGGTGATGTTCACACATTGAATAAAAAGGAATATCCTTTAAAAGGACTATTTCATCATATTTCTCAGATTTTAACACTTTTATTTCCGTAAACGAGTCCTTTCCAACGCCGGCAAATATTTCTTCACACATATCGGCAACCCTGTCCGGTGTCTCTATGAGTCCTTCACGGTTTGGATCGTCACCGATACCTTCCAGAAACAGGCGGGTTGCTTCTCTGATCTTTTGTTTATCTACCAAATGGAGCTCCTTAAATACTTCATATCTAAGTATCTTCTCGGATGAGTCAAGTTCTGAAAGTAACCAATATTGTATAAGTAATCAGTGGTCAGCATGCAGCTTCTGTTCAATTGCTGATAGCTGACCGCTTGACAGTCCATAATCTCTTTAATCGGTCTGAGGCTTCGCCTCGCTAGTTATGGTCTCATGATACTATTTTCGTATTTTAACTCTTTTCATTTATTCGGGCCAGACATTAAGCCGTAACTTTTCAATGCGCTGCTTAACTTGCTTTCGTTTTCTTTTGTCATTTCACACAACGGCAGACGCATTTCTCCATTTAGTCTTCCCAGTAATCTCAAGGCGGTTTTTACCGGTATAGGATTGGTCTCAATAAACATACTCTTCGAAAGCGGGAAAAGTTTATGGTGATACTTCCTGGCTGCCTCAAAATTCCCTTCCAGCCAGTATCGGGTTAATGCAGCTGTATCCGAAGGGGCGACATTAGCTACCACAGATATCACTCCCCTTCCCCCCACTGACATGATCGGCAGGGTAAGAGAGTCATCCCCTGAAAGAACGGTAATATTGCACAGTTGCAATATCTGAGTTGCCTGGTCAATGCTTCCACTTGCCTCTTTTATTCCAACGATGTTTTTTATCTCAGATAACTTCGCTACCGTTTCTGGTGAAATAGATATACCTGTACGGGAAGGGACATTGTATATCACAATAGGGATATCAACCTCTTCTGCAATTAATCTGTAATGCCGGTAGAGTCCCTCTGGAGTAGGCTTATTATAATACGGTGTGATAAGCAACGCCCCGTTTGCACCGGCCTTTTTTGCATGTTTTGTAAGGTGCAGGGCCTCTGCGGTATTATTTGAACCTGTCCCTGCAAGAACAGGTATCCTCCCCGCCACTATCGTAACAACTTCACCAACCAGTTGTTCGTGTTCTTCAAATGAAAGGGTAGCAGATTCACCAGTTGTACCGCAAGGAACTATCCCGTTCGTCCCATTTTCGATGTGGAACTCGATAAGCTCCTTTAGCTTTTGATAATCAACGCGACCATTCTTAAAAGGGGTTACCAGTGCTACAAGGGAACCTTCAAACATATCCATTTCTCCTCTATTCTATATCTATATTCCGTACTCTATGCTTTGTGCTCTTGTGGTTGCCTGAACAGTCTTTTCTCTATCCTGTAATACTATAACAGAAAACCTCATTTAATCAAGTACTGTCCTTGGAGCTTATTTGAAAACGAGGAAGGGCATTCTGACTGAAACGGGCAGATCACTTCGGTTGTTGATTACAAGCTGCTGGTACCAAATCATGGGAACCGGATAACGGGAAGGGACACAACCAATGGACACAGTACAGCTTAAAAACTGCACTTTAGCCACGGATACTTACGAATTATCACAAAAATTTAATGACTTACAGCAAGCCATCGTTTCACTAATTTGGTAAAAAGAAATAATGGGATTTTTTGGACAGCCCCTAGATCTTTTCTCTATTCACTCTGTGGCGAATAGTAACCAGTTTTTGCATCTTCCCCTGGAAAGTATCCATATACGTATAAAGAACGGGGGTAAGGTAAAGGGTAATGATTTGGGAGAAGAGCAGGCCACCTACCATGACAATACCAAGCGGACGACGTGCTTCTGCTCCTGCAGCAAAGCCTATCGCAAGAGGTAAAGCACCCAAAAAGGCCGCCATCGTCGTCATCATAATAGGACGAAACCTGACCACACAGCCCTGGTAGATCGCGTCTATAGGGGTCTTGCCATCCTTCCTCTGAGCCTCCAGGGCAAAATCAATCTGCATGATGGCATTCTTTTTCACAATCCCGATAAGCATGATGAGGCCAACAAAAGCATAGACATTTAAATCGATACGGAAGATAAGCAGTGTCAGCAATGCACCAAAACCTGCAGAAGGAAGTCCCGATAAAATGGTTATTGGATGGATAAAGCTTTCATAGAGAATGGCCAGCACCATATAAATAACTAAAATCGTGAAAAGAAGAAGGGTACCCAAACCCTTCAGCGATGATTGAAATTCACGTGCGGCACCTTGAAAGCTGGTCTTCACGGTGGCGGGCAAGACTTCATGTGCAAGCTCGTTTACCTTTGCCGTAGCCTCGCCGAGTGAAACGCCAGATTTGAGATTAAAAGAAATTATTACCGCAGGAAACTGTCCCATGTGGTTAATCGTCTGTGGTCCAAGATCTTCTTTCAATGTCGCAACAGCACGTAAAGGAATAGGGTAACCGTTTGATGAATTCACATAGAGCATGGATAATGCATTTGGGTCCATCTGGTACTGCGGTTCTAATTCCATGATGACCTTATATTGATCATTCGGCGCGTAGATGGTTGAAACCCATCGATCACCATAAGCATTATAAAGGGTATTTTCTATGTGTTTGGCCGTTACACCAAGGGTTGAAGCCTTGTCACGGTGAATGACAATATTTATTTGAGGATTTTTTATCTGCAAGTCACTTGTTACATCCTGTAATATGGGCAATTCACGCATTTTCGTTTCCAGCATTGGAGCATAATGGTAGAGTTCCTCTATGTTAGGACTTTGCAGGGTAAACTGATAAAGGCTTTTTGTCAATTGGCCTTCTATACGAACTTCAGGGGGGTCCTGCATAAAGACCCTTACACCAGGAATGGCAGATAATTTTGAACGCAATATTTCAATTACTTCCAGGGAACTAAGACGACGTTCCGGGCGGGGTATTAAATGGATAAACATCATACCTTGATTGGAACTCGACCCGGAACCGCCTACGCTCGAATAGAAGTCCCTAACATTTGGATCTTTTTGAACAATATCAGCCACGTATTGTTGAAGCTGCACCATCTTGTCGGGAGAAGTTCCCTCCTGCGCTTCGGTAATGGCAAAGATCGTTCCCTGATCTTCGTTAGGAAGAAACCCTTTAGGTACTATCATAAAAAGGTAACCGGTAACAACCAGGAGAACGATAGAAATAATCAGGGTAGCTAAACGGTAATTTAAAACCTTTCTCAGGCTCCATTCATATGTTGCAAGCATGCCATTGAAAATACGTTCAGTACCTGCATAAAAACGACCATATTTTTTCTCTGTTAAAGGGAGTAAAAAACGGCTGCAGAGCATGGGGGTAAGGGTAAGAGAAACAAAGCCAGAAATCAGGATTGCGACACAAATCGTTACTGCAAATTCACGAAATAACTTCCCAACAACGCCACCCATGAGAAGCACGGGGATAAATACAGCGGCAAGTGAAAGTGTCATAGACAGGATAGTAAAACAAATTTCTTTTGAACCATTCAATGCCGCCTGGAAAGGCCCCTCTCCCATCTCCATGTGCCGAACAATATTCTCAAGCATGACAATTGCGTCATCTACTACAAATCCAATTGCAAGAATGAGGGCAATGAGAGAAAGGTTGTCTATGCTGTAACCCAGCAGATACATAACTGCAAAAGTACCTATAACAGATAGGGGGAGCGCCAGGCTGGGTATAACCGTGGACGAGAGATTGCGCAGGAAAAGAAATATAGCCATAACAACCAAAGCCAATGTTAACAGCATAGTAAACTTAACATCATAAATGGACTCATGGATCGACTCGGACCTATCATAGAGGATATGCAACTGAGCTGATGGCGGAAGATACGATTCGAGGATAGGCAAAAGTTCCTTAATGGCTTTTGCTACTGCAACACTATTTGTTCCCGGCTGACGCCGCACTGCCAGTACTATTGCCCGTTGACCTCCATTCCGGTTCACATACCAGGCAAGCGCCTTATCATTTTCAACACTGTCAATGACCTTTCCCAGTTCTTCAAGATATACCGGAGAACCATCACGGTAAGCAACAATGATTGAACGATAAGGATCGGCCTTGAACAGTTGTCCGGTAGCCAGAATAGTGTATGCCTTATGGGATCCATATAGGGTACCTGTAGGCAGGTTTACATTCTCACTCTCCAATGATTTTCCTACTTCATCAAGCCCGATGCCCTGATTGGCAAGGATATGAGGATTCAACTGGACACGAACAGCGTACTTCTGAGACCCAAAAATTTGCACCTGTGCTACCCCGCTAATCATTGAAATACGTTGGGCCATAAAGGTATCCGCATATTCGTTCAATTCCCAAAGAGGAAGCGTACCGGAGGTTAAAGCAAGGTACATGACAGGTTGATCGGCAGGATTTACCTTCTTATACGTGGGAGGCTGTGGCAGATCCTGAGGGAGAAATGGTGTCGCTTGAATAATTGCTGTCTGTACATCCTGGGCGGCCGCATCGAGGTCTCGATTCAGATCAAACTGAAGCGTGATCTGGGTATTACCCAAAGAGTTAACAGAGGTCATTGACTTGATACCTTCAATCGTAGAAAATTGCCGTTCCAGGGGAGTGGCAACAGAAGAAGCCATTGTCTCACAACTTGCCCCGGAAAGGCTTGCATTTACCAGGAGTGTAGGGAAATCAACATTCGGAAGGTCGTTTACCGGCAAGAGCCTATATCCTGCGATCCCGAAAAGGAGTACCCCTACCATAACAATTGTCGTCATGACAGGACGTCGAATAAATAATTCTGAAATATTCATCAATTTCTTCTCTTAGTTTTGTTTATAATCTTACCTGTAAATAGCCTTTTTCTTGATAGCTTAGGTGCTTACAAAAACATTCCCAAACCTGCCAGAAGCTGCCTTAATGAAAGGAGGGGAACCGGATCAGGAATCTCCATTTTATTTAAGCGGATCAAGAGATTGTATGAAAGGTAATCTTCCTTCTCTCAAGGGAGATTAGGGGGAAATGACTTGATTGCCCATACCTGAACCATTTTGAGCCCAGCGTTCTAAATTGCCTTTTATTTCAACCTTACTGCCATGAATAATCTGGAGTTGACCGTTCGTTACTATTTTTTCTCCTGGCTGAAGCCCTTCTATAATAACAGTCTCCTGTTCAAAACTGTTTCCCAAAACGACGGGACGGTATTCTACCGTAGAATCGGCTTTAACAATAAAAATATATTTGCCATCCTGACCAGTTTGGACTGCCTGTGCGGGAGCAACGACTGCATTGTGCCGCACGGTAAGCGTTATTGCCACTTTAACAAATTGCCTTGGCCAGAGTAATTCATCTGCATTGGCGAAGACTGCTTTCAGGAGAATAGTCCCTGTAGAATTGTTCACTTCATTATTGATAAAGGTTAACTCTCCCTCAATTGGTTTCATCCCATTATGAGGAATAATCGCTTCTACTTTTATATTTCCCTGTGCCATATGCTCCCGAATTTTCAATAAATTTTGCTCTGGCAGGTAAAAGGCAACATATATCGGTTTCGTCTGGTTAATAGTCACCAATATCGTATTGTTGGCCTCGACGATGTTACCCGAATTAACAAAAAGCTTTCCGACCCGCCCGTGTATAGGAGAACGGATATAACAATACCCTAATTGAAGTTTTGCATTTACTACAGCAGCTTCATCTGCTTTAACCGTTTCTTTCAGGGCTTCAAATTCAGTCCAATACCGGTCATATTCCTGCTTGGAAACCACACCGCTTTTGAATAGTTCTTCATTGCGCCTGGCATCGGCTTCTGCTTTTTTCATCTGGGCTATATCCCTCGCAAGATTGGCTTCGTACTGCCTGAGCAAAGCCCGAAGAGGGCGAGGATCAATGACGAAAAGGATATCCCCCTTTTTTACTTCCTGACCTTCTTTAAAATAAGTACGTAAGAGTTCTCCTTCAACTTGCGCTCTAACCGATACCGTGGAATAAGCCTCTACGTTTCCAATGGTATGTATTTGAATAGGAACGTCTTTTTGTACAGCCATAGCCACGGTAACCGGTACGCTGTCTGGCATCATATGATTCTTCATTGACTCACGGGAACAGGAAACTGCAAGAATTGCAATTCCCAAAACAAAACCATGTCTTATCATAAGAGAAAATTTCATTTCATTGTCCCTTTGATAAAGATCGCTACAAACTCTTTAATGACAGTATTCGTATCGGTACGTTTGTATTTTTTAAGTAATAAGAAATTTTCAGCATCGAAATATGAAAAAAACATTCCAAGGAACGCCCTTGCACCTAACTCTGTATCGAAGGTTCTTAAGATCCCTTTCTTTTGCATCTCGGCAAAGTAGGATGCAAGAGTTTTTAATGTTTCATCAATAATGGAATGGTAAATCTTATGGATTTTTTCTGTATATCGGTGTATTTCTGAATGCATTATTCTCACTAAATCCTTTCGCATCATAAGTGAGTCCAAAAATTTATTTGCAATTACACTCAATCCCTTTTCGTATGATAACTCCGTAATCTCCGGAAGAAGTCCTCTCAGAGCAGGGAGAAATGAATAGGTATTTATTACTTCTTCAAAAAGCTTTTCCTTTGAAGGAAAGTACCTGAAAAGGGTAAGTTCTGCAACGCTTGCTTCTTTTGCGATTTCTTTTGTGGTAGCACCGAGGTAGCCCTTTTTAGAAAAAAGCTTTAGGCCGGTTTTCAGTATTCTATCCTTTGTTTTCATAAAGTTTGCCGGGAAATTTTTCTCACAATTTTATGTAAGTAACTATCCACATAATAATTTGGGCAGTGTAGATTGACAACAGTGTACTCTCAATAGTACACAAGAATGGTTGTTAAAAACCTGTAATGGAATAGATACCTTACGGAATGTCTCCGGAGCCAGTTGTTTTTACAGAGAAATATTTACCTGATTTTTCACCTTTTATGAAAAACATGAGCATAGCCGGTATAATAAAGACGGTAAATATTGTTGAAAAGGCAAGACCCCCAAGGACAACACTGCCAAGTCCCCTATAAAGTTCAGAACCCGGTCCGGGGGCTATAACAAGAGGAAGCATCCCGAATATACTGGTAGTAGCACTCATGTAAATTGGCCTTAATCTCGTCCTTGTTGATTCAAGAATTGCCTGTCGATATTCCATACCATGATAACGAATGTTGTTCAGTGCCTGATGAACAATAAGGATTGCATTATTCACAACAATCCCAACCAACATTACAAAACCAAGTATGGTGAGTATATCAAGGGGTTGAGGTGTAATAAATATGTTTACTAATTTTAAACCAATAAATCCTCCTCCTGCTGCCAGCGGAACGGTAAACATAATGATAAATGGATAGATAAAATTTTCAAATAGTGCGCACATTAAAAGATACGTAACGATCACTGCAAGGACGAAATTCCACTGAAGCGCCTTTCTTGCTTGCGTAAGTTTGTCGGCAGCACCGGTCATCGTAACATCTATCCCTTTAAGGATACCTTGTTTTTTCATTGGTTGAACAATTGCACCATCAATAACCTCCATTGCCTTCTGTAATGGGATGTTTTCCGACGGTGTTACCTGGAGTGTGATGGTTCGCATTCTTTCAAGATGTCTTATTTCGGTAATACCTGTTGTCCTCACAAGTCCTGAAAGTGAGTACACTGGCAATACCTTTTCATCGGGTATTGCGATAAGTGAGTTATAAAGTTGTTCAGGAGTATAAATTTCCTCTTCAGATGCCTTCAATACAAGGTCTATCTTTTTCTTTCCTTCTTGTTTAAAATCACCAATCTCTCTTCCATCCATGAGGACATCAAGGGCAATACCAAGGTCATTTGCATCCATCCCCACAGCCTTCAGTCGATCCCTGAATGGCATTATTTTAATCTCAGGATAGAGAATTTCAAGAGATGGTTTCGGTCGGATCTGTGCATCCGGTATTTCTTTCTTTATCATACCAAACATAGCACCTGCAGCCTCTATAATCCGGTGAATGTCATCGCTACTTACATTGATGTCGATGGTTCTTCCCGTGCCAAGCTCTTTCTCAAATATCCCTGCCTGCATACACACCCCATACATGCCAGGAATTGTATTAATTATCTGCATAAATAACGGAAGAAGTTTCCGGACATGCTCTTCATGGATACTCGTTGCACCGAAGGCCATCATGGTTTCTGCTCCGATGTAAAAAATATTCTGGATGCCAGGATAGCCACTGTGGTCTTTCTTCATATAGGGAGTAACATAGTTATGGATGTGTTCTCCTATCTCCTGGCTCTCTTTATAAGAAAGACCCGGCGGGGGAACGAGGATACTCATTATGAGATTTCTGTTGCCCTGAGGAAGATATTCCATCTTTGGAAACAGAAGCACGGATGCTACAACCGATACCAGCGTAAGCAGAACAACGGTTGTTATCCTATTCCTCCGACCCCTCATTGCAAGCTGAACTAGTTTCATAAAGAAATTTGAGAACATATTGCCAGCTTTTTCTATTATATCATATTTATTGAATACACTCATTCTGCTTTTTCTCCACTCTTCTATAACTCGCAGTCTGCTTACATATGTATTCCTTTCTGAGAATTGATTCTTTTCTTGCAGTTTAAATAGATGCATTGAAAGCATGGGAATAACCAAAAGAGAAACAAATATACTTAAGGTTATAGCAAAAGTAATTGCAATAGCAATGTCTCTGAATAACTGTCCTGCTTCCTCCTGCACAAATACGATTGGCAGAAAAACAGCAACGGTCGTTAGGGTAGAAGCCAGTATTGCTCCCCAAACTTCTTTTGTTCCATAATAAGCGGCTTCGATGGCTGGTTTGCCCATTTTTCTGTGACGGTCAATATTTTCCAGCACCACGATGGCGTTATCTACAAGCATCCCGACAGAAAAAGAGATACCGGCAAGACTTACGACATTCAGACTCTTTCCAAGAGCACTCATGAAAATAAAGGTACCGATTATGCTGATTGGTATTGATATGGCAATAACCAGTGTTGGTGCTATACTCTTGAGAAAGATAAGCAAGACAATAATTGCAAGGAGTCCACCGTAAAATATATTTTTTCTGACAAGCTGAATCGCACCGTTTATATACGGCCTCTGATCATAAACCCATTCAAGATATATCCTTTTCTCCTTAAGTTTTCCATTGTTTAACCAGGTTACCACTTCATTTATCCTGTTGGTCAAACTCAAGACATTTGATCCCGGCTCAGGTTTTATACCAATTGCGATACCTTCCGTTCCGTTATGTATCATGGCCTCAGTCAGCTTCTCATATCCAAAATTTACCATGGCCACATCAGAGAGTAATATACGCTCCTGTCCCGTTGACTTGATTACAATATTTTCAATATCTTCAACTGAATTAAATTCTCCTACTGTCCTTATCCGGTAGTCCCTATGTCCAACACCCATATTCCCGGCAGATACATTTATATTTTCTGACTGTAAGATATGTATGATCTCTTTTGTAGTAAGCTTATAGGCAGCAAGCTCCTCTGGTTTTATAACGATGTGCATCTCTCTCTCCCTGCCACCACGGACCAAGAGGTCAGCCACACCTTCTACCCTTTCAATGTACTGCCTTACCTCGTTTTCAAAATAAGTTTTATAGGTATAAGCAGAATTTGGATTATGATCAATAGTTTTCAATACCATCCATACAACGGGAGATGAAGCCGCACCGGTTGCACTAATTACTGGTTTGTCGACATTTTCAGGATAGGTGGGTACTTCATTAAGTTTATTTGATACCCTTAATAATGCATCATCTATATTTGTACCAATTTTAAACTTCAGGGCAATCGTTCCGATACCATTAAACGATTCGCTTTCCATCTTCGTAAGTCCCCTTAATCCTTTTAACACCTTCTCCTGTTCCTCAATTATCTCACGTTCTATCTCATATGGCGTGGCACCAGTCCATGTGGTAGTAACGGTAATCTCAGGTTCTACAACTGATGGTGTTAACTGATAAGGCATGGCTTTTAGCCCGATGATACCGAAGAGTACCACGAAAATAACACCAACGATAATAGTAACAGGTTTTTCTATAGAAAACTTAATGATATCCAAAAATCCACCCCGTTTATCTGTCAGTGAGAAGCTTGGTATCAATGGTAAGTATTTCAACCATCTGGCCGTCCCTAAGTCTTTCGTTTCCCTTGACCACAACCTTCATTCCTTCCTCCAGTTCAGATGCTTCAATACCTACCATCATTCCATCGTATTCTGTTACTTTCACAGGAATCATCTTCACCTGTGAGTCCATACAGACGAATACAGCATTTTCACCAAACATGGTAACAACGGCAGCTCTTTCCACGATCAAAGTTTTTCTTCCTGTTCCCCTGGGAAGCATTACCTTTGCCGCCATGCCCGCTACAAGTGATGTAGAATTATCAACACGGATCTTTACAGGAAAGGTTCTGGTCGGAATATCACCCTGCGGTATCGCCGCTAATATCTTCCCCGGCAGTTCTGATCCAGACGCTTTTATTTGGATACTTTTTCCTGAGAGAGCTAACGTGAATACATCCACAGGGACATTAAAAATAACATCCACAACATCGTCCCTTGCGATGGTTGCTACCGGTGTACCTGGTGAAAGCCATTCACCTAAATCAATTAACTTTTTTGTAATCACACCGTCAAAAGGCACTCTCACTATCTTTTTCCGAAGCTCTACCTCAAGTTTCTCAATCTCAGTTTTCATTGATACAGACTTTTTTTCCAGACCGGCTACTCCGAGCCTGTGTTGATCGTATACTTGTTCTGCTACAGCTTCTTCCCTGTAAAGCTTTTCTATTCTTTTAAAATCTCTTCTGGCCAGCTCGATGTCAGTTAATATCTGTTCGTGTAATGCCCTCTTTGTCTGAATATCTTTCCTGAGTAAATCCGAATTGATTTTAACCAGTATATGCCCCTTTTTTACTCTGTCACCTTCTTCGAAGTTTACCTTATCGACCTTACCACTTATTTCGGAAGCAACATCTGAAATCTGTGAATAATAAACCGTTCCAACAAATTCTACTTCAGGGATTATCGTACCAGATCTGATTTCCGATACTACCACCTTTGCCGGAGGCATTTGAGCATTTTCCATACCCAGAAGTACAGAATCACACCATACTGATAGTATAATAATTAACAGAGAACCACAAATTCCCTTTAACATATCTCTTTTCTTATAAAATGGGGATATTGTAAAAACCTGATTCCTTAATATTGAATGCATTGAAAACCGAATTATAGCATCCAACAGATGAAACCGAACATCACATAATAAAACAAAATGAACCACGATTTGATTAAACCATCACGGGGCTGTCCAAAAAGTATCATCGGTGGTGCTGTATACCCACAAAAGCTGTGTTTTAACACCTATTTGTGGGGAAGACCCTCTATTATAAACACCTAAGTAGGGAATAAATTTGCAAAAAATTACCTTTTGAGCGGCCCCGTGCCACCCTATCTAAAATACTGTTCGGTTTCATCTCTTGAGTACTATAATCCAGACGATTGACCATGGTTTATATCTTTTGCATTTGTTAACCTTAAAGATATTAAGCAACCTCTTCTTCCAGTTTAATACTATACGTATCAAGGATCGTACCCTGTGATTTATCCAGATTTCCCAAGGATATCATATAGTCAATAACTGCCTTTGCTTCATTAGCTTCCGCAGTAGCAAGATCTT
>JBDIVL010000049.1:0-32143 GCA_039794405.1 Candidatus Jinrextremum sp. | reverse complement strand
AATGTGATTTGGTGTATCATTCTCAAAGATGGCCTGAAAATGAAAGAAAAACCGAGGATCGAATGTTTTTGCTTCAACAGACGATTGGCAATGGGTTGGGATCTGGTGAATTAACCCCTAACGAGGCGCAGACTTTTCTGATGAAACTTGATAATCTCCGAAGGGATTATACGGTGCTGAGGGAAAGAAAGACCACGCAGAAGGAATGGGAACCCCTTATCGCGACACTGAACGAGCTGGAAGGGGAGGTCAAGAAGGTGCGCGCCTATCCTTCAAGAATCGATGAGACACAATTCTCGGATCGAATGTTTTTGCTTCAGCAGACGATTGGCAATGGGTTGGGATCTGGTGAATTAACCCCTAACGAATCTCAGGCTTTTATGTCAAAACTTGATAATCTCCGAAGGGATTATACGGTGCTGAGGGAAAGGAAGACCACGCAGAAGGAATGGGATCCCCTTATCGCGACACTGAACGAGCTGGAAGGGGAGGTCAAGAAGGTGCGTGCCTATCCTTCAAGAATCGATGAGACAAGGCTTGAGGATTGGATGATCGTGCTCCAGAGGAAGATTGACGATGGGATGCTGATCGGAAGATTGCCGCGTGTCCGGGGAAGGGACTTCCAATTGAGATTAGATGAAGTCCGAAGGGAATTTTTGCAACGGATAAAAGACCAACCCCTTACCTCCGATGAAAAAGGCGAAATTTCAGGACGCCTTGATACACTTGAAAGTGATATAAACAATTTTTGGTAAAATCGTAGCCCATGAGTTAGGGAAATCCCGTCAGATTCCCGTTTATATAGTTTGTATTTAATAAAGGAAATATAAAATGATGAAATTTGGCAAGAATGTTATGGTAGCGTTAGCAATAAGCGCTTTGCTTGCAGGGTTAGCCGGCTGCCAGAAAAAAGAGGGTTCGGTGGAGAGCGCAGGCAAGGAATTAGATAAGGCCTTAGAAAAAGCCGGGCAACAGGTAGAAAAGGCTGGTGACAAAATTCAGGACGCCGCAAAATAGTACTACAAATGCGTTTTGGGCAATTGAAAACGTGAGGTTATAAAGTTAAGCGGTTGAGAAGTTGGGAGTGTATATGTTAAATCCCAACTTCTCTCCTTTCATTATTTTTCATGAAAGGAGAGGAAACGAAAATGAAAAGTTTTATTGCAGGTCTTATATTTATAGTAATATTTGTTTTGAGCGGAAACGTTTTTTCTGAAGAAAATAAACAAGCTGAGAGCCATGAATCATCACAGGATGCTAATGACAACAGCCTGGAAAAACAAGACAATGAAAATACTCAGAAGGTAAAATATGTAATTGATTTTTCAGATTATTCAGGAGGTCCTGTCCGTAAATGGTTGGAATCGAAGGGGCTTTATTGTGAGGGCGCCGCTAAGTATCATCCGGAAATTGGATTATCTATTCAGGATGGAATGTTGTTTATTAAAACAAAGCAACCCGTCAGAGGTTTTCTTGTTTTTAAGGAGGTCATTATTCCGGAAGTTTCTAAGGTGCGCATTGAATGGGGAATCAGTAAATACCCGAAGGATGCTTCCTTTGAGAACGGAAAGAGGAATCAGGCTTTGGGTTTATATGTATTTTTTGGTTCAGATAAATTGTCCAGTGGGTATTTTATGATCCCTGATTTACCTTATTTCATAAGCCTGTTTCTCGGAGAAGCTGACGAAATTAACATACCTTACAAAGGGAAATATTTTCACGACGGTGGGCGTTTTGTCTGTGTAGGTAATCCGGAACTTAATGAAACGGTAATTTCAGAGTTTGATTTGGCTAGTGCGTTTCAAACATATTACAAAGAAGAAGCTCCGGCAATATCTGCTTTATGTCTTGAGGTTGACACTACTACAACGGAGGGTGGAGGAAAAGCCGAGGCTTATATTAAACGCATTGAATTTCTCGAATAAACAGCAAGCGCGAGACTATACATTGGTTGCGAGATAACAGAAAGGATCGCTGTGTAAATAGAGGATGTTGTCTCAAACAAGCGTACTCCCAATAAGACGCCAGACTAAAAAAATAATGGTGCACTGCACCGGAAAGGACTTAAAAGTATGAAAAAGGTTGAATTTGTGGTAGCAATATTTGTCCCTCTGCTTTTATGGTCTTAGAGAGGGACACTTCCCATGTTTTTTGACATGCACGTTAAGGTGTGATATTTTCCTCTGTATGCCCTGTATGCCAAAAAAATAGCAAGAGTATGCGCTGTGAATTATCCGCACCATATCACCCAACGTGAAAACAATGGGGGAGACGTCTTTTTGACGATGAAGACAAGGCGTTTTATCTAAAGACGCTTAGTGGCTATAGCAAAAAATGGGGTTTGGATATTTTCGTTCTTGTTCCCATGTATTGTAGCGGAAAGGCATGCCTTGCCGCTTGTGAATTATAAATCTACCGTTAAAGGGCGAACTTCACGTGTTACCTGTTCGAATAAGGCATCTTCGGCAATATCCATATCATACCGGCTTTGCAGGTTCATCCAATAGCGCGGGCTTTGACCAAAATAGCGCCCTAAACGCAAGGCAAGCTCTGCAGTTACCGGACGTTTGCCATGTACCACATGATTGATCCTCATGGCAGGCACACCTAAGTCCTGTGATAGCCGGTATTGTGATATTTTTAATTCATCGAGTAATTCTTTCAGATATACCCCAGGGTGAACTGGAGTAATACGACGTTTAGCCATTATGTAACCTCCTTAATGATAATCAACAATTTCGACCTCTTCTGCGTTACCATTACGCCACTCAAAACAAATAGGGTGCATTCCCGATTTTTTGTAAAAAAGCTTATTATTTATGCAGGATGGGTCACTCGTCAGAAGTCAGAAGTACGCGAAAAACGCTGACCTCTGACCTCTGACCTCTATATTCTCCTTTCATCCTACTAAAATGACGGGTTACAAAAAATCGGGAATGCTCCCGTAAACGTAGGTTGATGCGTATGAGGCACGCCTTGCCACTACGAGGCTGAATTTATCAACGATAATGGGACGACGGGTATTTTTAAGAAAAATCTTTCCAGAATTTATGCTCTTCTTCATCTGGTATTCCATAGGGGTTTTCTTTGTCCATTCGCCATCGCGCCGGATTTGCAACGATATATTCTCTTATACGATCTAATTCAACCTGATTTCTGACTATATGTTCATAATAATTACGCTGCCAGACTTCTTTTCCCGGTGTGTTTCGCATTGAATTAATCTGCCTGGCGACGGCGGATTTGAATGATCCGACAATGACCGGCAATGAACCAGGTTTTGGTTTTCCAAATTCCATTTTTATTAAACCATCGCCTTTTGTAGTGGCACGGCGTGCCGTGCCGGTTTTAAAATGATGGCGTTCCTTGCTATCATCGTCGTCGTCTATAATCAAAATAATTCCATGAACATGATTCGGCATAATAATATAGACATCCAATATGACGTTCTTACGTATTTTTGCCGTCTTTAGCCATTCTGCATTAACCATCCGGCCAAATTCATGCAGCGCCAAATTCCCATCCGTTACAGCACCAAATATACATTCCTTGTTATGTGTACAGATCGTTACAAAATACGCTCCCGCCCGTGAATAATCGTATCCCTTTAACCGGATGGATTTGTGAGGTTTCATGCCGGAATTGTACATTTATGCATCCATTTATAATTTTTCGTAATGTGATTGTATTTACCTGTAGCGGCAAGGCGTGCCTTGCCAGTACGAGGCTGAATCCATCAATGATAATGGAATGGTGGATTCGCTATCACCCATTCGGTAAAGCCCGAGGCAGGATTCATTCATTTTAAAACTGGCAAGGCACGCCTTGCCACTACATAATCCTCTGATTTTGTGAGGCAATTTCTAAGTCATATTCAGCAATATTAATCCAGTGTTTAATTTTTTTCATTCATACCAAAACCCTCGCTTTTATTCTTAAGAGAAAGCGGGGTAGGCATTGCCTACCCTAGGGTGTGATATTTTCCTCTGTATGCCCTGTATGCAAAAAAAAAGCGAGAGTATGCGCAAGGAAAAAGAATCGGGTGTAAATTAAATATGGGAAGTGTCCCCTATTCCCTCTTCATCAAAGCATAATTCGTCAATTTAATTATGAAGGGCGCCCCTGAGCACCTCTTTTTTTCAAATTCCTTTTTTGAAATCACTTGTAAATATTCCCTCTTGGCCCTATCGCTTCAATAAGGATTATTTTCTCTTCCTCGTTAATCCTGTAAACAATTCTCAAATCACCCACTGCATATCTGTATTTCCCTTCATGTGTCCCCCGCAGTTTTTTGATATGCGCTCCTTCAAATGGATTATTGCTCATTGCTTCAATGGCTTTATTTATCCTTCTTGCTGCTTTATCATCAAGGCTTACATAATACTTGACTGCCTTTTTGTGAGAGGAAACTTTATACATTGCGTTTCACTTTTTCCCATGGAACAAATTCGCTAAATTTGCCTTTCCTTATAGCCTTCTCCGCTTCCCCTATTTGTGCCATAAGCTCACGACTGGATAGTATTTCAAGGGTTGCTTCCATTTCTTCTTTTTTCTTGAGGTAATCTATAAAATCAATAGCAACTTTCACCTTTTCTTCTGACAACTCATCTATCGCCTTTTTAGCTTCTCTCTTTAAAGCGGTACTTTGCATTTTTCCTCCTTATTAGGATGTCTTTTATGTTGACTAACAATCTATAGTTTTCAATATTTTGTCCTGATTGAGCGTTAATCATATCGCCGGTGGGTACTTGAAGAGTACCTTTATGTTTATCTTTTACGATTTGTTCAATGCGCGCTATACCCTGTCGACACTCATAATATCGTATAGTTTCTGCATAGCAACGGATTTTTACAATAATTGCCTTTTTTCAAGTATATAATCCTTTAGCCGTATAGTATCTTTTACGTAATATAGATTAGTTTTTCAGATTTACAAGCATCATTATGAATCCATCAATGATAATGGAGCGGTGGAATTAGAGGGACACTGTGAATTATCCAACGTGGAAACAATCGGGGAGACGCCTTTTTTTGACGATGAAGACAAGGCGTTTTATCTAATCTAAAGACCCTCAGTAGCTATAACAAAACAGGGAGGCCGCTTGACACAGAGCGATTTATAAAAAAGCCTGAGAAAGCGCTTGATCGCGGTCTTTTGCCAAAGAAGGCCGGTAGGCCAAGGAAAAGGAAAAGGAAAAGGAAAAGGAAAAAGAAACGGGGGGTAAATGAAATATGGGAAGTGTTCCTTTAATAAATTGTGTAGTGAAAAAAGAACAATATGTTTGTTTGGTATGTGGTTATAACATAGTAGGATATTATCCTGATAATTGTCCTTTCTGTGGAGCCCCTAAGGAAAAATTTATTACTTCAGCGGAATGTTCTGCAAAATTTAAAGTCATGGGAACCCCTGTGAACGAAAAGGTAACCCGTTTGAACTCCTTCCCTGCCCTTGGATTGGAACATGCTGCTTATCGTATCGAGACAGGAGAGAAGTCTTTTTGGATAGACTGCCCTTCCTGTTTTGACAATCGCCTTGAGCCTGTTGATGCAATCATCTTTACCCATCACCATTTTCTTGGTGCGAGTAACCAGTACCGTGAATTTTTTAAATCCCAGGTGTGCATACATGACCTGGATTCTGCCCACAAAATCTGTGCAGGTTTCACCTTTGATGTAAAGTTTAAAGAGAATTTTTTTGAAAAAGGCATAGAAGCCTTCCATAGCGGAGGGCATACCCCAGGTTTTACCTTTTATATCTTTGAGAATATTCTGTTAATCTGTGACTATGTTTTTGTTCAGAAAGAGGGTATGCACTTCAACCCCTATGGCCCGCAAAGGGAAACGAGAGAATGTGCGTTTATAATCGATAAAATATTACAAAGCAGAGAAATAAGCAAGGTTTGCGGCTATAACTACGTAATTGAATATAGAGAATGGAGGGATAAATTTAATGGTCTTTTGGTCTGATCTTTCTGTATTAGTAGTTGCAAAAAGACAGCCTTACCACCGAAGATGTTTGAAAGAATATTTTCGTAGTAAGGCTTTATTTTTTTAAGGGGGTATTTATGAAAAAAATGACAGAACAGCATTTAATTAATGCCTTTGGCGGAGAGAGTCAGGTACCGATAAATCGTCATTTCATGGCAAGTTTGATTGCGGCAATTTCACCCTGCGTACAATGAGAGATATTGGCAATGGTATGCAAACTTACTTATCTCATATGCTCACATATTCTTATGTTGTTTCGCAGGGGTGAACTTCCGTTAAGGGTACAAGAATATCCGTATCTCTGAACTGCAAAACATTGCTTCAGGTAGCATTACCCTGCGATCGTTTCAATTGCCTGTACTTCTTCTTTCATAAGTTCGTAGTCAAAAATCCTTAAATCTTCTTTCATATGCTGTTCGTCAGTAGTGCCGGTAAGCGGTATTATTCCTACATGCAACGCAAACCGGAAGAGTACCTGGGCAACCGTCATTCCCTTCTGTCTGGCGATTTTTTTTATCCTGTTATTTTGAAAGAGAAACGTATTCGCCGTTAAAAGAGAAAACCCCTGATACATGATATCCTGATTATGACAATATTCTCTTACCTCTCTATCCCAGCCTTGATTCGCGAGGCATCTGTTTTGCACCACCATCGGCTTGATTTTCGCTTTTGTAACAAGTATTTCCAACTGATCCCTGCTGACGTTGCAGATGCCAATCATCCGTGCCTTCCCTGACAGGTGAATATCCTCAATTGCCTGCCATACCTCCCAGTCTGATTTTCCCAAACCATAACTGGAATACGGTCCATGCAGCAAATACGAATCCACATAATCCGTATGTAAGTGTTCCATGGAATTTGCAAAGGATTGTTTTACCTGCGTTGCAAGGTCTGCCTTTTTATCGTAAGGGACTCTCTGGTCGTGGCTGTCAACAGGAGTAAATTTGGTTTGAAGAAATAACGTTTCCCGCTTAATCCCTCCGTCAAAGATGGATTGTAACGCCTCTCCGACAAGGGCTTCCTGATAATGTCTCGGCTGGTTTGCGGTATCAATGGCATTAAAACCTGCCGATAGTGCTGTTTTGACAAGATCAGCGGTTGCGCCTTCCTTCCAGGCAGTTCCGTAAATGAATGATGGTATTTTCATGATTGTTTAGTATGAGATTTGGCAGCAAACAAATTCGAAATTTAACTTTTTAAGAAAACTGGCCATGCTATTTATACTTTTTTATTCATTGGAGAATTAACCTCTTTACATTTGCTTTTCCGCTTTAAAAAACTTTTTTTACTGGTATAAAATTATTTGCCCATAATCTGCAAATATCGCGCAATGCCGTTTCTAGTAATTAAACCTACAATCTTATCGTTTTCCATGACTATAATCCTACCTTTGTCTTCTTGTATCATTAATTCAAGGGCTCTCATGACATCGGAATCATGGGTCATCTCCCATTTTTTGTTATGGGGGACTAAAATGTCTGATACCTTTACTTTACTCCAATCTTCCCGAGGAACGTTCTTGATCTCCTTGAGGGTTATAATGCCCAGAAATTTTCCGCCATCCATGACAGGAAATCCGCCGTATCCATATTTAAGAAAATACTTATCTACCGCCTCGTCGATGGGAATCGAGGAATTAACGGTTACAATATCCCTTGCCATGACGTTTTTGACCTTGATATTTGAGAGCGCCTCCTGGAGGGTTGCCTGTTGTTGGCTTGACTGTGCTGCCAAGTAAAGGAACAGTCCTATAAGCATCAGCCATAGTCCACCGGAAGAACCGGTAAAAATCAAAAACAGACCAAAAAGGAGGAAAAACATGGCGATCCTTTGCCCGAAATTAGCCGCTTTCTGGGTAGCGTAAAAATAATCCTTTGTCCTGCTCCATAGCGCTGCCCTGAGTATCCTTCCGCCATCCATCGGAAAGCCTGGGATGAGATTAAAAGCGCCAAGTATAAAATTGATTTGCGCGAGGTAAGAAAAAAGCGCCCTTGTCCCACCACCAGTATTTACAGACACCAGGAAGAAAAGACCCGATAAGAAAAAACTTGAAAGAGGGCCGGCGATTGCCATCCTGAATTCTGCTTTGGGATGCGGCGGTTCTCCTTTCATCTGTGCAACGCCTCCGAAAATGAACAGGGTAATACTCGTGATAGGAATATGGTATTTTTTGGCGATATACGAATGGGAAAGCTCATGGAAGGCGACAGAGGCAAAAAGGAGCAAAGACGCCAATATACCCTTAATCCAGTAAGAGGCTACCGGAAGTTCTGGCGCTGCCTTCGGGAAATAATGAGTAGATAAAGACCATGTTATCAGACCAAAGACGATAAACCACGAGAAATGCACCCGCATGGGTATTCCCATCACCGTTGCAACTTTCCATGTCCCTTTAAATAATGCCCCGTTCATTTTACACCCCTCTTTCTTCTTATCCATTTATCCGTCTCAACGGCAATGACAATTGTTACCGTTGTTGCTCCTATGTTTATCCATTCTTTTGCTGTAAGCGGTTCTGTTCTGAAAACCCATTGGAGGGTTGGCACGTACAGCACCGCCAGTTGAGCAAAAAAGGCTGCTATCATGCTGTAGAACAGAAAGGGGTTGCTGAAGGGATTGATTCTGAAAATTGACTGAAGCTCAGACCGGGAATTCCACGCCTGAAAGAACTGGAAGAAGACCATTGTTGTCATGGCGACAGATCTTGCCTTTTCAAGGGAGACGCCTTCGTTTAAAGCAGAGATAAAGTTATAAATAACTCCTCCGCTGATTATAAGGGCTACAAGAAAGATTCTTTCTATCAGCAGTCGGGACAATATACCCTCTTTGGGGTCCCTCGGCGGTCTGTTTATTATCCCTTTTTCTCCTGGTTCAAAGGCAAGGGCAACATCTTGCAAGCCATTCGTAACGATATTTATCCAGAGAAGCTGGGTGGGTAAGTATGGCATGGGTACGCCCAAAATAAGGGTAGCAATAATAGAAATTATCGTAGCTATACCGGTTGGTATAAGAAAGAATACGACCTTGCGGATATTGTCAAATAGTATCCGCCCCTCTTTTACGGCATTAAATATACTTGCAAAATTATCGTCCGCAAGTACCATGTCAGATGCCTCCTTTGCCACATCGGTCCCTGTTCTTCCCATAGCGATGCCTATGTGCGCTTCCTTGAGGGCGGGGGCGTCATTAACGCCATCGCCTGTTACTGCGACAATCTCACCGCGCTTCTTCAATTGTTGTACTATTCTCAATTTGTGGTGTGGAGAGACCCTGGCATATACAGAAACGTCCTTTACCTTGTGAAAGAGTTCTCTATCACTCATCGTTTCAAGCTCTTTACCAGGGATCACTTCAGGGTCTGCACCACCTAATCCAAGTTTTTTTGCAATGGATACTGCGGTGACCGCATGGTCGCCCGTTATCATGATGGTTCTGATGCCTGCTTGCTTACACCCTTTCACGGCATCTATTACCTCTAACCGTGGAGGATCTATCATTCCCTGGAGACCCGCGAAGGTCAGTCCCGACTCCACGTCATGATGCGTAAGTTCTTCCACGTCGTGAGAGGCTTCCTTGTAAGCAAAGGCAAGTACCCGCATACCTTCTTTTGCAAAGTTATGTGCAATATGTAAAATCTCTTTTTTCTGAGAACCGTCATCAGCCGCAACTCCGGTACACATATCCAATACCCTCTCAGGCGCCCCTTTAACAAATACAAGCTTTTTCCCTCCGTGTCTGTGAAGGGTTGCCATGTAACCATGTTCAGACTCAAAGGGTATTATTGCAATCTGCGGATAGTGTTTTTTTTCGTTCTCCGGCATGAGACCTGCCTTTATTGCAGAGACAATAAGGGCGCCCTCTGTAGGGTCTCCGTCAACTTTGTACTGGCCATCTTCTTCATACATATTTGATTCGTTGCAGAGAAGCCCTATGCGTAGTACCTGAAGATGTCTCTTCCTCTCCTCTGTATTAACAGACATTTTATCATGGAGTATCTCACCCTTTGGTTCATATCCACTCCCGGCAACATCATAGATATGCTCTCCGTCGTAAATGAGCCTGACAGTCATCTCGTTTTTCGTAAGGGTTCCCGTCTTATCTGAACAGATAACCGTGGTGCTTCCTAGGGTCTCAGCCGCCGGAAGTTTTCTCATGATGGCGTTCTGCCTCGCCATTCTGGCCACACCAATAGACATGGCTATGGTCACGACAATGGGAAGTCCTTCAGGTATGGCTGCTACAGCAGCAGCCACTGCCGTCATGAACATGTCATGTATGTTTTCACCAATAATTATTCCCATACTAAAAAGCACTACAGAGGCTGCCAGGACAACAAATCCAATATATTTTGCAAAATTTTCTATCTTTTTCTGAAGAGGGGCCTTTGTCACTCCTATCTCTTTAACCTCTTTGGCAATGCCACCAATCACAGTCTTTGACCCTGTCTCTACCACAATACCCTTTGCCCTCCCACTCACCACGATGGTTCCCATAAAGGTCATATTCTTTTGATCACCAGAGGTCAAATTATCTTCACTTATTGCTGAAGTTGATTTTTCAGCGGGGATTGATTCGCCAGTAAGCATGGCTTCTTCAACCTTCAACTCATACGTATTGAGCAACCTCAGGTCGGCAGGCACCTTGGCGCCAGATGCAAGGAGGACAACATCGCCTGGCGCCAGTTGCTCGCTATGTATCTCTTTCTCCTTACCGTTTCTTAAAACACGTGCCTTTGGTATTAGCATTTTTTTGAGCGCCCTCACGCCCTGTTCTGCTTTATATTCCTGCATATAACCAATAACCGCGTTAAGGATCACAGCAGCCATAATTACACTGGTATCAATATATTCTTTGAGAAGGGCTGTTACAACGGCGGCGATAAGAAGGATATAAATGAGCGGGCTTGTGAATTGTTGGAAGAGAATTTTAAATTTGCTTATCTTTTCTTCTTCAATAAGTTTATTTGGGCCGTATTGTTTAAGACGTTCCATGGCTTCATTGTCAGTCAATCCTTCTTCCGATGTCCCAAGCTTTTGTATTATTTCTTTTATATGAAGCTGGTACCAATTCATACTTCACCTTTCATTAACTTTCCAAGATAATATTTCGAGGTTGATTTTAATCCCTCATCGAGCTCATACACAGGAGGTATACCCGTCGGGATGTTTAACGCTGTGTTTTTATCGCCTGGTATATTATCAAGATACTTGACCAAAGCCCTTAAACTATTCCCGTGAGCTACAATGACGACTTTTTTTTTCTCATGGATAGCGGGTGATATTACCTCATTCCAGTAAGGTAAAAATCTAAAAACGGTGTCTTTTAAACTCTCTGTTAAAGGTATTTCTTTTTTATCATTATTTTGATATTTTATGTCATCACCGGGATGACGCTCGTCAGTTATGGTAAGAGAAGGAGGTGGCACAGCATAACTTCTCCTCCATATAAGCACTTGTTTCTCTTTTATTATATACCCGTTTTTTGTTTAGCGTAAACTATTTTTTAATCACCTTCAATGACACAGTAAATCTTCTTGCATCAAAGGGATAAAATAGTATTTCTTCATGGGTATAAGGTCCGAGGAGTGATTTTAAATCTTTTGCAGTGTATGTTCTTACATGGTATGGACTCGGCAAAAGATCTTCTTTGGGAACCGAGATAATTAATTTTCCACAGGGTTTGAGTATGCGAACGGCTTCTCTTAATACTTCTTCCTCATCTTCAACATGTTCCAATACCTGCCCGGGATAGACGGTATCAAAACAACTGCTTTTAACAGGCGTATCAAAGAGATTGCCGGTAATAAAATTGATCCGATCAAAATGTAACTTTTTCTCTCTGAATTGGCAAATGAAAGGGTATTGGCAGAGGCATCCAAACCTACGGCAGGAGACTTGGTACAGTACGGCATAGCCGCCCAAACCACATCCCAGATCGCAGAAAAACCCTTCTGCAATAGAAACTACGCCCTGATGGTATTTTTTTTGCAAAGCCGCATTTCAGGGATAAACGGGGAAACACGTAGCTTAATCATTTATGCCGTTTACGCCGAAACCAGCGTTTATTTCTCTGCTTTCGATTATTCTTTAACTCTGACGACCAGAAATCATTATACGTCTTCGTCACATTTTCCACAGATGAATTCCTCAACCTTCCTCAAGCGGGGTTTGTGTGGAAGCAAATGCTGTTGCCGCGAGTTTATGCTGTCTGATTAAATGGAGATTACGCATATAGATCATAGTGAAGCAACTCCAATGTATGCCCTGTATGCCAAAAAAATAGCAAGAGTATGCGCTGTGAATTATCCGCACCATATCACTCAACGTGGAAACAATCAGGGAGATGTCTTTTCTGACGATGAAGACAAGGCGTTTTATCTAAAGACCGTCAGTGACTATAGCAAAAAATGGGGTTTGGATATTTGGGCATATTGTCTTATGATAAACCACGTCCATATAATCGTGACGCCTGAACAAGAAGAATCCCTTGCCAGAGGGATAGGCGGGACAAATCTGGTATACACACAATACATAAACCGCAAATATAAAAGAAGCGGCAGGCTATGGCAGAATCGCTTTTATTCCACGATAATAGAAAAAGAGCCATACGTATGGGCTGTAATAAGATACATAGAACGAAACCCTGTAAAAACCGGACTTGTAAAAAAGGCAGAAGCCTACACATGGCCAAGCGCAAAAGCCCACATCATGGGATTTAGAGATGACATTCTTTCGGGGGATTGGCTGGTCGAGAAGGAACGGGAGGAATATAAAGACTTCATGGTAAAAGATGACAAAGAATTAGACACGCTTATCAGGAAGGCGACCTCGACAGGGAGGCTACTTGGTGGCACAGAGCGATTTGTAAAAAAGCTTGAGAAAGCGTTTGATCGCTGCATTTTGCCAAAGAAGGCCGGCAGGCCAAGGAAAAAGAATCGGGTGTAAATTAAATATGGGAAGTGTTCCCTATTCCCTCTTCATCAAAACATAATTCGTTAATTTAATTATGAAGGGCGCCCCTGATCACATCTTTTTTCAGAAATCACTTGTAAATATTCCCTCTTGGCCCTATCGCTTCAATAAGGATTATTTTCTCTTCCTCGTTAATCCTGTAAACAATTCTCAAATCACCCACTGCATATCTGTATTTCCCTTCATGTGTCCCCCGCAGTTTTTTGATATGCGCTCCTTCAAATGGATTATTGCTCATTGCTTCAATGGCTTTATTTATCCTTCTTGCTGCTTTATCATCAAGGCTTACATAATACTTGACTGCCTTTTTGTGAGAGGAAACTTTATACATTGCGTTTCACTTTTTCCCATGGAACAAATTCGCTAAATTTGCCTTTCCTTATAGCCTTCTCCGCTTCCCCTATTTGTGCCATAAGCTCACGACTGGATAGTATTTCAAGGGTTGCTTCCATTTCTTCTTTTTTCTTGAGGTAATCTATAAAATCAATAGCAACTTTCACCTTTTCTTCTGACAACTCATCTATCGCCTTTTTAGCTTCTCTCTTTAAAGCGGTACTTTGCATTTTTCCTCCTTATTAGGATGTCTTTTATGTTGACTAACAATCTATAGTTTTCAATATTTTGTCCTGATTGAGCGTTAATCATATCACCGGTGGGTACCTGAAGAGTACCTTTATGTTTATCTTTTACGATTTGTTCAATGCGCGCTATACCCTGTCGACACTCATAATATCGTATAGTTTCTGCATAGCAACGGATTTTTTAAAATAATTGCCTTTTTTCAAGTATATAATCCTTTAGCCGTATAGTATCTTTTATGTAATATAGAGTAGTTTTTCAGATTTACAAGCATCATTATGAATCCCTCAATGATAATGGAGCGGTGGAATTAGAGGGACACTGTGAATTATCCGCACCATATTACTCAACGTGGAAACAATGGGGGAGACGTCTTTTTTGACGATGAAGACAAGGCGTTTTATCTAAAGACCCTCAGTGGCTATAGCAAAAAATGGGGGTTGGATATTTGGGCATATTGTCTTATGACAAACCACGTCCATATAATCGTGACGCCTGAACAAGAAAAATCCCTTGCCAGAGGGATAGGCGGGACAAATCTGGTATACACACAATACATAAACCGCAAATATAAAAGAAGCGGCAGGCTATAATGAAATATGGGAAGTGTCCCTATTCTTTGAGCAGTTTAAGCATTTCTTTCGTATCTGTCACAGGCATCTTGCATGTGTAATCACGGCAGATATAAGCGGTAGCTTTGCCGCCTATGCCTGATTGATGCTCTGTGAATTTGGCGATTCTGGTGATCTCCGGCGTTTTTTCATCTGTCGGTATTAAGAGTACGATCTTATTGGGTATAAAATGCCTTCTGAGAGTATTAAGCATGTCCCTGGTGTCCACTGCACGCGGGTTGCCTGCTATGATAATCTCATAAGCAGGGCCTATTCCGAAACTAAGCCCAATCATCATCTGTGTGTAACCGGCAGGCATCTTTTTTACCTCCGTGGAAAAGGCGAGCATTGTTTTATTTGCCTTCTCTTCAAGCTCAGGGTCTGCGGTGATTCTCGCAAGCCTGAATAAGTTCAGGGCCGCTACTGAATTCCCAGATGGTATGGCGCCGTCGTAGACTTCTTTCTGCCGAACGATAAGGTCCTCTGCATCATCCGCGGTAAAATAAAAACCACCGTTTTGATTATCCCAGAAATGTTTTATCATTTCATTGTTCAGATCCAGCGCTGTCCGGAGATAATTTACATTGAAGTTTGTTTCATAGAGTTCAAGTAGTCCCCATATAAAGAAGGCGTAATCATCTGCAAAGGCCGGTATGCCTGCTTGACCGCCACGGTAACGGTGCAGCAATCTTCCATCCTGCCTGCGCATGTCCGAAAGAATGAAGTCTGCCGCACGTTCTGCCGCAGCCAAATATTCCGGCGCATCAAATGCCTGCGCCCCTTTTGCCAGGGCAGCTATCATTAGCCCGTTCCAGTCTGTCAATATTTTATCATCCTTGTGCGGGCGTATTCTTTTACTGCGCACAGCAAACAATTTCCTTCTGGCAGTTTCGACACGTTCTTGGAGTTCATCCAAAGATGTCTTATTCCCGAGAGCTATTTCCGCAAGGTTTTTTTTCAGATGCAGGATGTTGTCTCCCGTATTCTTGCCGGCTATTTCATCTTTGAAATTACCTGCCTTTTCGATGTTAAATACATTGATGATCAGGTTTGCATCTTCTTCTTTGAGGGCATGGCGAATCTCCTCTTCTGTCCAGACATAAAACTTCCCCTCCTTACCCTCGCTGTCAGCATCCTCGGCAGAGTAGAATCCGCCTTTCGGGTCTGTCATGTCACGCATAACGTATGCAAATATCTCTTTTGCGGTCTCACCGAATTCTTTCTTCCCCGTTGCCAGATATGCCTCTGTATATGCCATCGCCAGCATTGCCTGATCATAAAGCATTTTTTCAAAATGGGGGACGAGCCATTCGGGGTCAGTAGAATATCGATGAAAACCATACCCGATATGGTCGTATATGCCGCCTTTCCGCATGGAATGGAGGGTTTTGACCACCATCCTAAGGGCATTCCCGTCGTCCGTACTCTTCCAGTAGCGCAGTAAGAAGAGAAGGTTTTGTGGGCTCGGGAATTTTGGCGAAGTGCCGAAACCGCCATGCTGCTCACTAAAGCGCCTGGCGAGCAGCTCATATGCAGCCTTTAAGGTAGAGGCGTCAAGTCTTGCCTCTGAAGAGTCATGAGAAAACTGATTAAGACCCTCCGTAATCTGATTGGCTGATTTCAGAATATCAGCGTGTTGCGTGTTCCATAACTCTTTGATACGGGGAACCAGGTCCAGCATGCCTATTCGTCCATAGCTTTTCTTCGGGATATATGTGCCGGCATAAAAGGGTTTTTTGTCAGGCGTCATGAGAATAGTAAGCGGCCAGCCGCCGCTGCCCGTCATCATCTGGCAGACACGCATATAAATATTGTCTATGTCAGGCCGTTCCTCTCTATCTACCTTAATACAGATAAATACCTCATTCATTAACCTGGCAACCTCCGGATCTTCGAATGATTCGTGCGCCATTACGTGGCACCAGTGACAGGTTGAATAACCAATGGAAAGGAAGATGGGTTTGTTTTCCTTACTGGCTTTTTCAAAGGCCTCAGGCCCCCAGGCATACCAGTCGACGGGGTTTTCTGCATGCTGCAGTAAATACGGACTCTTTTCATGGATAAGCCTGTTGTGTTTCTTTCCGGCATCGTTGAGTGCGGAGCTATGTTTCATTTCCTTTGTCTCTGCATCGGAAGATACATTTCTTAAATTTACCGTAGATATGGTTGTTAATATGGCTAGAAATATAAATAAAGTTTTTCTCATATGCGCTGCCTTTCCTCTCATATGTTTCAGATCTTGGATTAACCGAAAGAGAACGAATGGCTTTGTCAATTCTGTGTCTCTGTGGCGGAGGAATGTTCCCAGCTTCCTTCTTAGCCCTCTTTTCAAGAATTATCTGATAACCTTGTGGTTTAGCCATTTTTTCCGGAATTCCTCGTACGGTGTAAAGTCGGTGGCGTTCAATTCCGCTTTTAATAGGTCTCTGGAGTCTTCGACATCTTCAATAAACTCTATAATAGATTGATATTCATGAAAATCAAAAACAACAGCAATTTTTTTACCTTTCTTATCGAGAACATACCGGGGTTTAAATTTGGCTAATTTTCTTATCATTTTGTTATATCTCCTTAAACATGGAAAAATTATCTTTAATGCAGAGTCAGCTTTGCTTCGTTCATCCTTGCACAAGGGTAACTTTTTTAAAAAGCTTTGTAAATAAAAACCTGAACGTCAATTTTTGTGATCATATTCAGGGGACGCCATACTTTATTATTGATGAGATATTTATTGTAGGGGCATAGTTTTTGGGCACGTGGATGCTATGAATAATGAGGTGCATTCCCGGTTTTTTGTAAATCTTCACACCTCTTATCTAAAGACCCTTGTAACTCCTATTCTGCATGATTTATAACACACCCCCTTATATCATAATTTTGTAGAGACAGGTTTAAAACCTGTCTCTACTTTACAAAAAATCGGGAATGTACCTGTTCAAACTATGTCCCCCGCTGGCGGGGGTGCAGGGGGTGGACTGGATTTCTCCATCGATTCAACTACCCTTTTATTAGTAACACTTTAGTTTTTTGAAAAAGTAGGGGCGAAGCATTTGCCCGTTTGGGTATGAACGCATTTATAACAATATACAGCAAATGCTTCGCCCCTACATTACGATTATTGGAATTTTTCAAAAAACTAAAGTGTTACTTTTATTATGAAAACAAATTTGACCCTCTTTCCCACGCTCCGCAGACAATTCCACCCCCTCTTAATCCCCCGCCAGCGGGGGACAGGCTTGCCACATCCCTTGCAGCTTTCATGCCCTTGTGAAGTCAATCCATGTGCATTCCCGGTTTTTTGTGACCCAAACATTTTATACTTTCAATCCAGCCTTTTATTAGGAGAACAAATTACAAATAAATTCAAGATTCCAAACAGGGATTTTGGGATTTGGGCATTGGAATTTTTCCGTAGTACATGTCCCCATTATACGCATAAACTCATGGGTTCAGGTTGCAAACCTGAACCCGCCGGGAGGTGTTTGGTTCAAGCCGTTTAAACGGTTTAAACGGCTTTAACAAAGGGTTTGGAAAACCTCATAATTCGAAATTCCTTGTTCTATATTCGTTATTCAGTACACGGTTACATTAATCCATAATTTTAAGTTAGCGCTTATGGCGCTAGGGCCTGTTTCCCACACTTACAAAAAGTGTGTATTGCGCCTTGTTATAATCGATAATTGCCGAGATATGATCCCTTCTTGCCTGTATAAAGGCGTCTTCGGCCTGTAGTACCTCAAGGGGCAGTCCCATACCATGTTTCAGCCGGTTTTCATTCAGCCGGAGAGATTCCTCCGCATCCATAACACCTTGTTTTGCAATCGCTATTTGTTCCTGCCTGATATGTACCTGTGTATGGGCAACGATTATATCTTGTATGATATCCTGCTGTACCTTTGCCAATTGTATTTCAGATGACCGGTATCTGGCGTCGGCCTTTTCCCTGCGACCCTTGAAAAAAAGCCCTCCGGAACCTATTGTCCATCCCATGGAAACACTATATTCTTCCGTACCCTTGAGATGGTTAAGGTTTTGTCCCAAACCGCCCGCGCCCACATCGGCCTGGAATGTTGGTATTGCGGGCCCCCAAACCGAAGCGGTTTTCTCTGTTTTGTTTGCTTCAAGTATCGCCAGGGCCTCCTGCAATTCCGGCCGCTGATAAATGGCAGTACCAATAAGTTCATCTAACGCGGCCTCTTTAGAAAGAAGATCTATTGGCGTTATTATCCGGTCGGCAGCATAAAGCTCAATTTGCTGCTCAAGTCTCAGGGTGGAGGCAAGTTTTACGGACGATATTCTCCGCGCCTCTTTTGCTTTTGCGAGCGATAACCGTCCGCTGGCTATCTGTGCCTTTGCACGTAAGACGTCTCCTTTGAAGCCTTTTCCTTGTTTCAGTGCCGCTTCCGTTTCTCTGGCGAGTGTTTCGGATATTATCAACGCTTCTTCCGCAATGGTTTCTTCTGCCTGCGATTGTAAAAGGTCAAAATACTCCAGGGCAGCTTTTAATTTCATATTTTGCGTAACCGTTTCCAGAGACGCCTCGCTTGCGCGGTATCGCTGTCTGGCCGCAAGTGCTGAAAATACAGCTTCACCAGGGCTGAGTTCAATGTTCAAATTCATACGGGGGGACACAAATTGTTTATCTGTTTCGAAAAACGTTCCATTTGTATCCTGAATCTCTCCTTCATGTCTGAAAAACCTGATCTCAGGCCTGATGTTGGGAATAAATCTCTCTTTCGATACTATTACATCTGCATACGCATCATGTACCTTTTCCCGGACAAGGGCCAACTCAAGGGGTTGCGCCCCGGCAAGTTTGAGCACTGTGACAAGATCTATGGGAAATTCCTCAGCATCATTTCCCTTTCCATGAGGGACATCTCCTCCCCTTAAAAGTTCTTCCGGAGGCGCATATCTTGCCGGATTCTTTAGCCAACGGGTATCCCACGTTTTAGGCTGAGAACCACATCCGGCTAACATAGATATGATAAGCAATGCAATCAAAGCAATACAACGTAAGCGCATTTAAGACCTTTTCCTTAAAAAAATTTCCTGCTATTTCACTTCAGGCCATCATATTTCCGGCTCCGAGGCAATAACCGTTACGCCTTCAGTCACCAAATGTTTTCCTGCCACTATTACCTTATCACCTTCCTGCAGACCCTCTGTGATTTCTATGACATTACCATCATCTATGCCGGTTTTAACAGATACTTTTCTTACTGTATTATTGTCGTCAACTACATAGGCGTAAGCCTTGCCTCTTTCTATAACAAGGGCCTCTGCCGGAATTATCATGGCGCTTTCATGCGCCTCGAGATGAATGGTAGTTTTTGCAAACATACCGGGTCGTAGGATATGCTCGGCATTGGAAACATCTATCTCGGCCAGCATCGTCCGGGTATTTCGTTCAAGCGCCCATGAATAACGGGATACAGACGCATCGAAGCTCTTTCCCGGGAACCCGTCAACGGTCAATGTGGCCTTTTTCCCTACTGCGATAAAAGGGGCGTCGGGTTCCGGTATATGTACCTGCAATCTTACCGTATCCATGTCCATAATATGCACAATTGAAGCGGTCTTGTCTTGTGATGTGGTTGCCGCCTGAATGAGGGCGCCAGGGTCTACCCAACGGTTTGTAATTACACCTGAAAAGGGGGCCTTTATTACTGTATAGCCAAGAAGGGTCTTTGTCTTTTCTATTCTGGCCTGGGCGACGTCTCCACGGCTTTTTGACAAGGCAAGTTCTGCCCTTGCTACCTCCAGTTGCCCCCTTGTCTCCTCGACCTGTTCTTCCGATACCAAATCCCTGCTTTCAGCCTGAACCTTTGCCAGCCGGTTATAGATTATTTCTCTTAGCCCGACTTCTGCCTGAGCACGTGCTATATCCGCCTTGCGCTGTGACAGTTCCGCCTCTTCTATCTTAAGTTCGTTTTCAAGTTCAGGAACGGCGATCCTGGCAATCACCTCTCCTTTCTGCACCCAGTCGCCCTTATCATAAAGAATCTCTTCAAGATAGCCGGAGACTTTTGCATATAAGGTGGCTTGCTCCCATGGCAATATATCGCCAGGCAACAAAATCTTTTTATATATTGTTTGCCGCACCGGTTTTTGAACCAGCACATGAGGCATTTCCGCTGAGCTATCGGATGAGACGCTTATTTGATCCGCAGTTTCTCTCCGGCTGCCCACAGGTAAAAGGAAGATTGCCGTTATGCCTCCCGCAAGGAACAGGAGTATTCCGGCAATAGCAATTACTATCGTTTTCGTGGTATGAGTTTTTATATCAAACATACATTTTCCCTTCATTTCTGCTCTTGCCAATAATTATATATAGAGAAGGCACAACCGTTACATGGAGAATTAATGCGCCCACTACCCCGCCAATGATTGAACGTGCCAGCGGTATATTTGCCCCGCCTGCGCTACCAATGCCAATTGCCATGGGCAAAAGGGCAAATATTGTTGTTAAAGACGTCATTACAATAGGTTTCAGGCGTATTTCCGCAGCCTGTATTATTGCCTCTGCCTTCAAAACGCCTTTTTCCTGAAGATTATTGGCAGTGTTTACCATGAGAACACTGTCCGCAACAACCATTCCAACCATCATGATAATGCCCATGAAGGATTGAATATTCAGGTTTGTATTCGTGAAATAGAGCATGAATGCAACACCGATAAAACCGAGGGGAACGCTGAACAGGATAATAAAAGGGTCGCGAAACGACCTGAACTGCGCCACCATGACCAGGTATACAAGGATAATTGCAATCAACATGCCCGTCCCAAACTGCCTGAAGGATTCCTGCATGCTCTGCACTTCACCGCGAATATGGTAGGTGTATCCCTTTTGCCGGTATTCTGCCATTAACCTTTGAAGCTTTTCAGACCGCTCTAATCTTTTTTCTATTTCCGCAGCGACAGAACCAACGTCTCTGCCGGACACATTTGCATATACATCAATGACCCTGGTAATATTCAGGTGATTTATCACCGCCGGCGCTGTCGTGCGATTAAAGGCAGCAATGTTCCTGAGAACCGTAGCCTTCGATGTATCAGCGCCGGTGATAGGAATGTTTTCCAGTGTTTGTAATGAATGGATATCTTTTTCTAGGTATTGCGCTCCCAGAAAATAATGATTGCCATTGCGATGATCTATCCAGAATGCCGGGTCAAAATTAATACTTGAATTGAGAGCTGTAACAATATTTTTTACAATGTCCTCCTGCGATATACCGATATGAGCGGCCTTTACCCTGTCCACCTCAATATCGACGGCAGGGTAATCAAGTCGTTGCGCAATACGGACGTCGGCAGCTCCGTGAACTTTTTTCACCTCTTCGACAATGGCCTCTGCTATTTCATGCGACGTTTCCAGACGACTTCCCGTGATCTGAATATTAACAGGCGAAGGCAATCCGAAATTAAGCGCGGCAGTTAACATGCCGCCCGTATCAAAGGCAAATTCTACTCCGGGGAATTTTTCACGTAATCTTTTGCGTAACAGATCGACATAATGAAATGTCCCGTTCCTGGCTCCCTCTTTTAGTTGCACTAGCATAAATGAATCCATAGGGCCGGTATTCGGGGTATACGCGGCTGGCCAGTCCATAAGGACTCCAATATTGGAGATCATCATCTGTAAATCAGATTGGGGTATGTTTCCTTCAGGGTCGGATTTTCCCATGACGTCCTGTATCTCCTTCTCTACTTCCTTCATCAATCGTTCACTTTCTTCAATACGAGTACCGGAAGAAGTCCGGACAAGCAGCATAAATTGTCCGGCATCCACTTGCGGGAAGAGTTCCGTTCCGGTTTTTTTGAAGAAAAAGAGTGATACAAGAAATAAGAGAAAAACAATGAGAAGAACAAGCGGTTTTTTCCGTAAGACCGTCCGCAAAAAGGTATCGTGTAACCTAAATACAAATCCGCCATTTGTTGTTTTCTGTGCGCCGGTTTTCTTTTGGACGGAAGTTTTCTTCAGGAATTTTGCGCAGCAGGCGGGAACAACGGTCATGGCTATAACATAAGAGGCGGTTATCGTAAAAATGGCGGCAATCGCCAATGGGGTAAACAGGAACTTTGCCATTCCTGAAAGGTAAACGATTGGGAAAAAAACTACTACAAAGGTAATGGTGGAAATCAATACGGGACCTGCAACCTCTGTTGCGCCGTCCAACGCCGCCTGCATGGAAGACTTTCCCTCCATGCGGAAATGCCTTGAAATGTTATCGAGCACCACGATTGACTGGTCAACTAAAATACCCACTGCAAGCGCAAGGCCGCCCAGTGTCATGCTGTTTATCGCATTGCCGGAAAAATATAATCCTGTAAATGCGGCGAGTATTGACAGGGGGAGCGAGAGGAGTATTATCATTGTCAGCCGCACATTGGAGAGAAAAACCCATACCACTATTGCCGCCAGTATCGCGCCGAAAATCCCCGCGTATTTTAGTTGATTAATGGAATTCTTGACCGATACCGACTGGTCCATCACCACATCCATACGCAGGTCTTTCGCCCTGGGGTCCATTTCCCTGAGGCGCTGCAAAATCCTTACGCTGCTCTGATGAACCTCATTGACAATTTGAATGGTGTTTGCTCCGGGCTGGCGATAGATGGGGATATAGACCTGCCTTTTCCCGTTTACGCGAACGATGTTTGTTTGTATCTGATGAGAATCCTGTGCGGACGCCACATCACGGAGGAAAACGGTTGCCCCTTCTTCTACCTTGATGGGTATATCATCAAGCTCCGCAACCTCCGTTACCATGGCGTTTGAGTTTATCTGGTAATCAAGCATGCCCATTTTGGCGTTGCCGGTCGGGATCATCAGATTCGAACGTTTCAGTGCATTCACTACGTCCATGGGAGAAAGTCCGCGGGTTTCAAGTTCATCACGGTCAACATATGCAAGTATTCTTCTCAGTACGCCTCCGTAAACGGCAGGCGCAATTACCCCGGAAATGCTCTGGAGACGGTTTCGCAACTCGAAGTACGCAACGTCGTAAAGTTCCTTCTCGCTCATGGTAGGGCTTGATATGCTTAAGAGGCAAAGCGGTATCGAGGCTGTCGGGTCAAAAGGCATTATCATCGGGGGAATAGTTCCGGGAGGCAAATAAAAAAGATCGGACATGGCGAGTGAAGTGACCTGGGACATGGCCGTATTCGGGTCGATATCTTCCCTGAAAAAGTTTTTTACCACGCTGACCCCGATCATTGACTTTCCCTCCTGATGCTCGATACCCACGGATTGTCCGGTCCACCGTTCCAAACGTGACATAATATCACGTTCCATAACCTCCGCAGGCATACCCGGATAAAAGGTAATAATCTGCACCGCAGGGGTCTTAAAGATCGGAAGGAGGTCTGCCGGCAGACGAACAAAGGAAGATATCCCTAATACGAGAATTACCAGGGTCATCACGATAACCAGATATGGATTTTTTAATGCTGTTTTAACAAGTCCCATGATTAATCCTTATTATTCCCGTATAAGTAATTTCTTTGCACTTTTTTGCAAAATATTTGATACAGTAGGCAGTCTACAGTCGGCAATCTACAGTCTACAGTCGGCAAATTGCAAATTGCAAATTGCAAATTGCAGATTGAGGATTGAGGATTGAGGACTGTTTTCCTGCCTATGCCAGCTTATGCTTTTATAAAATTACGTGCAATCCACTCAAGCACTTCCATATCGTGGTCTGAGACCACACATACAAAGGCATCGTTGCCGGCGCGTGCCATGGCAAAATTCAACCCGCCTTTTCTTACGGGATGAATCGCATCCCCTTTTAGTGTTTGTTTAATATCTGAAAAAGACCCGGCGTCTTTTATGTTCAGAATGAATACGGAAACGGGTGAATTACAACAGCGATACATGGTATACGCCGTTGAAATCCCATTCAGATAACACACCTTGCCGCCGGAAAGCCTGATGTGATGTGATTGGAAATCCGGGATTTCAGAGATAACTGCGGGAAAAGAAAATTTACCCGAAAAATATCGGGTAATCTCTTCAGGAAATACGGTTTCTATAGAAGGGGATATTTCCTTTGCCATATACTCACTGTGACATTTATGCGCCGCTACCGTTAGTTCGCCTGCTTCCTGTCTGTTATAAAAAAAGAACAAAATAGAAACTACAAGAATCGTCGCAGCAACAGAAACAGCATATTTTTTATACGAACGGATACCGGGCAGTATTTTCCTCTTGAATTTACGCTGGTCTTTAAACCGGTAAATAACTCTTTCCCAGGTCTCATCTGCTTCGGGTTCTTTATGCCCCTTCAAAACAGACACGATGGTTTTTTCGATCTTTTCCTCCTCTTTAAACCTTTTATCACAGGCTTCGCATGATGAAAGGTGTTCTGTTATTTCAAGGCTGGTTTTCGTATCCAACTCCGAATCGATAAACAGATTGATGTATTTTCTTGTTTCTTCACACTTCATTCGTAAATATCCTTATCACGAATTAAACCGTTTTCTCTGGCGTAATCACACAGCGATACCCTTAATTTTGCCCTTGCACGACAGAGATGACTCATTACCGTCCCTATTGGCGATTCAAGCACAACCGCTATTTCTTTATAGGAAAAATCTGCGAGAGACTTGAGGAGAAAGGCATTTTTCTCTGATGGTGTTAACGCATTTAAAGAATCCTTTATAGGCTTATCCAGATTCTCAAGGATTTCATACGGGTTTCTCAGTATTTTATGGTAGATGTTTTCCTGTTCCAGGATTTCCAGTACATCCGGATATTCATGCCTTGAACGGATGATTGATTCATACTGTATTTCCTCAAGATGTGTTTCATTGGAGAGTAATCGTGCATATTTTTTATTAAAATTACACACGGTATTTATTAAGAACTTAAATATCCATGCCTTAAAATTAGACCCTTCCTCAAATATATCAAACGACTTATAAGCATTCATAACCGTTGTTTGCAATGCGTCTTCAGTATCATTCACATTCCATATTATGTGTTTACAGTATTTGTACAGTAAATCCTTATGGGGATTTAACAGTTCAAGAAAGCACTGCTTTGTTTTGTTTGCATTGGTCATTTGGTCTTGGTCAGTGGTCAGTGGGAAATGGGGATTGGGAATTTTTTAATCTGTGCAATCTGTGAAATCTGTGGTTACTCTTTTTGAATTTGGTCATTGGTCAACTGCCGATTGCCGATTGCCGATTGCCGATTGTAAAGCTATATTTTCCCAAACCCTGATTTTATTGCAAAAAAATAAAAAAGAACTTCTAGGGTGGAATGGCAGTTGCCGATTCGGCAGGATACGATAAAGGATATGTTACATGCTACACCATTCTTTTTAATTTTATCTTAACAGCATTTTGGCCCGCATGCTGTCTTTACATCTTTGCTTTGCATACCACCGGACAGTATAAACATCCCTTCATACGGAGGGTTTGAGAGTTTCCATGCCGTATCAGTGCAAATTTCTATGGGCGTTCCTACCGGATATGTATGGCCGTCATCATCTGAGACATTACTGCATGGCCCTTTATAGATTGCATATTGGCCGGTGTACACGCACTCCTTTGATTTCTTAAATTTGTGTCCCCGCGCAGTTATAGAATAAAACGTAAAGCCGTCCACTTCTTTATAGAGATAACGATTTACTATTTCCAGTCCGTAGAAACCTATCTTCCTTGTTATATTAAAAAACTCTGCTTCTGTAATTGCCCCGGAAATGCACTCGCCCCACAATTTTTTATCCTGTTTCATAGACACAGGGACTTCCCTGTCGGAAACTATATCAGATATCATAAATCTGCCGCCCGTCTTTAGTACCCTTAATATCTCCTGAAAGACCTTCTCCTTTTGTGCTGACAAATTAATAACACAATTGGATGTTACCAAATCGACACATTCATCCGTAACCGGTATTTCTTCCAGAAACCCTTTCATAAAACGGACGTTATTATAACCAAGGTTCCGCGCCACAATCTCTCTTGTGGCATTGGCGTTTCTCAGCATTTCGTCTGTCATGTCTACCCCGATAATTTGTCCCTGTTCACCGGCCATTTTTGCCGCAATAAAACAGTCTATTCCGCCGCCAGACCCCAAATCCAACACGCTCTCCCCCGGTTTGATGTTGGCTTGTGTCACTGGACTACCACATCCATATGAGATATTCAGCGCCTCCCGGGGAATGTGTGATATATCCGCAGCATTATAACTGGTGGGGCAACATAGTTCCTTTTGGGGCTGAATGGCGGCAGCCGCATAAAATTCATTAACCGATTTCCTGACCGCGTCCTTGGCATCATGCACCTCATTTTTACAGGACAATCCCGTTGTTCTGCAGGTATAGCAAGCGGGCGATTCCATCGTATATGGATTGAGGGATTCCTGCAAAGTCAGTCCCAACCATGCTTTGGGATCGTCAATAAGTATTGGACAGACAAAGACCCCTTTACTGGTCACGATACGGCTGGTGGTACATTGCAGATTGTCCGTCGAATAATTATCAAGGCACGCCTCTGTGACCCGCTCACTTTCGTAGTAAGGCCGGATTAATTCCGCGCACCTTCCCAGTAGGACCAAAGGGAGTTTCTTTATCCTTAATTCAGGGATGTTCAGGGAATTTCCCAATGACGCAAATCCTTCTGCTGTTTCCTGCGTAAACTTTCCGTATTGCGGCCAGCCGGCAATGGTAAGAATGGGATTGAACCCGGCGTTTACCAGAGACTGAATGCCTCTTATCGCCTTCTTAAATGAACCATTCCCCCGGATTTGGTCATTCTCTTCCTCTTTATCACTTTCCAAACTCACTCTTAGTTCTAATTTGTTTTCTGAAGCATGCGATATGCCTGAAAGTGTCTGCGCAACCTCTTGTGTTATCAGGGTAGCGTTAGAAAGGATGGTAACCGGGCCGAATTTTAAGGTTTCTTTTACGATGCTGGCGATATCCGGGTGTAAAAACGGTTCGCCTCCGGTAAAATAAAATTCTTTTACGCCCAGCGTCAACGCCTCGTCCAGATATCTCCGGACCACATCCAGGTCGAGGATGTCAAGGTCATTACTTTTCGGTCCGCAAGAGATAAAGCAATGGGTGCATAGTAAATTACAACGAGTTCCCGCTACCTGAAACCATAATGTTTCGAGCTGTTTTAAATAAACTTTTGGTGTATTAATGGTTTTTACCTCCTAAAATTAGTGAAAGAAACATAAATCGATATTTTAATATTGTGTAAATTATTTTAATCCCAGCCTTAACCGAACCTTTTATCGTCCCTGTGATTTTTGACTGCCCGATACGTTTTCTATAACGGACAGGCACTTCGACAATACGAAAATTATTCATTATGGCTTTTATTTGCATTTCGACAGTCCATCCAAAATCTTTGTCTTTCATGTCCATTTGCATCAGAGATTTATACCTGATGGCACGGAAGGGGCCTAAATCAGTAAAACGAAATCCCCAGAAAAGGTGAATAAGGAATGTCGCCAATTTATTACCTACGTATGCCTGAAATAATAAAGCCCCACTTTCTCTAGCCCCGAGGAGTCTTGAACCTATGGCGAGATCTGCTTTTCCTTCAACTATGGGAGAGACTATATTCGCCATATCTTCAGGATAATCGCTGTAATCACCGTCAAGAAAAACTACAATATCGGTATCTGCGGGCAAGGTTGAAATACCTTTAAGGCATGCGTTTCCATACCCTCTCTTTGGCTCTTGCACTGTTATGGCCCCGGCTTCTTTTGCCTTTGTAACCGTATCGTCCTTGCTTCCGTTGTCAACGACAATAATATAGTCTACTAAATCCTTTGGGATGTCGCGGACAACATAAGAAATCGCCTTCTCCTCATTGTAGGCCGGTATAATAACAGAAATAACTGCTTGTTTCATACGGATGAATATTTTTTAAGGTTCTTGTTTATAAATTCATACAGCAATAGTCCGTAAAAAGGGATATATTCAGGGAGTTTAAGCCAGTGCACCTCCTTCCAGACCCATTCGTTTTGCCATTCAATGAGTGTTGAAAAGAGGTGGTGATTCATAAAATAATAACAGACCACGGTGCCCGTTAAGATGAGCCATGCCTTGCTTTGATAAAAACATAAGAACGGCACAATCCATGTGAGATACCACGGATGCACGGTGGGCGCCATTACCAGAAAGACACCAATTACCCAAAACGCATATCGCATAACGTCAATGCCTTTCGTTTGCTCCCGATAATATTTTGTGTAGACATACATAACTATACTACAGAATAGCCCCATGATTACTATCTTTGATATAACAGGGGAACCTAAGGATAAGCAGAAAATAAGAAAGTGTAAGGAGTCATTATAATGATACTGAGCGCCGAAATGAAAAAGGGTAGACCAAAGCCCTGTTCCAGTATTTGCATAGGGCAGATAGAAGAAACAGAGTACCAATAACAATATGAAAATATATTTCGGTTTATTTTTCAAAAGAAAGAATGGTGCAAAGACAAGTGAGACAAACTTCGGAAGTATTGCCAATCCCAGCGCAAAAGTAAAAGTTACATCCTTCCTGACGGTATAAAGATAGAAGGCTAGTACCATAAAGAATATTTGCAGTGAATCACAATGCCCGTGCCCCGCAAAACTCAACAGAACCAGTGGGTTCCACGCATAGATTACCACATGAACCGGATCATATCCCTTAACTTGCAGCAAACGTATGAGCAAGAACAAGGTAAGCAGATCAAAGAAAAGAAACGTTAATTTCATAGATAAGAATGTATGGGAAATAAAACTGGCAATTGCAAACATCATGAGCGTAAACGGCGGGTAAATAGTCGTAAGATGTTTATGATTAATTCCGGTATACATCGTATCCCTGAGATGGATCAGGTCCGGTGAATTTGGAGGCACTGAGTAAGGATTCACACCATGTAATTGAATTTTCCCCTCCCATAAGTAGCGATACATGTCATCCGACGGGGTAACCGGCAATAAGGTCAGACGAAATAACAGGGAAAAGATTACGATACACCAGAGAATATTTCGTGAATCTGTAGTGCTTTGTATGAGATTGCCGGAAGTATCCTTCTTTCTGTAAAGATGATTATTCCTGAGTATTTCACCATTATTTAAAATAAAAAAAATAACAAAGAGATATGCAATAAAAGATACTATATACAAAGCAGCAAAAGTGGGTATATCTTCCTCTATATCGCCAAGTAAGGTGATTGCACAGCACAACATTTCAATAATGCAACCGGCAATTACGGTAAAAACAAGTTTTTTCATCGTGGATAAAATATCTCTGTTATACTACCAGTTCCCAGGTTCCGGCTTTTTTTCATTCTAAGCCAGAGCTTGGGAACGAGAGCGAACCCGGCGACCTTTCAGCATAGAGCGAAGAACCTCTTTCCCCATGCGTCGAATTGCATGGGGTTAATGCATGGACACTGTGCAGAAAACATCGCTATTATTGGAATTTTTCAAAAAACTAAATGGACCATAAACATTGAGAATATCTTTTTTCCTGCCTGTTTGTAATCAACACCACATTTTCTCCTTTAAACCCTGTAAAAGTGATAGCATTCCGATATAGAGGAATCCCATAGCATAGAGCAGCAGGAAAGGCCCAAAGATGAAATTGTTATTACTCGTATAGTATATGAATCCAATAATACAATAAAAACCGAGAAGGAATTCAAAAATAAAAAGGTACTTCCGCTCAAGGGTATACTGCTTTTTCATATACTTACCGCCACGTTTTGTAATACCATACTTTGGAGTCCTGATAAAATCGCTTTTCAGATTCAGTAATGCCTCGATTACTGCTTTGGTATTATTCACGGCAACACCTGTTCCTACACACATGAGTGCAGGAATAAACAACGACTTTTTCCACCATCTCTGATATCCGGATTTTATTGAAACGATATAAAGAAATGTTGGTGCGCATACACCCAGAAATAAAAAAAAGAGCAAAAGCAACACAACGGGAGAATAAATAATCTTTTCAGGTTTTAATACGTATGCCAGTGGCAAGGAAAAGATCGCAAGGATACTTATCATCGGATGTACCATGTATTGTGTCAGGTGTATGATAGCCTGAATTTTTTTTATCCAGCCATCATGTGTCCTGATTAAACGAGGTAAGATTTTTTTCGCGGTTTATATTGATCCTTTCGCCCATCTATGTTGTTGTGATTTATAAGCATTTGCGTCCATTGGCAACTCCGAGGGGGTTACCACATGAGAAAGATATTTTGTATTCCATCCCTTTAATTGTGCCCGATACGACAGGTCCAAGTCCTCCGTAAGAGTATCTGATTGCCAGTTCCCTGCGTCAACAATGGCCTCTTTTCGCCAAATCCCGGCGGTTCCATTAAAATTCATATAAAGTCCGTTCCATGCCCTGGCGCCCTGTTCAATTATAAAATGGCCGTCCGTACCTATACTCTGAGCTATTGTCAGGAGGGAGTAATTTCTATTTATATACCCCCACCGTGTCTGGACAAATGCAACCTTTTCTTTTTCATAAAAGAATGGGATGGTTTTGTAAAGAAAATCTTTATCTGGCACAAAGTCAGCATCAAAGATTGCTATAAATTCACCTTCAGCTTTTTGGAGACCTTCCTTTAAAGCCCCCGCCTTAAACCCGTCCCTATTTTCTCTCGTAATATGTTTTATGTTGAATCCCATGGCACGATACCCATCAACCAACTCAGACACTATTCCCCTCGTTTCGTCACCAGAATCATCAAGTACCTGTATTTCATGAAGTTCTTTCGGGTAATCAATGCTTGCGACTGCATCGATTAAACGTTTGATCACGTATCTTTCATTATAGACAGGTAATTGTGTCGTAACCTTTGGTAAATCGTCTTTAGTATGCGTTAACCAGAACAGCTTAAGAAATTCCACATTTTGGAATAATTCTTTCTTGCCTTTTCTAAGAAAAAGATACACCATGTAATAATTGTTAATACCATAGAAAAACAGCCATAAAGCAGCCGGACAATAGAAAATGAGAATGAATATAGTAAATATTTTGCCCATAGAGTAGTCGCTGAAAATGATAAAAAGAACCTTCTTTTAATTTTTCAACAGTTCCCCCAGTTCGTCTTCGAATTCTTCTTCTGATACGTAACCAACATGTTTGCTGGCTGCTTTGCCGTCTTTTCCGTAAACAATAGTTGTTGGGTAGGCATGTAGATCATACTTCCGGGCAATATCGCCCTCACCAAGATAAATGGGATAATTGATGCCCATCGCTTTCATAAATGGGGGAACAACTTCCGGCCCATTTTCATCAAATGCAACACCAATTATCTCTAACCCCTTATCCTTATATTTCTTGTAAAGACTGATAAAACCGGGTATCTCTTTCCTGCATGGCGGACACCATGTCGCCCACAGGTCAAGAATCACCACCTTGCCTTTGTTGCTCTCAAGCAAGGTGTTTAATTCAGTAAGTTTTATCGTCTTGACTGCATCTTCTGCATAAGAAATTGCCGGGGCTATAGTCAGGCTCACTGCAAACAAAAAAGCAAAACATCTATATTTAAACATTTTTTTATTCACGCTTCTCTCCATTCTGTTAAAAATTATTACAATGATTCAAGGTTTCAGCCTTGAAACTTCGCTTCCGAAGAATTAATTGAATTCCCGGCGGGTTCAGGTTTGCAACCCAATGTCATTAAGTTAAGCAGCCTGCCATAAAAGTTCCCCTTAAAAAAGGGGGATAAAGGGGGTTGTTTTTTGATCAAATATCCTTAACTTAATGACATTGGTTTGCAACCTGAACCTATAAGTTTATGCGTATAATGGGGCCATGTACTGCGCTAAAATTCCAATGCCCAAATCCCAAAATCCCTGTTTGGAATCTGGAATTTATTTGTCATTTGTCCTGTTAATAGAAGGCTGGATTGAAAGTATAAAACGTTTGGTTCAGGTTGCAACCCAATGTCATTAAGTTAAGAAATTGGTTTATAAGGGAAAGCAAATATTTTTTTGCGTGGTTGAATATTTCTTGG
>JBDIVL010000048.1:0-32373 GCA_039794405.1 Candidatus Jinrextremum sp. | reverse complement strand
ATGTGGCAAGTAGTGATTTAACCTTAACCGATTATGATACATTTACTGATCATTTCCATCAGAGATGGAAAATCGAAGAGTTCCATAGAGGCATTAAACAAACAACGGGAATAGAGAAGTGTTATTCTACGTTAGCTACCTTCTCAGCTAACCCATATATTTGCCTCTTTTCTTGCCTTTGTGAAATTAGAAATAAGACGTATCAAAGAGCGAATTTCTTGGTATGAGCAAAAAGCCTCTCTTGCCAGATTTACTGTTACTCACTATTTGCTAGTAAATGCGTAAGTCCTAAGATATTCAAATCACCTTTCTAAACCATCACAGTGAACTCCGTTTATTATTCAACAATTCTTTAGTTTAACATTCAAGATACTTACCTATCGTCCTATATCTCTTATATCTCTCCTCAATCAGCTTAACAATAGGAACGCTCTTTATCTCCTCTAAATATTTGATTATATAAGACCTAATTGTTTCAGCCATTGCCCTAGGATCCTTATGGGCTGCCCCCAGAGGTTCAGGAATAATCTCATCTACTATTCTGAATTTTAATAAATCTTTTGCTGTAAGTTGCAAAGATTTAGCTGCATCTGCTGCATTTTCGCTATTTTTCCATAATATTGCAGCGCAACCTTCTGGAGAAATTACTGAATAGTAGGCACATTCTAAAATCGCAAATTTGTCCCCAACACCAATACCTAAAGCGCCACCACTCCCCCCTTCGCCAATCACAATATTAATGATAGGGGTCCTCAACTGGCACATCTCATAAATGTTCTCAGCAATTGCGTGTGCCTGTCCTCTTTCTTCTGCCCCAATATCTGGATTAGCCCCAGGGGTATCAATGAATGTAACAATTGGTAATTGGAACTTTGCAGCAAGCTTCATCTTTTGAAGCGCCTTTCTGTAACCTTCAGGATTTGGCATCCCAAAATTACAAGCAATGCGTTCCTTAGTACTTTTCCCTTTCTGATGACCAACTAATAAAAACCTTTCCTGGCTAATTCTTCCTAATCCACAAATAATTGCCTTATCGTCGCCAAATCGCTTATCTCCATGGAGTTCAATAAAATCCTCGACTATTAAATTGATGTAGTCTGAGGTGAGAGGACGTAAAGGATGCCGTGCTATTTTTACTATGTCATACGGAGTTAATTTAGAATATAGCTTTAGTTGTAGTTTCTCCTGCCTTTCTCTTAGATACTTTATCTCCATACTCCTGTCAGATTTATCCTTTAGAGAAGCAATCTTCAAATCCTCTATACGATGCTCAATTTCCAGTATCAGATTTTCTAGTTCTGTTACAGATTTCTCGGACAAAAAATATCCCCCTTTTTGTGCATGATAAATATTAAATACCTATTACGTACTTCTTAAATTATAGAACACTTGCAGCGGCTAATTTTAATTATTTTTCAATTTTATGCAAGCAAATTACAAACTCACATATGGTACCTTAAGTTTTCTTATTCAAAAATTGCTAATCAGATAGCTTAAAAACATTGACAAAAAGAAATCTGATATGTAACATTTGGTTTTATTTATAAAAGAAACTTTCCTTTTTATAGTTTATATGCAATTTGGAACTATTTGTATAATTGGCCCTGGACTCATTGGCGGGTCTATTGGCTTAGGACTGAAAAAAAGGAATTTAGCGAAAACCGTCATCGGTGTAAGTCATAGTGCTTCTTCTTTAGAAAAAGCACTCAAATTGAACGCCATTGATATCGGTACCCTGCACATTGATGAGGCTGTTAAAAATGCAGATATTGTAGTACTTGCTACATCGGTAAACCGTATTATTGATACAGCAAAAAGAGTTATTCAATTCATGAAAAGCAACGCTATTCTTACTGATGTAGGTAGTACAAAAAACCTCATTGTTGAAAGGATTACCCGGAATATAAGAAGAGATATTTCCTTTGTCGGTGCACATCCTATTGCAGGATCGGAAAAAAGAGGTGTTGAGTTTGCTTCACCGGATCTCTTTGTGGGCTGTACGTGTATCATAACACCATCATATAACCATACAAAGGCATTAGAAATGGTCTCTCATTTATGGCAGTGTATAGGAGCCAAAGTAGAATATTTAACCCCGGAACAACATGATGAAATACTGGCATATGTGAGTCATTTGCCCCATCTCATTGCCTCATGTCTCATTAACGCAATTAAGAAAGAGTATTTAAATTACAGTGCCAGTGGATTAAGAGATACAACAAGGATTGCATCTGGTGATCCGGAGTTATGGAAGGATATTTTCGATCAAAACCGTGAAAATGTTATAAAATCAATAGATCGGTTTATGATTGAACTTGCCGGATTTAAAAACGATCTTCTGAACAAAGATAATACTACGATGATACTTAACAGGTTAAAAACAGCAAAATTATCACGTGATAACACATTTCACAATAATTCAACACTCCAAAGATAAAAAAAGCACATTAATATAGATTTTATGTATTCAAGAATTGAGATATTTTTTAAGAATGAAATTACTGATCCTTTAGGGGATGACATACGATCAGAAATAGAAACCTTTGGCTTTCAAGGTGTAACAAGCGTTAAAGTTCACCAGGTTTATATCATTTTTGGAGATGTAAGCAAAAACAATCTAGATACCATCGCCAAAAAGCTTTTAGTAGATACAGTTACCCAACATTACGAATTTACCCAAGGCACACCAACTTCTGTAAAATTGAAAACCTGTTCAACTTTACCACACATTGTTGAGATTAGCCGCAAACCGGGCGTTATGGATCCCACAGAGCAATCTGTCCTAAAAGCGCTTTGTGATATAGGAATAAACGTTGATGGCATTAAAACGGCAAAAAAATATATTATTGATGGAAATCTTTCCTATGAAACAATCCATACTATTGCAACTAAGGTTCTTGCGAACACAAAGATAGAAGACATTTTTATTTACCCGGAGACACCCAATTACAACCACAGTACCATCTACTACACCTTTAGGAGAAACACTGTACCATTGTTAAGTGCCGATAATGGCCGACTGGAAGAGATAAGTACGCTTGGTCAGTTGTCCCTCAATTTACAAGAAATGCAGTCCATTCAAAAATATTATAAATCTCTTGATCGGGAACCTACAGACATTGAGTTAGAGACCATTGCACAGACATGGTCAGAACATTGTATCCATAAGACGTTAAAGGGCATCATAGATTTCGATGGAATCCGGATTGATAACCTGTTACGCAACACAATCATGATGGTTACCGAGGAGCTTAAAAAGCCATGGTGTGTTTCTGTATTTAAAGATAATGCCGGTATTATACATTTTGACGATACCTATAACATTTGTTTTAAGGTAGAAACCCATAATCATCCATCAGCAATTGAGCCTTACGGAGGAGCTAACACAGGCGTTGGAGGTGTTATCAGGGATATTATGGGCACAGGATTAGGAGGGAAACCCATACTTAATACCGATGTATTTTGTTTTGGCCTGCCTGATACTCCTCAAGAAAAAATTCCCAAGGGAGTTTTACACCCAAAAAGAATATTGAAAGGCGTTGTTGCAGGAGTAAGGGATTACGGTAATCGTATGGGAATTCCTACTCCGAATGGCGCAATCTTTTTTGACGAACGGTATATTGGCAATCCTCTCGTCTTTTGCGGAACAGTTGGTCTCATACCAAAAAATAAATGTCAGAAAGAAGTCCATTCTAACGACCTCATTGTTGTTGTAGGAGGAAGAACGGGCCGCGATGGAATTCATGGTGCAACATTTTCTTCGGCAGAATTGCATGATCAATCGGAACAAACATCTGGAGGCGCTGTACAAATCGGTAATGCAATAACACAAAAGGCATTGCTAGACACTCTCTTACAAGCCCGTGATAAAGATCTCTATACCTGCATTACAGATTGTGGCGCTGGCGGTTTATCTTCTGCCATAGGTGAAATGGGCCAAGACCTGGGAGCAACTATTTACTTAGAAAAGGTACCACTTAAGTATGAAGGTCTTTCCTACACAGAAATCTGGATTTCTGAATCGCAGGAACGAATGGTACTTGCTGTCTCACCAGAGAAAGAATCCGATATTCTCAATCTATTTAAAGCAGAAAATGTTGAAGCAACAGTTATTGGAAAATTTACTAACGACAAAACATTGCGCTTATTCTACGATTCTCACGTAGTCGGTGAAATAGAGATGGGTTTTCTCCATAATGGTATACCCAGGCTGGAGCGTAAAGCTAGATGGCAAAAATCCACTTATGAAGAACCCGCTCTCCTTGTAAAAGAAGACTACGGAACCGATTTAAAAAAGATACTTTCCGCATGGAATGTTTGCAGCAAGGAATGGGTGATACGGCAATACGACCATGAGGTACAGGGTGGAAGCATCTTAAAACCTCTCCAGGGCGTTCATAACGACGGCCCAGGTGATGCGTGTATCGTTACACCTCTCCTGGGATCAAAAAAAGGCATCGTCGTCTCCAATGGAATGAACCCTCGATATGGTGACATAGATCCCTATCACATGGCTGCCTCGGCAATTGATGAGGCACTACGGCAAATCATAGCCGTTGGTGGAAACTTAGAACAGGTTGCACTCTTAGATAACTTTTGCTGGGGTAACACAAATAAGCCAGACCGTCTCGGCACCCTTGTGAGAGCAGCACAAGCATGTTATGACGTTGCCGTTGCATACGGAACACCATTCATTTCCGGAAAAGATAGTTTGAATAACGAGTTTGTAACAGATAAAGAAACGATTGTAATCCCCCCCACACTCCTTATTTCTGCTGTTTCAGTAATAGAAGACATACAAAACGCTGTGTCAATGGATATAAAAGAACCCGGTAATTTGATATACCTTCTAGGTCTAACCCGATCAGAACTGGGCGGTTCACATTACTATCACATTCACGGATATAAGGGAAATAGTGTTCCGATAGTAGATACAGCTTTGGGAAAAAAGGTTATGAATACCTTATCCCAGGCAACAAAACAGAGAATTGTCCGTTCATGTCACGATTGTTCTGAAGGTGGAATTGCCGTTGCTGCAGCAGAAATGGCATTTGCAGGAGGATATGGTATGGAAATCAATCTTTCTGCAGTAGTTACCGATGTACCGATCCAGAGAAACGACATCGTACTTTTTTCCGAGTCAAATAGCCGCTTTCTTGTTGAAGTACGGCCTGAACATCAGGAACAATTTGAGACATTAGTAAAAGACATTCCCTGCGGAATGATAGGAATGGTTACGATAGAACCACTACTTAAAATCAACGGTTTACGTGGCAAACTGACAATTCATGAAAATATCTACGATTTAAAAAAAGCATGGCAATCACCGTTAAGATGGTAAAATGCTTCATTTTTGAACACTTGTAGAAAAATTAACGAATAGCACGTTTCGTATTAAATATTTATGGAAACGTTGAATTTCGCCCTCAACCTAGCCTACAAAACTTAAAACATAAAGGGCAGTTAGTTAAAATTCGTAACTAACTGCCCTTATCCGACCCATGTCAAACCAAAAGGGAAATAAAACTACAGCAAATCATTAATATCTTGGAAATATCATCAATGTTTACTGTGATCGCCATGATTTTCATGGCTACCATGTTTACCCTCTGCAGGCCAATACCCATCTATTGGCAGAAATTCATCAATAGCTTCGTCGGAAGGATACACACTGATCTCAAATCCTTCGCCACAACTCTCATCAATGGGGTTGCTTTCCAGATCTCTTACGATTTTAATATACGGCCAAAAACCTACTGACACAACATCCGGATCATCAAACTTTTCAGTCAATTGGCCCATCCATATATCAGCACGGTCATTTTCGTCTTCATTCTTGGATTTTGTACAATAGTTAGCAACCGCAATGTATACTGTCAACGCAGTAGCGCAAGAATCCGATTTGAATTTAGGAAATGTTGCACGCCATGGAATAAGTCCTAGAAAACCATCCTTTAGTTTACCTTCTGTATATACAAAAGCCCTGGTATCTTCTGTCTCTTCTGTACCATGTGAGATAAATGCCGGAACAGGCCCTACCAATTTTTTGATCCTTTTAAAAAGGCTGTTTATCGCAGGCTGCGCACCCATCACAGGGTTACCTTCAATATGATCCCCAAGATTTACTGACTCACCCGTATCTGAGCGCTCGGCAATAGAGTCTGCTCCATTTGGAAAAACAACGCTTTGTGCCCGTACGGGTTTACCATCACATCCATGAGGTATACTAAAATAATTGAGACTACTCGTTCCTTCAAGCTCATTACGGCTGTTGTATTCATTGGGTGTATTTTTCGTCGCTACAATTGTATGAGCCATAGCATTCCCTGATGTTATCAGTAAGCCTAAAATTGCGACAATTGCAATATGTCTTTTCAGTTTCAACATAAGTTATTTCTCCTATTTTTTATTTACAAGGCATTCTCCATGCCTGATTTGAACAAGATAATAGAAATGGCCTACAAGGCAAAAGCATGGACGGAACATCCCTGTAAGTAAGCAGAATGTCTGTTTACCGGCCCTATCTTGCTTGTTTAACGAGGTTTGTTGTTTCGTAATTTATGAAATAATGATTAGATTTTATATGAGTTACGCGGGGGTTTTTCCGGAGGTGATACCATAACTTCATGAAGGTGAGCTAAGGTATCATTGACAAGAAAACATAAGAATGTTATTGGAGGAATGTTAAAACAGTCTTTTAGGATGTATTCAAATTTAATGTTTAGAAATGTGATTGCATGATTTCCTGATTTACACCTTAGACTGCTAATGAATGATTGAAAGCCGTTTTTCTGTTTCTTTATACCATCTTGATCATTTACGTAATTTCCATATGGAGAACAACAGCAGTTTTTTATGCAGTCAGTTTCCAATTTGCAACCACAATCATGTTCTTTGCATGGAAATGCAACTGGCTTCTTTGGGTAGTTAATAACAATGCCAATATTGTATAACGCCGAACACAGCATAACCACTATTTGAATACAGGCAACTATCTTTCCAGATTTGATCATTCTTTCCCTGAATATCACAACAAACCCTATAGATCGGTAATAAACATCCATAAATTAGGTTGAGTTTTAAAAGACAAAAACCCAACGACTTTTATTTTTTACCCACCCCACAATCGTTCAACTGAGCTCACGAAGAAGTCCCCTTCCGGGAGGAAATTCTCAAATTCTCCTCTTGAGAGGGGTAGGAGTGTGTTTATTTATTGCTTAACTAATAAGATTGGTCCTGTACGTCAAAATAATGTTTGTAAGCGAAGCATAATAGCAGGATTTACCACTATTTTCAACATTTAAAATACCTGCAACAGTGTCGCTTTTATTAAAATTAAAAACTTTTTTGATATTGCAAAATATCGACTCACCTGTATAATCTGAGTAGTTTAAAATTCAAACAATTTATGTTGATAATTTCATTTCATTTTTGGAGTCTGACCTATGCTCAGCAAAAAATACACTTCATTCAAATATGGGTGAGTACACCTAATGAAGTGGCGGTGCCATTTCCTGATCTGGTGGATTGGGTACAGACTCTTCAAGAGATATCCTTAGCACTCCTCACAATTGCAAGGGTACCTTTTGCCCTGAAACACAATTATTCTTCTACCAAGAATCTCAACCTCCATCCATCTCAGTTCTATTTCTCAGAAAAAGATACCGTCCCTTCTCCCAATAGTTAATTGGATAATCTTTTTGTTCTAATCTTCTCACAGGAATAATTCCTGGTTCGAATCCAACAGATTTTTCTAAAACGGAGGAAATAATCATGGTATCTTTATTAATCGATGGGAAAAAGGTAGAAGTGGGGCATTCTCAAACCATTTTACAAGCCGCGCAAAAAGCCGGAATCCATATCCCTACCTTGTGTCATGACCCACGGCTAAGTCCTTCAGGAGCCTGCCGCATGTGTGTGGTAGAGGTAGAAGGGGCAAAATCCCTGGTAGCTTCCTGTACCGCTCCTGTATCAGAGGGCATGAAGGTATCTACCCGCAGCACATCGGTAATTCGTGCCCGGAAACTTAATCTGGAACTTCTCTGGTCTAACCATCCGAATGATTGTCTGACCTGTGATAAGGCAGGAGAATGCCAGCTTCAAAAACTTATGTATGAATATGATGTAAAGACATCGAGGTTTGTAGATCAAAATCCATCCACGAAACAAGACGATTCAAATCCAGCAATTTTTCGAGATATGAATAAATGCATCCTCTGTGGGAAATGTGTCAGGATTTGCGAAGAGATACAGAACCAGCATATTTGGGCATTTTCAAACAGGGGAATGCAGACATCAGTTACGACGGCCTTCGAAGGACCTTTAAAAGAATCTGGTTGTGTATTTTGCGGACACTGTGTTTCTGTCTGTCCTGTTGGCGCACTTATGGACAAACCTGCTATAAAAAAGGGACGCCCATGGGAAACAAAGAAAGTACGCTCGGTCTGTTGTTATTGCGGAGTAGGATGTAGTATTGTACTGCAGGTAAAGCAAGGTGAAATTATCAAGGTAACTGCAGATACCCATTCACCGCCCAATTATGGGAGTTTGTGTGTTAAGGGACGATATGGATTCGAATTTCATAAAAGCCCGGACCGTTTACGTTCACCCCTGGTCCGTGATTCTCTTGATCAACCATTCCGTGAGGCAAGCTGGGAAGAGGCTATAAGTCTGATTTCCAGGAAGTTAAAAGGAATTAAGGAGAATTATGGTCCAGATGCCTTCGGATGCCTTAGCTCTTCCAGGGGTACAAATGAAGAAAATTATTTAGCTCAGAAATTTACCCGTGCCGTAATGGGAACTAACAATATGGATAATTGCGCACGAGTATGCCATGCCCCTTCAGTAACGGGACTCAGGGCTGCATTAGGGAGTGGAGCAGCCACGAATGCTCTGGCAGATATTGAGGGTGCAGAGGTACTTATCGTCAGCGGTTCCAACACAACAGAAGCCCACCCCGTGGCCGCCTTGAAAATCAAAAAGGCGGTAAACCAAAACAGGGCAAAATTGATTGTAATTGATCCACGGCAAATAGATCTCGTCAGATATGCAACGGTATGGCTGCGTTTGAAACCAGGTACGAATGTAGCCCTTATCAACGGATTGCTTCATGTAATTTTACGGGAAGGACTGGAAAATAAAGAGTTTATTGAACAGCGCACCGAGAATATCGATATGCTGCGGCAGGTAGTGGCCCAGTATACACCAGAAAAGGTAGAGGAAATTACCGGTGTACCAAAAGAAGACATTATTAAGGCCGCCAGGATCTATGCGGGCACCAGGAAGGGCATGATCGTGTATGGACTGGGGATGACTGAACACAAGGCAGGTTCTCATGGCGTTATGTCCCTTGCAAATTTAGCCTTGATTACGGGAAACGTAGGCAGACCCAATACGGGGATTAACCCACTCCGCGGCCAGAATAACGTTCAGGGTTCGTGTGACATGGGAGCTTTACCAGACGTCTACACCTGCTATCAGAAGGTAGATGACCCTGTTGCCAACAAGAAGTTTTCCGATGCCTGGAATTGTCGGCTTCCTGCCAAACCGGGTTTGAAGGAGCCACAGATGTACAGAGCTGCCTTAGCGGGTGATTTAAAGGCGATGTATATTATTGGTTACGACCCTGCAATGACACAGGCAAATACATCCTTCGTAAAATCGGCTATGAAAAAGCTTGATTTCCTTGTGGTACAGGAGATTTTTACGACGGAAACAGCCCAGTTAGCCCATGTAGTTCTTCCTGCCAGTTGTTTCTTTGAGAAGGATGGCACCTTTACCAACGCAGAAAGAAGGGTGAGACGAATAAACCAGGCCGTTCCTGCACCGAAAGAAACGAAACATGATTGGGAGATCATATGCCTAATTGCCAGGGCTATGGGATATCCCATGCATTATAACCACCCCAGTGAGATCATGACAGAAATTGCCAGCCTTACTCCCGAATTTGCAGGAATTGATTTTGAGCGGCTTGATGGGGATGGATTAGTATGGCCTGTATGGGATAAGAAACATCCTGGTACACCCATCTTACACAGAGATACATTTACGAGGGGTAAAGGGAAGTTTAATGACCTTCTCTACACTCCTTCAGAGGAATTACCGGATAACGAATATCCTTTGTATTTAACTACAGGCCGTCGCCTTTACCACTATAACAACGGTTCGATGTCACTGCGGAATCCAGAAATTTATTCTATCAGTCCTGAAGAATTTTTTGAGATCCACCCATGTGATGCCAAAACGGCTGGTATAAAGACAGGAGATACCGTAAGGGTAACGTCAAGGCGTGGTTCTTTGGAAGTAAAGGCACTTGTCACAACAAAATCAAGACCCGGCAGCATCTTCCTGTCTTTTCACTTCCCGGAAACCCCAACGAATGTCTTGACCGGTCCGGGAGAAGATATGCTGGCACTCACTCCGGAATACAAGGTATGTGCCGTGAAAGTGGAAAAGATTGTAACAATTTAGTTTTCTGAAAAAACAAGGGGCGAAATATTTGAAATATTTAAGATAAGTCAAATGCTGTTCAAGGATTCAAATGCTTCGCCCCTGCACGGTATGACAAACATCGTTACTTTTGGAATTTTCCAAAAGCTCAATTACTACCAGCAATTTAATACAATGTTTATGGCAAGGAGGAAGAAGGAGTTTTACGGAATGGTTTCCCGATAAAATATCATGTTGTATACCAAAAGAAACCTTATTTCACTTAAGCCATTATAGTTCTTGAAAAGGTTTTTTAAAGCCTTTTCAAGTTTGCTATAAGGTCATTAGGTAATCTAGACTTGAGTTGCCTTGTTTGGCAGGATGCGTTTTGCTTTTAAAAGCCTTTGAGTCATCTGAATATATCTTTTGCCAATAGTCGCAGCACTATCATATTCAACTCTTTGAAAGCAACACTTACATTCAATGTAAGTATCATTTTGTCGTAAACTAGGCAAAACATCACTCTCGTCTACACGCTTCCCAAGCTCAGGCGATTGCTTAATAGCCTGAAAGCTACTGGTAAAGATATTAAATTCTTTGTCATTACCACACTTGGGACATACAAAAAATGCGTTCATTAATAATTTCTCCTTTCTTAAATAAAATTTTTATGGATAAAATATTAAAATAATAATTCCGTCACGAATTTCCACAAATTAATTTCTTTGTAACTTTAAAACAAAATGAATAAATTTGCGTCCATTCGTGGCTAAATAAATGATCTTAACAAAAATTTCCCGGAAGGTTTAAGGGGGAAGAAGATGATTCCCTGTGTCTTAGGAAATGAAAAAGGCTTTGTTCATTTGAACCTTAAAGGATACAGATGAACGAAGCCTTTATAATATAATTAAGTATTATTCACTGCAGCATTAGTAATTTAACTTATACAGCAAAAATCATCAACTGTCAATAAAATTTTTGAAATATAAAAAGATTCATAACATAATACGCTCTCTACAATCTTTATGATCAACACTTCTTTGATTGATATATAATCTTAACGAATCAATTATAACTGTGCAAAAAACTGATGGCCTGGCATGTAGATATCTTAACGGATCAAGGAGATAATAACCATAGGACCAAAGACAACAACCGCACGCAGCGATACCTAACATCTGACGAATTAGACCGTCAAGTTGCCGCCGGTTTGATTTCAATCTTAAGTGGAGAACGAAACAAGCAAGGGCTTCTTAAGAAAGTTACAGTTGAGTTGGTCAAATACGGATGGCTTGCAGAGATAAAGATACACGCTGCCAAAGGTAGATGCAGTGAATGCCGAAGGAAGCTATGGAATATGGAAAATATGGAGTATGCCGTTGCCCGAAACCGGAAGAGGTGAGAAAGAGGATAGATGAGGCTGCAAAATGACATATAGGGAAAAATGTATTATAATTAAGATGTTAATAAAGTTAAAAATTCCCTATTTTCCGATAAATTCTGTTCGGTTTCAACCTTAGATAACTATAGCTCCTAAAGCAAGCACTTTCTTGTTGTTTTTTTACCAAAAAAATGTATCCTTTAAAGTTTAACATAACTTATTTATCCCAAATACAATCCATAGATAATTTTTATCTATAAATAATTTAATTGATATAAATATATGTTTGTACCAAAAGTATTAATCCTCAGAACTGCAGGAACAAATTGTGATTACGAAACGCAGTACGCATTTGAAAAGGCAGGGGCAAAGGTTGACGTAATCCATATTAATACATTACTGGCAAATAAAAAGTTGCTCAAAGATTATCAAATACTGGCCCTTCCGGGCGGATTTACTTACGGAGACGACGTCTCTGCCGGTAAAATATTGGCAAATCAGATTAAATACAACTTAGAAAAGGATATTAAGACCTTCATTACCGAAAAAAAGCTGATTCTCGGTATATGTAACGGATTCCAGGTATTAACAAAGGCAGGCCTGTTACCATCCATAGACAGTCATTCCCAGGAGACTACGTTAACCTTTAACGACTCAAACAAATTTGAAGACCGATGGGTATACTTAAAAACTTGCTCATATAAGTCTCCCTTTATGAACAGTGAAAATACCACAATGTTATACTTACCTGTAGCACATGGAGAAGGGAAATTTATCGCAAAGGATGAACATGTCCTTAACAGAATTACAACGAATCAACAAGTCGTTCTCAAATATGTAGACGACCGTGGTGAAGAAGCAGGCTACCCATGGAATCCGAATGGTTCCGTTCAAAACATAGCAGGGATCTGTGATCCAACTGGTCAAATCTTAGGTATGATGCCGCATCCCGAAAGACACGTAGAACCAACCCAGCATCCACATTGGACACGCAGCAGATTAAGGGGATGTGGAGACGGTTTCTTCATTTTTAAAAATGCAGTCAATTATAGTAAATCTCATTTTTAAGTTATCTAAATACATATTCTTTGGAGGCAAGATGCATGCAAAAAAATGTTTCTTCTTGTAAAGAAAACAGCCCTTCAGTTGATTTAACACAATGCCAATCTATACTTTCAAAATATAGCCAGCCAACCCATGCTGACCTTATCCCTATTTTACAGCTTGTGCAAGATGCCTATGGATATTTACCAAAAGATGTCCTCATAGAAATATCGGTAAAAACCCGCATTCCCTTAAGCAAGATTCATGGGGTTGTTACCTTTTACTCACAATTTTATATGGAACCCCGCGGTAAACATACGATCAAGATCTGTACCGGTACGGCATGTCATATTAAAGGTGCACCAGAGATAAAGAAAAAAATATCAGACGTTCTTCAGATTCAGGAAGGAGAAACAACTTCAGATTATAAGTTTACTTATAAACCTGTAGCGTGTTTAGGTACCTGTTTCCTGGCCCCTGTTATGATGATCGATGACAGATATTATGGAAAATTAACCACAGAAAAAACAGAAAACATTCTCAAAAGTTATTAAATTATAGTAAGGAGAATCCATCTTGGAAAGATTAAAAAATCCTGACGAACTTGTAAAATTAAGAAAGTCCCTCGAATCCCAGCATCGCCCTGATATGATACGGGTATTGATCTGTACCACAGGCTGCAGGGCGCTTGGTGCAGAAGAAGTCTACAAGGCATTTAAGGCTGAGATTGAAATGTTATCTCTCAAAGATAAGGTAGAAATTGTCGATACAGGTTGCCAGGGTTTATGTGCCAGAGCCCCTGTTTTAACTATCGAGCCGATGGGTATTTTTTATGGTAGGGTAACGGAAGCTGATGTTACAGAGATTATTTCACGAACTATTCTCAAAGGCGAAGTCATCGAAAGACTCTGCTATACAGATGCCGGAAAGCGTATTCCATATATCCAGGATATTCCTTTTTACGGCAAGCAAAAAAAGATTGTCCTCAAAAATTGTGGCACTATTGATCCGAAAAATATCCATGAATATATCTTAAGAGATGGATACGCAGCCATCTCAAAGGTACTCTCTGGCATGACACCGGATAACGTTATTCACGAAATTAAAAACTCCGGCCTCAGGGGCAGAGGTGGAGCAGGATTCCCTACAGGAAATAAATGGGAATTTGTTAAAAATGCAGCAGGAGACATAAAGTACATCGTTTGTAATGGAGATGAAGGTGATCCGGGTGCTTTTATGGACCGGGCAGTCCTGGAGGGTGACCCTCATTCAGTAATCGAGGGAATGCTTATCGGTGCTTATGCGATTGGATCAAAAAAGGGATTTATTTATGTACGCGCGGAGTACCCTATCGCAGTAGAACACTTAAAAATCGCAATAGAACAGGCAAGGCAGTTAGGTCTTCTCGGTGAAAACATCCTCGGTTCTCATTTTAGCTTTGATCTAGAAATCAAAATGGGTGCTGGTGCATTCGTATGCGGTGAAGAGACCGCTCTCATCGCCTCCATTGAAGGGAAACGTGGTATGCCCCGTCCTCGTCCTCCGTTTCCTGCAACAAGCGGTCTCTGGGGGAAACCTACAAATATCAATAATGTAGAGACATTCGCAAACGTGCCGGTTATCATCCTTAAAGGGTCTGAATTCTACAAAAGTATTGGTACGGATACTGGTAAAGGTACAAAGATATTCGCATTAGCAGGCAATGTTAAAAATACAGGACTTGTTGAAGTCCCTATGGGAACTACACTACGGGAAATTGTCTTCGATATCGGCGGTGGTATTCCGGGAAGGAAAAAATTCAAGGCTGCCCAGATGGGTGGTCCTTCAGGCGGGTGTGTTCCCGCTGAGCATCTCGACCTTCCCATTGACTATGAAACGGTAAAAGAGGTAGGAGCTATTATGGGCTCCGGAGGTCTTATTGTAATGGATGATTCTGCCTCCATGGTCGAAATTGCACGGTATTTTATGGAATTCTGTCAGGATGAATCCTGTGGAAAATGTGTACCGTGCAGGATTGGAACCAAGAGGATGCTGGACATCCTGTCGCGGATTACAAAAGGACAAGGCAAGGAAGAGGATATTGGTCTGTTAAAAGAATTAGCCGAGGTTACCAAGACAGCATCATTATGTGGTCTGGGTCAAACAGCAGCAAATCCTGTACTTTCTACAATCCGTTATTATCTTCAGGAATATGAAGAATTAATTAATAAAAAAAATACTCAAACTTCATCACAACCAAGCCCTACAACATAACCATGGGGTAAAATTATGAAAGTACTCCTCATTGGGGCAGGCAAGGGAGGATCTGCCCTTTTACCTATCCTCTATGAAGATAAGGAACTCAAGATTGTAGGAGTCGTCGACAACAACCAGGATGCCGAAGGGTTAAAGATTGCGAACCAACTCAATATTCCGACTTATACCCAATACGAGAATTTAGTAAAAAGAGAAGATATAGATGTCATCATTGATGTTACAAAAAATCCCCAGGTATTCATCGATATCGAAAAAAACAGGTCGGCAAATACAGAGATTGTAGGTGGCTTAAGTGCCAGGCTTATGTGGAGCCTGGTAGAAGAAAGAAGGAAGAAGGAAGAAGAAATTCAAAAAAGCCTTTCCGAGCAAAAGGCCCTTTATCGCATTGGAATCATGCTCTCTTCCGCAAGGGAAATGAATGAGGTATTCCAAACGATCGTAAAGAGCGGTCTGGAAATAACCAACACCCCTGCCGGCAGTCTTGCCTTGTATAATGCAGAAAAAAATGAACTGGAACTTACTGCTGTACACGGTTTCAGCCCTGAATTTTCTTCAAAAACAACACGATGGAAAGTGAGGCCGGGTGGCCTTACCAGTAAAATACTCTCACAGAAACAACCCATCGTGGTACCAGATATCAGTGAAGAATCCTTTATTGACACCCGCATCATTTTGGCTGAAGGCATCCGTTCTTTGGTAGCGACTCCTCTTACTACTGAAAACAAGATCGTAGGCATTCTTTATGTAGACGATTTTAAGCCACGTTCTTTTACAAAAAGAGATATTTCTATTCTTGAACTCCTTGCAACCCAGGCAACTATTGCCATCGAAAAAGCAAAAATACAAGAACAGCTCGAACTGAAAAACCAGAAACTGAAAAGAACCATGGACTACCTGCAAAACATATTGGATAATTCTGCCGATATGATAATTACAACAGATACAGAAAACAATATCGTAGAGTTTAACAAAGGCGCAGAGGAGATACTTGGATATACTCAGGAAGAGACTGCCGAAAAGCCATTATCTGAATTCTTTGTTAACCCAAACCATAGTAATTTGCTCTTAGAAAAAATCAAACATGAAGGAAGGGTATCCAACCAAGAAACCCAATTTATCACCAAGCAAAAAAAGATCATAGATATTAATCTAACCTTATCTCAACTGAAAGATATGGCCGGAAATATGATTGGAACGGTCGGTATCAGCAAAGATATTACCGAGTTTAAGAAAACCCAGGCACAGCTCATTCAGGCAGGAAAACTCGCTGGTATAGGCCAACTGGCTGCGGGTATCGCACATGAAATTAACAACCCGCTCAGCGGTGTGTTGGGATACGCCAAAAGACTTATGAAAAAAGCCGAGGATGAGGAACTCAAAAAAATCCCGGCATTCCAGACTTTTCCAAAAGAAATGAAACTCATTGCCGATTCTGCGCTGCGCTGTAAAAAAATCATTGAAGGCTTATTAAAATTTTCCCGTACATCAGAAACAACAAGTACGGACGTAAATGTCAACGAGGTAATCGATGAATCTCTTATCCTGTTTGGCAACCAACTGACATCCCAGAATATTGAATTGTATAAGGTTTTGGATCCCCATATCCCTGCGATCCGCGCTAATTATACACAGATACAACAGGTCTTTACTGATATTATCATAAATGCAATACAGGCCATGTCTCAGGGAGGTAAACTAACAATTGTTACAAAACCGGTAAATTCTTCTTCCGTCGAAATAGAATTTACTGATACGGGAGAAGGCATCCCCAGGGAAAACTTAACCAAAATATTCGAACCCTTTTTCACTACCCGGGAACCCGGGAAAGGAACGGGATTGGGATTATATATGATTTACAGAATATTGCAGGAACATCACGGGCGCATAGATGTAAAAAGCAAATTCGGGGAAGGAGCGACTTTTACCATAACCTTACCCCGTAAGTATTAGAAGTTGTCTCCAAAACCTATTTCTGATAAAAATGTCCCTTATAAACACGTGATATTTACCTGCTTATAAATACCGGATTTGAGTTTTTGGGGACAACTTCTAGAAATAAAAAATTCCGATCAAAGATACACATGGAGGACACGTTATGGCTGGAGAAAGAATTTTAGTTATTGATGATGAAGAAATTATCTGTAGTCTGCTAAAAGACACTTTGACTGATGAAGGATATCATGTAGAGACAGTAACCAACGGTACAGAAGGGCTCGAGAAACTCCTGAAAGGAGAGCCATTTGACATACTCCTTACCGATATCCGGATGCCAAAAAAGGATGGAATGCAGGTACTCAAAGAGGCGGAAGATCGTGTCCCTGATATCATTACCATTATCATGACGGGATATCCCAGCATTGAAACCATTCGGGAAGCAAGCAAATACAATGCCTTTGATTATATTACAAAACCACTTGACCCTGATGAGGTATGCGAATGCATTAAACGCTCTCTCGAAGTGCGAAAATTATCCAAGGAACTGAAAACCCCTGAAAAGCCACCCAGGATTCTTATCGTAGACGATATGCAATCGGCTTTATTTCTCTCGGAAGGTATTTTACAGGATGAGGGCTATCATGCGGAAATCGCTCAAAACGGAGAAGAAGCCCTTGAAAAGTTTAAACAAAAACACTTTGATGTTGTTGTTGCAGACCTCCACATGCCAGGTATGGATGGTATTGAACTCTTGAACAACATCAAAAAATTAAACATGAAAACTATGGTCATCATTATGACAGCCAGGCCAGGTATAGAATCAGCTATCATGGCTTTCCGTCGCGGCGCTTACGATTATATTACAAAACCCATTGACCCCGATACTATTATCAATACCATCCAACGCGGATTGGAGAAATACCATATTGAAGCAAATGCTGATAAGTTATTGAAACGCATCCACGACCTACGTCAACAAATGCTGGATGAAAACACCTCGCTTCTTAAAGAGAGAGATTTTGCAAGCAGTGTTATAAATGCCATCCCGGATATTGTCATCGTCACAGACGAGGATTTCAATATACGCACTATGAACCAGGTTGCCATGACATTTTTTGGTTATACAAAAGAAGAATTGCTAGGAAAACCTGCCGACAAGCTCTTTGATGAAAAGAAAAACTTTTTCAAGGGTGGTGATTTAGAAACCTTGTTGAGGGGAGGCCAGATCTACAACTATCCACTTACTTGCATTACCAGCAAAGGTACTAAGGTCAAGACTGTCTGGTCTGGAGCACCCATCTTCGATAAAGACAAAAAAGCAAAAGGAGTTGTGGGAATCGGCAGAAAATAGTATACTTCTGAGTAGAGCTATTCAATTACTACAATATTAGCCACAAACTTTGGTATTCGATTATGGCTGATAAAAAGCAACCTGATAAGAAAATTTTATAATTCCATAGATTATGAAGATTATATCGATCACGGGTACGGCAAGCGGCGTAGGGAAAACAACAGTCGCACAATTCTTACTGAAACACTTGTGGGATTTATCTGCCTTAAAAATTACGACAAAACACGAAGGCAACTGTTCAAGACATTCTGACTGCGATGTATGTGATACTATGACATTTCCCTATAAAATCACGATCGATCCACTTCAGATCAATCAACCTGGTAAGGATACAGCCCTCTTTAAGAATGCAGGTGCCCGGAAGGTAGTATGGCTTCAAACTCACTCAGAATGTCTGGAAATGGGTATTGAAGAGGCATTAACCTACTTCGATAAAAACAGTCTGGTCCTTATAGAAGGGAATAGTTTCCTGCACACACATAATGCCAGCCTCAGCATCCTTGTTACAACGCCAAGAGAGACAAAGATAAAGCGTTCAACAAAGCAAATTATTTCCAAAATTGATGTAGCGGTTGTCAATACCTATGCAGACGACTCAACGGACGATATTATGGAAACAGAGAAAAGACTCCATTCAATCGGCTGTTATGCGCCTGTATTCATGGTAAATCCAATGCTGAAGGACTACATCCCAAATGAAATTTTCCTCAATTACGTTAAGGAAACGGTTGGACAACCAATTCAATTCTGCAGTGAACAAAATTAGAGGCAAATTTACTTTGGTAAAATAGCCCAGATACGGCACTGCCCGCCGGAACCACCCTCAATTTTAATAGGCGCCAGGATGAGAGTAGCACCTTTTGGTGGTAACTTGTCGAGATTGGCCACGTTCTCAACGATAAATTTTCCCGCACCATTTACAATATGATGGACTTGAAAGTCAGAACAGGTTCCACAGTCTCCACTGAGGGTATCGATACCGATACCCTTAATATGTCTCTTTTCCACCAGAAAGCTAGCTGATTCTTTTGAATAACCAGGAAAGTGCATACGGCCGATCTTGTCGCTATTTTTGTACTTCTCGAAGTTATTCCATCGCTTGTTCCATCCGGTATTTAACAATACGATTGCACCAGCGGGTATCTGCCCGTTCTCCTTTTCCCATAACAAAATATCTGATAATGAGAGGGTATAGTCTGCATTTTTTTCAACCCTTTCCTCTACGCTGATAACTATGGCAGGACCAACAAGCTGCTCAAAGGGAATCTGATCTACTGAAGGTTGGTTTTGTTCAAAATGATTCGGTGCATCGATGTGCGTTCCAAGATGCTCCGGCGTACTATATCTGCCAGAAAACACCCTATCCTTTCTTATGTTAGCAATGACCTCATACTTAAATGGAACATAGTTCCCTACCGGCCAGTAGGCATTCTTTTCATTAAGTGGATAGGTCAGGTCAACAACCGATGCCTTACCTTCCACAACATCTTCAAGAACCCCTGCCAGCAAGTTCTGCCATTGGAATAGTAACACTACTCCCAAGGTAAATACTTGCAGAAATATCCTCATTTCCTACTCCTGGTCTTTCAAACTAGCCGCCCCCCCACCAAAGGGAGGCTTTTATGCTCTGTAACGCGCGGAGTATAAAATATTCAAAACATTATTTCAAGTATTTTACAGGAAGATACTCAATATCATAAAATTAAGGATCATTTTGCTTTGTTGCTTTGATAACATATAACATCGGATAAATCCTTAACAACAATTCAACTTTCTCCATCGGCGAAATGTTGCCGGACCAAGAATTAGCATAACAATAAAACCTGTCCAATCTTTTTTGTCTATCATAAGCTGATGATACCCATCTTTATTAACGTTTGAAGAATTAGCTCTATTCCAAGCGCAACCTGAAGCACCCCAAGTGTACTGCCGAGTATTTGAAGGGTTATAACGCCAATAACCTTTAATATTTTATGAGCAAATAGCATCGCAAGAAGATTTAAAATCATCGTCATCAATAGTACAGCAATAATACCCATCTGCCGTACAGCATCCGTCGCTGTTGCCATGAGTATAATAAGAACTGCAATTCCATATGGGGTGACTATTATAGGAAAAGCAAGTGAAAAAGTCGCCATATCAAGCGTTGGGCTGGATGGTGGTATTCCATTCCGGGAAGAGAACGAATACATCCGCATAACCATTTGTAACGCTACCAGGAAAAGAATTATCCCCCCTGCAAGCATCATAGCGGAAATTGAAATATGCCAGGATTTCAAGATTCGTTGACCCATAAAAGCAGCAACAAGACAGCTAATAGTAGAGATGAGTGTTGCCCTGAGGGCAAGTTTACGTCGAAATTTTGTATCAGTACCTTTGGTCATCTTAACAAACGGAATCAAAATCTTGATAGGTCCCAGCATGAGGATAAAAAAGGTAAATACCGATGCCAGACTCAAGCTATAAGGTGCCTGTTGATTACTTGAAGCTATTGCCTGTTGTTGGCTTATGGAGGTCGTTCGTGCGATCACAGGAAACATCAGACTGAGGAAGAGGAAAAGGACTACCATTACGATTACAAGAAATACTTTGTCTTTTGTAAAACACTTTTTCTGCATAGAGGATAGTCACTTTCTTATTGATATCAAAATGTTAAAATTATTGCCACATCGCCACAATTGTTTTACTCAAATGCAATAGGGTTGGTATACAATATTCCGAAGGCTGCACAAAGTAGTACGCCTCCTATGACTATCAACGTAATTCTATACCTGGGAGTTTCAAACTGTGTTGAGATACCACCAAAGAACATAACTGATGCAAAAAGTACCGTAAGCATAATGTAATTGTCGGAATTTTGGTTGGCTTGTCTGGCTTCCTCATGCTTCTGTGCTGATTCTTCGTTCAGCCATTTTGCTTCTTGCTCTGGTTCAAGAGTATACTCCTCCATAATAAAAGGATGAGGCGGTGACTGATGATCCTTGAATGGATTCGTGGCAAGCCACGCATCAGTTGCCCGCTTTGCTTCGGGTCTGAAACGCTGGTAAAAAAAGTCAGCAAGAGATTTTTGATTATAACTGTTGGCTTTGAGATACTCAACAAAGAGTATCCCATCCATCGTGCGTATTTGTCCAGCATGTACTGTCATTTCTGAACTCTTACGTCCTAAAGCACCGACTTCACTCAATCGAAATATTTGAATTCCTCCCCATAGTGTGGCCTGATAGGTACACCATGCTGAAGCTAGTGTTGCAAGGGCGATAATAATTGTTGTCGTCAATTCAACGAGATGTTTGAAGCGTTCCTTTTTATCAGATATTTGTTCTGTTGCCATAATAACCTAGTCGTTCGAAAGTAAAATTATCCTTATTTTAAGCATGACGGCTGACGGCTATCTTCTCCCATAGTTTTTGGTGCAGCAATACCCACTCCTGCAGAGAGGATCTTAGTCTTGTCTATTAGATTTACCTCCTAGCTGGGCAGTTAAGGCTATTAAGTGCTTCTCCAATTGCTGATAATCCGGATTCTCAGGATAGCTCTTGACCAATCTGGCTACATACTTTAACGCTTTATTGAACTCGCCTCTGTCCCGATAAATTGGGCAAGAGAGACCAGCAAATCAGAATCATTAGGATTATGGTTCAGGGCCTTCCTGAGAACCGATATTGCCTGGCCCCTTTGGTGACTTCGCCATCCACGGTTTCCATACGCTTCTTCGTCAACGGGCCAGTGTCCGTAATCTTGCCATTGACGAAGCTGTAAATCACGCCACGCGGACCAAACTTCTTCTTGAATTCGGGATTCTTTGGATAGTCCGGATGCTCAGGTTCCTCTTCTGCATTGAGGTGATAAAGGTTACCAAAGAACTCGTCAAAACCGTGATTCGTCGGCAGATGCTCATCTCGGTCGCCTAAGTGGTTCTTGCCAAATTGTCCGGTAACATAGCCCATAGGTTTGAGCAGATTGGCGATGGTCGGGTCTTCTTTCATCAGCCCCTCTTTCGTACCTGGCAATCCCACCTTAAGAAGCCCTGTACGAAGAGGGCTTTGGCCGGTAATGAATGCCGCACGCCCGGCGGTGCAACTCTGCTGGCCATACCAGTCAGTAAATAGAGCGCCCTCCTTTGCGAGTCTGTCAATGTTAGGCGTTTGATAACCCATCATGCCACGATGATAACAACTGGGATTGTACCAACCGATGTCATCTCCCCAGATGACGAGGATGTTGGGTTTTTTTATCTTTAGCAGCGGCAACTGCATGACTTGTGTTAAAAAGTAAAGTGGAAAATACCAGATACGTAACTACAATGCTAAATCGAAAAAATATCAAAGTCTTGTCTCCTTTGTCTCAATGTTATCCAAATAGTCTTTGTACTTTTTATCAGGCCAGATATTCTTGATAGAAGCATTTACTCTAAGTTTGCTGTCATTAAAAAATTCGATATTTGAAAAAACCTCAAAAACGGATTCCGAATCCTAATATAGGACCATGCATTGTAACATCTGTTATATCCGCCCTGGGCAAACCTATATCTATGTCCAGATCAATTTCATTATCAACATGCCAGTATCTTCCTCCCCCGGGATGTCAAACGAGAAATGATGTTGGATATTGCCGAAGACCTCCCTGAATCCCTCCTTGTGAAAAAGGGGAATGGGGGTGGTTACCAAAATCCAATAGAATATTGAGTTAAATATAAGACGCCACTGCGAAAAGCCCTTCCAAAGGAATCTTTTAATCCTCTTTGATCTTCCTTTACAAAAGGGAGGAATTGATAATCCATGGTAAAAGAGAGCATGAGGATTACTTCAGAAAGGACACTTGCAATGACAATAAGAATAAGTGCGTCGTTGGTATTTCTTCCTTTCGGTAGATAGAAAGAAGCGAAAAGAAGCAATATTGACATTGGATAGAGTAAGCAAGAACTATGCCAACCATTCATTAATTCATTAGATTACAAGCATCTAACTTCTCCTCTTCTTTACTTTTTCATGCCTTCTGCAATATGCAGAGGTCGTTGAAATAAAAGATGTTTAGCATTAAATATATTACAATACCAATTACTTATATGGTATAATCAGGAAGTTTTATCCGGAAAACTGAAAGTTCCTATTTAAGTAACATGAGGGTCTTGGTCTTAAGAGAAGAAGTAATATGATAATAAAGCGGATTGAGGATGTAAAACCGGGTACGGTGCTTGGCAAAACAATTTATGGAGAAAATTACGAGGAGTTGCTAAAAAAGGGTGTGGCACTAACAGAAGACCATATCAACCGGTTGAAAAAAAGAGGCTATATGGCTATTTTCGTTGAAGAGGACGATACAAAGGATATTAATATACAGGAAATGGTATCTGATGAAAAACGTGTTGAATCTATAAGAAATATTATTCAGATATGTAGTACGATAAAGTCCTGGGTAGGTGAAACAAAAAATACAACATATAAAACCATTATTGAACACATCAACAAAGAAGAGATCAAGAAATCCTTCCAGGATAGTTATGAGTTCAAAACACTTCGGGACGATATAAAATTAATTGTCGATGAAATAATGACACGGGATACCTTGTTGTGTTTAGACATTATAAAAAGTCATGACAATTATATATATGAGCACTCAGTTGATACAGGTATAATTGCCCTCATAATTGCAAAAAAACTATTCCTTACAAGGAAAAAACTGGAACAGATAGCGATAGGAACGTTTCTTCACGACATCGGGATGATGTTTATTGATAAAAAAATACTGAAAAAAACAGATAAACTAACGGAGGAAGAATACAAGGAAGTACAAGGCCATACGACTTACGGATATAAATTATTAAAAGGAAATGAGAATATTGGTTTCGTAGCAGCACATATAGCGTATCAACACCATGAGAGACAGGATGGGACAGGTTATCCCCGGGGCTTAATGGGAACCAATAAACTTAACCTATCAGGTGTCTCTTACGAAGAGAAGGAAAAACTCATCATGCCTGCGGAAATTGCATCGATAGCCGATTTTTATGATGCCTGTATCTCAGACAGACCATTTCGTCCGGCGCTTCCTCACGATCTTGTCTATGAACTTATAAAAGGCGGGGCCGGGACTCAATTCAACAGAGAACTGGTGAAGTGCTTTTTAGAAATCATACCGAAATATCCTGTAGGTTCTAAAGTAAAGATCAAGAATAGTAAATATGAGGGGTTTACAGGATATGTAATAGCGATAAGTAATAGGGAGCAACTGTGCAGGCCAAAAATAAGACTTCTCCATGATAGCAAAAAAAACAAGATAGCGCCTATAGAAATAGATTTGAGTACCGGGAAATACCCTATAGATCTGGAGTGTATTTAGCGTTTCATAAAATTTTTGAATTTTCAGGTACTTAACCTGCCATCTTTTCCAATACTTCCCATTCAGGTTAAAATGCACTCCCTTATTTATAGTACTCAAGAGATGAAACCGAACAGTATTTTAGATCGGGTGGCACGGACAAACTCGTTTGTCCGTGATGGTGTAATCAAATCCTGGTTCGTTTTGTTTTACTTTATTATGTGATGTTCCGTTTCATCTGTTGGATGCTATAGATTATTTTTGTATGCCGGATAATTCTGCTAACAAATTTCTCTTCAATGAAAAATCTTAACTCTTCCTTTTCATCTTCAGACAGTTTTTAACTTCTTCTATCAAAGTATTATATTTTTAATCATAAATTCCCTTCATTATTTTCACAGACACATGAAACAGATACCCTTCACGCCTTGACATTCATATGCATCAGCGGTTCGTCTACGCGACTCGTGCTAGAATCTGTAACCGTTGCCAGGTGTGGACACGCTCAACGGACACGTCTCACGTTCTATCCGTTGCAATCCCTCATTCATCAGGTCAATGATTCCTACATTAAGGCGAGTTCATTACTTTCAATCAGAATGATCGTTTCAATTACTTAAAATATCCATAACCAGAAGATGTCTTCGCTCCAAAACCAAAATTTATGCCAGTTTCTATTATCAATTTTTTGATCTTTTCTGCCAATGCAACATCTTGTGCATTTCGAAATCTGAACAGAAAGAGAAATTTACTACCAGGAGCTATGGTCAAGAAGTAAATGGGAACGGGATTATAAATATCCGCAGGAGGAGCATTCCCGTTTGATTCATAATATTCTTTATAGTGGGGAGTAATTACATCGATTTCAAATCCTGTAAAATTTTCTGGATATACATTGAAAAATACGACTTCACCCGTTGGCGATTCTTCAATTGAGATTTCAGAACCCCCTTGTGATCCGAAAACCTTAATAACATCCTTTCGTTCCCAGGAATCATTTTCCAGTTGAATAGTTTCATTAGGTTGCGAATTCTCATGGCAAAACTCCAGATAGCTTACCATTGCCCCTTTGAATGAGCTGCCCGGCAGATAAGGAATGCCGGTGGTCCAGTCGAATTGGAATCCCCATTCCAGACTGCTTTGATACCCAACTCCACAAAGAAATCGGGATTGATTTTCCATCACGACATTACCATTTGCAAATCCTTTCAGTTCACGTATCCGTGATTCCAACCTAGAAAGGTTAACATGCGTGGCAATTTCCTGAAATTTGGTTAAAAATTTGAATTTTGAGATTCGTTCTCCTGATGAACCACTAGGTTTCCAAATATTCTTCAAATTTGATTGCAGATCAAACTCCTGAAAATACGGAGGATACTTAAAATAGAGCAATCCAGGGTTAAATCCATCTTCTTTTATAGCATCCAAATTGATATTGAAATGATAATTTTTATGCTGAATCATTTTACCTCCAGATTTTACATGCCGCCCGTGGGGCATAAAGCGCCAGGCCAAGTCGCTTAAACCAAATGGCAAATTGCAATACCTGCTGCTGGTAATACAAATAGATTTCCAGTTGATGAGTACCATCTATAAGAAATTTTAACATATCAAATGTAGTATCTGTCTCTTTCTTAGCAAGTTTTTTGACATAATTTTGGAAGGCATTGTAAACCTTCCCATAATTTCCATCATCTCTTTTTGCCTTGGATTTTATGAAGGCAAAGGTTTGTACCAATCCGTTCTGCACTAACATAGTCGGCAATCCTTCTACAAAGTTCCAAAATTTCTCATCTTTAATTTCAATATCGTTGACTAATAAATCTAATTCTCTTTTGACATCCTGAGCAATAAGAATTTCTGTCCGGAGATAATTTTCCATTTTAGACCTCTTTAAAGAAAATAAAGTTTACATATACCATACCCCACCGTCTCATTCCCTCCGATTTGGCAAATCTTAGTATTTAATGCATCTTTTAACTTATTGAGATCAGCTTGATTGGCAACTGATGGTTTAATAAAAGAGTATAGCACCGTATCGGCAGGAAGTGTTTCTTCATACCACAGGTTACCGCTGGTTTTGTTTTCCTTTAATTTATTGCGGGCAATAATTTGCGTGGCGTGGTTAACGAAGTATTTGAACAATCCGTTCTCAATAGTATAAATATTATCTTTGGGTACATCCCAGTTTTCATGCAAAAACTTTTGATTAGCACCTACGCTTTGGTGTTTAAAAATAAAATCCTCCAAAATGATGTGGTCTTGAGGATCGAAACTTCCATCGGGAATAGGTGCGGCATTGGTTAAACTCAAGTTACTTAATCTTGAAGAATCATAGCTAACAATTGTCAAATCTCTTTTAAATCGCTCTAACACATGGTTACAGGTTACCCATTTAAAGCAGTCTTTGCTCGACCGAACCGGAAAGAGCAGTATCTTTAAATCTGTAAAGATAGCACCACCCATGCCAGCGGGGTCTGACTCATCTCCAAAAAAGAGTTTAATGTCTAGCCCGTTGTTTTTTTCGCAATATTTCCTCAGCGCCCCTTTTAAACCCGTAGCATACACGCAAGGGTATGTGGTATGTTTTTCCCTTTCAATCGGTAAATCCACCTTACCAATCGACTGCCCGATCCCGGCGTGCAGTGGACTGAGAGTGTACACCAAAAAAACTAAGCCATTGCTCATACGGCCCTCCACTTGAGATTAAATTTGAATCAAGCCATGCATGGACAAACAAAGTTTATCCATGCCACCCGTTATACTGAAATCCTTATGCACTAAATGAGGCTACCTTTGATTGCAACTCTTTAGATACACGGTAAATGACGGTTAAAAACAACCCCCTTGTCCCTTTTTTAAGGGGGATTCAGGGGGTTGTCTGTTTTGCTATGATACAAAATTCGAATTTCCTACACATTAAATTATCTTTCCCAAAACAACGTGATTGTATCCCATCTTTGAGTATTCAGCATGATCAAACTTACTGTCATCCAGGTCTTTCAAAAAAGTGGCTACCTCTTCATTCGGCAAGCCGTCTGTCAATATTTTGAAATAATACACAGCTCCTGCCGGAACGCCATGAACCATTTTCTTTAGTGAATACTCTACTCTTGACGGTGTACTACTATTTGTTGGTGCCTTGAAATTTAAGCCGCTGATTTTATGATAATGTCCAGTTTGTGCATATAATAACTGTAACGAAATATCTTTGTATTTAACCAAAATATCCTTTTTATTGTCTTCAGGCGTCTCTTTTTGAAAGGGCAGCCAATTCTCTGGAAAAATTCCGGGCTGAAGCAGAATGATCTTGAATCTTCTCTCCTGTGCCAGTTCATTATAAAACCCGTCTTCCAGCTTTAAGCTGAGGTTTTTGTCAAAGGCATTAATTATTGCACCGCGCGACTCTGATCCGAGCCGTCCTGATTGTCCTGCAAGATCCAAATCTGTGATGTTGTGGTGCAAGTTGAAATAGAAAGCAGCATGCTCATGAAGTCTGTGATAGGGAGTCAGGTAAAAATGGTGATCGTGCGCTTTTTTTGTTTCTCTATTTCGAATAGTATCTCTGTATTCCAGCTTAATGCCATAGTGATTTTCTTTCTCAACAGCCTTCGGTGACCGGGGGCAAAATTTACCGTAACGCCGATAATCATTGAAACTATCGCTTGTAATGAAATCGTCTGCATAACTAAGGTAAAAACTCTTGGGAGAATCCAGCGCATAATGGAGATTGCCGATATCGGTTTTCATTGGTTCATCTGATAATTGTATCTGGTACACCTCCTTACCATCTCTAACAACCGCATCACGAGGGGGCAAAAACAGCCATTGCGCTTCCGAAGAATATATGAACGGCCCAATAAGATTGAAGGGAAATGTCCCGTCATCGCCAATCAAATTTCCTGCCTGAGCCCAGTCAATAGTACCATTTGGTTGTATCAAATTCTTTTTATGGAGAATACACGTGCGTACAAATCCCTGAAATGTGGATGGCAATGGTGGGAAAATTCCTTCTGAATACCATTCACCCAGATCAAAAGCTCGATTATCACGGAAAAAGCATACATCGAAGGGACGTACTAAATAGCTCTGTCGTTGTGCATATGCAGTCATTATTCACTCTCCGTTAAAAACCGGATAAAATAAAGATGTTCAATAAGTTGCCAGTAATCAATACCATCAGGAGTGCAGGTAACAGAATTTTGGATTAGTTCACTCAATGCCTCTATATCGACACTCTTGTCTGAGCGAGTCTTCTGGAGGATAAATGAGATGTAATTGATCAAATCATGGTGAGTTGTTATAACCGTACTCATTACATCAAATTCTTCTATCAGTTTAAAGACGAAGCTGCGGGGAATTTCTATATTCTGATCTTTTTTCATAATCTTCTCAATCAAGTTGATATACTTTGAGATGGTAAAGTCAATTCTCCCTGGTATTGGCGAGATTGGTAGCGTTACTTCTGCCTTTTCTCCGCTTCCCTTATATAATTGAATTGCCAGACAGTTTTTACCCGGCCTTTGTTTTGCCACATTGTCGAGGAGATAGTGCGCTGACCGGATAGCAAGTTTCAAGGGGTGTTTGTGGTAGCATATGCAGGCGCCACCCGAAATGGTTAAGTTTACCGGTTGGCCGACTAAATTATCCATTCTTGTTCTTAAGTCTGGCGGAAAATATGTCTGGAAATTTTGAGCAATCTCCTCAATGAGTTTTAATAACGATGCAGGGTGCGCCATAAATAACAGGTCTTCTCCGCCGGCATAGATTAAACGTCCGCTATTGTTATTAATAAGATTATACACGTTATTTGCAAATCCAGAGAGCGCCATAGATATATCCCTGCCGAGTATTAAGCCATTGTTTTTATACGCGTGTTGAAGAATTTTACCTATTCCATCAGCATCCATGGCGACAATAGCATAGAAGGCACGGTTCAGCCAAAGCATTTTTTCTCTAATTACATACCCATTGCCGTTCTCCTGGGTTTTTAATTCCTCTTGAAGGATTTTACGCAATTTTTTCTGCAGAATTCCTGCTTCGTTAAAACTCATATAATACATTTGATATTCAATGTATGGCTTGAAACTGGAATATGGTTGTCTCTTCAAATTTTCTTCTGATGACAAGAAATTATCAAATTTCCCGTATCGATCATTTCCCCATTCATCAATCAAATTCATAGTGAGAATTTGGCTACTCTTTTGTGCCTTCAAGAAATTTGTCAATTCAGTCTTAATTACTCCAAATTTTTCTTCAATTACCTGTTTTGTTACAGCGGCGGCAATATCTGTCGTGGAAGGGAAAGATGTCGCACCTTTAATTTTATTAATCAACCCTCTTTTCATGGTACAAATTGCACAGAGTGGTTCATCAGGTCTTCTTTTACCCATACGAATATTTTTAATTGTTATAACCCTGCGTCGATCACCGCAGAGCAAACATCTTTCATATTTAGAGGAGGCTTGCTTGGCATCGTCTTGTGTCTTTTCGTACTCAAAAATCCTGCTGCGGCTAAAAATAGCCTGCTCAAGAACTGCTATATCAGTATCATCACTCGCTGAAACGTAAAAGAGACGGAAGTATTGTTTTAATTGTTGTTCGGCTATTATTTCTTGAGGATCGTTATCTTCGAAATTATTGCTTCCTTTTGATTGATGATAATAATTTTTGATTTGATCTCTTGCATCTTTATAAAGATCCAGTATTATCTTAGCGAACTCTTTTTTAACATATTCCAGGGTATCTTCCTTCTTGATTTGGCAATAAAGACGATCAGGTATAGTTCCTGCCTCAACATTATTGAATGAATCTGAAGGAATTCCAATAAATAGCTGATCATTTATCAAGGAAGGTCTTGTAATAACGTTAGATATCTTGTCCCAATCATTCGTGTAACTAGGCAGTTCTTTTTCAAGAACGGCTTTAGCACATATACCCATCAAATAGGAAAATAAAAACGAAGCGCCCCAAAGGTCACGTGCTTTACGGGATGCGCCAATATAATGAGAAATCGGGCCGACTTCGAAAATGGCTTTGTAGGGCATATCTGATCTTTCCTTTATAAATTTATTTTTTCGTATTTAAAAGCACTTAGACTCACATCTTCTAATTTACCAGCAATGTTTTTCTGTTTAGGTTTTTCAAGGTGTTTAATGAAATTATCCACAATATTATTAATGGATACTGATTTTTTCGTATTATTTTGTACAGCCTTAACATTGAGTGAATTATAATCAAATTTTAATACGAGATATTGAACGTGAAAATGTTTAAGATTATTGTTATTAATATCCCCAATTTCAGTAACAGAAGCTACAATGGGACTGGCAAAACGTTGTCCTTTATTTTTTCCGTCGGTATCTTCTTCGGTAAACTGATTAATCAGCACAGGCTGTGAACCATTTGAAAATCTAAATTGTAAAGGTAAACCAAAAATTGCCCTCTCAATACTGGATAATGAATCAAAATTATGAGTATTTGAATGGTCAGGTTCTTTCATTGCCCGGAATAATTGCATTGTTACCCCGGCAAAGTTAATCGCCTCTTTCCAATCTGGTTCACCCAGACCAGCATCCTGAAAAGCCACTTCCATACGTGTCAAGCCAGTTTTTACTGGTAATATTGGCGACGACAAAAGTAATTTTGCACCATTTAAGGTAGGTATTAAAGATTGATTGGCAGTATCATCCTGTAATGGAGGAAATTGTTCGCGAATAATTTGAAAGTTTTCGGTAATGGTATTTTTATAATCAGTAACGTTATCGTAAGTATTTTTAAATTCGAATATTTTTCCATTTATAGGAATCTTACCTTCTGAAACAATCTTTAAATTCCCAAAGCAACGTCTGGAACGATTTCCAATGCCGGCAAACTGTAAAGCTAGCCAAAGAATTATTTGAACTTTAGTCAATATATCTTGAGAATCAGCGAGAACTTGAATTTCAAATTCAGATTTTGGGTTTTTCATTGGTGCAAAGTATTCCGATTGAGTAACATTTTCTTCTTTCTTCGATTCAACATAAAGGTTATGAGAAAAGTATCTAAGCCCATTATATTTTCCCTTTTTATCTCCATCAGAAAATAAATAACTGCCATAATCTCTGGCAACAATATCATCTTTATACCATTTTTTTTTAATTTCTGGTTTAGATAGTATTTTTATCTTGAATCTTGCTGCTCTACCTGTAGAATCAAAAATTTTTGATTCTCTAGTGTATAATTCTGTACCATACCCGTTTATACAGCGAAACCACCATCGCAATAACCCTTTAAAGGCATTGGCATTCATATTTGTAGTCTTTGTTATTACTGAATAATCTAATTCTTTTTCTTCTTGTTTAACTCTTTGTACACCGTCTTCTTTGTGAATACCACCAAGCATGAGGGGTGTGCGAATGCGAAATGTAATTTTTTTAGAATTCACACTATTCTCCTTATAACGTTTATTATTTTATCTAATTCTTTCTGATCTTTTTGGTTTATTCCCCAAAACCCCTTATCTGGCAAATCGCCACCGTACCATCCTCCCGGAAATTCCCTTGCCAATTTCAGTATGCATTTCCCATCACCACTAAAATTGGCAGATTCAGGCGTAAATACGATAATATTGAGATATTTCTTATATAATCTATCCATTATTGGCGAGGTATGTTTA
>JBDIVL010000047.1:0-32457 GCA_039794405.1 Candidatus Jinrextremum sp. | reverse complement strand
TCAAGAGGATAGTGAGTCGATAGAAGACAAATATGACTCGGCCTTAAGTAATCCCTTTTAGGTGAGCACGTGTAGAGGGTGGTAATCATGGTAAAGCGTAATTTACATTATTAACTAAGCGAATTAAGCATTCCTCATAAGTTGAGAATTGCATGTCATCCCTTAAGGGATACCGGTAACAATGCCCTTGTAGGGCTAATCAGCCACCCGCTATGCGGGTGGTACTGACTTAAGCAATATTCATTGTCATAAGAAACTCGGCATTCGTTTTTGTTTTGGCTAACCTATTTTTCAGCAATTCCATAGCCTCTGCTGGGTTCATTTCGTTAAGTACTTTTCGGAGCATCCACATGCGTTTAATCTCTTCAGGGTTTACGATTAACTCCTCTTTTCGAGTGCCAGAACGGGTAATGTCTATAGCGGGAAATAATCTGCGATCCGCCAATTTTCTGTCTAAATGGAGTTCCATATTTCCTGTACCTTTAAATTCCTCGAAAATGACCTCGTCCATCCTGCTTCCCGTATCAATGAGTGCTGTTGCAATAATGGTAAGACTTCCGCCCTCTTCAATATTTCTTGCTGCCCCAAAAAATCTCTTAGGTTTTTGGAGTGCACTAGCATCCACACCACCAGAAAGGATCTTCCCGCTGTGAGGAACTTCAGTATTGTACGCCCTTGCCAATCTTGTGATCGAATCAAGTAAAACAACGACATCTCTACCATACTCTACCATTCGCTTTGCCTTTTCAATTACCATTTCAGCTACTTGAATGTGCCTGCTTGCAGGTTCATCAAAGGTAGAGCCGATAACCTCAGCGTCAACAGAACGGTCCATATCTGTTACCTCTTCTGGCCTTTCATCAATTAAGAGGATGATCAAATAAACCTCTGGGTGGTTCTTTCTGATACTGTTGGCAATTTTTTGCAATAATACCGTTTTACCGGTGCGGGGTGGCGCAACAATAAGGCCTCTTTGCCCTTTTCCGATAGGGGTAACAAGATCCATGATTCTTGTCTCAAGTTCTGCTGACTCTTTTTCTAAAAAGAGTCTTTCCGTTGGATGCAAGGGGGTCAGATCATCAAATATAATCTTTTCTCCCATTATTTCTGGATTCTCAAAATTAATAGCCTCTACCCGCAGTAAGGCAAAATATCTTTCTGTATCCTTTGGTGGTCTGATTTGACCTGATACGATAGCACCTGTCCGGATACCAAACCGGCGGATCTGTGATGGAGAGATATAAATGTCATCCGGACAAGGTAGATAATTGTAATCCGGTGATCGGAGAAATCCAAACCCTTCAGGAAGTACTTCTACAACGCCCTCTCCATACATAAGACCATTCTGATTAACCCTTTCTTTAAGGATTTTAAAGATTAAGTCTTGTTTTTTCAGCCCTGTGTAATCTTTAATACCTTCTCTCTTTGCCGTTTCTTGTAGTTCCTTAATGGTCATTTTCTGCAATTCTGTGATATGCATTTCTCCTCGTTTGATTTCCTCATACTTTTCATTTGTTTCCTGGTCTACAGGCATAGGTTCTTTTTTACCACTGGTAACTACCATGTCAATTTTACCTCCTTAGTTTTAAAAATGGGACTTCTTCAATATAATTTTTCCAAAATTCTTTTACTTGTCTAAAGGTGTCATCTGTCGAAAAGTTATTGTCAATGATATAATCAGCTTTTTTCTTTTTATCTTCCAATGACATTTGAAAACGCTCTCTTTTTTCTAATTCCCCTTCTGGCCAATGCCTACCGGTTTGGCTTCTCTTTAACCGGTTATCTTTTCCTGTGTTTATAAAAACGACGAAATCACACATCAGCGAAAGATCGGATTCTTCTAAGAGAGCTGCATCAATAACGATGGCCTTTCGCCTTCCTTGCTTTTCCATCTCAACGATCCTTGATTTTATTTGATCGATAACGACCGGATGTAAAATGCTGCATAGGTCATCCAGAGAAGTCTTGTCTTGAAATACAATTTCTGCAAGTTGCGTACGATCAATTTTACCATAAGTGTCTAGAACCGTATTTCCAAACCTTTCTGTAATCTTATCTTTTAATCCTTTTGCAAGGATTAACCGATGGCACATCTCATCGGCATCAATACATTCAGCTCCCAATGAAGCGAGCATGCGGGCTACGCTACTTTTACCACTCGATATGCCGCCCGTTATGCCAATAATCTTGGGTTTATAATTCATTCCGTTTCCATCCAGTTTTTCCCAAACTTTATGTTTATTTTAATTGGGACGTTAAGTGTGACGGCATGACTCATTTCATCCTCTATCATAGAATGCACCAGTGCTAGCGTATCTTTTTTTACCTCAAAGAGTAGTTCATCGTGTATCTGGAGTAGCATTTTTGCTCCATATTGAGCCTTTTTCATTTGTGAGTGGATATTGTTCATTGCAACCTTTATTAAATCGGCCGCTGAACCTTGAATAATAGTGTTAACGGCAATACGTTCTGCAAGGCTTCTGCGTTTTTTATGCCCGGAACGAAGGTCTGGAACAAATCGCTTTCTGTTAAAAAGCGTTTTCACATATCCACAAGTTCTCGCTTCTTCTATAACTTTATCCCGAAACCTTTTTACACCATGGTATAAGTTAAAATAAGCATCAATGAACTCACGGGCCTCTTTCAAAGGTAGTCCTGTATCCCTGGAAAGTCCAAATTCATTAAGCCCGTAAATGATCCCAAAATTAACTGCCTTTGCGTTTCTTCTCATTTCGGAAGTTACTTGTTCTATTGGAACATTGTAAATGGTGGAGGCAACAGATGCATGAATATCCTTATCTTGTTGAAATGCTGCTACCAAAGCCTTATCTTCAGAAAAGTGTGCTAGGATGCGTAATTCGATTTGTGAATAATCTGCTGACAGAAATACGGCATCCTCCTCACAAAGGACAAAAGCACTTCGAATTTGCCTTCCAATATCAGTCCGGATAGGAATATTTTGAAGATTCGGTTCGCTGCTACTGAGCCGTCCAGTAGCTGTTACTGTTTGATTAAAGGTTGTATGTACCCGGCCGGTATTCTGATTTATCATATTTGGTAAGGCATCTGCATAAGTATTTTTCAATTTTATCAGTTGCCTATATTCCAATACCAATTTAGGCAGTGGGTGATGCCAGGCTAGGGCAGTAAGCACATTCGCATCGGTTGATAAACCAGTCTTGGTACGTCTTTGTTGCGGCAATGCAAGTTTTTCAAAGAGGATTTCTCTCAATTGCTTCGGAGAGCCAATGTTAAACTCATGGTTTGCCAAGGTATAAATTTCTTTTTCAAATTGCTGCAATTTTATAGATAAATTACAGGATATTTCATATAGAATATGTGTATCTACACATATACCATTCCATTCCATCTCAGCTAAAACATAAATTAAAGGAATTTCTACACTCTGGAATAAATGCCACAGTCCTTCTTTTTTGAGACGGGGTTCCATTTCACCAGCCAGTCGGAATGCGATATCGGCGTCCTGACATGCGTATTGACAGATCTTGTCTATATCCACATGATCCATCGTAACTTGTTCTCTCCCGGAACCTATTAATTCTGAAATTGGTATTGTTTTATAAGACAAATATTCAAATGCCAGATCGTCCAGATTATGATTCCTTTTTACCGGATTAAGAAGGTAAGAAGCTACCATGGTATCAAATACAATTCCTTGCAGTAATATATTATTGTTTTTCAGTACCAAAAGGTCATATTTAATATTTTGTCCAATTTTTTTGACATTTTCGTCTTCTAAAACTGTCCGAACTTTTGAAAGCACGGTGTTAGTGTCTAAATGTTGAATTCCTTCCGGTGCCTTTAAAGGTATATAATAAGCTTCTCTTGGTTGAAAGGAAAATGAGATGCCTACTATCTGTGCCTTAAGAGGATTGATATTGGTTGTTTCCAAATCTACAGCAAATACCCTTTGGTTTGTCAATATATCAAGAAATTCGCTAAACTTCTCTACGGTATTTATAAGATGATAATGTGTTTCCTCTGTTTGTGCCGTTGTAACCATATCTGTAAGGAATGTATTAAACCCTAATTCCCTGAACAGGTTTTTTAGCTTCAAATCTTTTGTGTTCCTTACCCTGCAGCAATCCATATCTATTTGAATGGGGATATCATTATAAAGTTTCAAAAGTGTTTGAGAAAACCTGGCCTGATCCGCAAATAACCTCAAATTCTCCTGTTTTTTCTTTCCGCGAATTTGGTCAACATTTGTAAGGACAAGTTCCAGTGATCCCCATTTTTGGATAAGTTCCAGTGCTGTTTTACTGCCAATACCTGGTACTCCAGGTACATTGTCTACTGTATCTCCTGAAAGCGCCAGTACGTCTACCACCTGGTCTGGACGTATACCTTTCTCTTTTAGGAGGACTTCCTGGTCAATTATCATATCCTTCTTTACATTATAGATTTTTACCTGTGGGCTTAACAATTGTTCCATGTCTTTATCGGAAGTTACTATTACTATCTCGATGTGTTTGTCAGACAATTTTTTAACGAAGGTACTAATTACATCATCAGCTTCATATCCCTTCACTGCATAAATTGGAATATTGTATGCTCTGACAATCTTGTAGATCAGAGGAATTTGTACCTGTAATTCGTCCGGTGTTGGCTTACGGTTTGCTTTATACTCACTATAGTTTGTGTGTCTGTGGGTAGCACATTTTGTATCAAATACCACAGCTATATACTCAGGGTGATGCTCCCTAAGCAATTTTTGTAACATCCTTGTAAAGCCATATACTGCATTTACTGGTCTTCCATCAGGTGTTGTAAGTCTTGCCGTGATAGCATAAAAAGCCTGGTAGCAATATGAATGTCCGTCTATAATATAAAATCGCTCTAGCATTTTCAGTTAGCAGCGTTATTTCGTCATACTAAATGGTTCTCGATAAAGCCTTTCATATCATCAAAATTTGCTCAAGAACAATTTGTATATGACAGGCAAATACTAGGCAAGGCAAAATGAGGGGATTACCGTAAAATTTATTTACACATTATTTCTTTATTGTGGAAAACTAAGCATTGCAAATTACCATAGAGGCGCCAAATCATTAGTTCGCGGCCTTGGAAAATGCCAGAATAACTACCTGCAAGGAAAGGTTAGCTTACAGATCTGCTAACTTTGGGCTGGACAACCTACTATCAACCACAAAGAAATAGTAATGTCGAACTTTAGGATAGAATAATATCATTTTGGGAAAATATTGTCAAGTTAAAATTAGATAAATTTTCTGAAAAATTTATCAGTTGTTTTTCCTTGAAAATATTGAGAAGAAGTGTTATTCTTTTACTGTCTTAGATTTCATTATTTAACTCTGTAGATCAGTACTTTTCTCGTTTCATTCCTGAAACACACCTCAATCTTAATAAGATAAACATGAGTGGCGGTGTAGCTCAGGTGGTAGAGCAGCGGACTCATAAGCCGCGTGCCGGGGGTTCGAGTCCCTCCACCGCTATCATACTTACAAAAATTACCTTTTTGGCATTATAAGCTACTAAAATCTCTCAAGCACAAGCAATGTTTGATATTCTGTTCCGGTAAAATGGCCTGGCTTATTATACGGAAGTAGAATTTAGGGCATTCTCAATTTTGACAATTTCGTACGTAGATTCTCCATCGGGCAACTTAATTGTTACAACTTCTCCCACCGTTCTGTTAAGTAGTCCTTTCCCAACGGGAGACAAGTAAGAAATAATGCCTTTTTCAATATCAACATCCCAAGGACCCAAGAGGGTATACATCTCTAGTTCTGTCTTTCCCTGATGCTTTATGGTAACTTTTGTGCCTGGGGAGATAATATTGGATTGGATGGAATGTGGTTCAATGATGACTGCTTTTTGTAATTCAGCCTTCATGCGTTCGGCCTTTTCGACGAGCATTGCTTGTTTTTCCCGTGCTGCCTTGTATTCTGCATTTTCTCGCAGGTCACCCCTGCTAATGGCCTCTCCTAGATCTTGCGCATTTTCCGGGAATTCTATATTCATTAGATGGTCAAATTCCTTCTTTCGCTTCTCGTAACCTTTTTGGGTAACGTAGATTTTGTTCTCATCCAACCTTGGTGGCCCCGGTTTCTTGAATATATCTTCGTAACGGTCATGGATGATACTTTCTATGGAAACTTTGAACCAGTCTTCTAAGCCTTTACTACTGGAAACAATATCAAAAATACTTTCCGCATTGGCATCATTGAGAATCTTTGTAACGTAATCTGTACCAACATCCTCTAGAAGATTTTTTATCTTATTAACGATAGTTTTTAAGTCCCCATCGCGTCCCTTCTGAATTTTAAAATTGGTGTTGTCTAACAGTTCAATTAACCTGTTAAACATTATGGCTGGATCGATATTTTGATAGAGTTCAGTATGCCGTCCATGCATGCAATTTTTGCAAAACCAAATGTAGTGTTCCGGATATGTGTTGAACTGATTAAAAATCTTTAAGGAGATTTTTTCAAGGGAATGCTGCGTCTTCTCGGCAATCAACTCTTTTATGATGAATTCCCAGAGATTGCCGTCGTTGATAAAGAATAGGGAAGCAAACTCTTCCTGCCATCCTTCTGGTTTGACCTTTTTCATTAAACTAAGGAGATCCTTTTTGTATTCTAATATATTTAGATTGTCGATGATTTCTGCAAGGTTCCCGGATGAAGAGATATAAGCTGCAATACGATTTTTGTATTTTGCAGGTTCACCTTTGAGGAACCCTTCTATCTCTTCGAGGAGTAAGAGACATTCTACAGCCATAGAAGGTGTTGTACCATATAACCTGTCAACGTCTTTTACGAAGAGGCTCGATATCTCACGAAGAGTGTCTGTACACTGTTCGGCATCTTTCAACTCAGAAATATATTTTTTAGTAATTTCTATCTTTTTATCAATTTCTTTGGTATGGACTAATTTTTCAAGTATCTCTTTGTGATGTGTCATCGGCGTAGTTCGGATTTCTATGAAAGAGGTGGTGGGGGTACCTTCGGTAAGTTTTATATAAGGATCCTTTTTCAGCAACTTTTTTGTACTTGTCCACCATTTGCTCCATGCTTCAACAGGCATAATACCCGGTGTAAGCCGGTTCTTTATATTGGAAACAGACGCCTTTCCTTTGAAGTACTTTATCGTAAGTCTAATCAAACCAACAGGGTCTTCTGTAATCATTTTATTCAGTACATCTTTTTGGGAATGGATCATTACCAGTAAATCATCTTTATCGAGCTTCTGCAATATATCTGAGGCGATATCCATGGCAATGCTGTGATTACTCTTTTTTTCGAAATTTATGACTACTTTTTCTCCTTCTGTATCGATGGAGATTACCTGACCTACTCCCCAGCTCTTATGATAAATGTAATCCCCGGAATCCAGGAAAAAATACTTTTCCAATTTTTTCATTGTGGCACGAATATCAGATGCCGTTTCCATGCATGTTTTTTCAACAAGGCTCTTTGTATATGATCTATCTTTATAGATGTTCGAATAACATTCGGCAACCTCTTTTATCAGTCCTTTTTCTTTTGGGTTGTATTCCAATATTCTTTTTAATACCTCAAAAGCATCATGATAAAGTCCTTTTTGTTTGTAATAAGGTACCAGCATTGTGAGAAAATCGTGGGCCCGTTTTTTTTCGTCACGTTTAGCAAGCAGATCAACTACATCGAGAAGTGTTCTGAGATCTTTGTTGTTAGATTCAATGATTTCCAGCCATGCTTCTTCCAATTTGTCGTATTGTTCGTTATTAATAAGGGATACTAGTTCGCTCATATTAGACTTGTCCCCATCTGTAAAATACTCACCGGACATGCTCATTCTCCTATTCCGCTATCTAATGGAAAAATAGTCATGTTAAAAATTTCATGTAAAATAATAATTATAAAACTATTTTACTGATAAGAAAAGCAATAAATAAGATTCAGAGGTAATAGATGTTCAGTTGCAAATAAACTCCAAACTTTTCTGGAAATGGTTTACAATATAAATTCCCTGGGGCGGTACAACAGCCGCAGCCAAAATTTTTATCGCGAATATCAAGGGCCTTTTCATGGATTAACAGAAACAGAACCTGATAAAGAGGGCTTAATTATGAAGATATCTAATTCTTTGCGTGAAGATGCATTAAAAATATTTTATGCTGGTTTGCGAGCCGTTGAACCCGATGTTTGTATGCCAAAACATATTCACCTCGCCGGAAATCTCTTACAGATAGGTAAAAGATGCTACGATCTTAATACATTTAAGGATATTTACGTCATCGGCTTTGGTAAGGCAAGTGGTTTTATGGCAATGACACTGGAAAGACTCTTAATGAACAGGATAAAGGCCGGTATCGTTAATGTACGATACGGCTACGGGGCACCATGTGAGATTATTAAGGTGAATGAGGCAGGACATCCAATTCCTGATAAGATGAGTATTCAGGGAACAAACGATATTATTCATCTTCTCGGAAGGGTAAAAGAAGGTGATCTTGTCTTCTGCCTTATTTCAGGCGGGGGGTCAGCCCTGTTTGAATTGCCGTGCGATAGTATTGCTTTAGAAGAAATACAGGAATTAATCGGATTACTCTTGAAAAGTGGCGCAAGTATAGATGAACTTAACGCCATAAGAAAACACATCTCAAAGGTAAAAGGAGGCCGTTTTGTTAAGATGTGTAAGGGTGAAGTTGTATCCTTAATATTATCAGATGTGGTGAATGATCCACTTGATACCATTGCTTCTGGACCAACATCACCGGATTATACCACATTCTCAGATTGCGAAAGGATTCTCATAAAATACGGTTTGTTTCAAAAAATTCCTAAATCTATCAAAGAATATATCCGAAGGGGATTGGAAGGTAAGGCTGAGGAAACACCAAAAGTGGCAGATAAAATGTTTGATAAGGTTTATCATGTGATAATAGGAAATAGCCGCATGGCTTTACATGCCTCTTATCTGAAGGCTGCAGAGTTAAGGTATAACACATGTGTTTTATCCTCTTATATAAAGGGTGAGGCAAGGGAGGTTGCTAAGGTGTTTGGTGCTCTTGCTAAAGAGATCTGTTTCGGGAAAGCTTTTATGAAACGGCCTGCTTGTATCATTGCAGGCGGTGAAACTACGGTTACTGTGAAGGGGAATGGGCTTGGCGGTAGAAATCTGGAATTCACCCTTTCTGCGGCAGTTGAGATTGACAGCTTAGAAAATGTGGTCATCTTCAGTGCAGGCACTGACGGTACTGACGGGAATACCGATGCTGCCGGTGCCGCCGCAGATGGTTATACGGTTATGCGTGCGAAGGAAATCAATATGAACCCGGAAATATACCTCAATAATAATAATTCATATTCTTTTTTCAAAAGTTTGGATAATCTTGTCGTTACCGGCCCTACAAAAACGAATGTGATGGATATCATGTTGTTGTTGGTAGAATAACCCACATATAGCAGAAATCAGTAGTTTAAAAGGAATTTTAAATAATTTAATGAAAAAAAGTGCATTTTTTTATATAATTTGATGTTTGTAGTCGTTTTTTTAATAAATACTGTAGTGGAAATATTTTGTTTGAGGCGAGAGAATAGAGGGGCATGAGAAAGATACCAAGAACCATGAGTACGCAACATCCCGACAATGTAACTATGCCGTTTTTTACGGAAGGGACATCATTTAAGGGTGAAGATGAAATAAAAGAGGCTTATTACGTGTTTTCACACCTCCGTTGTGATGAGCAAATGTGGGATTGTGAGGGAAAGGAAGTTGATGAATTCGTTATCAAAAAATTGCTGACCCGTTATGATAATTTTTTTAAAGACCGCAGAATTGGTAAGGAATTTTTTATTACTCTACGCGTACCTAATCCGATAATAGAAAAAAACGAGGCAAAAATTCTTTTAGAAACCTTAGAAAGTGCGCCCCGTTCATACGATACTGCAAGCTTATTTTACGGAGATGACAATATTCCTCCTATATTCGAGGTTATTCTCCCCATGACTACAAATGTAGAATCCATAAACCGGGTATATCATTACTATCGTAATTTTGTTGTCGGTAAACAACATAAGAAATGTTTTGAAAATGATATTAATATAAAGGAATGGATTGGTGAATTTAAACCGGAAACTATAGAGGTTATCCCCTTATTCGAGGATATCCCTTATATGCTTTCTGCTGATGCTATGGTAGAGAGTTATCTTAAGGATAAACAACTTTCATACCAAAGAGTATTTATAGGTCGGTCCGATCCTGCATTAAACTATGGGATGTTGCCTGCCATACTCGTTGTCAAAATTACTTTGCAACGATTGCATGCATTGCAAAAAAAGTGCAATATCCCGATCTATCCTATTCTTGGATTAGGTACGAATCCCTTTCGGGGCAACTTAACACCACTCAATGTTAATGAATGCTTGAATGAGTATCCGAGCGTTCAAACATTTACCATTCAATCTGCTTTTAAATATGATTATTTTGATGGACAGGTGAGAGATGCTATTGAAAAGATCAATAGTTACGAAAGGACGGCGCCACACATCATAGATGAGGAAAATGCCCTTGACATTACGGAAAGGCTATCATCGGCATACCGGGAACAGATCAAAGAACTTGCTCCTCTGATTAATAAAGTAGCCCGATTTGTTCCAAAGAGGCGGATGCGTAAGCTCCACATTGGACTTTTTGGCTATTCAAGGAACATGGAGGGAATTACTTTGCCACGGGTAATTTCTTTCTGTGCATCGCTGTATTCAATAGGGTTACCACCGGAACTGCTCGGATTGCACTATTTAACTGAAAAGGATTTATTATTCCTTCAGGATGCATGCCCAACTTTTTTGGATGACATCTCTTTAGCTGTATCGTATTACAACAAGGATGTCATGAAACTCATATCTCCGAAAATTGCAAAAGATATCGAAAAAGCGATGGGTGTGGTAAAATGTACGCAGAATCTTCTTCATAGCGAATATACTTCGCAGATCATCCAGGCCATTCTTTCTGGAAAAGAAGAAACTATTACAGAAAATGCAATTGCGGCGGGGAAAGTGAGGAGGTTTTTAGGGTAATCGTTTACACTCTTACTGGGTTATCAAAATAACTTTTTCTTTGTCTATTCCTATTTCTCTTTACTCTCTTCCTCAGAAATTTTGTTACCTCAAAAAGAAGTCAGTATATAGACTGAAATAAGAACTCAAAAAAATGCCCAATATATTTGCCAATAGAACATTGCAGCGTTATCTTGTTAAAGAATGGAGTAGGACATTTTTACCATCGCTGGCATGTTTTGAGTTTTTAATGTTTTTAGGGTTTACTATTCAACTATTACATAAGGGTCTGGATATTATAGCCCTTAGGATGCTTATTCCCCACCTCTTTATTCAAGCCCTTCCTTATTCTATACCCGCATCATTACTTACCGCTACATTTATGACGTATGGAAGGATGAGTGCTGATCACGAGATTATCGCTATTCAGACAAGTGGTATTCACATTCGCAAAATAATTACACCGGTATTTGTGATAGGAGTCATTTTTAGTATCATAGCGTTAGCGTTGTCCTCAGAAATACTGCCGCGGTCTTGCTACAAGATAATACTGCTTCAGGAACGTGCTATAAATAATATCTTGGCAGGACGTTTAGCGACTTTTCAGAAAAAGATAAACTTGCATCCATATCAGATTTATATTGGAAGTGTGGAGGATAATGTAAATAAAGATATTGCAGTGATTGAATATGCAGATGACTACGTGACAAATGTTATCCTTGCTGAAGAAGGGTCCATCAATGTTGAGGAGTCGGAAGATAAGATATTCCTTACGCTGCATCGGGGAGAATTTGTTAAACCCAATTATAAAAAATCAAACGAAATTCCCAGTATTGGGGTGTTTAGTAAAACAACCTTTGAGATTCCGTTGAAGGAAAAGAAACGAGAGTCTTCAACGAAATATATGACGATATTTCAACTCTGCAGATCCAACCATGAGCTTCATGATGAATTGACAAACATTACAAAAACACCATCGAATTCTAAAAAGGATAAACATGCACTAGCAAAAGAACTTTCCGATTATCAACAGAAACTAGGTGACTTGTCGAAGAAGCGCAGGAACCTCAAGTTGGAACTGAAAAGATCGAATGAGAATTTCGTGCGGCAGAAATCAAAAATTGATGGACTGGAGAATGAAAGCAAACTAGCAAAAAATTATATCCTTGTTTCTAATGAGAACTTGATTCAGCTAAAGAAAGAGAAGAAGGCCGGCATTTCTGCCGATGCAGATAAAAAGATCATGCAAATAAAAGAGACTATCGAAAAGGAGAAACAAAGGATTTATAGTATTGAGCAGAAAATTGCCACAGCCGGGAAAATACAGAGTGACGAAATGGAAAATATCAATTCACTTACTCAATCAATCTCTTTGATAGATACGGAATGGGAGTTCGTGTTGAGAAAAAGTAATGAGATTGAATCGGATTTGACTGCTGCTGATAGGGAGGCGTTAATCCGGAAAAATACCATCGCCATGCATAAGCGGCTGTCACAGGCACTTTCCTGTATGACATTCATTATTGTTGGTATTCCACTCGGCATCAAACTGAGGAGCGGACATCTTATGGTCGGATTTGGTGCCAGTTTTATGGTAATTCTGCTCTTTTACTATCCTTTAGTAGTAACAGGATTCGTGCTGGCAGAGGATACGTCAACGCCTGTTATACCCGCTTTATGGGGTGCGAATATTATCATTTTTCTCTGTGGAATATTTCTCCTGAGAAGAGTATTTATCAAGTAGACACCTATACATAACTTCTTGACTTTTCATGAAAAAGGGTTAGTATATTTGTATAAAACCTGTAAAAAAGTTCTACGACAGAATGGTTTAAGATATGCCTAATAGACTCACCTTTGGAATGAATATTGGAAGCAAGTGGACACGGGTGATCATGATTTTGATCATTAGCAACGTTAGTGTATTTATGCTCCAATTGTTATTCTCAACAGTAAGTTCCCAATGGTCGCCACAGTCAATAGGTATTTTATTAGATGAACAGTTGGGACAAAAATTCACGCAATGGTATTATCCCGCCTCTGATAAGTTTACAAAATTATTCTGGTTTTATCCCCCGGACGCATTAGGACATTTTTGGTTGTGGCAGTTTGTTTCCTATATGTTTTTGCACAGCACAACGGATCCCTGGCACTTGATCTTTAATATGCTGACACTTTGGATGTTCGGAAGTGAAATTGAGCGAGTACTCGGTACCAGAAGGTTTTTAACATTGTATTTTACGGCGGGTATCTTTGCCGCGGTATGCTGTTGTATATTTACCCCGTGGACTCCTATCATAGGGGCTTCAGGGGCAATTTTTGCGATTGAGGTTGCCTTTGCAATGTATTTTCCCAATAGTATCGTCATTTTTTATTTCTTTCCTATGAAGGCAAAATATTTGGTGATGATATTTGCCGGTATCACAATTTTTAATTGCGTTGTTCCTAAGGGAGGCAATGTTGCGCACTTTGCGCATTTGGGGGGGCTTTTATACGGATTTCTATTTGTCAGGTACTCCCAGCGAATAGTAGAATATACCAAAAAGTGGCAAATTTACCAACATGAAAAGGAAATAATGAAAGAACAGGAATTACGCACAAAGGTGGACGAAATTCTCGAAAAAGTAAATCGCGAGGGTTTGCAGAACCTGACGTGGAAAGAACGTAATTTTCTGAAAAGTGCCAGTAAAAAATATAGAAAAAATAAAAGTTGAGTATGGTGTTATTGTTGTGGGAGGACAATGGTTAAAATCGCTATAAACGGCGCCTGTGGTAGGATGGGGGCCAGAATTGCCGCCCTCATATTGGAAGACCCGAGGCTAAAATTAGTTGCCGCATTAGAAAGAGCCGGACATCAATCTCTTCATAAAGATATAGGTGCAATCGCTGGATGTGGGGAAACTGATATCAGAATTACCACGGTTTTGAATGTGAATGCTGATGTCTTAATTGATTTTTCATCACCTGAATCTTCTATTGCTATTGCTGAAATTTGTGCGAAGAAGAATGTTGCTTTGGTAGTAGGGACAACGGGATTGAATGCGCAGCAATATGAAAAAATGCAGCATATATCGCAACAGATTCCCTGCTTGATCTCTCCTAATATGAGTGTAGGTGTTAACATGATGTTCGAACTTGTAGCGAAAATGGCAAAAACGCTTGGAGAGGATTTCGATATTGAAATTGTAGAGGCGCATCACAGATACAAGAAGGATTCGCCCAGTGGTACGGCCTTGCGGTTAGCTGAAAAGATATGTGAAGCAACCCATAGGAAAATGGATAAAGACGTCGTCTACGGTCGCCATGGGATTACCGGTGAGCGGCCTATGAACCAAATAGGTATGCATGCTATACGAAGCGGTGATGTTATTGGCGATCATACGGTAATATTCGGTAACTTAGGAGAACGCATAGAAATTACTCATAAAGCCCACACGCGGGACACCTTTGTACGCGGTGCGATCCGAGCTGCGAAATTTATAGCCAAAAAACCACCAGGAATGTACTCTATGGCGGATGTTTTGCAGATACAAGCGTAATTAAAAATAAAATTGGGATAGAAAATACTTACTATTTGAGCCCCTGACCATCCTGAAGAACAGTTTCAAACGACTTAAGCTGTTTGAACTGCATGGTAGCCAGGGGTATTTATTTTCATTTTACAGCAAAGAGTAGAATTATGAGACTTGATAAATTTACTATTAAAGCTCAAGAGGCGGTACAGGAAGCTCAGGAATTAGCAGAATCAAAGAGACAGCAGCAGATGCTGGCTATCCATTTATTGGAAGTTTTACTGACCCAGGAGCAGGGTATTGTTGTTCCGATATTGAAAAAGTTAGGAATTAACACGAACGCTCTTCTCGATAAAACGATGGACGCGGTAAATGGATTACCGCAGGTAACCGGGACTGGAGTCCCCGGGCAGGCGTATGTGAGTGCAGAGTTACGGGATGTCTTTAATCTGGCTTGGGAAGAAGCGAGTAAACTAAAAGACGAATATTTAAGTACGGAACACCTGCTATTAGCGCTGGTAGGGCAGAGAAATAGCAGTGCCGGCAGAATATTAAATGAATCGGGTGTTCAAAAAGAAAATATTTATACGGCATTAAAAGAAATCAGGGGAAGCCAAAGGGTTACAGACCAGAATCCCGAAGAGAAGTATCAAGCCCTTGAACGCTACAGTAAGGACCTTGTCGAATTGGCCCGGAGAGGGAAATTGGATCCTGTTATTGGACGTGATGATGAAATAAGGCGGGTGATACAGGTTTTATCCCGGAGAACGAAAAATAATCCTGTTTTGATAGGGGAACCTGGTGTAGGAAAAACGGCTATCGTGGAAGGTTTGGCCCAGCGTATTGTGAATGGCGATGTGCCTGAGGGCCTTAAGAATAAGCATGTTATGGCTTTGGACATGGGGGCATTGATTGCCGGTACAAAGTACCGTGGTGAATTTGAAGACCGTCTGAAGGCAGTGATCAAAGAGGTAACGGAAAAAGAAGGGCAGATCATCCTTTTTATTGATGAATTGCATACCGTTGTTGGTGCCGGGGCAGCCGAGGGGGCTGTGGATGCGTCGAACCTATTGAAACCTGCACTGGCACGTGGTGATCTGCGCTGTATCGGAGCTACTACTTTAGACGAATACAGGAAGTACATTGAGAAAGACGCTGCGCTCGAGAGACGGTTTCAACCGGTGTATGTTGGAGAGCCAACCGTGGAAGACACCATTGCAATCCTCAGAGGGCTCAAGGAACGATATGAAGTACACCATGGAGTGCGCATCAAAGATTCAGCACTTGTTGCGGCAGCCACGCTTTCGAACCGATATATTTCCGACCGGTTTTTACCTGATAAGGCTATAGACTTGATTGACGAGTCGGCTTCAAAACTGAGGATTGAAATCGACAGTATGCCTATCGAACTGGATGAAATCGAGCGGAAGATCATGCAGTTGGAAATTGAAAAAGAGGCCCTCAAGAAAGAAAAAGATCCTGTATCAATACAGCGTATGGAAAAGATTGAAAAACAGTTATCGGATTTACGGGAAGAATCCAGATCTCTCCGTGCTCAATGGGAAAATGAGAAGAAGATTATTAAAGAGATCCAAGAACTGAATGCAAAGATTGATCAGGCACGTGTTGAAGAGCAGGCAGCACAGAGAGAGGGGAATTTAGGTAAGGTGGCCGAGATACGTTACGGACTTATCAGGGAATGTGAGCAAAAGCTAAAACAAAAAAATCAGGAACTGCAGGATTTGCAAAAAAATAAATTACTCCTCAAAGAAGAGGTTGATGCAGACGATATCGCTATGGTTGTTTCCAAGTGGACGGGTATCCCCGTTACCCGCATGATGGAAGGAGAAAAGGAAAAACTCTTGAAGATGGAAGACCGCCTCATGGAAAGGGTAGTAGGTCAGGAGGAGGCAATCAGGGCTGTTTCAAATTGTATCCGGCGCGCCCGTGCAGGGCTTCAGGACCCAAATCGCCCGATGGGAGTATTTTTATTCCTCGGTCCTACAGGTGTTGGTAAAACGGAACTTTGCAAGGCTCTGGCGGCCTTTCTCTTTGATAATGAGAATGCTATGGTACGTATCGATATGTCTGAGTTTATGGAATCGCACTCTGTTGCACGACTTATCGGTGCGCCTCCAGGATACGTGGGGTATGAAGAGGGCGGACGTTTAACCGAGGCGATCCGGAGAAGACCGTATTCGGTAATTCTATTCGATGAGGTAGAAAAAGCGCACCGTGATGTGTTCAATATCCTGCTGCAAGTGTTTGATGATGGACGATTGACGGACGGGCATGGCAGAACTGTAGACTTCAAAAACACTATCATTGTGATGACCTCGAATATTGCCAGTCAATGGATACAGGACCTTACAGGTCCGGAAAATGAGGAAGAATTAAGAGGACGTGTTAAACAGGCATTGAGGGAGACCTTCAGACCCGAGTTCCTGAATCGTATTGACGAAACCATCGTCTTCCATGGTTTATCGAAAGAATTGATAAAGCAGGTTGCCGATATCCAGTTGCGAGAACTTCAAAAGCGTTTAGCAAAGTATAACTTCCGGTTAAAGGTTACTGACAGGGTTAAGGAAAAATTGACGGAGGAAGGTTATGACCCCCACTTTGGTGCAAGGCCACTGAAGCGCACCATTCAGCAGATGATCGAGAATCCTCTTTCCATGGAGATTCTTGAAGGGAAGTTAACAGAGGGCTCAGAGATTAAAGTAGATATGAGTGACGGGAGGGTAACCTTTACTCCTGTTCCGGCAGAACCGGTGGCTGTATAGATATTCTGTAGTTATCGCTGCAGTTTTAAGGTTGAAAGTTGAGCCTCTTTTATTTAAGCGGCCTTCGGGATATTGCTTCCCGTTCCCAGGCCTCAGGGGGGAGGTCATATGCTGGCTGAAGACTAAGCTTTAAGCTGGTGCGTAGGGGCCGGGTAAAAAAGAAAAGTCGTCCCCCCTCATTGGGGTTGTCCAAAAAGGCACAAAATCGATTCTTCTTATACAACATGTAGGGGGGGCGTATCGCAATATGCCCCTACAAAGAAATTCGCACGCTATTTAGAATAATTCTCAAATCTTCTTTCAAGAAAGGAACGAACCGTGAACAAACGCTTTAAGAATATATGTTTTGCCTTCATGCTTGTATTAGTTTTGTTTCCCGTTTCGATGAATTCTTACGCCGGAAACTCTGTTAAGCAGATAAGTCTCCCGGAATTAAAAGGTATTCTGGAAAGCAATAAGGGTAAGGTGGTTGTTGTTGATTTATGGGCGACGTGGTGTCCGCCATGCAGAAAAGAGATACCTGGTTTTATTAGCCTTTATAACAAGTATAAGGATAAAGGTGTGGAAATCATCGGCATTGCTTTCGACGAGAATGGGCAAGAGGTTGTTCCTTCATTTGTAAAAAAAATGGCTATTAATTATCCTGTTTATCTTGGGGGATATGATATTGCACAAGGGTATGGTTTAGAGGCGTATCCAACAACAGTTGTTTATAATAAGGATGGTAAAGAGGCTAACATCCATGTCGGTTACGTATCGGAAAAGGAGTTTGACGACGAAATCAGTGAGTTATTAAAGAAGTAAAATGCTGGAGGGTGTTGTGTTTAAGCGCAAATTCATTTCATTTACTATCCTCATTGTTGGTATTTTCTCTCTCAATACGATAGCATTAGCTAAAGAAGTCTCATCCCGGTGGAAAAATCTTGACGAAATTCTCACTGAGATTGAGAAGGCAAATGCAGCTTTTAAGACTCTGAAGGCAGATGTAGTTTATATCCGCACGATTACCCTTCTTGAATCAAAAGAGATCTCAGAAGGGGAATTGAGTTACAAAAAACCTGACAAGGTGTATCTGAAATTTCATCCGCCCCGGAACGAGATAAATGTGGTAGATGGAAAGTATGTATGGATATATCATCCGGAACAAAAGCAGGTGGAAAAATATGAGATGAAACAAAGCAGGCAATCATCACAGGGTTTAGGGTTTTTTGAATTTGGCTATGGAGAATCAGTGAGTGAAGTGAAAAAGAATTATAGAATTACCCTGCTGGATACAAAAAACGAAGGTAAAAAGCGGTTTTACCTGCTGGGCCTACAGCCTAAAGACTCCAAATCACAATATTCCGATATTCGGTTATGGATAGAAGAAGGATTCTGGCTTCCGGGCCAGATAGAACTTTACGAGAGTCAAGGTGAGATAATTAACACCATAGAACTTAAAGGCATTAAACTGAACAAGGGTATGTCGGATAAACTCTTCGTATTTGACGTACCAAGAGGAACCGAAGTTATTGAGCCACTTAAATAGGACGAGTAAGCCGCCGTGGTTATCCATGGAAAGGTTGAGATTCCGGATCCACTCCGGAGGTCAAAGTCCTGTTGCAATTATCAAATCATCCTATTCAAAAGCCTGATTATCTTCAGCGATTGTGATGCCTCTCTCCATATGGTTTATTACACAGGATAACTTAATCCAGGTATCCCGTTGCTGTAAAATTACCTTTATGCTCTATAGTAATCGTATTTTCCTGAATAGTATATGGAAAATTTCCCCTTTTCCTCCAGATTAAATTTCCTTGAATGCCGTAGAATTACTGATAGAATCAAAGAAAATCAAAAAACTTAAAAACATTGAAAAAGGGATAGAAAGGACTCATATGCTACGTGGAATTATCTTCGATATGGACGGTACGCTTACCAAGCCAAATGTAGACTTTGCAGCCATAGAACGGGAAATTGGCGCCAAGGTTGGTTTCATTATTGACTATGCGGAAAGGTCAAGTCCTGAGGAACGTACCAGGGCAATGGAGATCCTTGAGCGTTACGAGGCACAAGCAGCGATGGAATCAGAACTTAATGAAGGTGTGCATGAAATGTTAGAGTACCTTTCTCAGAAGCAGTTAAAAAAGGCGCTTCTAACCCGTAATTCCCGTAAATCTGTGGATACCGTCCTGCGGAAACATAACCTTCATTTTGAATTTATTGTAAGCCGGGAGGATACAAAGCCAAAACCCGCCCCTGATCCGATCTTTTTGCTCAGTAAAAGGATGGAGATACATACAGATCATTTGTTGATGATAGGCGATTATAAGTATGATATTATGTGCGGCAAGGCAGCCGGAACCAAAACAGCCCTGCTTCGCTACCAGGAATATTTGTTAACCGAAATAACCCCGGATTTTGAAATAAATAGCATCCGGGAGGTCGTTGATATAATCGAACATTTTGAAAAGTCCAGCCAAACCCAGGCAATGTAAGATAGTCATGAACTGTGATCGTTATTCATGACCTCTATTTAATTCTGGATAGAAACAGAGAGGGGAGCATATTACACGGTACATATTAAAGATGTCTAAATACGTGAACCATGCATTGTGTAGCTTCATGAAATGAAGCTTGGCGAGTTCAGCGTTTCGCCAGATTATTCAGGATATCGATACCACGCCTAATCGTTTCCTCGGTGGCAGCAAAAGAGATTCGGAAATGGGTATGACGTTCCGAAAAAACACTTCCAGGGATAATCAACAGGTTATTCCGGATAGCGGCTGATACGAATTCTTCGTCCGTTCCCCAAGGTACTTGCGGGAAGAAGTAGAATGCACCTCCGGGGTTTACAAATTGATATTGATCTTTTAACCCATTATACATTAATTCCTTTTTCTTCCTATAGCTTTCAAGGTATTTGCTTAAGTCTGTTTCGAGAGTTCTGGAAAGGGCATACTGGGCAAAGGATGGAGCACAAACGAATGTATATTGCTGAAGTTTGATCATTTCACTAATAATGGCGGCCGGTCCTGCTGCATAACCCATCCGCCACCCCGTCATTGCAAAGGATTTGGAAAAACCATCGAGAATCAATGTTTTTTCGTAATAACGTGCAATGCTGTCAAATTCATGGTTGTAATCATAATCATGATATATCTCATCTGAAATGACAAGGATCTCATACTTTTTTGCCAATGCTGCGATCTCTTTCAGTTCCCGTGTATTGCAAAGTACACCCGTAGGATTGGCAGGGCTATTTATGACAAGGATCTTCGTTTTTTTTGTAATGAGGGGCTGGATGCGTGCTGCCGTTAATTGAAAATCGGGATACGTATCTGCAAATACGGGTATTCCCCCACAAAAATTCACCAAATGTTTATAACTGACGAAGGCCGGGTCAGGGATAATAACCTCGTCATCGGGATTAATCAATGCCATAAAAGCCAACGTCAATGCGCCTGATACCCCAGATGTGACCATGACACTTTCTGTATTTGCACCACGCTCTTTCTGGAGCCGCGTGAGCAGTGCATCACGGAGTTCCGGTATTCCTTGTGTGACGGTATATTTGTTTGCACCGTTGTTGACGGCATGAACTGCTTCTATTTTAATTTCTTCAGGAACATCAAAATCCGGCTGGCCTATGCTGAGGTTCACCGGATTTTGCATTTTTTGTGCAAGGTCAAAGACCTTCCTGATTCCTGAGGAATCAAGTTTTGACATCCTGCTGGCTATCATTATTTCTTGGCCTTCTCCTTACCGGCCGCTGATGCAGTGGCAGCTTCCTTTGGTGCTGCTTCTGCGGCTGCTTCAGCTTTTGCAGCCTTCTTCTCTGATTTCCCCTTTTGTTTTACTTTCACTACTTTAACCTTGGGGATGCCAAAAACAGATAGGGTTGGATTCCATCTCCCATCTTCCTTCAGAATCTTAATTCGCTCTACCCTTCGAAGTACATTTCTCGGTCTGACCAATTTGCCCTGCGTTTTTAAACTTTTGTCAATACTCATATTTTCTCCTAAATTTACTTTATACGTACGGGATAACACCCTTCAAACTGTTTCCTATTTTCATAACTGAATTCAGATAGCTTGCTTTTTGCTTTCATGATATCGGCGCTGTCACTTGCCTCAAATTCTCCTACACAGACAAAAAGGTCCTTGCCTGCATTTACCACGAATGCATTATATCCTAATTTATCCTGGAGTGTCCTGGCTATCTCTTTTGCCTTTTCTATATTCTCTTTTGTATTTGTATACGAAACTGCGCGCAGCGTCCACTTATCCTTAATAATCGGTTTTGGCTGTTCAACTTGTTTGTCCGGTGGTTTTTCTGGCGCCGGTTTAACAATGTTCTTCTGAGGAACCTCTTCGGGCCGAGATTGCAGAAAACCAGTCTTTTTTGTGTCCGGTAGTTCTATTGTTTCCTGCCATTCTTCTGTCTGGTTCATTGTACCTTTATTGTATCCAACCTTATGTCCAACGAAAAAACAAGCAATAGATAAAAAAGTTGCTGCAATAGCACCAATAATGAGTGTCTCCTGCCGTAATATTACCTCATCCTTACGCTGAACCCGTTCGCTTTTAGGCAAATCAGAAACAGGGCGGGATGTTTTTGGCGCTTCTAATGTTTCTTTAAAAGCGGTATTTTCCTTTTGTGTATTCCGTATCCATGCCAGCGGGTCTGTCGTAACAGGCGATGGTATAACAGTCTTATTTTCTATCGCAGGGGATGTTGATTGAGGTTCTCCGTCAGGCGCTTGTTTAAGAGGCGTAACTTCCTTCTTTTGTATCTCTTTCTCTTCCATACTCTCTGGTTGTTTCGATTGCTTAAATACCTCAAAAAACTCCTTTGAATCACTTCCTTTAGTCATAATGTATACTCCATTTTAGGATGTTTGTTACGTTACATATTGCATCCTTTTTCTGCTTGCAAAGTCTATAATAATTATCCAATAAAGTCAAGCGTTATATCATGAAATAGAACACATTGACAGTGATACAAATTATGATATACTACCCTCGTTTCAAAATGTCTTGTACACTTCGTTTTTCACTTTACCAAATCCCGTAAAATAGCATTTTTATGGTATTAACAATTAAAGAAAAAATAGAACAGCTCCGCAACATAATCCGATACCATGATCGAAAATATTACGTTGAAAATAATCCGGAAATTACCGACTATGAATACGATCAACTGGTAAAAGAGCTGAAACACCTTGAGAAATCACATCCCGATCTTATTACCCCTGATTCTCCAACCCAACGAATAGGGGAGGCGCCACTTACCCATTTTCCTACCGTTGAGCATAAGATTCCCATGTTGAGTATTGATAATACATATTCACAAGAGGAACTAAGAGAATTTGACAGGCGTATAAAACGCATGCTGAGAATTAATAATCAGCAGGATATCGAGTATATCGTTGAGCTGAAGATTGATGGTGTAGCCATTTCCCTCTTATATGAAAGCGGTTTCCTTGTAAGGGGCGCTACCCGGGGAGATGGTTTTCGGGGAGACGATGTGACTGCAAACCTTAAGACAATACGCCAGGTTCCTCTGAGACTTGTACTTCCAAATAAAGGACGAAAAACACCACCTGTTCTTGAGATCAGGGGTGAAGTTTACCTGCCGAATAAAGAATTTCAAAAACTAAATGAAGAGAAAGAGGAGAAAGGTGAACCCCAATTTGCTAATCCGAGGAATGCCGCCGCAGGTTCGCTGAAACTTCTTGACCCGCGCATTACGGCCAGGAGGAATCTGCGTATCTTTGCTTATGCTATAGGATATAGCGAGGGTTTAGAACTCAAAACCCATAATGAATGTTTGGAACTCATCAGGGAATTTGGTTTTCCGGTAAATCCCTATAATCGCCTATGCATAAATATAGAGGAGGTTGTCCGCTATTGTAATGAATGGGATAACCGCCGCAAAGAATTGGACTATATGGTTGATGGGATGGTTGTAAAAGTTAATACTCTCGTGCTTTATGACCGGTTAGGCTACACAAGCAAGGCGCCTCGTTGGGTAATTTCATATAAATTTCAACCTGAACAGGCTGTTACAAGGATTGAAAAGATTGCTACCCAGGTTGGAAAGACAGGCACTATTACACCTGTTGCCAATCTTACACCGGTGCAGCTCGCAGGAACTACTGTTTGTCGTGCTACCCTTCATAATTTTGATGAAATTCAAAGAAAGGACATACGGGTAGGGGACCATGTTGTATTGCAGAAGGCTGGTGAAATTATTCCCCAGGTTGTCCAGGTACTGCGGGAAAAGCGCGATGGAACCGAGGAAATATTCAAAGAACCGAAGAACTGCCCGGCATGTAATAGCACGGTTAGCAGGGAAGGTGTATACTTGCGATGCCATAACCCCTTGTGTCCGGCACAGGCAAAAAGGCTTATCAAATATTTTGCGAGTCGGGATGCCATGGATATCGAAGGGTTAGGACCTGCACTCATTGAACAATTGGTTGACAAAGGTTTGTTAAAAGATTATGCTGATGTTTATTATCTAAAGCACGAAGATTTGATAAACTTGGAACGCATGGGTGAAAAATCTGTATCGAACGTGCTACATGCCATCGAGAAAAGTAAAAACCGTGATCTAAACCGTTTGATTTGTGCCCTTGGAATAAGTAATGTCGGCACTCACACCGCAGAAGTTTTGGCAGAACATTTTGATTCGCTCGATAAACTAGCAAATGTAACTCAGGATAAGTTAGAGTCGGTCCATGAGATCGGTCCTGTTGTTGCCCGGAGCGTTGTTACATTTTTTCAAAATAAACATACACGGGAAATCATTGAAAAGCTTAGGGCACGAGGGGTTAATACCCGAAAATTACCATCTCAAAAAGCAACAAAAAACCCAAAGATTTCCGGAAAATCATTTGTTATTACCGGTACATTGCAAAAATATTCCCGCAATGAAGTGGAAAATCTTATCAAAGGCCTGGGTGGGCGTGTTATGTCGAATGTGAGTAAAAAGACAAATTATCTTATTGTGGGAGAAGATCCGGGCAGCAAATTAGATAAAGCAAGGAAGCTTAATATCCAGATTCTTGATGAAAAGGACTTTGAAGAGATGATGATACAATAAATTTAATAAGGAATAACCTAAATGGAAAAACTGATAAATAATGCTATAAAATTAGCAAAAGCAGATTATGTGGAAATAAGAATCCAGGAGGGTCTGAGCACCGGTATTAGCTACGTAGGGAAAGAACTTGAGAATATTGGTGAAAATACTTCCTTTGGAGGCTGCGTCAGGGCTCTGGTTAAAGGGGGCTGGGGATTTGTTGCCTTTAACGACATCGATAATCTTCCAAAGTATGTAGAAATGGCTTGTGAACAGGCTCGATTTGTCGGTACACAGGAAACCCTGCTTGCACCGGTGCCGGTAACCAATGATTCCGTAAAAACGAAAGTAAGCGTAAACCCCGCTGATATCCCTTTATCGGATAAAGAATCTCTCTGTAACAGATATAATTCGATAATCCTTTCGTCAAAACACATACAGACCTCTAATGTACGATATGTAGATTCTCGTGGAACGGTATACTTTGCTAACTCGGAAGGAAGTTTTATTGTACAGGAAACGATTTTTTGCGGCGTCTCATTACTTGCCATGGCAAGAGACGGTATGAACGTTCAGCAGTCATATTACTCGGTAGGCGATCTGCGGGGTTTTCAAAATGTACAAAACCAGGAACAGAAATGTGAGGAAATAACGAAACGTGCTGTTGATCTCCTTACAGCAAAGCCTGTAACAGGGGGGAAATACACCGTTATTATTGACCCAAAGCTTTGTGGTGTCTTTATTCATGAGGCATTCGGGCACCTTAGTGAGGCCGATTTTATTTATGAAAATGAAAGACTGCAAAAGATTATGGTTCTTGGGAAACGCTTTGGAATCGATGCCCTCTCCGTTGTGGATGACGGTTCTCTGATTGGTGAGGCAGGGTATAATAAATATGATAGTGAAGGCACACCAACCCAGAAAACCTATCTTATTGAGAATGGTATTTTAACCAACCGGCTTCATTCGAGAGAAACGGCTGCAAAGATGCGTGAAAAACCCACTGGCAATGCAAGGGCAATAAGTTATGCACACAGCCCGATCGTACGTATGACCAATACCTATATGGAGCCCCGCAATTATCCCTTTGAGAAAATGCTCTCCGAGGTCGATAATGGTATTTATGCTATCGGGGCCCTGGGCGGGCAGACGAATATGGAAATGTTTACCTTTAGTGCCGAAGAAGCTTATATGATACGCAACGGAAAAATACAGGAAAAAATACGGGACGTCGTTCTCACAGGAAATGTATTTGAAACCCTGATGAATATTGATGCTATTGGAAACGACCTGAGAATATATGGAGGTTTGGGTGGATGTGGCAAAAGCGGGCAATCGCCTCTTCGTGTTGGTGATGGAGGTCCACATGTCCGTATCCGGAATGTCACTGTTGGAGGGAGATAATGGATGTCTTAGAACTTCTTGCGTTTGCGAAAAAAGAAAAGGCTTCGGATGTTCATATTAGCTCCGGGGAACCGCCGATGATCCGTATCCATGGAGACATGAGGAAGATTGACGGTCCTGCATTAAACAGAGAAGATGTACACAAGATGCTTTACGACATCCTGAATGACCAGCAGCGTAAAATTTATGAGGAACACCATGAACTGGATTTTGCCATCGCCATCGGCGATTCTGGCCGGTTCAGGGTAAATGCCTTCGTGCAGAGCAGGGGGGAATCTATTGTATTCAGGACAATACCAACAAATATCCCAACGCTGGAACAGTTATCTATGCCGAAGATTGTGGGTGATTTGACAAAAAAGGAAAAGGGACTCGTACTTGTTACCGGTCCTACCGGCAGCGGAAAGTCAACTACGCTGGCGGCCATGATTGATCTTATAAACCGCGAAGAAAAGTGCCATATCCTTACCATTGAAGACCCCATTGAATTTGTACACCAGTCAAAGAATTCACTCATCAACCAGCGGGAATTAGGAGCACATACCCATAGCTTTGCCAATGCATTGAGATCTGCGTTACGCGAAGATCCGGATGTTATCCTGGTAGGAGAAATGAGAGATCTGGAGACCATCTCCCTTGCACTTACAGCGGCAGAGACAGGCCATCTGGTTTTTGGGACTTTACATACATCCAGTGCCCCTAAAACAGTAGATAGGATAATTGACGTATTTCCTGCCGAACAACAAGAACAGGTACGTACGATGTTTTCTGAATCACTTCAGGCAGTAATAACCCAGCAGCTTATAAGGAAAAAGGATGGGAGCGGACGTGTTGCAGCGCTGGAGATCATGATCGGTACATCGGCAGTAAAGAACCTTATTAGAGAAAACAAGATAGCCCAGATCCCTTCATCGATACAAACGGGCCGCCAATACGGCATGCAGACCATGGATCAGGCATTAATAGAACTCTATCAAAAGGATTTTGTGGCTAAGGAATCAATTGAAAAATTAGTAAGTAGTCCAACAGTATTAAATTTGAAGTAAAAATACTTTAATATGTGATTTATCTTTATAAATAAGTCAAGTTTTGGAAGCAGTCAATATTGTATAAGATAAGCAATTATAGTATTCAAGGGATGAAACCGAACAGTATTTTAGATGGGGTGGCACGGACAAACTTGTTTGTCCGTGATGGTGTAATCAAGTCCTGATTCATTTTGTTTGATTTCATTAATATTCTGTTCGGTTTCATCTCTTGGATCTATAGCTATCATCTGTCAGCTTTCAGCTTTTGCCCAACTGCTGATGCTAATTGCTGACAGCTTATCATCTCTTTCATCGGTCTGAGGCTTCGCCTCATTAGTATTTTATCGGTGTTTATCCGCGGTTAATTTTATCGTGTAGTATCATGGAAATAAAAGAACTGTTGCAGGAAATGATACGGCTGGATGCCTCGGATATTTATATTACGGTGGATCTTCCACCTATGTACCGTAAAGAGGGTGTCAATACCCCGTATGGCACAAAAAATCTTGACGCTGAAGATATCCGTATACTCGCTGAAAATATCATGAACGAAAAACAAAAAAAAGAATTCTATGAGAAGATGGAAATGAACCTGGCCATGTATTATCCGGAACTTGGGAGATTCCGGGTAAATATCTTTTTTCAGCGAAGAAATATCGGCATGGTTATCAGACAAATAAAAATCAGCATCAAGACCATCGACGACCTGCAACTTCCTCAAATTCTCAAGAATATTATTATGACAAAACGAGGATTAGTGCTTATCGTCGGTGGTACGGGTTCAGGAAAATCAACAACACTCGCAGCCATGATCGATCATAGAAATACTCATAGCTCAGGACATATTATTACAGTAGAAGACCCTGTAGAGTTTGTGCATCAGCACAAGAAGTCAGTAATTACGCAGAGGGAAGTTGGCATTGATACATTATCGTTTTCTCATGCGTTGAAAAATACCTTACGCCAGGCGCCTGACGTCATCCTTGTAGGGGAAATCCGCGATACGGAAACTATGGAATCGGCCATTACTTTTGCAGAAACGGGCCACCTTTGTTTAGGTACCCTGCATGCGAATAATGCCAATCAGGCGATAGAACGCATCATAAATTTTTTCCCCGCAGAGCGCCACGAGCAAATATATCTTTTACTTTCGCTTAACTTACGTTCTATTATTTCACAACGATTGATACCGGCGAAGGATGGGAAACGGGTTGCATCCTTTGAAGTATTGCTTGACACCCCAAGAGTTAAAGATCTCATCCTGAAGAAGCAGATTGGATTACTGAAGGAAAGCATGTCAAAAGGGATACAAGAAGGTATGGTAACCTTTGACCAGTTTCTCTTTGATCTTTATAAGGATGGTAAGATTAGCTATGAAAATACCATTGCATATGCCGACAGCGCAAATGATTTGCGTTTACGGATAAAAACAGAAGGAATTGGAGAATCGCAAGAGGAAAAGACTATAAGTTTCAAATTGAAATAAAAAATAATTCAACCTGGAACAAAAACACGAATTTACAAAAAGGTTAAACTCATGAATAAAATCGAAGAAAAGATATTAGATCTGGCTTTAAAACACACACCATCTGTCGAAGTCTTATACGAGGAAGGTGAATCACGGTCGGTGAGTTTCGAAAATAATAAATTAAAATATGTAAATACAAAATCCATCCGTGGAATAGGGCTTCGCGTAATTAAAGACGGGAGGATCGGATTTTCCAGTACTACCGATTTCCGGAAGCCTGAGAAACTGGTTGCTAACGCTGTAGAAAGCGCAAAGTTTGGCCAGCGTGCTGCTTTTGATTTCCCCCCTCGAAATACTTTTCCAAAAGTGAACATTTTTGACCAAAATGTCATAGATTTTCATATACACAAATGCGTGGATATTGGGAAAGAGGCTATTGACAGGGCATTAACGGTGAATTCTGGTTATGAATGCAGTGTTGGTATCGGGAAGGGATACGGGATGCGTAGGCTTATGAATTCTAAAGGACTGGATATTTCCAGTTCTTCTACAGCATTTAGCATGGGTATCGAGATATTGCAGGTGAAAGACCAGAGTCTGCTCTGGGTTGGCGAGGGTGAAAGTTCAAAAAATCTTATAACCGACCTTAACAAACATGTTGATAAAGCATTGAAAGGTTTACATCTCGCAGAAAAAGAACTGAAATTAAAAACCGGCTCCTATCCCGTAGTCGTTACGGCAAAGGCAATGGGAAATTTGCTTGCAACCTTTGAAACCGGGTGCAATGGGAAATTGGTACAGAAAGGGGCATCGCCTCTCACCAATAAGCTAGGTGAAAAAATTATTGACGAAAGGGTGAGTATATACGATGATGCCACGATTGATTTGGCCGATTCAAGTTATCCATGGGATGGAGAAGGTGTTCCCTCTCAATGCGTACCGTTGTTTGAAAAAGGCGTCTTAAAAAATTTTCTCTTTGACTTACAGACGGCGGGAATTATGAAAACAAAATCTACCGGAAACGGCAGCCGGGGTTTTTCATCTCAACCTTCCCCAGGCAATTCAAATGTTATTGTCGAACCCGGTGATATGCCGCTCGAAGTGATGATAAAGAATACCAAATATGGTGTACTGGTAGATCAGGTGCTAGGGGGTGGTCAGAGTAATATTCTTGCCGGTGAATTTTCGGTAAACATTGATCTTGGATACCTCATTGAGAACGGTGAAATTGTAGGGAGGGTAAAGGACTGTATGTTTGCAGGAAATGTCTTTGAGGTATTTAATAATATTATAGCGATTGGTGATAAGGCAGAATGGCATGGCTCAACAAAACTACCACCCTTTTATTTTAAGGCAATAAATATTGCCGGGAATGCCGGTTAGCCCTGCGCGTTCGGTTGATAATGTGGTATTTGGTGAATAGTGGATAGTTGATTAAAAGTATCTGTAATCATATCAATTTAGTTTTTTGAAATTTGAAAGATGTATTACCTATAAACTCCGTAGGAGCACCTGTTTGTAGCAAGATAGGATGCCACAATAGGTATTAGCTCCATTAGGAGCGATCTGTTTACTTACCTCTATTCACTATCTACTATTTCTTCTTATACCCCTTTATCGTTTGACTAGTCCACGTTGGAGGGCTATTAATAAAAGCCTAATTGGATGTACAGGGATTTCAATATAACATTGAAATACGTACTTTTATCCATGAGACCTGAACAATGGATAAAAAACCTTTTTGTATTTACCCCTCTGTTATTTTCAAAAAATCTCTTCGATGTAACAAAAGATATTCAAGCCCTTGCCGGATTCATCGTTTTCTGTATGATTACCGGCTGCACGTATATAATCAATGACCTCATCGACATAGAAAAAGATAAACTACACCCGATAAAATCTCAAAGACCGCTTCCTTCCGGTAGGTTAAGAAAGAAAACTGCAGTTATTGCAGCCACCCTTGTTTGTTGTGCAGGTCTTTTCCCTGCCTTTCTTGTGGATACCCTTTTTGGCATCACTGTCCTTATTTACTTTCTCCTTAATGTTGGGTACAGTATTTACCTTAAAAACATCGTAATTATCGATGTTGTTACCATTGCTGCAGGATTTGTATTAAGGGTTGTAGGCGGGGCGGTCATTATTTCTGTAATATCTTCACAATGGTTGATCCTGTGTACGATCCTTTTATCCCTGTTCCTTGGCTTTAGTAAAAGAAGGCATGAGTTAATTCTCCTTGAGGATACTGCGATGGATCATAGAAAGGTACTTGAATACTACAATCCATATTTTTTAGATCAAATGATATCTGTCGTTACGGCATCAACCTTAATTTGTTACGCCTTATATGCCATGTCAAAGGATACCATAGAGAAACTTGGTACACCAAAACTCATCTACACAATTCCATTTGTGCTCTATGGTATTTTCCGGTATCTTTATCTGGTCCACCAGAAAGAAAAAGGTGGCAGTCCAACAGAGGTTCTGTTGACTGATAAGCCGATGATTATCAATGTAATATTATGGATTGCTGCATCTACGATATTTATTTATGTTGTACACTAGGAGTTTTCTCTGGTGAAACAAACCCATCACAAAGCCGTTTAAATGGTTTAAACTGTTTAAACCGTTTTTTGGGTGCACTTTGCTTTACCCAACCTGCATGGTAATATATTATCCGTGTTAATCTCTGGTTAATTTAATTGTATGAAATTAGAAAAAGCCCTTTTATTCAATCCCCCCGTAGGTCTTTACCAGCGCGGTGAAGATCGGTGCCAGGCTGAAGTTGACGGGGGTAGCGCAACTTCTCTCCGTCCACCCAATGATCTGGGATACATTGCCTCTATGCTGAGACAAATAGGTGTTACACCCATCATTGCAGATTACCCTGCGGAGAAAAAACGGTGGAATCACTTTGAAGAAGACTTAAGAAAGATCCAGCCAGACCTTTTAGTCATGAGCATTACCACCCCTACGATCAAAGATGATATGATAGCATTTTCCCTTGCAAAGGCTTTTAAGCCAGACATCTTTACCATTGCTAAGGGGGCTCATTTTTCCACATGTAACAGAGAAGAACTGAACGAAGCAATTTACCGTGCCATGGATGTTGCCATCATTGGTGAGGCCGAAACGATTATCAACAATCTCATCCATGCCAAAAGGTATGGTTCTGATTTATTCAAGGTTAAAGGAATTTTGCTGAGAGACCATCGCAACCGGATCGCCGAAACCGATCCGGAACCATTCTGGACGGACCTTGACAAAATACCATTTCCGGCCAGGGATTTGATAAAAAACCATCTTTACACCAGACCCGACACGGGCGAACCACAAGCGACGATACAAACTTCCAGGGGTTGTCCTTCCCGGTGCATTTATTGCTTGTCGCCTCTTATCTCCGGCATGAAATTGCGGGAGCGGTCAGTAGGAAATATTATTGCGGAACTTGATGAATGCACAAATACATACCATATCACGAACTTTTTCTTTCGTGCCGATACCTTTACCATGAATAAGGAATTGGTTATCGGGTTATGTAAGGAAATAATTGACAGGAAACTCAATATCTCGTGGGTGGCAAACAGTCGTGTCAATACTATTGACGAAGAGGGTCTGATGTGGATGAAGAGAGCGGGATGCTGGCTCGTGGCATTTGGGATTGAATCGGGAAATGATGAGATCCAAAAGCGGATTAAAAAGGGTACAACCAGGGAACAGGCGCGTGAGGCGGTAAAACTCTGCCGGAAAATTGGAATAAAGACCTATGGTTTTTATTTGATCGGTTTTCCCTGGGAAACAAGGGAAATGATTATGGACACGTTGCATCTTGCCAAAGACCTGCGTTGTGATTTTTCTGAAATCCACATTGCTGTTCCTTATGAAGGTACCGAATTTTACTCGGTTGCAAAAGACCTGGGTATTTTGACAGATACAGCCGTTGGACATAATTATTTCTCCAATCCGGCTATAGGCACTCTTTACGTAACCAAAGATGAACTTATTGAAATGCGTAAAAAAGCATTAAAATTTTTATATCTGAACCCGCGCTATATAGCTAATACGCTCATCCACATCAGAAGCCTTGAAGAAGTTAAAAACTATACCCGGTATGGAGTACGTTTGCTGAAGAATTTGCTGAAACATTCCTAAATTCTCCCATCTATTCCC
>JBDIVL010000046.1:0-33050 GCA_039794405.1 Candidatus Jinrextremum sp. | reverse complement strand
TGATCTTTTCTTCATCGGTGTGTGGGGTTACAACGTTAAATGAATCTACCTTGTTAAGCAACTCCATAATAGAGGCAATGGCCGTATTGAAGTGCCAGGAAGTATCTAAATCCTCCGTAATCTTTTTCACCGTTTGATTTGTTTGCCGGTAAAGGGTTTTTGCCTCGGCTGATAGTTCTTGAATGTGGATATCAAATCGTGGAACCTTAGTATATATATCCTCATAATCAGTAATCTTTTGCCATAAACGATTTAAAAACCGATAAGCACCTAAGACTCCACGATCATTCCACTCTGCATCCTTTTGTGGTGGGCCAATAAAGAGGATATAAAGACGCTGAGTATCAGCACCATATTTGTCAATAAGGATGTCTGGACTAACCACATTACCCTTTGATTTTGACATCTTAGCCCCGTCCTTAATAATCATACCCTGGGTAAAGAGGTGCTCAAACGGTTCTCTAAAACCAATGCAACCAAGGTCATAAAGTACCTTTGTAATGAAACGTGAATAAAGCAGGTGTAAAATTGCATGCTCTACGCCGCCGATATACTGGTTCACTGGCAACCACTTATTAACCTTTTCTGTAATGAAAGGTCGGGTGTTGTCCTTAGGTGAAAGGTATCTAAGGAAATACCAACTTGAATCCACAAAGGTATCCATCGTATCAATTTCTCTCTGGGCCATTCCTGAGCATTTAGGACATTTGGTATGAATAAAGGAACCTGCTTGTGCCAGAGGACTCATACCGTGAGATTTAAATTCCACTTCTTCTGGTAATACTACAGGAAGTTGTGATTCTGGTACGGGCAGGGTACCACATTTTTCACAATAAACAATAGGAATTGGTGCACCCCAGTAACGCTGTCTGGAAATAAGCCAATCCCTTAATCGATAGGTTACGGTTTTTGTGCCTATCCCTTTTGATTCAAGATATTCTGTTATCTTCCTCACTGCCTCTGTATTTGGTATACCATCAAACATTCCCGAATTGACCTGTATGCCGTTATCGGCATGCGCCTCCTTCATCGTATTGACATTCAGTTCTTTGCCTTCCGGTTGAATGACAATTTTCACCGGTAGGTTATATTTCTTTGCGAACTGGAAGTCCCGTTGATCATGGGCTGGTACGCCCATGACTGCTCCTGTCCCATATTCCATAAGGACGTAATTGGCAACCCAAAGAGGAACCTTATCGTTACTAACAGGGTTGATAACGTATTTTCCTGTGAAAATCCCTTCTTTTTCGGTTCCTTCTGCCGTGCGTTCTACCATACTCTGGTTACGTGCCTTTTCTACAAAGTTCAGGATATGCTTCTCTTGCGGAGTACCAGAAATCAATTTCCCGATAACTGGATGCTCCGGTGCCAGGGATACGAAGGTCACTCCATAGAGTGTATCAGGACGTGTGGTAAAGCAAGATAATATCTTACCCGATTCTTCGAGTCTGAAGTCAATACGAACGCCTTCACTTCGGCCGATCCAGTTTGCCTGCATGGTCTTGACCCGTTCGGGCCAGCCTTCTAAGAGGGCAAGATCGTCTAACAATTTTTGAGAATACTGACCGATACGAAAGAACCACTGCTCAAGGTCTCGCTGCCGTACAGGGGTATCACAGCGCTCGCAGCAACCATTAACAACTTGTTCATTAGCCAGTACGGTAGCACAAGAGGGGCACCAGTTCACGGCTGCCTTCTTTTTATATGCAAGGTTATTCTCATAAAGTTTCAGGAATATCCATTGGGTCCACTTATAATAATTGGGTTCACAGGAAGTGATTTCTCTGTTCCAGTCATACCCTACACCCCATCGATGAAGCTGCCGTTTCATGGCCTTAATATTATTCCTTGTCCAGATGGCGGGGTGGACACTACTCTTGATCGCAGCATTTTCGGCTGGAAGGCCAAAGGCATCCCAGCCAATAGGCGAGAGCACATTATAGCCTTTCATAATCTTGTAACGTGTAACAACATCACCGATGATATAATTTCTGCCATGGCCTACATGCAGTGTACCTGAAGGATAGGGGAACATGACAAGACAATAAAATTTTTCCTTGGTACTGTTCTCGTCAACGTGGAATAATCCGCAGCCCTCCCAGAAACCCTGCCATTTTTGTTCGATATCAGTAAAGTTGTATTCCCTCTTTGGCATCAGAACTCCTTAGATTTTACTTGGAGAAGTATCGAGGTATAGAGTAAATAGTTAAATAATTTCTGCAATTCTAAAGATATGAAATTGTATCAAAATTTCATTGGTAATCAATGTAAATTCAGATTGAAAAACCTTGACAATATTTGTCCTGCATGTTATGTTTAATTACGTTAATTATCTATTACAAGTAGGCTAAGGTAAATAAAACCCGGAAGTATTTTACAAAAACACGGTTTTACTTGCTTTAGGGAAAATAGGTATTTACACGAAGAAGCAAGTTTTCTACAATTCTTATTTGTGTTCATTCATGTAAATCTGTTCCTGACGGGTGCAGAAATTTACGGCTGAATTTTATGAAAAATATTAAGGTGGGGCTGTAGCGCAGTTGGGAGCGCGTTTGAATGGCATTCAAAAGGTCAGGGGTTCGAATCCCCTCAGCTCCACCAATATTTTCAAGGGTTTTAGGATATTAACCATTGTTCACTGCCTCTAAATTGTATAGTTTTTGTATAGTTGGTTTTGCTGTCAACATATTGTCCAATACATCTACCGCTTTAACCTTGTGACTTGGTGCAAGGTGTGCATACCTTAGGTCATCTTAAAATCTTTGTGTCCCATAAGCTCTTTAACTGTTGTAAGATCAATACCCGCCATTACAAGATGACTTGCAAAGGTATGCCGTAAATCATGGAATCGAAAATCCCTAATATCTGCCCTTTTTAATGCAGAATTAAAACTTCTTTTAATATCATCATATCTGGTACCGGTTAAAGGATTATAGAATACAAACGGAATATTGTCCTGCTTTGGTACGCTCTGGAGTGTTTCTCTCAACGTCTGATTAATAGGTATTTCCTTCCGTTCTGAATTTTTGGTCTGATTTTGATTCAACAAAATAAAACCGGCCTTTAAATCTACATTATCCCATTTAAGGCCTAGTATTTCATCTTTCCTCATACCTGTATTTAAGGCAGTAATAACAATTGGTCTTAAGTGGTTATCGCATGAATCAACAAGCTTTTGACTTTCTTCTATGGATAAATACCTTAAGCGCCGGTTATTTTCAGGTAATAATTTTACTTTCCTTATGCGCTTTAAAATTTCTTCTTCTACCATATCCCACTCAACCGCCTTGGTAAACATATGGGAAATGGTAGCAATCAACCTATTAACTGTAGCAGGTTTTTTACCCATATTTAACCTGTCAGTTTGAAATTGTTCCAGTATCATGGGATTGAAACGCCTTAAAGGTACATTCCCAAAGGTCTCCGCTAATTTCATAATAAGACATTGTTTACTTTTAAAACTCTTTTGCCTCTCACACCATTTAATATACTCAACGACAAGTTCATTAAAAGTATGGTTAGCGATTCTCTTAATCTCAGGTTGTTTACCTTCTTTAATAGACTGCTTCCTTTTTATAAGCAAAACTTCTGCATCCTTAAATTTTGTACTCCCCGATGATTCAAAAACTATTTTTCCTGTTAAATCGGCATACCTTATCCAATAAACGTTCCCTCTTTTATATATGCCTTTTGCCATGTTTGTTGACCTCCTCTCTTCTCACACGTTCATTTAAATCTTTTTCAATATAACCTAATAAAATTTTTAATGTCTTACTTGGCTTCTTCACCCCCTTTTCTAGTAGATAAATATAGTTATCGGATACCCCTACCATCTCACTTAAGGCCTTTTGAGATAGTTTAAATTTACTTCTTAATTCCTTAATTTCTTTAGATGTCCAATTTTTCATAATTCATATTATATCTAACTAGGTTAGTGAATTTCAATACTTTTATACTATACAATTTACTATACAGTACTTTTTAAGTATTTGAAATTGCAGGGGTTTGAGATATAGACATTTGATACGTAATCAAACGGTCATTTTATATTTTTGGGTAGTTTATAAGGCAAGAACGGTTCTCTGGACTGATTTTTAATCCATTTGTCAATAGCACTCTTTTGAAATCGGACATATTTACCACTTTTAAAGAATGGGATAGTCTTGTTGGATACCTGTTTATATACCCATGAAGTATCAACTTTTAAATATTCTGCAAGGGTTTCGGGAGTGAAAATTATATCCTCTCCATCATGTTTTCGGTTATTGAGCAATAGTGGTTTTAGATTTTCCACCACTTTTTCAACTATTGCTTGAATATCGGATTGTTCAAATTCAATCTTCAATTTTCTATCCCAGTCGGTATATTAAATGCATCCTTGCATAAAACTATTAAACAATTTTTAATACGATAATCTTTTTTCATCTGTTTAATTTACATTGTGACACTTAAATCAAGTGGTTCATCATCATAATGGCAAATTGTTTCAACTTTCGGCAAAATGTAAGGCAATAGTTTTATGAGGAGTTCTATCCTCTCTTTCTTCTTCAAAGCTTTCATACGTTTTGGTAACTTTTCTAATTCCTTTGCAACAAAAGCCTTCAAAATTTTTCTTAATTCTTTTGTCATCTTATTTGGAACACCGGACGGCCTACCATAAGGGTTATTTGTTTGTCCTTTTCTCAATCCCATATATCACCTCTTATTTTTGTAAATTTTTGTTATTTTCAAAAAATAGAATTAAACCGTTAAAACTTTATCGTGAGTTAGTGACTTTTTAGTTTTTTTGAATCCACCAATACCTTTTCTCTTAGGATTATGTCCGTCTCTATATTGATGGAGATAACAAATCCTATTCTCGTTAAGCAATTTCCCTGTACAATTATTAACTTCTGATTTTTTCCCAACACAATCAATGCAGTGTAATTTTATCCGTTTTAATCGTGATAAGGATTTATCATTTAATTTACACACTGTACTTTCACATTGTTTTTTTACATCTCCCATACAAAACTTGCATTCTTCTTTTATTGCCTTTGCTGGTGTCATTTTTGAAGCTGTCCTTTCTTTAAAAATTGTTAAAAAAACCCAACTCACAGCACGATTTTTGACCTTAAAAACGATTTGGAAAGATTTATCGATCAAAACCCCTATCATAGAAATTTCTTATTTCTTAACAGGTTAAAAAAAGCATTGTTTACCTCTTGGATATCCTCAAAGAATATTTGAGGACGGCTATATCCTCTTTCTTTGAGACATTGAATAGCAGGCATCACATACCGTACCTCATCTCCTCTTAATTTAGCTCCAATTAACGTTCTCATATAAAGAGAAGGAGAACTGGGATTAATTTCAGAAAGAAGAATTCTGTTTTTCCACTTTAAATATTTCCGGAAACGATCATAATTCCATTCTTTGAAACAAAGAAATTCAGACAGATCAATGTTATTGATATTTTCCATGCGTATATTCAACCCCAGACGCTCAATAATTGATCTATTAAGGATTACTTCTAATCGCAGGACTTTTTTCTCATCAATTACTTTAGGATAAACAATTGAGGTCTTGCAGTTTTTTGCTTTATGGCCGGAATAGAAGGATTTTTCAGAACCTTTACCACAAAACACAGGGTTACCACGATTATGTCTTACAAATAGGTGTTTCCAAAAAAATTCGTGTAGTTTGTATTTGTATGGGAAATCCAAAGCCAACTCAATCTGTGAAACCTTATTAACAAAACCAAAAGAATTAAAAAGAGCATCTAGGGTATGCAGAATTTCTCTTGTTGGGTCTTGGATTACAATCCATATGTGAGGTATAAACTTTGCCTTAATTTTCCGCTTGTAAAAAAGAGAAATAAGGGAGTTATTATACCTATATTGTCTTATTCTCTTGTAATGTGGCATATTCTTAGGGCCTTTTTTACTGACATCATAACCATAGTTAAATCCTATATCCTTCAACGCTGAAAATAAATCTTTTCTATTACTTCTACTAATACACTTAATACTTAAGGATATCTTGTCTATATGACTGGAAAGGTGCGATTTACTTAGCTCATGCAGTATCTCGTTATAATTATTACCGCCTCCAGAAATCATTAGTTCTTTATTCATATTGTGGTTCTAATTGTTTTTCCATTGGGTTATTCAAGTCGTCCGTTTGTTTTCTTCCACAATAATTCTTAATAGCATCAACTTGGCTTTCTGTAAAAAGGCGTTTTCCTTTCTTCCATGCTTTTGGCTGCATGTCCATACACTCTAATCTGTATTCTATTTGAGCCTTTGAGAGGCCAGTCTTTTTTTTAATTTGCTTCACAGAAAATAATAAACAATTCTTATTTGACATGTTTACCTCCATAAATTGATAGAAATTAGAAAAATTAATATAATCACAATCGTGATATTAATTATTGCAAATAAATAACAAAAAATCTTACCAACATCCTAACTTTTAAACAGACGTAAAATTTCAAATAAAAAAGGCTGTAAGCCTTATGTTTAAAGACTCACAGCCTCTCTTGTATAATAAATAAATTCTAATAATATTCTAACTTTTTGTTATTAGTCGATATCCACCAGCATAATTTTTAGTAGCCTTCTTGTTTTCAATTACTATTCCAGAAGTATCTCTTAACTTAGAAATTATATTGAATATCTGTTGCTCTCCGGATTCTCCTGTCTGTACTATTTCCATAATGTCTTTTTTGCTTAGAAATTTATCCTTATTTTCATATAACGCTTTTAATACTTTGAATTCTCTTTCAGAGAGGCTATGCTTTTTCCCGTTAATCGTTACTTCGTTTGTATCACAATTAAAAGAGAAAAAATATATACCGTTTTTTGCTAGCACTTTTTGAAATGAAATAAAATCATTTTCTGGAATGCATAATCCCTTAATTGATACGTTGTATATCTTTTCTTCACTAAAAGGGGAATGTACAGGCAATCCAACGGTAGCATTTTTTTTACTGGCTTCATACCAATCTGTGTAAACATCTTTATTGCTCACTTTCAATTTGTATTCTTTGTCATTAATAAATTGCTGCAAATCATCTTCAGTCAAACGATAATACTTTTGTTTACCAACACGTGTTACTATGGTAAACATTTCCTCAAACTCTCCTACTTTTTCTCCTCCTAATATCATCTCTTTCTTTATATGATGATCCCTAATATATTCAAGAAATTTACTAATTGGAATATCAAGTTGTTTTGCAGCATCCTGAATATATATCAGTCTTGTTTGATTGTTACTTTCTTTTTTTGACATGCGTTTTGTTAACCCCTTAATCCATCTTCAATTTTTTAATTTATTTAAGAATTAAATTTGATCTCTAATTGATAGAAAACCTAAATCCTTGCTTAAAATGATATTTCATATACCACTATCTAATTTAAAAGGGATCAAATAGCTTTTCATCACAGTAGTAAAATATTTTTTCTTTCTTAACGTGGATAACTTTAACGACAATAATTTTACCAATCCTTTCATAGTTATTAGTTCTTTCATATGATTATGTTATTAGCATTATTTTATTTTATATTATTTACCATTTTGTTATAATCCACCAGTTTTAAAATTTCTTTTGATTAAATAATTAAATAAAAGTTTACCTTTACCAAATTATCAAATGGAATTATGGAATAAAAATACTGAGATTCAATTTTTTACTAAGGCTAGGGAATTTGCTACGCCAGAACAACTATTTTACAAAGATATTTCCGGAAGATATTTAGCTTACTGGCCTAAAGGATACAGCGATACTAAAACAACTCTTCAAAGTAGAAATACATTAATTGGTAAATTTACTGAAAAATGGGCAACTGATCTTATTCAAGAGATTGTTAAAGATAAAGGATTATTTGCCATTCAAGGTGCTATTTGCGAGGAAATTGCCCTTTCTAACCAATCTTCTGCTGATGTTGTAATCTCAAAATCAAATACAACTATTCAAAACCCTGAAGATATTTTAGTTATTTTAGAAGTAAAAATGTCTATCGTCTGGAACTGGGAATTTAAACCAAATCCAGATCAATTTATTTGCTTAGGTGATTTTAAGAGTCATCAGGGAAACCCAGGTCTACTTCGTTCTGATTCCATGCTCAAGGCTATTGGTAAAAGTATTAATATAAGAGTATCAAGTTACAAATCCAATAAAATACCAATTATTATTTTAGGCAACACTCCTATAACAAAAAGTTATTATTCAAAAGTAGATTATTTAAAAACAGCAGGGATTATCCAAGGTTTTTGGTCTGTTAATCCTAAACCATTAGATAATAATGGAGAAAATTTAAAAAAGACACCTAAAGACGGATTTTGCAGATTTGATAATTTTTCAGAGCTTAAAATTAGCTTTGACAATTTATTAAACAAAGAGCACCTTTTCTTTTCGAGTATGAAAAGCAAGAAAGAACTTGGTAAAATAATTGAAATTGCAAATAGAAAAGCAACATATGAAGAAAAAGCAGAAGAATTTCTAAAAATAATTGGTGAATCTTATGCATAATGCTAAATACAAAAGAAACGGTACAAAAACAAGTTCTTTTGGTACTCCTGGAAGAATAAATCACGATTCTTCTGAATTTTATAATAGTAAGTTATATGAGGAGTATAAAACTGAGGATAATGTTGATTATATTGAAAATTCCATCCCACAAGAATTATTGAATAATATTTTCTGTAAATCTAGCGAACAAATGCATGAAATTCCTGATAATAGTATCCACTTAATGATAACTTCACCCCCTTATAATGTAAAAAAAGAATATGATCAAAATTTATCGCTAAAGGAATATCGACAATTTCTCAAGAGGGTTTTTCAAGAAACTTATAAAAAACTCATTACCGGTGGAAGAGCTTGTATAAATTTAGCTAATTTAGGTAGAAAACCTTATATACCTTTACACAGCTATATTATTGAAGACATGCTTGAAATTGGTTATTTAATGCGAGGAGAAATTATTTGGAATAAAGCATCAAGCTCCAGTCCATCAACTGCGTGGGGAAGTTGGTTATCGGCTGCTAATCCTGTTTTGCGTGATATTCACGAATATATTTTAGTTTTTTCAAAAAACTCATTTACAAGAAGAAGATTAAATAAAGAAAGCACCATCAAAAAAGAAGAATTTTTAGAATGGACAAAAAGCATTTGGACATTTCCGGCAGTTTCAGCAAAATCCATTGGGCACCCAGCTCCCTTCCCAGAAGAATTACCTCATAGATTAATACAGCTATATTCTTTTAAAGAAGATGTAATACTAGACCCGTTCTGTGGCAGTGGAACAGCTTGTTTATCAGCTCTAAAAAATGAAAGGTATTATATCGGTTATGATACTAACCAAGAATACGTTGAATTATCAAACAAAAGGATATTAGAGGCTGTAAATAAATCGAAGCAAAAAAAGCTATTTCAATAATTTTGAAACAAAAAGTTGTTTTTAGCTTTACAAAACAGAAATAAACCTTACTCTTAAATCTCTTTGTTTTTACTTATCCATTTTTAAATTATATTTTTATCTATACCTGTTTCTATTATTTTTCTTTTGTATATAGAATTAAATAATTTCTTTTTAAAATAAGCCCTTAACTTAATCCATATCAAGAAAAGCATTCCACAACTGCCACCACTATTACCAAAAATTAAGCTTATATTTTTATAAAAATTATCAATTCCATAAATATAAATAAACGATAAGGCTATCAAAATCACTAACAATGTTAATAAAGATGAAAATATTGTAGCCCGTTTTTTTGCAGAGCACTCGGAACTATACCTTATATTTTTCTTGAACTCTTCAATTTTTTTTAAAATCTCTTCATTTTTTTCTTGGTCTTTTTCAGAAAGTTTTTCGTTTAAATGTTTCAGTAATTCTTCCTCTTTTTGTTTAACCCTTTTTTCTGTATTTTTTTCTGACAATTTAGAAGCTTCTTCAACTTTCTCAAAAATAAATTCCGGTGTAATCTTAGAAGTCTCTGATTCGTCAAACTTTATTAAAATATCTTCTAGGAAACTGTTATAAAACAGCATAGTTATATCTTCATCTTTAATTTTATCTTCACTTTTAAGAGCTCTAAGAGTTGAATAAAATTGTTCCCATATTCTTCTTTTTATAAATAATTCACGAGAATACGCACCAATTAATAATTTAAGAGATATGTTTGCATTTGGATCTTTTAACCATAATATATTAGTCAGTAAACAATCTAAAATCACTTCACTAATAGTTCCATTCTCATCATGCCCCATTTCTAAAAAGTTACATTTGCTAAGAATTTTATCGGAAGTCAAAAATAATGCTTCTGATGCTTCTATTGCCCTAATGGAACCCCTTCTTAATTTCTTAATCATTTCTATAGCAGCGGTATCATGATTAATAGAACTTGACATTGCCAAAGGCTTGTGCTTAGCTACAATATCTTTAATATTTTTATCTTTTGGGTTGTAATTTTTTATATCAATATCGTTTACCAATTCTATCTCAATCCCATTTTTAGATAACGTAGATTCTATATTTGTTACAAATTCTATTGCATTAGATTTTGTCCACTTTTTTTGTCTTAAGCGACTATAAAGAGTATCAATTTTTATAGAAATAGGGTACATATGAACATCCCTTGTATATCCCCGTATAACTCTGCATATTTCATCTACTGTAAAACTAAATACTTTAATTTCAAATTTGTATTTCTTAAGTAAATCAAGTAGTTCCAATGCAGGCTTAGTAAATTCCTGATTACCCAAATCCAAAATAGAAAAAATAATATTTGAGTCCAAAAATATTTTACAATGTTTAAATTTTTTACTTTTTATTTCTCTTATGTTTGAATATTCTTTAGAATTAATAATTGTTGAGATAATTGAGCCAAAAACAACATCTTGTAATGTCTTATAATGCTCTATTTTTTTATTTTCAGCCTCTTCTATGTAATTAATAAAATATTTATCAAAATCTGTTATGTTAGAAATATCTTGTTGATCTAATCCAGAGGAATGATTGAAAAAGTTCTTAAAATATAAAGCGTTTTTGTTTAGAAATGAAAATATTTCATCTGGAATACTTTGAAAACTAATAAATATTTCATGCCGATTTAAAAAACTCTCTACATCATGAAATAAAGAATTAAGACGTCTTTCAACATCATTATCTGTTTCCAAATCATCAAGATATTTTAGTCCACATTCGGTTAGATTGCAGAGTTTATCTTTAAATTCTACGTAATTATTTGATTTAGCTCTATTTAAAATACTTTTGAGAGTGTGTAAAGGAATATCTAAATCATATTTATCTTTAATATTTTTCTGTATATTATTTAATTCTATGAATGATCTATTTGTTGGAAGTACTTTTACCGCAAAAGGCCAGAAAGAATCTAAATAATCTTCTCCTTGGTCATAGAGAGATTTTATAAGAGCATATGTATAAATGTGGTTACTCATGATGCTAGAATTTATAAATATAAAATTTTCGAAAAATCAGCCTAATCTATTGTCGTTATAAATGAAAAGGCTCATTTATATGACCTATATCATTGGATGAAAATTTATAATACCGATATTCTAATATCGGTATTTCCAGGTAAGACATCATGCACCATTAAAATTTTCCAATTTGGTGAAGACAATCAAGGATTATCATTTACCGTTTTGCAATGACAAGCTTCTTTTAAATGGAGAGATTATAGGAAATTGTTTTTTCTTTAAAAAGGAAGATAATACAAAAAACGGAGAAGAATGCAAGTTTTTTTCGTTTTTCTGAGGAAAGGACGTGGCGAATCTTTCTAAGTTATCCAAGAACAGATATTTTAACAAATTCTTGTATTATAATTGAATTTAATAAAAGAAGTTGTTATCATGCCTTTGCTTATAACATAAGCATTGCCAATCCAACGAAAACAAAATGTATTTCTTCCCTGTTAACCGCTAATGCTTATAAACCTTATTCTGGTTAGACTAATAATTAATATAAGAGATATAAGTCCAATCTGTTCTATATCCTTTCACACTTTAACACTTAATAATCTCCAATACATAAAACTCTTGGCAGTCCCCAAAGTATGTTCCTATTATTGTCAAATTTTAAAATAAGATCATGCATGGGAAAATAATAGCATATATTGAGCCTTCAGTATTAAAGTGGGCGAGGGAAAGGATAACAGCTACCTCTAATATTGTTTCTCAAAAGACCGGAATAAAAGAAAGTAAGTTATTAGAATGGGAAGAAGGAAAATCTTACCCATCTTTTACACAGCTAAGGAAATTAGCAAAATTTTATAATCTTCATTTATCTGTATTTTTTTTGCCTAAACCTCCTTTATATAAGAAAACGGGAAGTATTAATTTAAGACGTTTTGTTGGTGTTGTTCATGAGAAACTTAATGTTGATACTAATAGATTTTTAATAGAGTGTTCTGATAAAAGGGAATTAATTAGGGAAATATATAAATATAAATATGAAAATAAAATAGTAAATTTGGTTAAATCATTCTCAGACGTGAAAAGCACAGCAATTAAAATAAGAGAAATGCTTTGTTTAAGTCCTCCATCAAAAAAAAGGGAAAATAGAATTTGGTTTAATGAGTTAAGAGAAAAGATTGATAACCTAGGAATTTTAGTTTTTCAAACAAATAGATATGTAGATTTAGGAGGAATTAGAGGTATTGCAATATATGAAAAGGAATTCCCTCTAATTATACTAGATAAAAGAGACTCATATGGAGCAAAATCTTTTACATTAGTGCATGAGTTAATTCACTTAATGTGTGAGCATGATGATGTTTTCAATGAAGGAAGGAATTTATTAAATCCGGAACATGATAATTTTGAAATTTGGGTAAATTCTGTAACCTCTGAAGTGCTTGTTTTTGATAATAACTTTTGGGTTCTCTATAATGAAAAATGGAATTCTAATTTATCTGTGTACATGAATTGTAATAATTTAAGTGGTTATTTTGGTGTTAGTTCAGAAGTCATTGCTCTTAAATTATTAAAACATGAATGTATACAAAATGAGGAATATAACAATGTAAAAGATGAGTGTAAAAAAAGAGCCTCTAAGAAAAAGAAAAGCGGAAGAAACATACCACATTATTCGTGTCTTAATGAAAATGGTAGGTTCTTTGTAAAATCTGTTCTTTCTAAACATGCAGAAGGTGATTATACGACTCTTGAAGCATGCTCTTACCTTGGTCTAAAATATAACTCTTTTAATAAATTATTAGCCTATATCCGATGAAGATATGAAATATATAATTGATGCATGCTCATTGATAGGGTTAAAGGATACTTATCGAAAATCTGTATTTCCAGATGCTTGGACTAATATAGAAAATTATTTTAAGGAAAAGAAAATCTGTTCTTGCCATGAAGTGTATGAGGAAATCATGAGAAAAGAGGGAGATAGCGTATTTGATTTAATTAAAAAGTATACTGATATATTTATTCCACCATACAAGGAAATACAAATAAAAGTAAAAGAACTTTTGTCAAAATATCATGGTTTAATAAGGGTTAAAAATAAAGATTCAGGTGCTGACCCTTGGGTAATAGCAACAGCAATAATAAATGAAGTTCCAATAATAACAGAAGAGAAAAAGACTGGGGATATAAATTATCCTCACATTCCTGATATCTGCGAAGCTTTAAAACACCCATATATGAAGCTGGTTGATTTATTTGAGAAGGAAGGATTTAGATTTATAAATCGATGAAAAATACTTACATTTTCATTCAATTTATAATACTTAAAAACCAAACTATGATATTATAAACAGAAGTTTCAGCAACAAGTTATGAAGGGATAAATTTTATGAGATTATTAAATTATAGAATTCCCTTAGAAAAGAACCAGAGGAGTAGTAATTTATAGACTACTTTAACACAGTTTGTATAGAAATCAATTGTATAGTTTTTGTATAGTAGACAATAAAAAACAAGGGATAACATCATATAATATGCTATCCCTTAGAATCATATTTTCTCAGTAAAATCAACCATTAGAGAACATTGTGTAAAAAAAATAACACCCATTAAAAAGAATGGCATTCAAAAGGTCAGGGGTTCGAATCCCCTCAGCTCCACCAATATTTTCAAGGGTTTTAGGCGTTTAATACAATTTGGTTTTCCTCAATCAGTCATCGTTCACTACCTTCAAACTGTATAGTTTTTGTATAATCGACTTCTCATATAATACATCATCCAGACAAACAAAAGGATGCTGGCTTTCTTACTGACACAAAACTGAGAAGGCCCTATTTATCCATAAACATTTCCAGGCATTTTCTGGCCTTTACATGGTTGGGATTTATACGAAGAACCGATTGCCAGATGTTCCTTGCCTTTTCTTTATCTCCCTGCTTGTAATAAATAGTACCAATACTAAAGAGGGCCTCGGCATGATTGGGTGCTATCTCTCGCACAACTTCTAATTCCCTCAAGGCACTATCCGGATTACCTTTTTGTAAGTACATATAGCCGAGATTAAAATGGAAATCGGGTTGGTCCGGGAGTAGACTTACTGCCTTTTGAAATTCTATCAATGCACCGTCCATATCCCCCATTTTTATCAGTGAAGCACCGAGATTATTGTAAGAATATGGATACGTTGGATCGAGTTTTATTGCATGCTTGTACTCTCTTATTGCGTCTTCAACAAGACCTTTTTTGTCATAAATTGTCCCCAAATTGTTATGGACATAAACCTGTGTCGGATTAAATTTAATGGCAGTTTGATAGGCCTCTAAGGCCAAATCATACTGCATTTTCGCCTCGTAAATATTACCCAGATTATAATATGCATCGCTATATTGAGGGTCTAATGACAGGGCCTTTTTATACGCAGCCAGGGCATCATCCTTCTTGCCGAGCTTGCTATACAGGACTCCAAGGTTGTTATATGCATATGCAAAATCAGGATCAATGGTAATGGTATTGTTAAATTCAATGAATGCATCCTCATATTGTCCCAAGGTAAAATAAGCCTTTCCAAGGTTGTTGCGTGCCTGCGTGTAATCTGGTTTTATCAGAATCGCATTTTTATAGGCGGAGACCGCCTGTTGCAGCAACCCCTTTTTCTCGTAGGCATTTCCTATGTTATAGTATACAGTAGCATACCGGGAAAACCCAACCTCATTGGCCTTCTGCAGGGCTTTCTGATAACACTGTAATGCCATATCCGGGTATCCCTTCTTATTATACTGTGTCCCTAAATTATTATACGTCGTAAAACTACACCATGGACTTTGGGAAGATTTATGCCACAGAGTAAATTCATTTCGCCAGATGTCGTTTCTGGCAACTGTCAGGATAAGAAAAAATAGTATGAATAGAATAATCACGGGGTATTGTATTGCTATTCTCATGTGTGCCAATGCGGTTGAAATGAATAAGCAAAACCCGAGAACAGGCAGGTAGAGATAACGGTCTGCCATGATATTCGCTAGCGGGATAATATTCATTACTGGCAGGATTGAAACAAAAAACCAGAGTATGGCAAATATCATGATGGTATATTTCCCTGAAGTTACGTTATTACTTATTCTGTCCTTATTGGATGGGGGAACGAATGCTCTCTCATCTCCCCTTGTAAATATCCCATACCGGGAAGAACAAAAATGTCCAGAGATTGCCTTTTTCCCTAATCGGATTGCAATAAAGATAAGAGAAATTAGGAGAAAAAGTGGGATAAGGAATGATGGTGTCCAGGATGTCTTTAGGTACAGGACATGGTAATCTGCATTAAGATGTAAGGGTAGGAAGATGTGGGTAAGGTACCTGCCCAAAACCTTCGTCATCGTGAGGAGATTGATATAAAAACTGCCTTCAGGATAAACAATCTTTTCCTGGGGATTGTGGAAGATAAAGAACCTGATGGTGAGGTATACAACGGTTATTCCTATATATCCACAAAAAAAAGTGAATGGCATTACCCTTGGGATTGCTCTAAGGATAAAGAAAACCTTTTTTAGGTATACATGGACGAATTTCGATACCAGTCCTCCAGAATACTGGTTTATTTTCTGTGCACTTCCATCTACGGGGGTAGCCGGTTTTCCCTGCATTTGAGTATTACATAGCAACTCAAAGAGAAATATCAAAACAGGCAATACCGCTGCGGATTCTTTTGAATGCAGGGCAAGAAAATATGTGATTAAGGCCCCTATATAAAGAGAAACCGTGCTTTTAAAGAGGGATTTTGTGGGTAATTGTTTGTGAGCTTCGTGTTCGGGAAGGGCTGGAGTCGTTTCCCTTGTATCCTGGAAGGGATTATGAAAAAACGGATTATTTGGCTCTATAATCCCTTTTTTCTTACCAAGGAGAAAAAAAATAAATGAGGCAATAAGAAGTATCATTGCAAAGAGGTCTTCCCGGTAGCTAATCACATTGACGACCTCACTAACAACGGGATGTACGGTAAAAAGCAGACAAGTTAAGACTGCAATTCTAACAGGAGGAATTTGGTCGACATGAGGCGAGGTCCTTTTCAGTACCGCTTGTTTGCCGTATTGATGGAGTAGTAAAAGTATAAGGATATAGATGAGGACTACATTTATCGTATGCAGTGCCATATTTACGATGTGATACCCGATAGGATTCAAATGCCATAAAGAGTAATCAATAAAGTAGGAAAGTGTAACGATAGGGCGATAGGTAAGTTCACCGGAATATTTAAAATAATCGTGATTGAATAAGGTGGAGAAATTTTTCCAATCCTTGATGAGCCGGTTTTCTACAATAGTGGATGTATCATCATAGATGAACTGGCTTGGTATACAATTGAGATAGGTAATTATCGATAGTACAATGATGATAGAAATCGCAGTCGTATGTAAATGTATTCTATTTTGACTGGATTTGTTCATAAACTTATAATATTACATCTTTTTTTATATTGCCAACAGAAAGTTGTCTGTGATAGACTAAAAACCTAAAATCACCTGGAGAGGCGTAGCCGTAACCAATCCAAAAAGTTGAAAGTTGTAAGGTTTCAGTTGCTTTCTGCTTTCAGTTATCAGCGTACAATTTTTAAGTTACCCGGTAAAAGAGAAATTTTTAGGTAAAAACTATGGAAACTAACGAAAAGAATCTTGTGGAGATATCTGTCATTGGTGAGGTATCCAGCCCGGTGGCCGGTTCACAACCCTATAGCATAACACCCGAAGGAAAACCTATGGTATTACCTGGTATTGGTGGAATTACTTACAATGTCAAAGTAGGTGATAACGCCATCCAATGGGAGGCAGACCATGTTGAACCGTGTGTGTCGGTTAAAAATAAGGACAGGGAAGAAAATAATGCATTAAATTTACTGTCCTGTATTGGAAATATTGCAAGGGTTATTACGGGGGATGCAAAGGGTGATACAGGCGTTGTTACAGGAAAACATGGTGGTATCGAAAATGTACTGGTTGATTTTGAAGATAAAACTCTGGAAAAGCTTGTTATCGGGGATAAGATACTTATTCGAAGTATTGGTGTAGGCTTGTCATTCGAAAGATATCCGCATATTAAACCCATTAATATGTCTCCAAGCCTTGTTAAGGTATTACCCATACGCCAGGATAAAACGAAAGATATATTGCATGTCCCGGTAACACATGCTATTCCTGCATCAATTATGGGTTCAGGCCTTGGGTCTCAACATTGTTACCGTGGTGATTATGATATACAACTCTTTGATAAGCAAAATGTAGAAAAGTATCATCTCCAAACACTGCGGTTTGGGGATATCGTGGCAATAATGGATGCAGACCATACTTACGGAAGGATCTACAGGACTGGGGCGATAAGCATAGGGGTTATTGTCCATAGCAACTGTGTAACTGCAGGACACGGCCCTGGTGTGACGACATTATTGACATCGGCTGAGGGTAAAATCGTCCCATACATAGATGGTTCAGCGAATATTGGCAAGTATTTAAGCATTGGACGATTTAGAAAAAAATCGGTAAAAAAAGATTAAGAGCACTGCTTAGGTTCAAAGTTTACAGTTCAGAGTTAAAGAGAGATGAAGATTGAAAAGGTTTAAAGAAAGTAAAACGACCGACCTTGAACTCTGCACCTCACAATCTGAGCAGTTACTAAAAAGTACTTTTCATATTAAAACATGGATAAAATATACTTGACATTTTTTCTTAAATAACTATAATAATAAACTTTTGGAGTCTTTAAATATAATTTGTTCTTGTTTTATTGAATTTATTTAGAGGAGAGGAGAATATTTGTCTATTGTGAGTATTCAGGAATTGGTTGATGCAGGATTTCATTTTGGTCATCGGACAAGCCGGTGGAACCCAAAAATGAAGCCTTTTATTTATGGCAAAAGGAATTTAATTCACATTATTAATCTTCGTGAGACGGTGAAAGGGCTTATTACGGCATGCAAGTTTTTAACTAAGCTTGTCCAGACAGACAAAGAGGTGTTGTTTGTTGGTACCAAATGGCAAGCGCGGGAAATTGCAACGCAAGAGGCAAAACGTTGTGGAATGCCTTATGTAAGTGAGCGGTGGCTGGGTGGTACGCTAACAAACTTCGATACCATCCGAAGGCAATTAGACCGGCTGGAAGAATTAGAAAACCTTGAAAAAACAGGGGCCATTCATCAGTTTAGTAAGAAGATGATTTCTTCTCTCAATCGTGAACGGAAAAAATTGGTAACAAACTTAGAGGGTATCCGTAATATGAATTCAATTCCAGGTGCCCTTGTGGTGGTTGATCCAAGATATGAACACAATGCAGTCAATGAGGCAAGGAAATTGCAAATTCCAACGGTTTGTCTTGCTGATACTGATTGTGATCCCGATATGATAGATATTTGTGTTCCGGGAAATGACGATGCAATACGATCAATTAGTCTCTTTTTAACAAAAGTTGCAGACGCTGTTTTAGCCGGAAAAGAACTCATGACCACGGTAACAAAGGTTTAATTAAGGATATCGAAGGTTGAGAAAACCTCTCTTTTCCATAAAAAATAAATATACTTATCCAATTACATTGCAAATCTAATTACTGCCTTTAAGGACCATCTCATAGGGATTCCCATCTTTTGGTTGTTTTTATACAATTGCTATTTCATCGTATAGAAATAAAGGCGGTTGCATACTACTATTCTATGTGTGGAGGATGTTCATGGTGGTAGATATATCAAGTATCACAAAATTGAGAGAGCAAACGGGAGCTGGCATACTGGAATGTAAGAGTGCTTTGGCCGAAGTTAACGGTAATTTTGAGAAGGCACTGGAGATTATTAAAAAGAAGGGGATTACAAAAGCCGCAAAAAAGGAACAGCGGGTAACAACTGAAGGCAGAATCGGTGTATATATTCATACAAATGGGAAATTGGGTGTGCTTGTAGAACTTAACTGTGAGACGGACTTCGTGGCCAAAAATGAGGTCTTTCAGCAATTCCTGAAAGATGTCTGCATGCAGGTAGCAGCTACAAAGCCCATTGCCGTAAAGAGAGAAGATATTTCTTCCCACATTATAGAAGAACAAAAAAAGATATTTATGGAAGAGGCAAAAGGAAAGCCGGAGAATATTATAGAAAAGATTGTGACGGGAAAATTAGAAAGTTTTTATAAAGAAAAATGCCTGCTGGAGCAACCTTTTATAAAAGATGATACAAAAACAATCCAGGATTTATTGATTGCAAATATCGCCAAAATTGGAGAGAATATTAAAATAAAACGTTTTGTCAGGTTTGAGGTGGGAGAAAGTTAGAACCCAAGAAATACATTCTTATTTCCGTTCCCATGCAGAAAAATATTAAATACAAGCGGGTATTATTAAAGGTAAGTGGTGAAAGTTTTGGTGATAAAAATGGGAGAGGCATTGAAACGGAACAGTTTATTACATTAGCCAAAGAAATACAGAGCGTTTTTGAACTTGGGATTGAACTCGGTGTCGTCGTTGGTGGTGGTAACATTCTCCGTGGTGCAAAACTTGGTAATGTCGGTAAGTCTCGGATACAGGCAGACCAGGTTGGAATGATTGCTACAGTAGTAAACGGTTTACTTCTCCAGGATATCCTGGAAGGGTTTTCTATAAAAACTCATGTAATAAGCGCTGTTGAGATTAAGAATATCACGAAACCCTTTATTGTGCGAGACTGTTTGCAATATCTAAAAGAAAAAAATGTAGTCGTTTTTACGGGTGGGACGGGAAATCCTTATTTTACGACCGATACGGCAGCAGCCCTGCGGGCAATTGAAATTGGTGCTGATGTGATGCTAAAGGCAACAAGGGTTGAAGGTGTATATACAGATGATCCCATAAAAAATTCTTCTGCAAAGCTCTATGAGAAGCTAACGTACATGGACGTCTTGAGTAAGCGATTAGGTGTAATGGATCTAACGGCGATTTCCTTGAGTATGGAAAACAAATTGCCAATCATTGTCTTTAATATGAATAAGCGCGAAAATATTAGAAAGGCAATTCTTGGAGAACCGGTCGGGACATATATCGGGGAATAAAGAATATGGGGAAAGAATCAATATGTAAAGAAGCAAGGTCGAAGATGGAAAAGGTAGTTGCACACCTGCAAGAGGAGTTGAAAGGTCTGAGAACCGGCAGGGCAAGTACGGGATTGGTAGAAAATGTAAGAGTGGAGTGTTATGGAGACGTATCTCCTTTAAAGCAATTAGCAGTTATCTCAACTCCTGATGCGCAGTCCATACTCATTAAACCCTATGATCCCTCCATAATTTCGAGCATTGAAAAGGCTATACTAAAATCTGATGTAGGATTGACTCCCTCAGCAGAGGGAAAGGCATTGCGTCTTGTAATTCCGCCGCTTAATGAGGAACGGCGGAAAAAACTTTCTGCACATGCAAAAGAGTTTGGCGAAACAGCGAAGATATCCTTGAGAACGATAAGACATGAATCAATTAAGCAAGCTGAAAAAGAAGAAAAAGATGGCATTTTAACTGAGGATGATGCAAAGCGTACCAGGGATGATATACAGAAGATCATCCATGAGTTTGAGGGAAAAGTTAACGATTCGGTGAAAAAAAAGACCGAAGAGATACTAAAAGTATAAAAGAATCATTATTTTTGTTTGTACATACAAAAATAATTCGCTATAATGGGGGGCATAGCTCAGTTGGTAGAGCACCGCCCTTTTAAGGCGGGCGTCGATGGTTCGAGTCCATCTGCCCTCATTTTATGGCCCCATCGTCTAGCCTGGTCTAGGACAACAGATTTTCGATCTGTGAACTGGGGTTCAAATCCCCATGGGGTCATTTGTTAAATAAAAAAGCCATGAGATACTAAAAATCTCATGGCTTTTTATTTTAAATGGCTGCTGCGTAATCCGGAGTAATCAAAAGATTATTATAATACTACAAAATGAAAAGCTTGCTTCGGTCGAAGTGACAAGAGTATACGTTTTTGTTCAGGCGCTCAGGAAAAATCTCAACCGCTGATAGTTCGTAATCAATTTTATCGGTCTGAGGCCTTGCCTCGCTAGATAATAATCCTCTTTCCTTCCCCGATCATCGCCTTCGTTAACTCTTCCATAAGGTCATTCAGCCGTGGTACCATTGCCAGGGGATCAAAGACTATACCATCCTGCATTAATGCGTTTTCAAAAAGCTGGTGTACAATTTTCTCAATTAAGGACTGATAACTGGGGTTCTCGTTCATCCTCGCAAGGTTCTGAATCATCCGATTCTTTCTGTTAATCTCCATGATTTTTTTGGATGCTTTATATTCCTTATCTACCATTTGTATAAGCTTTTGAACATGCACACTGGGTACACCATCGGGATTTACCAGACAACAGGGGCTCTCACTCAGTCGTTGTGATTCCCTTACATCAAGAACCTTGTCCGCCAGGGTCACCCTCATGGTCTTCAAGAGGTGCTTAAAGATTTCTTCATAATTCTGTGGTTCCTCCGAGGTATCGACGATCTTCTTGTCAGTATCCTTCAGTAAGTCTAAATTTGCCTGATCGGCAGAGCGGATAGGTTTCTTTTCAAATTCTATGAGGCCGGAAAGGAGGAATTCATCATGAGGGTCTGTTAAATACAGCACCTCAATACCCTTTTTGTGGAATATCTCCAGATAAGGGCTCTTTTCCATCGTCTCACGGTTTACCGCTGTTATATAATAAATTTCCTTCTGATCGGGCTTCATCCTGTCTACATACTCTTTAAGAGAGACCAGACCTTGAGAATCACTGCATGTAGAAGAGTTGAACCTCATCAACTGTGCGAGTGTATCCCGATTTTCAAAGTCAAGATGTACCCCCTCTTTCAAAATCCTTCCAAACTGCCTCCAGAAGGTCTCATACTTTTCCTTTTCATCCCTGGCTAAATTCTGCATTAGTGTTAACAGTTGTTTCACAAGGATACTCTTCATTTTGTGAATAATCCTGTTATCCTGGAACGTTTCCCGTGAAATATTTAAGGGGATATCTGCGGAATCAACTACACCGCGGATAAATCTCATGTATTCAGGGAGAAGCGTCTTGCAGTCAGGCTGGATGAGGATCTTGTTAGAATAGAGCTGAATTCCGTGGTCCAGTTTTTTAAAACCATAAATTTCATAATTTGTGGATGGACAATACAAGATGCTGTAGAACTGGATCGGGGCTTCAGCTGATGTGTGTAAACGGAAAAGGGGAGATTCCTCGGTGTTTGAGATAAATTTATAAAATTCATTATATTGTTCTTCTTTAATATCCTTTTTGGGCTCTTTCCAGATAGCGGTAATTTGGTTAGCCCTTTCACCGCAGACCATAATAGGAAAGCTTACAAAATTCGAATACTTTTTAATGATTGATTGGATTCTGGACTTTTCAGTATACTCCTTCTCTTCATCTTTTAGATGAACAACAATCTCTGTTCCCCGCGTTTCTTTTTCAATTGAGTGTAAAAAGTATTTTCCTGTACCATCTGACCGCCACTCAAATGCCGGTTCATCTTTCCTGTATGACTTCGTTCTTACCTTAACCTCATCGGCTACCATGAATACGGAATAGAAGCCAACACCAAACTGACCAATGATGCTTGAATCCTTCTTTGCCTGCTCAGATAAGTTTGCTATAAATTCCAGCGATCCTGACTTCGCAATAGTACCGATATTCTTGATAATCTCATCCTTCGTCATCCCAATGCCCGTGTCGCGGATCGTCAGGGTTTTATTTTTCTCATCTATGTCTATATTAATTTCAAGAGGTAGGTCTTTTCCTTCATATTCCTGGTCTGAAAGTGAAAAAAAACGCATTTTGGTAAGTGCATCAGATGCGTTTGAAATAAGTTCCCTTAAAAAGACCTCCTTATGGGTATAAAGGGAATGGGAGAGAATGTTTAGTAACTTCTTTATTTCTGCTTGAAACTCAAAACTCTCTTCTTGTTTCACTTTTTCGCTCATAGTGAACTCCTCTATTATTAATAATCATCCGACAATATAATCCTAAAACTTTTTACAAACTTAAAAAGTAACAAATCTGTGGAAAATTGTCAATATGATGATAGCCATGGTACCTTACGGCGTAGCCACCCTCGAGCATGTACTCAACGTTGTGTGAGTTCAGAAGTCTCAAGAAATCTCTGAAATCTTTATATAATTCGAATTTTTTTCCATACACAACCATTCTGCTTAATTCAATTGCCTCAATCCGTTCTATTGCGCCCTTCGATAGCCAAAATTTCTTTCCTCCTTCGATATCATTATAATGGTGTGATTGAAATAACGTTTTTGTTAAGCTGTGAAAGTTGGTACATACTATTGAAACTCCTAATTTTTGTGCTGTAACAAACAAATTACCAGCCGACGCAAGAAACCAGGTAAGATTCGATGGGTATGCCAGCCTTGTGTATGAACTAATAGAGTAAGAGTCTCTTCTTATCGAATCACCGTATTATATACGGGAACCACTAGCTAAAGGTAAGGGCGAAGTGCTCCCGTACTACAAGTTATATATCAAAATCGGCATTTGAGACTTTTTGTACAGTTCCTGACCGAGGGAGTTCAATAATTATAGTATTACTTTGTAAAAACTCCTTTTTTGGGAAAGATTTATTTTACTTCAATTTTGTTAGCCACGGATTTACACGGATTTTCATAATGTATCGTCTTCTGATAAACCTTTTCCAAAAATCTTAACCAAGGGTGTTATAAACTTCAAAAGCTGGACCGATTATGTCCTTTGTTGTTTCTTCATACTTTAAGCTCATTCTTTTATCCGTGCCACTCTGAAAACCACATAAATATATGAAAAGTTAGTAATATTAGCTATACCATTCCTAGGGATATGGTTCATCCTTGACACCGTAAGCAGACCATGATAAACTTCTACAGCGTGAAATTTTAAAATCTGTTGAGATCTATTACTATGAACTTCCAGGAAATTATCTTAAAACTCCAAAACTACTGGGCCGATTACGGATGTGTACTATGGCAACCGTATGATATTGAAAAAGGGGCGGGGACCTTTAACCCTGCAACGTTTCTCAGGGCACTGGGGCCTGAACCTTGGAGATGCGCCTATGTAGAACCATCCCGGCGTCCTACCGACGGCAGGTATGGTGAGAATCCCAACAGGCTGCAGCACTACTACCAATTCCAGGTGGTAATCAAGCCTGCACCTGATGACTCCCAGGATATTTATTTGAATAGTTTAAGATCGCTCGGTATTGATCTTGTTAAACATGATGTGCGGTTTGTTGAAGATGACTGGGAATCCCCAACCCTCGGCGCTACTGGTCTTGGCTGGGAAGTGTGGCTTGACGGTATGGAGGTTACGCAGTTTACCTATTTTCAACAGGTTGGGGGTATTGAACTCGAACCGATAACCCTTGAACTTACCTATGGATTAGAACGCATTGCCATGTTTATCCAGCAGAAAGAATCTGTTTTTGACCTCGAATGGGTCGATGGCTATACCTATGGCGATATTCATAAACAGGATGAGGTGCAATTTTCTACGTATAACTTTAAAGTAGCAGATACGGCCATGCTCTTTCAACTCTTCAATACCTATGAGAAGGAATGCCAGAGTCTTTTAAAAGAAGACCTGGTATTGCCGGCGTATGATTACGTTTTAAAATGTTCACATGCCTTTAACCTATTGGATGCACGGGGGGCTATCGGTGTTACGCAGCGCACGGGATATATTGCCCGAGTAAGGAACCTCGCAAGGCGCTGTGCGGAAAGCTATGTTCAGTGGCGCGAGGCACTGCACTGGCCGCTGCTCAAGGATAAATCAGTTCCGGTACATTAAGGTGCATTTGGAAGTCAGGAGTTATAGGACTGGAGTCAGAATAAAAAAAGGGATTAACGTATTTATTTTTTATTCTGTTTCCTGTCTTCTAAATTATGCTTTCTGTTTTCTGCCTAATTCCCCTTCAGACATGCCATAAAAATATTCTTTAATTCTTCAATTACCTGCAATGCCTTATCGGATACATTGCTTGCAATTAAATAATCTCTATTCTGTTTCATGAATATATCAGCCTTTGCCAATAAAGAGTACTGCCTCATGTTAAAAATTACCGGCCTCTTGGATCTGTATGTTGTATCAAATGTTTGTACAAGTCTCTTCTTTAAATCTTCAAGACCGTCTCTGTTTTGTGCCGATATATAGCATAAAGGCTGACTGATACCGGACTCAATTCTTTTCCTGTCTAATTCAGCAGGCAAATCACATTTATTCATTACAGGTATAATCGCACAAGGATTCGCCTTTTGGCAAGTACCTTCAGAAGTTTTTGCCTCTGACCATGGATGTAAAATACTTACAATCCTTTTATCTTCGTGATCAAAAGGTCTAGAGTTATCGAATACAACCATTACCTTATCTGCGCGCTGCAGTTGTCCCAGAGCCATTTCCATACCCATCGTCTCCAGCATATCCTGGGAATCCCGTATACCTGCTGTATCTATAAGCTCGAAGGGGATACCATCGACTGAAATAAACTCACTCACGTAATCGCGTGTAGTTCCTGGCTCATGATGTACAAGCATTCGGTCTTCCTCTAGAATAGCATTGATGATCGTCGATTTGCCCACGTTCGGTTTACCCAGAATCACTAAAACCTGCGGCGTGGTCAATGCTATACCCAGAGAGGCTGTTTCCAATAAATGACAAATATGGTTTCCTAAGATAGAAACTAATACCTTTTTTTCGTGAGGAAATTTCCCTTCACCAACGTTTATAGAAGGGAGGATAGTTGAAATTTTTTCGATAGAAAGGGTATGTAAAATTCTGCTTTTGGAAAGGGAGACTAAGGGGAATTTTCTCTCTCCTCCGGGTTGATCTCCATGCCGGATTTTTTCATGATAACATTCACTATGTAGTGACCGCTCTATCCCTTCAATAATTTCCAGTCCTTGTTTGAAAGCCCCTGACAAAGCACCTGCATATTGATCCAGGAGTACCTTTGCCCCTAGCTTCGTTCGTACCTTCGTAATCTCTTGAAGCGCCTCTTTTTGAATAAAATCCATTTTGTCGTTCTCAAAGGACTGTGCTATCAATGAATTCCACTCAACACCTTCGGCGCCAAAAGATTGTAAGCATTCATAAATCCGCATTACAACTCGGATACCACCGTGGCAGTTTATCTCCACGGTGTCTTCACCGGTAAAACTATCTCCCTGCCTTATTACATGTACAATAACCTCATCAATCCTCTGTCCTTTATCAAAGATATGGCCGTAATAGAGCTTTCGGCTTTTTGCCTCGTGAAGATCGGTAATGCCCTTTCCTTGAAATACCTTATTGACGATGCTCAATGAATTTGGGCCAGATACAATAATCTTACCAATGCCACCCTCACCGAATGGTGTTACGACTGAGACTAGCGTTTTCTTTCTCGTAGATGTATCCGTTTTTTGTTCTTGTATCTTTTCCATAAAAATAATGATACCAAAAGGAGGCATGCAATGGTAGATTTAAAGGGGATATCTAAATTTGAATACCTTTTCCAACGGGTTGTTAATCTGGATGTAGGTAAGAGCGATTTGAGATGCCTGAATGATTTTGTAAATCAAAAGCTGCACGGTTTGCCCGATGTTGGTCAGATTGAATTTCTTTCTTTAAGCACGCAGATCATTCAGCGTTCTGTTGATTTTTTCGCACATCTTCCAGCAGGAGAAATAATGCCTTTGCCCTTTTGTGGATTACATGGATGATATTTTCCATTCTCTCAAACCTATCTGTAAGAGAGTTATCCACAAAAGCCTCTTCTGCTTCTTCTATATCCTTCAGAATTTCAGTCCCTTCCTCTTTTTGTTCTCGTTTGGCTTTCCATATTTCTTTTGTTAAAAGAACCGTTCCGAATAATAGTTTTCGGATTTCAGTAAGTTTTTTCTCCATCTCTTCAAACCTATTTTCGTTAAACGTATTTGCATTTATGTCCATAACTTTCTCCTGTATCATATACCATGAGTTTTTACCCTCTATTTTATCTTGCTCCATCCGGAATGGCAACTCTTATGATCTTCTCAAATAATCTCTTAGATGTAACATGTCCACTTTTGTGACAACACAACCCTGTAACATGTCACACGTTGACTTTCATTTTCCTCTCCATTAATCTCCCAATCATCACCTGTCCGACAGCAAACAAACTACTTCTGATGATGGGGGACAGTTACCATTCCTACCATCGTAATGAGAGATAGCTGGCAACGCAGTATTATCGTTCTACCTATACGAATCGAAGAAGATACATAAAAACAAACAGGTTTTTCGGTATATATGATACTTCTCTATTCCCTTGGTATGTTTTTTGATAGATAATTTTGGGTTTAAAGGTTAACGTATCAGTAACTATTCAGAAAAACAGGTAAAGTTTCAGCAGGAACACGCTGCTACGCAACCCTACAAATAGACATCAAAACCCGGCACTATTTGAATAACTCCTTCCATTTTGCACTATGGGTATTCAACTTCTTCTGAAAGAACTAAAAATATCCAGAACTTATTCTGGTATTGTTATGCCTGAGAGATTATCTGAAAAGGTTCAATAGTGGATTTATTTCAGTTCATCCACCCTATTGAAAGCTCGGATAGGCTGAACTAAGGTGCTCTCTTTTACGCCGAAATTCACCAGTTGGATAAACTCCAGGCATGAATATGGGCTTTTCAGATAGTCTCTTAGGGCTGGTTTCAATCATCTTCCTCAGGGTTGATCTTCTTTGTGACTTTATAGGTATATTCGTTTTGGTTGTATTACGCTGCATGAGGATGTTTACTACAGCCGTCACTTTACTTTCCTTCATACACTCTGATAGAGAAAGAACTATATATGAATAAGGAAAATATAGAGCAGAAACGGGAGCGTTCAAAAGAACGCCGGGACAAGGCCCATCAGGATCGTGGCACTTTTATCCGGCGTACCTTCATGGCTGTGGGTATTGGTGCATTGGTAGTTATCTTATTGCTCTTGTGCTGGAAGGCTATTGATATCCTTTTGCTTATTTTTGCAGGCACTATGATGGCCATCTTTTTACGTGGTCTGAGTAATCGATTAATTAGGTATGCACATCTTCCCGGCAGTTTATCGCTTGCGATCGTTATCGTTAGCATTATGGGAGTGTTTGGGGTAGTCATTTGGCTCATTGTACCCATAGTGAGTGATCAAATAGATAAACTTATGCAAACTATTCCCCAGACAATACAACAGATCAGAGATCAGCTTATGAAATACACATGGGCTCAAAGGCTTCTCTCAAAAGCACCTAGTATTGATGATGTACTATCCGGGAAAATGAATATCATGTCGAAAATGAGTGGTTTTTTTTCAGCAACGTTTGGCTTTTTTGCAAATTTCCTTATTATTCTCATTATTGGTCTTTTTTTCTCTATTAACCCAAAATCATATATAGAAGGGATTGTAAAACTGGCTCCCCAGGACAAACGTGGGCACGTTGAAAAAATTCTGAGGGAGATAGATATGACGTTGTTTTGGTGGCTTGTGGGTAAGATTATATCAATGTCTATTATCGGGGTATTTACAGGAATTGGTTTAAAATTGCTTGGGATACCACTTGCATTTGCTCTTGGCTTTATCGCAGGGTTACTATCATTTATACCGAATATAGGCCCAATCGTTTCTGCTATACCGGCCGTACTCCTTGCATTGACGAAAGGTCCAATGACAGCACTTTACGTCATATTCCTTTTCCTTGCAGTTCAAGGTCTTGAGAGTTATTTGATTACACCTTATGTCCAGAAGAAAACTATATCAATGCCGATAGCACTCATTATTATTGCACAAGTCCTCATGGGGGTACTTGTTGGCGGCCTTGGTCTTGTATTCGCAACACCACTTACTGCCGCCGCTATTGTACTGGTAAAAAAACTTTATATTGAAGATGCGCTTGGTGATGAAGCTGAATAGCAACTGAATGAAACTCAATAAATATATAATGACTACAATGGTTGGTACTTTTTATATTTGTCGCCTTAGTTTTGCCCAAATGATACCTATAAATTCATGCAAGGCGGTTTCAATTTTACGCAGGCTTTCTGAATCGGGGAAAAGAGTATCTGGACTGATATGACCATATTTGGTTCTGTGACCTACAGGGGCTGGGATTGGATGCATGTCTAATTTTTTAAATATACCTAATGATCGGGGTATATGGGAAGCGGAAGTTACCAGAATAAACATATCACTTCCAACGATTGGTTTAATAAGACGTGCCTCGTCTACAGTATCCCTGGATTCAGATTCTAAAATTATGTCTTTTGGATTTACGCCCATTACCTGAGCAATCTTTGACATGGTTTCAGCCCCAGGAATAGGGTCAAAAACCTTTCCCTCTGATAAAATAAGTTTGCTCCCCGGTATTTTTTTATATAAGTGAATGGCCTCGATGAGGCGAATTAAAGATTCCTGGGAGAGTTGGCTGGCAATAGGAATACTTGGATCAGATGTATGCCCTCCGCCTAAAACTACGATCCACTTAACGGGGGGAACTGCATCATCACCTGTAGTATCAGGTGCTGTAGTTACGTTGAGCGGTGGATATTGGTATTCTAGTGATCTTAAAAGTATACCGGAAATTGCTGTATAGCTGAAAACAGCAAATAGGATTACCCCGGCAGAAACGATAATCTTTCCGGTTCTCTGTTTTCTGGTAAACAAAAGAAATACCAATCCTATTATCAATAATTCCAGACACAAGGCCACGGGAGAAAGTGATTGGCTAATAATCTTTTTCAGGATAAACATTTTTAACTTTTTTACAAAAAGCTAAACAAGGTATAACCCCCCCCTTTTTCCCCTCCTTCACAAGGAGGGGATGAAGGGAAGGTTTTCCACCAGGTATTTTCGTATGTCGCCGGTTAGCTTAAAACCCGCTTCCATAAAATGAAAATTCCTATATGGTAAATATAATTATCACCTCTTTCCGATTATTAAAGTTGAGTTAGACTCCAGATCAATCTTCTTTAATTGCTTAAAACCCGTATTTTCAAGCCATGCCCTGTATTCCTGCTTGCTGTATGATGCACCTTCCTGTGTGCCAATAAGCATATTAAGACTAAAGAGGGTGGCAAATTGGGGTTGTGTTTTGGTCTCGTCCAGTACGAATTCATGAACGATAATTTGACCGTCGTCTTTTAAAGCATCCCAGCATTTCTTGAGTATTTTTCTGTTGTTTTCAGGGTTGTAAATATGTAGGAGGTTTGAGACGAAAACGGCATCGTAGGTATTTTTCCCAAAATTATCCTCCAGACAATTTCCCGGCTGTGTAGTGACACGGTCTTCCATTCTTGAAGCCGTAATAAATTCTTTCGTAAGTTTGATAACATGTCCTAAATCAAAAACAACGGCATGCAAGTGTGGATTCGCTTTTGCAAATGTAATAGCATAGGTACCGGGACCACCTGCAAGGTCTAATAACGATCTTGCCTCTTTTAGGTTAATCTTATTACAAATATCCTCTGCCTTTATTAAGGCAATATTATGCATTGCAGTAATGAAATCCCTGAGATCGTGAGGGTCTACCTCTTCAGGGATATCTTTGAGTGAAATGGCCTTTCCTGTTTCGATTGTCTCACGAAGCATTGCCCAATTATCCATCATGTTGTGGAAATGGTGAATAAAGTCACCCTGATAGCAAGGGCTTCCTTTGACCAGATAGACATCCGAGATGTGACTATTAGCATAGCGATTCTCTTGCTTCGTAAGCAATTCAAGGGAAACAAGGGCATTCAGGAGCATTTCTGTAGCCCTCATATCGGTATGAATGGACTGTGATATCTCTTTGGCTGTAACCTTACCGTTGCTAATACGTGTAAATATATCAAACTCTACCGCGGCAAAGAGTACCTGTGATTTCCAGTAGCCACAGCTAAGCTGGAGTAAATAATCAAAATGTGAAAAGTTTGTGCCCATTATTGTCCTTTCATATTGCTTGCAAAAATTGTTTCTATCTCGTGTATCAGTTTTTGGCTATATTCTCTCATTGCATCGGAATGGTAAGCGATCGTATCCGCTTCGAAACCTGATAAGGTTCTTTCAAAAAGGGTGATTAACGTGGTATTCAGGGTATCAAGGAAAATTGATTCTGTATAGGTACTGCCTGTATGGGTTCCACAGTCATAGGTATCCGGGAGCAGGGACAAGACTGTTTTACAAACAGGAGAAATAGTTTCTGAAAATGCCTCAACCCTGGGATCTTTTATGCTATAAAATATTTCATAATCTGTAAATGAGGTATTAGCCCGGGCTGTTCCATTCCTCATTGATTGATAGTCTGGCGTTCCCTGAAAAAGGGTTTGTTTGTGATGTAACAAATGTGCAGTTACTGCGGGGGTAGTCATAATACCCATTTCCTTGAGAAATTCAAAATTGTTCCTTATGCTCTGTATGGTGGAATTGGGTTCAAACATAATAAAGCCAAAAGTAGGTTCGATTCCATAATTTCGTAATAATCGGATGGCCTTTTTATTCTCTTCAACGGTGGTATGTTTTTTCAATCGTTGTAGTGATACCTGGTCTCCGCTTTCTAATCCGAGGAAGACGTTGGTAAGGCCTGCCATAACCAGTTTTGAAAAGGAGTACTCATCGATATCATTTGCACGGCATTCGAAACCAAAACGGATATTCAAATCGTGTGCGATGATAAGTTCTGCCAGGGTAACGGCCCGTTCTTTTCCGGCTTTTCCCGGGCCAAAGAAATTGGCATCAGAGAAATAAAAATCTCTCTGAGAGTGCTGAGTATTGAGTTGAAGGATCTCTTCAAAGATGTTTTTTGCACTCCTGCCGCGCCATTGATTCACTTGTCCATAGAATGGATTGAGATAGCAAAAGGTGCAGTATCCATAGCATCCACGGCTTCCCTGTATATAGGTTACAATGCCCCTTTCCTGGTAGAGATTTATATCCTGCCGGTCAGGGTAGGGGAGCTGGTCCAGATTAGAGAGAGGAGGACGGGGGTGAAAAATAAGTTTCCCGTCTTTATTCCGAAAAGCCAATCCCGGGAGATTCATTTCATGTCCGGGCTGGATTTGTTTTACAAGGTCAAGGGAAGTGCATTCAGGTTCTCCAATGGTTACTGAATCAATGAAGGGGAAATCGGCAAGGATTTTTTTATAGGCGAAAGTAGGATAGTATCCATAAAGATTAATGTGCACGACTGGATTTCTTAATTTTATTGCCGAAAGCATGTCAAAGACATCTTGTGTTCTCTCCCACAAATATACGGTATGGACACATAAAAGTTGGAAAGATTTTTTTGAAAGGTGGGTGATCGTCTGTTCTATTGACCAGCCATAGAGGTGCGCATTGATGATCTCAGTTTCTATCTTTTGTTTGTATAGTATTGAGGCTATATAACCGGTAAACAGGCATGCTGATAAAGGGGCATTAACTACTTCTTCAAGTTTGTTTGGATTGCCGGGACGTGGAGGTTCCAACAGGATTACAGACATAAATGATACTAGATTTTAAAAGCGGCCAAATAAAGATAAACAAAGATATGAACTCACATTATACAAACCACAGGTTAATACAGATAAACATTGATAAATATTACCCTGTAGGTGGATGAAGCGAAGTGTGCCAAAAAAGTTTAAACAGTTTAAGCCGTT
>JBDIVL010000045.1:0-33925 GCA_039794405.1 Candidatus Jinrextremum sp. | reverse complement strand
TATTAACGAAGCAACTTAAAGCATTCCTCATCAGGTGAGAGTTGTAAGTAATCCCTTAAGGGATACCTGTAACAATGCCCTTATAGGGCTAATCAAGCCACCCGCTATGCGGGTGGTACTGACTTTGCACCGTATCTGGATTTTCTGCATGATTTATCGTATGTAACCCTTCTTTCTTAAGGAAACTTATTATACAAATGATATCGCTGAATGTAAATAAACCATCAAAACAGGATTTTTGTAAGGACACCGGTCAATAAGGAGGAGATATCTATCTTGAAACACTTATCATAAAGAAAATTACCAAGAAACTTGCTAAATTGAAAGGAACTGAAAATATAAAAAATATGGTGAAGAGAGAGGATGTAATGCTGAAAACGTACAAAAATTAAATTTCCTTGAATGCCTCAAAATTACGGAATAAAATAGAAATTCTAAATTAATTGCGGATTAACGCGGATATGCACTGATAAAATGTCAATTTACAGGGAAAAATGTTCTGAAAAATGAACATTTCTATATTATCAAGTTAGGTACTCGGCGACTTTTTTATAACACCTATGCAGCCGGGTAGGATGGGCAACTATCTACCAAATATCGCCCACAAGTCCACGTTGCTTAATTTTGATGGACAATATCCCCATCCTACATGCATGGCTGGCATAATCGTATATTCGACCTAGAATTCTCATAACTTTGAATTTCCCAAACATTAAATGAGATTCATGATGGATCCGCTTCGCTTGACTCATCCTACATTTTATTCTGAAATTCCTAAACATTTAAATTTTTCGGAGAGCTTTATTGAAAATCGCATATTTTGATTGCTTTTCTGGTATTAGCGGAGACATGACTCTCGGTGCCTTTGTAGATGCAGGACTGGATATCAACCTTTTAAAGGAACAACTAGCACTGCTCCAACTTGACGGGTATGAAATATCAGCAGAAAAAGTAAAACGTGCCGGGATAACCGGGACAAAAGTTCACGTAACAATTTCTTTACAAGACAGCCATATACCGGAAAAATGTTATAGTCACAGCCATGATTCACATCGTGCGTTCTCCGATATACAGAGAATTATAGAAAGAAGCAAGCTTCACCGTGACATCAAGAATGATAGTATTAAAATTTTTCACAGACTGGCAACAGTTGAGGCAAAAATTCATGGCACTTCAATAGAGAATATCCATTTCCATGAAGTTGGTGCAATAGACTCAATAATCGATATCGTGGGTTCTGTGATAGCTATAAAACACTTAGGAATTGAGAGAGTTTATTTTTCTCCAGTCCCTACCGGACATGGATACACCCGCTGCGAACACGGCATTTTTCCAATTCCTGCCCCTGCAACGGCCGAACTTCTTAAGGAACAGCTACTCAAATTTGTTGATGTAGAAAAAGAAATAACAACACCTACCGGGGTTGCAATAATTACTACGTTAGGTGAAGGCCTGCGAACAAATCCTGAAATGAAGATGTTGCGAATTGGTTATGGCGCCGGTACGTACGATAACCCATCCATACCTAATTTATTACGTGTATTTATTGGAGAGACAATTACGAACGTAATATCGGATGAAATGTGGGTTATTGAAACAAATCTTGATAATATGTCTGGTGAAGTATTAGGCTATACTATGGATAAATTATTCGAGGCAGGGGCAGTGGACGTCTACTTTACACCAGTTCAGATGAAAAAAGGACGTCCCGGAATAATTATCAGTGCTATCGTTTCTGAAGCAAATTTATCTTCTGTCGAATTGATCTTGTTCAATCAGACTACTACTTTTGGTATCAGGAAATATAAAGTAGCTCGCACAATACTTACAAGAGAATACAAAGAGGTAGAAAGCCAGTTTGGCAAAATAAGAATAAAAATTGGAAAATTTAACGATGATATAAAGAGCCTTTCACCAGAATATGAAGACTGCAAGAGGATCGCTGAGGAAAAAGGCATCCCCCTCAAGCAAATTTATAATAGTATTTCTAAAGATTTGGATAAAATTATAAATCCATGAGATACATCACTCAGCGTAGAAAAGCCGCAACCCAAGACAACCACCCCTTAGTCCCTTCCTTCGCAAGGAGGGGATCAAGGGGAGAAAAATTTACAAAAAAAGAAGTTCTTACAAAGTATTTATAGAAAAAAAAGTATTTATAGAAAAATAAGCATGCGAATAATAAAAAGTCTGAACTTCCCTATCCTCATATTCCTTATCGTAACTTTATCACAACTTGTTTACGTAAATTCCTTATCAAATCAATTCACGTATGATGATGAATTTACTATCGTAAACAACTATTTTATAAAATCGCTCCAAAATATTCCGAACCTTTTCAGGAAAGACTATTTTGCATTATCAGGAGAACTTAGTTATCGACCAGTAGTTACCTTATCGTATTTCGTTGATTATGCATTGTGGAAGTTGAACCCTTTTGGATTCCATCTTACCAATTCGCTCTTGCATACCCTCAATTCCGTGCTGTTCTTTTTCCTATTGACGTGGTTTTCTACCTATCAACATACTCTTTCCTCTTCAAGTTGCGAAAAAATCAGCTTTACCGGTGCCCTTATATTCTCGTGTCACCCTGCCCTTTCAGAAGCAGTTAACGCCATTAGCTACCGGGAGGACTTGCTTGCAGGCACTTTTTTTCTATCTGCCTTTATCCTCTATATCAAAGCTAAGAAACAGCATACCTTTTTGCCTTACCTTGCATCCACAGTATGTTATCTTTTCGGGATATTTTCAAAGGAAATGGTAATTACATTACCTTTATGTATTTTTTTCTCCGATATCGTACTCATGGAGAAACGAAGGTATAGAAAAATTCTATCAGGATATCTTGGTTACATCCTCGTAACCACTCTTTATCTTTTGACAAGATTCATTTTTTTACACAACCCAATTGAATCCCACGTCTCATATCCAGATAACAGCATCACTACCAACTTCCTGACCATGTCAAAGGTAGTCGCCTCCTATACAAAACTCTTCTTTTTCCCCTTCAGCCTTTGTGCAGACTACGTCGTGCCGTATGCTTCATCCCCCTCGGATATTTCTTTCATTCTGTCTTTTCTTCTCCTCTCTGCTCTTCTTGTTATTATTTATCGGTTATTTTTTTACTCAAGAATCTTATTTCTCTCTGCTGTATGGTTTTTTATCAGCCTATTACCCGTATTGAATATCATCCCTATTGAAAACATCATGGCGGAAAGGTACCTCTATATACCTATTTTGGGGTTTTGCATTGCAGGAAGTAATCTCCTGGTTAGTTACGAAAATAAAATTCGCTTTTCTCATACTTTTGAAAGGACAAACCGATGGATCATTTTCATCCTATTGTCCCTTGTATTAGCAATCTTTTCGATCAAAACTATAAAAAGAAATAAGATATGGATGGATCAAACAATATTATGGACACATACGGCACAAACATCTCCCCGTAGTTTCAAAGCTCACAGCAACCTAGGAAATATCTACCGGAATACGGGCAGATTTGATGAAGCAATACATGAGTTCAGGCATGCATTATCACTTTACGATAATTATCTTGATGCGCATAATAACCTTGGGGTAACGTACCGCAAAAAGGGTATGCTGAAAGAGGCCATTTCTGAATATGAAAAGGTTTTGCAGTTAAGTCCTGGTTATCCTTATGCCCATAATAATCTTGGAGTCCTGTACGCTAGGGCAAATCTCCTTGATCATGCTATTGCTGAATTTCACAACGCCATTTCAATCAAACCTGATTATCCTGATGCTCATAACAACCTTGGCGCTACCTATATGGGAAAAGGAATGTATGAGAAGGCAATACAAGAATGTTTGGAGGCAGTCAAATATAGTAATCGTTATTCAGATGCATATTACAACCTGAGCGTTGCTTATTTAAATAACAAGCAGTTTGATAAAGCACTTGAAGCAGTTAAAATAGTTTTATCAATGAATTCAGATCACCATGACGCACGTGAAATACTTCGTATGATAAATGAACAAAAAAGGTAGCACTATTTATAATTGATAAACTGCAAATAAACCAACCTACTACCGTGAAAGCCTTATAGATACTGGCAAAGAAAGCAGATTCAAGTTTGTGCTATGTTACCTTTGTCGTACTTTTGCCGTACCTTTTTTATTGTGCTATTGATAAAACCTTTTCTTTACCTGCATTCAGAATATGATCTGTTAATGCCTGGATAGCATCTTGCTTTGCATCCATACCTGTGTGTGAATACTTCTGCAGCATACTTAGACTGCTATGGCCGGTCATACCCTGAACAACTACAGCACCGATACCTAACTCAGATTGAAGTAAGCTGGAAAAGGTATGTCGTAAGTTATGGAATGTGAAATTATCAATTCCTAACTGCTTAAACAAATTGCGGAAATGTTTACTATAGCTTCCAACAATATCGGGTGTTATTTCTCTGGACTCAAACACCTTTTCACCTGACGTGTTTTCTTTATACCGTAATAATTCCCCTGCAACATATCCCGATAGTGGAATAGACACTAGTTTACCTGTCTTATGAGCAGATGTTATTAATCTTTTATCAAAGTCTATATCATGCCAGGATAAGCCTAATACCCCGCCTAAACGCATTCCTGTGAAAAGACCTACAAGCACCATAAGACGGTCTTTGCCACATAGCTTATAGAGTAATAAAGCGATTTCCGATTGAGATAATATCCGGTCTTTAACTTGTATTACCTTCAACCTCTTAACCTCTTTACATGGGTTCTTGTCTACTATTCCCGTCTTTATGGCAACTGTGTAAATATGCGATAAGATAGCAATATCAATATTGATACTACTATCCTTGACTTTATCTCGTTCTTTGCGTTCAATCCTGTACTTTTCAACGATAAACGGAGTTATCCTATCCAGGGTATACTCACCTAAATACCGTGTTAATGTAGACACCATGCGGAGCTTTAAGAGGTAGGTATTTTTCTTGTCGTTTTTACAATGCTCTAAATATATCTTTGAATATTCTGCCAGGGTAAACATAGCTTTCCTTTTGGGTAGTTTTAATATTCCCCTTTCCCGGTCAGCAATTAACAAGGCTAGTCTCTTTTCAGCATCAGTCTTACTTCTTACATCCTTGAAAGCCATACTCTGCCACCTCTTGTTTTCGTCAAAGAGTTCTACTAACCAGGTACCGCATTTATAAGGCTTTCCATTTTCCTTCTTTGGCAGTTCATTAACTGGACAATCCTTACCGATTCTACCGTTACAATTTTTACGATCTTTACAGCATCCATAAAACCTTCTGTATCGAACCCCCAATTTTATCACCACCTTTCAAATAAAAAAGGCAACTGACCATGAGAGGTCAGGTCTCACAGCTGTTGCCTTTGGCGCCCAGGTTTCCCAAGGCATATATCCTAATAGCGTCCTGACCACGCTAAGTTTTAAGCTAGGTACGTACGTATCGTACTTTCAAAATAAAATCAAGTCTTTTCTTATATGTTTTGCTGTATTCTGTTTTATATTGATGTAGTTTTACGAATTTGGTATTATATCGCATAATCATGAATAAAAAACAAAGAGAAAATACCGCTAAATTGCTCTGGCTCAAGCGCCAAGCGTCATCCACCTGAGCTCCTTGTGGGGTGACGTTGGTAAGCGGGGTCAACTGCTCAGGGCTGGCCGAGAGTGGCACGCTCCTCTCCCAGAGCAATTTTCTTCCTTCCCTTTTGCGTATATTATTGCTTTTTGGCTTGATGGAAAGGATAAATAACATGAATACTTTTACCTTTAGTTTTTTGGTTATAGGAGTTATAATCCTCTTTATTTCGGTATTTGTTTACTTTCAGGAACATAAGGGTAAGCATACCCATTGATTGCCAAAAGCTTATCACTGTAATCCAGTCAAAACACACCAGCATACCGCCCGGATTGTTTCAAATAATACAATCAGCTTGAAAAGCTCCGTATAGAAAAATAGGTTCACAAACTTACCCCAGCAAAAAGGTTTCGTGTTCTGACTTCTGGTTCAAAATTAGTCCAAAGACATTCAAGGGTCTTTGGTTTTTCCTTACCATCTGACTTATGAGATCCCTTAAAGCTTGAATACTCATACCTCTGCCAGTCCCGATACAATTCATCGTATAAGCCATTCTGATAGTGTGTAATCATTACCTTGCTCTTTACCTCATGCAAGAGGTCTGAAAGGGTACGGTGGTCATCGTACGCAAAATTTCCCCTATTGTAATAGTGTTCGGCATTCAGATATGGAGGATCACAGAAAAAGAAGGTATCTTTTGAATCATACCTTTGGATGCAATCAGCATAATTTAGACACTCAATCGTTACATTTTGAAGCCTATCTGCTATATCCCCAAATGAAGCAATAGACGTTCTGAAAGACTGTGCCGGGTTACGGCCCGTGGTAGAGGGTACCGCAAAGCCACCCCTCAACTGATCACCTGAAAAGCATGTCCGGTTAAGATAAAACCACTGCGCTGCAGCTTCGATAGGATCTCCGGGAATATTCCCATGCTTCCATTGATACCGTAGGTCTTGCCATAGCTTCCGGGAATACGGCATGAGGTTTAGAACATTGGTCAATATTTGGCATTTCTCAGCATCCTGGATAACCTTAAAGAAGTTTATTAGATGCCCGTCAATATCGTTTATAACTTCAACCTGGCTTTTTGGTTTGTTAAATAACAAATGGGCTGCCCCGGTAAAGACCCCACAATAAAGAACATGCCTTGGTATCTTCTGGGTCAACCAATCTGTAAGATAGAATTTACCACCCATGCGATTAACTGGAGACTTTAGACAGGTCATAATTTTCTTAAAAACCCTTAACTAAATGCTATTTAAACCACCTAAAAAACGCTTTGGATTCTATTCAACGTGAGTAAGGTCGTCAAATACCTTTCGAATCGTTTTTAGACCCCATTTAGACCACTTTTTACGCATAATTTTTGAAAAACTTAAGCCTGCCAAGATGGTTCTTATCTCCTGTTGGTTTATTTTTTCTTGTTTATCGTGGTGTATCTGGTATAATTTTGCGTATGACTACCATGATCACAGAATTATATGACGCCCTGAAAGAAGCTGGGGCATCTGAAGAAAAGGCCAAGGCCGCAGCCCAGGCCATTGCTGACTACGAAAAGCATTTCGTCCGCATGGAGTCCAAACTTGACTCCATAGAATCAGAAATAAAAGTCGTCAAATCGGAAATAAAATCTGTCAAAACTGAATTCGAATCAGAAATAAAAGTCGTAAAGGCCGAACTCGGCATCATCAAATGGCTTGTAGGTCTCGTCATCGCCGGCATCATCTCCCTAATTATAAAGGCTTTTGCGTAGGCATACTTTCTTTATCCCCTCAGTTTCAATCCCTTTAACATCTAATTCTTTAACAGGAGGTTTTTCTATGTCAGACACAGACGCTTTAAGAGAATCAATACGTAAGGCATTCTTTAATTTCTCAGACAGATTTTCCCGGCTAACGTCCGGTAAGTTTTCCGGCATGGTTTTGGATAAAGGAGAAGACGGCTTGGGGCCGCTCATGGTCTTAACCCCTTCTGGTTCTGTCAGATTTGAAGGCGTTTGGGGAGACGTTTTTGACGCCAAACCACTTTCTAACGAAGAGGTCGAAGCCTTGGGTTTGTTAAATAAATCGTAACCTGTCATTGAACGGCCTCCGTCCGGTTCTGATTAACAAAAGTCTCCAGGTCTTGAAGTTTGAATTTGTTTAATCTGCCAATTTTGATCACTGATATTTCTCGTCTCATAACCATGTCATAAAGCGTTGCTTTTTTGATGCCCAAATAATTTGCGGCCTCATCCATATTTAGCAACCCGTTAATCACTTGAATTGATCTAAGTTCCGGCATTATTTATCCTCCATTGATTCAAGAAAGAAAAACTTTTCCTTTATCCGCTCAGACTCCCGCCTTTGTGTTACTTTGCCCTGTAAATCGCCATAGCTTCTGGCAAGGTTTGCATACCTGTGATACCTTAATAGATTATCCGTTTTTTTATTGCCCCGCTTTTGTTTTTGTGTTAACGTTACTTCTGTCATACATTCCTTTCCGGCCGTTGCCCGCCGTGCAGCGGCCTATTGTTTTTAATCTTCTATAATCGAATAAGCGCCCTAACTGCGCTTGCGAAATCTGAACTATTTAACTTCCTATAGACTGCAATTGAATCACCATGCCAGCCGCAGCTATAACAATAGGCAAAGTTATTCCGGATATCCATTGACGGTCTCTCATCCTGGTGGTTTATACAATTCACCTTGCCGTTTTTAATGTTCCGTAAAAGATTCTCAATGGGGTATTGTCTTGCCAGGTTGATCATATCCTGTGAAATTCTGCTTTGAGATCCTCTCTTGAAATGTAATTCAGTCTCAAATCGTTTTGCCTGGTTGTTTATCCATTTAAGCGTATCAAGCAATAGGTACCGGTCTAGCTCGCTTTTTCCTGAAAACAACTGTATTACTTCATTTGATTCCTTCTGTAACCTTGATATTTGCTCATTAAGGTATTGTTTCCTTCGGCTAATTGCCCATTGGACGTCAATTCCAAAATCTTTCGCAGTTTGTATAATGTCATTCATCGTATGCCTCTTGAAGCAATCCACCAACCTTAACGTATTTAATTTTCTTTTCCAGGACACCCGTTCTACGATGAAAACATACTTTCAACCATGCTTCATTATCGGTCTTCACATCCCGCCAGATCATAATACCGGCATCTGATTCTTGAGAAACAAAACTAGAATCCCGGATATTATCATCACTTGGTTCTTGATATGGATCTAACTTAGCCATATGGCACATTAAAAAGATTACAATGTTTAACTCAATACACATAAGTTTCAAAGTTCGTATTACCTGGCCGATCTCAATTGAAGTGTTCCGCATGCGTGCAAGATCAAACAGGTAATGAAGGTGGTCTATAAACACCGCTTTGATGCCATATTTGACTAAGGCTTCAACAATACGCTGTTTTAACCAATCTAATGAATTTGCTTTGAGTTTTTGAGGCATAACGAATACGGGTAATTCACCAGGAAAGCGATTAATGAATTCTCTGGATGACAGTTCATAGCTAAACCAAAGGCTCATAACATCCTGCTTTGCAAAGTTTATAGTTAGCGTTTGCGCGAAAAGTGTTTTACCGGCTTTCCTGGGACCCGATATAGCTATCAGTTCACCAGGAGCAAAGCCACCGGTATGTTTATCTAATAGGGGAAGTTTTGACATAACAGGAATAACTTTTGGTTGCTTGGTAATAATGGCTTTCATGTCATAAGAAGTGACGATCTGATCCTCACCCTGATATTCTGCTAATTCCGTTACCAATTCAGCCAGGCTTTTACTCTTATTGTTTTTCACGTACATCCCTAGTAATACCGTTGCCTTTCTTGAACAGGTTTACCGTTATCACTGAAAGCCTTCATGCAAAGCTGATCATATTGCCTTCGCAGCTTCTCAGTGGAAAGGATATTGTTTTGCCAAAAACTATCTTGTTGACACCATCGAATGACTTTCTCAATTTCTTCTGGAGATCTCTTATCAAGACGTATCATCCTATCAACATGAACAGCCCATGATTGTATATTAGGCTGTTTGAAATTTGGATTTCTCTGTCTGATCAAAGACAATAGAAGTTCGCTCGTCCGAATCTCGATAGAGTTCGGACTATATATTTCTTTTTTCTTTTGTATATTATCTTTTGTAGTTATCTTTTTTGATAACGATTCGTTATCTTTTTCGATAACGTTTATTATCTTTTTTGATAACGTTATCTTTTTTGATAATGGCTTCCATTGGCTGTAATCCTTATTAATTCTGTATGTTTGAAGGTTTGCGTTATCATTTTTGATAATAAGATTCATAACTTGTAATTGTTTGATAGCCCGAAAAACATTAGGTTTATTGATCCCTGTTGCTAGACAAAACTGAGATAGGGCAATCACATCTTCTTTCTTTTGAAATCCATAGGTCTTTCTTAAAATGACATCTAAAACCTGTCTGGCCTCTCCCGGTATCCTTATCCGTGCTAGGGCTTCTAAAACCTCATTTGCAATCTTGGTATAACCGTTTTCGACTTGTGGGTTTGCCACTGTTTAATCTCTGGTTTCTGAATCAATTTGTCCTGTTTTGCCTTTTATGTTTTTCAAGGCAAGGTCAATACCTGTACGGACAATTTCGGAAATAGGTTTTCCTTCTCTCATAGAGACGTGCTTAAGCTCCCGGTATGTAGAAAAAGGTAATATCAGGTTGAATGTTTTTGTTGGCATCATTTTTCAACTCCTAAAAAACAGAAAAGCCTCGTGACAAACGCTTGTCATCACGAGGCTAAATATACACTCAACTATTTATTCTGGCAAATTAGGGAGTTTTTGGGGAGTAAAACTTTCCAGTATTTAAGCGGGTTTCATGTTGGTTATAGGGAGTCTTTTGGGGAGTTTTTGGGGAGTTTGATATTTACGGAAAGTGTAAATTTCTTATCACCAAGACTTTTAATTAAGTTCTTTTTAAGTGCTTTTTTGCATAGCGAATTTACTTTATTTGTTTCTCTATCAAATGACTGCCTTTCTTCCTTAGATAGACGGATTTTATTCATTGTTTCTATGCCATAATGGTAGGTTAGAATGTATTGTAAATCCAAAGAATTACCTTTTAATTCTTTAACCATAAATCGCAAAAGGTCTGCATGAGCCGGCTGCAGCTTTATTGGTGTTTTGCCGACATGTAAGTAATTCGCATTATCTAAAAGATAGCTGCTTTCTTCTAATGTGTCTTTTGGTGTTTCTACTGATACGCCCGGCTTCTCTGGCTCAAGGTTTATAACCTTAGATAAGTCTACAGGTTCAAATTCATATCTAAAAAGTTCAGGAATGTCGTCTGCTTTATTATTTGTAGAGATAATAAATAAAACATCTGTCTGTTCACAATAATCTTTGCCGTCAAATTCCTTAAATTCCTTGAGCTTTCCTATAGAATTAAGAAATCTAATCGTATCATTGTTTTTTATTATTGAAGCATCACTGAAAAAACAAGTTTCTTTCAAAGGACGCCTTACTAAAAAGCTATATCCGTTACGGTACCAATCAGCAATTTTGTGTCTGTATATTTCCCCTTCTTGACCTCTGGACGCCTTATATTTTATCACTTCCCCATAACAAATTTCACTCCATATAGGCTCAAGCAAATAAGTCCCAATGTTTTTGTCATACAGCTTATAGAGGCTTAAATTGCCATGCCCTTTAAGACAATGTGTATAACATACCGCAGCCAAGTTTTGATCTTTGTTGCCAATAAATAAAATATATTTGCTTGATATACTTTCTAACCTTGATTGAATTTCTTCAGGAAGGATATTTTTCAGTTTAGCTATGAGTTCTTTTTTTATTTTTTCATTCTCTGGCAGGAAAATATCTTGCTTAACTATTTCTTTGAGTATTTCATTTTCTAACGTCATATTTCACCCCTAAATGACTTTTACCCTAAAAAATAAATAAGGGCAGGTCGTCTAGGGAAACGACTTTTCGGCTCCGGTAGCCTATCCCTTATCTTTGCAATTTGTAATGATTACAAATTAGTAATTATTACTATCTGTAACACACGCATGCCACTTACTGACTTTTTTACTGACTTTCTCCACAATTCCCGCAGTTCCCAATGAATATATTAAGACACCATTAAGAACACATACGAATAGATAAGAACATATCTAAGATGGCAAAAAGGTGGTTTATGGGGGATTAAAACGAATATTTTCGGTGTTACGAAAAATTTTCGTTATGCGCATTCCCATGGCCACACGCATATAACCCATGTTAACCCCGTATTAATCCCCCATAACAAGGCGTAAAATCCCCCTAATGGTGAAAACATATTTCTTGATAGTTAGTCATTAACATCATCGTTGATCAGGCTATCCCTTAATTAGGGTCTCTATTTCACTATCAGAAAAACCAAACTGTCTAAAAATACGAAGTACATAAGGTGGAGATAGTTCACCTGCCCCTATATCAATTGGCACGATTCTTTTCTTTCCCTCATGGTAACGCATATATATTTGGTGGTCTCCCTTACCTTCTCTGTAATAGACACAACCACCACGTTTAAGAATCTTGATCAATTCTCTTGGTTTAAGAGATGGGATGTCTTTAGGCATGTACAGCTCTTAATTCGTATGTTTCAGAAGTAGGTTCTTTTCCCTCAATTGTCAGAAACTCGTGGAGTTCTTTTACTGATATTGGTGCAGTATAAATATCACCTTCGGCCTTATAAACTTCATTAAAGGATTCAATTGCCTCTTTGAGCTTTTCAACCGCGTCTTCTTTTGTACTTCCCTGGCCAATTAACCCATTTTCTAAACATAGGGCAACCCAATAATCAGCGTTTTTTCGTAACAGTATCGTATAAAAATCCATATACTTATCCCTTCTTAAAACACAAAAGGCCAATTGCAGAGGGTTACGGCCTCCACAATCGGCCTTTATAATGGGTTTATACCCCATTATACGTATTTTCTTCCCAAAGCAGCCGTAACCCACCCTGGAACGTTTTAGACCTATCTTAATACTTCACTTCGTGAATGTCAACTCTACGCATCCATCCTTTTGATGTGTAGGTAAAAAGATACCCAGCGATTAGGAGACATACGAAGATTAAATCTTGACAAATTAGCGCATTGGTTGTACATTGCTAAATAGACTGGATGGAGATTCCTGGGATTGTTGAAGTCCAGACACAGCATTGTTCCCCAGGTAGAACAATGATCTCCGTTTTTCTTTTACACAATAGTTTTGTCCTCCGTATTCCCCTTAAATTTTGAACTTTAAGTTTTTCACGACCCTGATATCCTTAATACAAGGCTGCTTCTTTTCCTCAAGCCATGTGTCGATATCCGCTTTATCAAATCGCCAGTCATAGCCTATTTTCATACAAGGTATTTGTCTCTTCCTGCACATAACCCTTACATAATCTTCAGTTACTTGAAGAATCTGCGAAACTTCTTTGACTGTAAGTAGTTGTTCCATGATTAGTTCACCCTTTTTAAGATTCATCTGACTCTCTGAATATTGGCTCACCGAACATGAACAATTCAAGTTCGTTCAGGAAGTCTGTGGAAAAGTTTGAAATGGCCGATCGCCAACTTCCGGGAATAGCGCAAAACTGATTCTCGTAGATAATCCCCTTTATTGCCATATCGAGCATGCAGGCCTTGAAAAATAGGTCTTCCTTGTTTGTATCCTCTTTGTTTAGTAGTGTTTTATTTTCGCTCATGGCCGTTACTCCGTTTGATCTTTTGTTGAAGTGTTGTCTTCCTTGCAGAACTTCCTTACGTATAACCCGCAGTCATCCAACTGATCTTGCACAAATCCCATGATCATATAGAGTCCGAAGAGTCCTTTTCTGCAAATGCTATAAGATTCATCGTCGATTCTTGTCTGCTCGGCAAAGTCTTTAATAAATTCGAGTACCGCGCAAACGTGTTCCAATCTGTCTGACACTGCATATAAATGGTCTATCTCTTCCCAATTCTTTGCCCCCCTTGTAAGTTCCTTCATTCCCTCATACGCCATAACATCTACCCTCCAACAAAAAAGCCCATGATCACCTGTCCTAGAAAACATGAGTTTTCTTGTGGCCGTTTCCGGTCCCACCAGGTTCATGGGCTGTATGATAACAAAAAAGGCCATTAATCCTAGAAGGGATCAACGGCCTATTGTTATCAAGTATTATTGTTGGTTACTCATGTTTCTAGGATGACTTCATAATATCTTTTCCATGGATAAAGTCAACGAAAAAATGGAACGCTATAGCACCCGTTACTTTGGAAAGGTGCCTATCGCCTTTCTTTCCCCTGAAACTTTTACCTAAAAATTGTATGAGGGGATCCCAAAACGCTTGATACCCACCCCCCTTTTCCAGGGGGTAGGGGGGTGGTACAAGATTCTTATGTCGTACTTATGTCGTACCCAGTGATAAAAACATATAAGAATTGGTAGGAATAGAACGGAATTGAAAACAGCCTGAAAGCCTTGAAATGCCAAGAAAAACAGAATACATATGAATCCATAAGAATTAGTCAAAAAGCCACACTATTTATAATTGATAAACTGCACAGCAAAATCGTAATTCTGATCTTTGATTTCTTTAATAATTGTCTGAAGATCATCTATCTTTTGCCCTGATACCCGGACTTTATCTTCCTGAATCTGGGCCTGCACCTTCAGTTTTAATCCCTTTATAAATTTAACAATTTCCCTAGCTTTTTCTATCGGAATGCCTGATTGAAAAGTGACTACCTGACGTACAGTCCCGCCCACTGCATTTTCAATCTTTCCAAAATTAAGTGCTTTTAATGGGATGCCTCTTTTTTCCAGTTTCTCTTTTAAAATATCAGTCAGGCTCTTCAACTTATAATCATTATCTGCAATCAGGGTTATAGAATTATCAGTGTTTAAGGTAATGGATGACTTACTCCCTTTAAAATCGTATCTCGCAACAAGTTGTTTTTTAGCTTGATCGATTGCATTATTTACTTCATGCATTTCTACCTTGCATACAATATCAAAAGAATGCATTTCTGCCATATACGTATCCCCCGAAAAGATACAAATGAAGACATGAGTTCTTTAACCCCAATTTTAATACCCCATTCCCCTTATTTCTTCCTCTGTGAATCCAACGAAATGAGCTACTTCATGACGCATTACCTTCTTTATTCTCTGCTTGACCTCCTCATCAGAATGACTGATGGCCTCGATGTTCTTCTGGAATATTGTGATCCGCTCCGGTATGGTACCAGACTGCCAGACACTCCGTCTGTTTAATGGTACGCCCTCAAACAATCCTAGCAAGGAGATATTCGGCCTTAGCCTTAATTTTTCCAACAAGGAATTGTTTGGCCTATCTTCCACAATGATAGATACTGTGGATAAATAGTCCTTTATATTCTTTGGCAATTCATGAATCGCATCCGTCACTAAACGATCAAATCCCGTTGTATACCCTGTATCGCTACTTTCTGATACCGTTTCACTTGATGGACCTTCATCCATCTCAGTAATTTTATATTTGTTTACAAATATCTTACCTGTAAGAAAAATAATTCCACCGACCATAGTAAATGTAACCCAGAAGTTCCAACCATGTACCAACATGCTACATCCTAAGGCTCCCATTAACGCAGCGATTACAAGAAATCCCATGAGTACACAAAATCCTCTTGAATCCTTTCCGTGTACTCTTTCAGCAACAAGGGGAATCATCTCTGAGCCACAATTACGGCACGTTGCGCTCTTTTTCCTGTCATAGTTATCCAGATAATATGACTCTCCACAATAAAGGCATTGTAATGCATTGATGTCTTTTGCCATGGTAATTTTGGTCTCATACTCTTTTATCGGTTTGAGGTGCAACCTTATTAGTTTCCCTGTTTTCATAATACCAGAACGAACAAACATCAGCAAATAATTTTCCTCATTCTTCACAACCCCAAGCATCCGTCTTTGGTAGGACTGTTTCTTTTTAACTTCAAAAATAAGACTACTGAGATCAAAGACGACGAATTCCATATAAACAGAACAAATAAAAAAACCTAAAAATTATATCCTATCGTACTTAATATGGTAGCATCATTATGGCTTACACCCTTCACGGGCTCGCTGTCATATTGGTCAAGCCAGTTTATATTCAACGATAAACTCTTATTCAAATTATGTCTTAACCCAACATCCGATTCCAATCTCCATTTTATAAATTCATTTGGTGAAGGCAGAAAATCCACCTTAACGTAAAAATTTGTCGAATCAAATATTTGCCAATCTAAATAATTTCCTATCTTCAAACCAGGATTAGTCTTTGTAACGCCATCCATAAACCTTTCATAAATAAATGAGGGCCCTATTTCTGATCTATATTTCAGATTTATCTTTTCAATAAACCGATAACCCATACCTGATGATGTAATAGACCTGAGATTTAATCTCTCAATCTCATCATGTTCTAAATTCTCTTGATGAAAAGAATACAGCCGCTCTTTGTGTTTACGTTCATATTTGAAAATACCACGCTGCTCATCGGCATTTCTTTCACCATCTTTTTTCCCAAAAAGCAGCAGGCCATTAAGAAACAGGCTGTCTCTCTTCCTTTCCCATGAAAAACCCGTTTTTACACTGGTTGTTACTGCTTCCTGGTTTCCTGTTTGGAATGTAAGACCTGCATCAACATTCCCATTCCATAATTTATCTTTCCTGGCAGCATTTTGTTGAGATGCAACGTCGGTATGTACCTTGTCATCTGTATCTAATGGCACAAATTGTCCCTCTTCGTTCAAAAAAGAGAGGCGCTGGGCTAATAATTCTTTGGGGTAAATGGATGATACCTTATCCGTTGTTGTAATGCCGATGTCTCTGGCAGACAGACTACCTCCGGTTGTGGCAAGGATGGTAAATCCCTTTTTATCTCCATCATGTCTTACAATAATGATCTCCTGGCCCCTTGAAATAAGGCTGATAATACGCCATTGAATGAAGGTGATATTGCCATGTCCTTGTCTGATAGATAGATATTCATCATCAGCGCTCAGCACTTTTCCTTCTATAATATCACCATCAATGGTTTTTATTACCTCAGAAAATGCTTTATCTACAAGACATGTTAACAGGATAAAAAGAATAAAACATACGGCTTTGTACATCAGCTTTCTTTTGAAGAACTTCTCAATTACTCTCTTATTTACTATATTCCTGAGTGTTTTGAACAGGAAGTGGTACAACGGAGCGGATATGGATATCACGCTGCGGGAGGGCAATTTCAATATTATTCTTTCTAAATACCTCATCGATAGCATAATTTAATTCGCTCATGGTAAACCATCGTTTCCCAGGATCATCAGCCCAAAAATATAATTCGAATTTGAGTGCGCTATCACCGAATTCAGCAAACCTCACGAAAGGCTCTGGATATGCCCTTACGTGAGAGTTCTTTTTAGCAATATCCAACAAGCACTTCTTTACAAGTACGGTATCAGAACCATATGCTACACCAACCTTGACACAACCTCTCATCCGTGATGTCGGAAGTGTCCAGTTCGTTATCCTGCTTTCAATAAACTTCGAATTAGGCACTGTTATCATAATCTCATCCGGAGTTATCATCGTCGTACTTCTCGCGTTGATTCTCTCAATGGTTCCTAATGTCCCGTCCTCTAATGTAACAACATCTCCCACACGCATAGGCCGCTCAATAAGCAGGATAATTCCACTGACAAAATTACCGATGAGATTCTGCATCCCAAAGCCAACACCAATACCAAAAGCCCCGGCAAAAATCGTTAAACTTTTCAATGGAATACCTGCCAGGTTAAGACCAATAAGCGCTGCAATACCGATAATAATATAGCGTGCTATAGAGGATAAGGTTTGTCTTGCACCTCGTTCTATGCGAAATTTATAAAATACCCTTTCCTCAAGCAGCCTTTTCACATATTGCGAAATTAGAAAAGACACAAGGAGTACAATTAATGAAATAATAATTTTTACCGGTGTAGTATATTTACCATCATCGAAGATAAAACGATATCGTAATCCGCTGCTAATGGCTCCCAGTATTGTACTCATTTGACTGAATATTTTCTGAACCAGATATGGAGATGCCGGAGAGCTTAGTGCATCATAAAATGATCTTACCCATACCCGAATAATTACTATTGCGGTAATAATGGATATAGCATAATTAAATGAGACAGAATATATCGTTGTAATAGTTTGAAATTTCTTCTCTTCAGGTGTGCCTCTTTTAATATCCTTTCTTTTCAGGTTCTCCGCTCTCGTATAATTCAAGCGATGATATAGGTACTTCCATATCCAGAAAGCAACAAACACAATAACAAAACTCTTAATACATGTTTTCAATAACGCATAAGCCAATACCGAATACCCAAGATTTCTTATTGCAAATAGCGAAATAATAAAAATGACAAAGACCGGGTACAATATCCTTATAATACGATGAATAAGCTTCCCTAATTTACTTTCTCCACTCGGCAGTAATTTGAGAATGGAGGTCTTTTGTGTCGCAAGCCACACGAGAAGTATCAATATCCCCAACCGGTAAATAAACCAGAGTAATTTAATTACATCATTTTTGTACCCAAAAGATGTTAATACCGTAATTATGGATAAAGAAATTAAGGAAAACAGGAGAATAATATTTAATGAACGATAAAGGTGTTTTGGAGAAACATATGCCAGAGAGGTAACGAGTTTTTTATCTCCCTTTTCAGGACCAAAGGACTCAACCAAAAAACCCTTTAATATTTTATATACTGCAAAAAAGATTAAGATGCACGTTGCCGCTGTTACCCAGGGGACTTTGATACTGAAAATAGAGGCCAGAAAAAAGGAAAGAATGGCAATCCAAAAGGCGTTAAAACTTTTTTTCATTACAATGAAGAGACTTGGAAGAAGCCTTGATTTATAATATGACTCATCCGTAGTCTCATGGGATTCCTCGATTTTATGGATGACTTCTTCTCCGGCACTAATAATGTCACTTCCATCCTTCATATCGGCAGCTACGTAATATTCTTCAATTTCAGAGGGACACCACCAACGCATAAATCTTCTTGAAAAATAAAATCCTGCCAAAAGTACCAGCACCACACACAGTTTTGCCCAAAAACTGATAGCCTTTTTCTGTATAGAGAGATATGCAATAAAATTTTTAGTAGCACCCTGGACCATATTTTGAAGCTGGTCAATTTGGGCGTAACAATTTACCAAGTCTTTATATATCGCCCTCAACGTTTCTGTTGAAATATCGCTTTCACTCCTGCTCCAAATATTGGCAGCCCTTATCGTGAGTAATTTTTCTCTTGTACTGTTCAAAAGAGCAAGTGCATTATTCTTAATGTCCAACCGCTCGTTAAGCCTGTCCAATCTTGTTGATGTAAGTCTTAGTTGCTCTTCATGAACCTCTATTTTTTGACGCACATACTCTTTAGCTACACGGAATAATTCTTTGTTCTCAAAAGCAGCAAACTCTTTTTCTATCCTCGATATTTCTTCCTGTGTATTCTTAAGATTGTCAGAAAATAGCTTTTCCTCCTGTTTTACTGATGCGATGAGACTTTCTATTACTGTTACCGCATCAGAGAATCGTTTTATTTCTGAATCTATTTTTTTTAAAAACTCGTCTATCTCACTTGTTATTGCCCCCCTATTTAGGAAAAATCCAATGTCTGTCTCCAACCTTTTATATTCAGTAGCATCTTTGTATCTCTGTGAACCCACGGTGAGAAGTTCATCTTTTTTTATCGCAACGATCCCGGTTTGTTTGTGAAGTTCTGCCTCCAATTCTAATACCTTTTTCTTTTCCGGAGAGGTTGTCATCATTTGCTTTTGTACAACCTCATCTGCCCTCCTCGTTGCTTCCTGTAGTGCCTTTTCAGCCTCTGCTCTTTTTAATTCCGCAATCTTTTGATCTACCTCTTCAACTTTTTTTGCAACTTCTAACTCGGCCTGCTTCTTTTTCAACTCTTCATTTTTTAACTTCTCTTCCAGCCGGTTCGCTTTTTCAGTCAGGAGAACAACATTAAATTCTGCATTCTTTAATGCTTGCAGCGCCTGATCATAGCGGGTCTTTGCCGTTTCCAATCTTGTCTGAAATATGGTAATCCACTGGGCATTTACCGCCTTTTTCCATAACATAATGCTATTGGTCTTTTCCTGTACATCTTTGATAAGCTCGGTATCCTTAATTTCGGCCTTTAGCGATTCCAAATATTTCGCAAGGTCTTGCTGCTTACCGGATACTCTCACTTTAACTTCTTCCAATTCCTGAATAAAAAAGGATACGACCGTCTCCCTTTCCTTGATACTGGCCTGCGCCGTCGTAATATAACCTTTCGCAATGTCTGCCTCTTTCTTTATGTGAGGAGCTTGATCATGCGGCATCGAATCAAGTATCTCATTCAACTTCATCGCAGATTCTAACAAAGCAACTCTATCGTTATAAACCTTTGATTGATTTTGAATGGCGGCAATCCGGTCATGATATGTTTCAATCTGTTCACGTCCTACCTCGATTTTTTCCTTAGTAACACTGAGTTCCTTATCCAGTAATTCCAAAAATTTTGAATTTACCCCACGGTCTCGATAAACTTTTATCTCTTGTTGTAACTTCTCAAGATAAGTAGCTGTTGTTTCTGCATCCCGCTCCAGAGTCAGTACAAAAGACTCTATCTCATGAATAAGTTTATCTGCATTGGCCCTTACCTCTTCTGCCTTTATCCTGGCATTTCCCACATCTTCAGATCTTACCAAAGCACTCTTCTCAGTCAGTTTCATTTCATCAGCTTTTTTCTCCAGGGTTTGGGCCTGTACACGTATACCTACTCCTATCCATAAAAAGCAGATACTCAGATATCGTATAAACAGAAAAATATCTCTTTTTTTATGTACTGTGCATTCCATAAACATATTGCCTCTCTCTATAGGGTTGTAATCCCTTCCGAACCTCATACACTGTATCACACACCTAAAATAACTTATCTCTTTTCCTTGTGTTGCCCTTATAATAAGCCTTAACGCTTACATCCAATTAAGGAAAATACATTAAAAAAAATAACTTTGAGGAAGGAATTTGAGTTCGTAAGTTTAGCAGTAAATCTTCGTAAATTCTAGAGATATTTTCGTCTTGCAGACAAAATAGCGTGGAATAACCACAGCCGAAACAAATATAACCACAAAATTTTGGCAATGAAACAAGAGAGAGTATACAAGACGAGTAAGTGCCAAATATACAATGTCAAAATTCAAAGTTCAAAAGAGGGATTGCTTCATTGATATGTATAATTCTGATATTGCACAAACTATACAATAACACAATAAACGGAATGGGCAACTTGGAATGAAAAAACTTTTTCCCAGCTTAAAACTATGCTTTACGAAAATACCATGGAAAAACTTCTTTTTTGTGTAAGTTTTTTAGTAATAGTCTCATATGTTTGCTTAGGTAAGCAATAGGCATTAAGCATTTGACAATGAAAAAGTACACTTTTTGCTCACTGCCACTGGTGTACTGCATACTGTATTTTTGGGTTGTGGCTATGCCTTCCTGTGGATTCCAATTATTTTGTACAGCAATATTGTTTTATAATTCATAACAATAAAAATTATGGAATAGATAAGCATAATCGGTGTTAAAGTATCCAGAAAGGGAGTAACTATATGTAAATCGTAATCACCAATAAACCTCATAATACTCATTGCAAAAAGGTTCCTGACAAAGAAAAACACATAAAAAATAAGATTGATAATCTTATTCGTTGATAAGTAACTACAGTAAATATAGATAGAAACAAAGCAAGAACATAACTTCAGTGCATCATTCAAAAGATTTAAAATAAAAGAAATAAAGATATTTTCAACAGGAAATATTTCTAGTCCTATCGATAATATATACTTCGAAAAGAGATATAAGCCGAACCCTATAATACATACAAAAAATATACTCTTTGTCCAACGAATATAATTCTTAATCTGTCTTAAAGACCCCAAATGCACCCTGTAAAGGATTGATAAAGCCCCCACTGCCCTCATATAATCCTTGAGCTGCCTAATAATTTCAGGATATTCAAGATCTTCCGAAAAACGAGAAGGTACATCGTTTACTATTCTTTTTACTGAGGGAGACGTGATGAACAGGTATGCAGCGGTAAAAATGATAACCATTACTACGTCGCCACACATATCTGGTATACTTGGCGCATGGATATCATATCTCAGATGAGGATCTCCCGATTGCCATATGTTAAAAAAAACTAGAGCATTAAACACATTTTCTGTGACAAATCTCATATTAATACCAATAAATATAAGCAATGTGCCTACTCTTATTGAATTTAACATATAGATATCAGATGGGAAAAAGTCCCTCCTTATGAGATTACTACATATTCAATTTTATTGTTGTTGGCATTTGTTGTCTTAATTTCCATTTATGAAAGAACTTACAATACAATCTTTCGTTATAAATTACGTTAGCTATGTACTACCTATTCATTTAGTATCAGAATTATTCCTGAATTGAAAAAGTGTCAATATACATAATTATCGGAAAATTTGAAAAATACATTAATAAATACTTGATTAATTTTAATTTTTACCCATATGGTATTAAAGTCCAATTCCATGTTGATAAATATTCCATAACTGCTCATGCATTTTTTTCGGTACGAAGTTGAAGTCTTTATATGACCACACGGTTATGGTAGACTGGATAAGCCCCATAAATACCATAGCAGACATCTTAGCGTTGATATCCTTTTTTATTAATCCCAATTTTATGCCGCTTAAAAGCAGTTTTTCTATTTTCCGTATGTACTTCTGGATAAGCTGTAAGATCTTTTTACGTACGATTGGGTCACTAAACTGCATTGCCCCCATAATAATAACAAAGGAAGTCTTCCGACGATTCTTTGCTAAAGTAAGCTGGGCAAGTAAAATATTTTTTAAATTTTGAATTGGACTTTCATCCGTCATTGCATTGTTGATAGTTTCCATAAGGGTTTCTTCTACATTATCTATCAGTAAACTCAAGATATCCCTTTTACTTTTAAAATGCCGGTAAATAGCTCCCTTGGTGGTTCCTATTTCTTCAGCAATTTCACTTATGGTAACATGTTCAATCCCTTTAGAAGAGATAATAGCCCGAATAATGTCTACAATTTGCTGTCTCCTGATCTTTGTGGATTTTCTAACTTGCACGGGACCTCCTTCTGTACATGAATTACAAATAGGCAGTATAACGTATCGAATCTATTATTACTCTCTGCAAAAATGAAGGATATTATAAATAAAAAAATGCGAGATTGAAAATAAAACTTAATTTTTAAGGTTTTGATTGCTATTATATTATGCTATGATATCGTTATATGGAATCCGTAACTACCCAGGCATAGAGGTATAAGGTTTCATTGTTTTATCCGGTATTTTTGTGAAACCATCGATTTTGCCATACTTTTAAACACCGTATCTCCTATCATTCTTCTGTGCCTTTACGCCTTTTGCCTCCGTGCCTGAGTAGGTAGTAAAATATTTTAAAATAATAATTAGGCCTCTGCCATACTGCTAAAAGGATTACATGAGAATTGGAGAAAATACATGAAATTGACGGTTGGAAAGAAGATTAATGGTAGTTTTATGGTACTAGCTCTTGTATCATCAATCACAGGCGGATTAATTCTATATTGGCTCATAGATCTCACCGCAGCAAACCGGACAGTATTGAGCATCCATACACCATCTATGATAGAAGCCGAGCGGCTTTTGCGTTATTATGGGCTTGCCATCGGGGGGATAAAAGGCTTTATTGCATTTGGGGACGAAAAGTACCTTCAAGACTATGAAAATGCAAAAACAGAGATACAAGAAAGTTACAAGAAGCTCAAAGAGTTATCAAAAAATTGGATTATTCCAAAGAATAGGAATTTATTGGAAGAAATGGAAGGATATCTCCATAAATTTTACGCATCAGCAAATCAATTACTCGAAAAAAAACATAGCTCGGAAAATAACACAGCAGAATACTACTTTGAGGCAAACCTTGAACCTTTCTATAAGTCAATACATGAAAAAGTAGATAACCTCTTCACAATCCTTGCGGATATGCCATCATCAGAATCAGTAAAAAATGCCATAATCGCAGCGGAAAATGTAAAGGCTGGGACTATCCATTCTCATGTGGCAATCAGAAGATTTCTAGAGGATGCTAATGAAAAATACAGAGGGGATTATGAGAATGGAACACAGTTACGTTTCTGTGGATTACATGTCTTACAAGAAGTTTCAAAGGACTTAACAAATAATGTTCAGGAATTGGCTACAGAACTTATAGACGGGAATGAACAATTTTTAAACCAAACGAAAAAAGTATTCGATATAAGAAGGGAAAACGATTACCGGTTAGACCTAAAATACCTGAAAGAAGAACTATCACCTTTAGTAGCTAGCATGCAGAATTCTGTAGACCAAATAGAGATTAACATGGCAAAACTATTAGAAAACGAGGTGCAAACTGCATTAAGATTACAGAAATCCATGTGGTTTATTGCCTCAATTGCCGTATTCGTCAGTGTGGTATCGGGAATATTCATTGTAGTACTCAATACCAAATATCTTATTTTAAGCTGGCCGAGAAAACTAGTACGCCCTTCCCAAGTTTAAATTATTTTTCTTATATCAAACCCAAAAAATGCTCCAGATTCTGTCTTTCCCGGCTTTCAGGTTAGGATTTTTGTGGGAGGAGGCATTGCATGCGCCCACTCATGAGTGCTATAAACAACAGGTTATCGAAGGCATCATGTAACCTACACGCCACCAGCTATACTAATAATAGAAAAAATAATAATTATTGGTGTTAGAAAATCCAAGAGAGGGGCACCTATGTACAGGTCATATTCAGTAACAAATCCAAGCATATTAGTTGCAAAAAGAAATCGTACAAAAAAGAATGCATAAAGTGTGAGAGAAGCAGCCCTGCTTAGTGAAAGATACCTGCAATATACCGTGACAAAGATAAAAACTGAGCCCAATTTAACGAAACTGTTTAAGATATTTAAGATAAACGGCATTACATGATGGATATGAGAAACAGAAGAAGCATGACGCACGGAAACACGAACTTCTTCACCTTCCTCTAAAAACACTTCAATTCCTTCGGACAGAAAATATTTTGAGAGAAAGTACAACCCAAACCCAATGATACTTATGTAAAAAAGGCCTTTTACCCATTTTATCAACTGTTTCATAGCCTGTTTATCATGACTGGCCAGATCAGATGAACCATCAGAAATTCCATGTGCTACTCTTTTTACAGAGTCGGATGTGATAAAAAGATATGCGGAGGCAAAAACTACAGCCATCACAAGATCACCAAGCATATCAGGCAGATTCGGTACATGTACCTCGTATCTGTGCTCATGGTTTCCTGATTGAAGAAAATCGAAATAGATAAGACCGTGAATTATATTTCCTATCGCAAATCTTAGATTAACGCCGATAAATACTAACAATGCACCTATTTTTAAATCCTTTATTGCAGGCTTAGTCAGTTTATTCTGACTAATACAATTTGCAATGCTAAACATCGGCTTTCCTCCTTATGTAAATGCCAACAAATAAGTTTTTGGCATCTTTACGTGTCAATTCTTCAATGAATATAAAAAGGAATATACCATTCAATTTACATTTACTTATATTTGTAAGGAGATCATACAATTTCATTATTTATAAATTATACATTACTCCTTAACTATTTCAATATTATTGTATAATTCATTATTTATAAACTTTATTGATAAAATATAAACGTAAGATTACGTATGAATAAAATTATAGAAAGATAGAGCCGTCATTAAGCCGGAGGGGTTTCATATAATGAAAAATGCTTTAAACCACGTAAGTTGTAAAAATGAGGAAAATTAAGCTTTACAGAATTTTAATCCTAACATTTGCCTATTGAACGGAAATATGCCATCTGCTTGGTACTTCTGATCGCTCCTCAAGTTGTCTTTTTAATAATGCTTCTTTTACCGTTTCTAAATTCTCAATAAGTTCGTAAATTTTCCAATCCTTTTCCCTTATTGTATTTTTCATTTGAGTTAATGAATCCTCTAATATCCATATTTCTTTTTGTAATTGGCCCTTTTCATCCTCAAATTTTCTTTTTGAATCTTCGAGTTTTCTGTTTGCCAAATTTAATTGCTGACTTTGATCCTTGAAGGAATTCATAATCTTTTCTGCAGCCTCTCTATATTGTACAAAATCACGAATCAAATTATGTAACTCTTCTCTGTTACCAAAGCATTTCATTACCCTTTGTTCCATTTGCTCCTGAAAAGTTTTTTCTCTCAGGTATCCGGATTCTTTCATTTTATGGTATTTGTTGAACATTTTTACTGCAAAACCAGTATTGACAAATAATGCTATGGCAATAAGGATTATTGCATTGATAGATAGGCCCTTCATGTTATTTCTAGCTATTTTCTAATCTCGAAAGACAGTATCTGGACATAAATTTTTGTACTTTTTCGGGAGTATTGTCATGGTTGGTTCAACCGTCTGCGATTGAGCCGAAACGTTTGGTACGTTTGCCTATGCCTGGCACTAATCAAAGGCCATGCATCAATTCCAAACGCATGGTTCAATCTACAAGACTGAACCAACCTTGGACTTTCATATAATGAAAGATGTACTATAGCATCCAATAGATGAAACTGAACAGAATATAATGAAACCAAATAAAATGAACCAGGATTTGATTACACCATCACGGACAAACCAGTTTGTCCGTGCCACCCGATCTAAAATACTGTTCGGTTTCATCGCTTGAATACTATAAACCACGTAAGTTGAATACGTTAATTTACACCAACCTTCTCTAATACTTTTTTTTCTGCATCGATACAAATACCTTCGTAACGGATATTATTTTTCCTGAGTAAGAGTACCTTCATAAGAAAAGGACATATCGTTGAAGTAAGCACAATCACCATAATAATAGAAGAAAACACCGTATCATTCAGTATTCCTATATCTCTCCCTATTCCAGCTAAGATTAGGGTCCCCTCCATTTTCGTCGCCATTCCTATACCTATAGCAAGACGATTTATCCCTTTCTCGACGGGACAAATACTACAAAACATCTTCCCTATGAGAGCTGCACCTGTAATAGCAAGGCCAAGAAGTACTGCATCTATATTAAAAAAGCTTTTTAAATCCACCTGAGCCCCCACTCTAACAAAAAGTATCGGTACGAGGATCACATAAAATGGTCTTATAAATGATTCAACGTTGCGGTGTTCCCTATCGTCTGAATCCCTCAACTTTACATTTCGCAGAAACAAACCGGCAATAAACGCCCCGATCACCGTATGGAGTCCAACCGATCCGAACATAAAGGCCAGCAAAAGAGATAAAATTACAACAATTGGGATATTGATACCCTCTGTCAATCTTTTCGTCAGAAAGTTCCCAAATTTTTCACCATACTTAAATATGATTATTACAGCGATTACTAAGAAACATATTGCAATGCCAAAGCTAACTGATATACCGAGCAGGGAAACTCCACCTTTGACAACAACTCCGCTAACTACACCAAAAGTCAATATTGCAACAATATCAGTAAGAATCGTTGCACCTGCTATTACCCTTCCCTCCAGGGTATTCATCGCCTTTAATTCACTCAAGATCGCAAGTAATAGGCCAGTACTTGAATTACAAAGAATAATAGCTAAAAGTAGTTTTGCACCATCAGAGGTATCCGGAAGAAGAAAGTGGCTCACGATAATTCCCAACCCGGCAGGAGCAACGATACCACCTAAACACACAAGAAAAGAAGAGGCTCCCACCCGTAATATTGCCCTAAGATCTGTGGTAAGCCCTGCGGTTAAAAGAAGTACCAATGTCCCAAAGTAAGATATCATCTTAAGAAATGGCATTGTCTTGAGGAAATCAAAATAATCAGAACCAGTAAGGAGATACATGTTCCCTAATATCATCCCCAGTATTAATTTTCCTACAACACCGGGAAACTTTATCATCCTTGCTGTCCACCCGCCTATTTTGGCAGCAACAAGGGTAATAACAACAGCAAGGATGACACTATGGGTTGGATCAGAATGCCAGATTTTCCATGTATATTTTATCTCCTCTTCCCCTTCTTTTATATCTCCAACTGATTTTTGCAGATGTATTTCTTCATTTGATTCTTGAGTATCTCTGTTTAACGGCATTGACGCCTCCACCTCTGTTTTATTTGAAGGCTCGTTTATAGGAGAAGATGGTAATGCCCCATTCTCAGGAGCATCTTGAAGATATTTACTTTCTCCGGCATCTGTCTGGGTCCCTTCTATTGCTGAAGATTCCTTCTCACGGACGTCCGTAGTAGGAAGTTCTGACGGAGAAGAAGAAATATTTTCATCTTCTCTATGCTGAGGTATCGTTTTCTCGTTGCTCATTGATTGGTAATTGATTGGTGATTTTTCTTCTCGTAAGAGAGGAACATTTTCCTCATCGGGGACAATTCCTTGCTGATCATCAGGAACTTTAGACGATTGTGTACCCTTTTCTTCTTTCACCAATGATTCTCCTTTACCGGGAGAAGGAGTAGAGGGTACTGCCGTAGATGTGATAGAAAGGGTTTCCTTTTCTTTAACATCCGAAAGCATATCCTTATTTATAATAATCCCTTCCTTGTCTTCATTGATATGAGATGCCTCCTTTGAATTTTCACTATCCTCAATAACAGATTCAGGAAGAGTTTCCTTCTCATACGCAGTTGTAGGAGAAGGTTCTGATACATGAGAAGAGATATCATTCTCTTTTATATCCTGAGATTCTTTCTCATCGGTGTTTACCTGGTGATTAATTGGCAATTTCTCTTCTTCCAGGGAAGGTGTTTTTTCCTCATCAGACGTATTTCGCTGCTGTTCGTTATCGATAACCGATACTTGATCCCCCTTTTCTTCCTCAGTCAAAGAAGAACCTTCTTTATCAGGAGAAAGTATTGCTGGAGATGTAACAGAGGAGATATTCTCCTCTACGGCAATTTTTTGATCATCTTCATGTATAGAAATATTTTCCTGAAAGTTTTTGTCGCTTGCAGTATCCTGAGAAGGTTTTTTATCTATGGTAGGTTTCTGTATTCCATGTTGCTCTAAAGGAGAGAATTGTATCTCCGAAACTGACGTAGCAGAACAATCCTGTGCTGATGTAGTTTGGGAAACATTTTTTTCTATATTATTTGAGGAAATCTCTTTCTCTGTAGCGATTGATTGATAATCTTTATCAAGAGATAATTCTTCCTGAATATCTTTTTTTTCCTTTATTACAGATATAATACCGGATATGCTGAAAAGTATTTGTGGAAATGTACGTGAGTATACATTTTTTTCTTTATCTTTTAAAGAAATCCCATTCTGTACAACAATTGATTTGTGTTCCCCATCAAGGGGTTTCCTTTGGAGATTCTCTTCCGTCACAACTTGCAAAGATTTCTCCGGGGAAAGGTCTCCTGTTTCAACGAAAAACCCTGTCTCTTTTTTATTATTGGCAGGATCTTGCTGGGAGTCCTTCGCTATCGAAACTTTTTCTGCTTTTCCTTGGGGCAAACATATTCCATAAAAGTAAAACAGAAAAATTAAGAGTGTTGTAAATGTCTGTTTCAACTTTATCGTATGCATGAGTATGAGAAAAATATAAAGACTTCATGAATGTTTTTGGTGGTTTTTGTAGATATTGGCAATTTCACCGGACTGTAATTATTATTCTTAGGTTTAGTATACTTCTGTTTACTTATTTGTCAAGATTTTATCAACATTTAGTTGCATGTAAAATAACTCTTGTATTTATAGCTGCAATTAAACTAAAAATACCATATTTACTTCGTATCAAAAAATACCCGTTTGATTTTTTTCAAAAACTCAACCGTTACAACAAATATTAATATTTAAGAAAATACCTTGCTTCCTTAAGAGGATTTTCCTGCCAGATGTTTTGTGCTAAGATGTGGCGCTAATTTTGGCCGTTCTTCGGTACCTGGCAACATGAGGTATTGTGGTTCGTCTATAATGTTTATCATAATAAAGTCCTCCATGTTTTTTAAACGAAGTTGGCACTCTGTGCTAAGCTGTTTCAGATGCAAACGCTTTCCGAGTTTGAGATAACGCTCTGACAGTGATTTAATAGCTTCAAGACCTGAATGATCACAGACCCGGGAATGTTTAAAATCTATCACTACATCTTCCGGATCCTTATGTGGATCAAAATAATCAAGAAATTTTCGTACAGATCCAAAAAACAACGGGCCGTGCAAATCGTGGATACCAAAACCATGTTCATTTATGTATGAGTAGATTTTGATATGTTTGCCGCTTTTCCATGCAAAAACTAAGGCAGAAACGATTACTCCGGCTGCTACTGCAATAGCAAGATCAGTAAACACCGTCACACCAGAGACAAGAATCAACACAAATGCATCGGCTCGCGGGATTTTACGGATAATGCGGAAGCTTGTCCATTCAAACGTGCTGAATACGACCATAAACATAACTCCCACCAACGCAGCAAGTGGAATCATTTCTATAAACCTCGAAGCAAATAAAATACACAAGAGCAAAGATATTGCAGCAGTAATTCCCGACAACCGCCCCCGTCCACCGGAATTCACATTGATCATACTCTGGCCAATCATCGCACATCCTCCCATTGTACCAAAGAAACCAGAAATTACATTTGCAATACCCTGACCAAGACATTCTTTGTTGTTATTTCCGCGGGTCTCGGTCAATTCATCTATCAGGGTTACGGTCATCAGGGACTCCAGCAAACCAACAGCAGCAAGGATAACAGAATATGGAGCAATAATCCTGAGAGTTTCCCAGTTTAGAGAAATCACGGGGATATGAAATTGCGGTAGCCCTCCGGCGACAGAAGCCATGTCACCTACCTTTAAGGTATCGATATTGCATCCTACTACCGCTGCCGTAACCACAATGATGGCAATCAAGGAAGCAGGAACTGCACGTGTTAGTCGTGGCAAAAAATAAATAATCGCCATAGTAATTCCTGCTATCCCCACCATGAACCATAAGGGTGTTCCACTCATCCAGGCCGATGCACCTGTTTCTCCTGGTATTTTGAAATGCTGTAACTGGGAGAGAAAGATAACGATTGCAAGACCGTTGACAAAACCAAGCATGACGGGATGGGGTATCAATCGAATAAACTTGCCTAAGCGTAAAATCCCTGCGGTTATCTGAATAATACCCATCAATACAACTGCGGCAAACAGGTATTCTACTCCATGCTTCGAGACAAGGTCGATCATAATAACTGCCAGGGCCCCCGTTGCACCAGATATCATTCCTGGCCTTCCACCAATGACCGCAGTAACAAATCCCACGATAAAGGCAGCATATAAACCTACCAGAGGTTGCACACCAGCAACGAAAGAAAATGCCACTGCCTCTGGTATTAGCGCCAGCATAACGGTTAAGCCGGACAATATATCATCCCTCATATTTGCACACTTTTTAAGATAAAAATTAAACATATTGTCCTCCTGGGGATTTAAATATTTTTTAAAATTCAAGGGAATTTATTAGTTAATGATGTGCTAACGCTACGTGTTTACACTAAAAGGGAAGTATGCAAACTTTTCATAGCTACTATTTGATCAGACAGGTGTATTTTTACATTGGATTGGATGTTATATTTCTAAGTGTTAATTTATGATGAAAATGTCATTATACAATCTCAAACTCTTGCGTCAATAAAAAATTTCAAATCATAGAAGCGCAGCTAACCTAACACAAAGCCTTGTTTCAGGGATGGCGAGTATGCGTTCAAGCGGGATTTGCTTTTGGCACCTCACACACATCCCAAAATGAGGTTTATCAAGATTGTCGAGCGCCTGCTCAAGTTTAGTCAGTGACTCCTCTGCTGACCGGAGATTAGCCTCCAACATACTCTTTTGCTGAATTGCATCCATCCGTGTGACCCTGCCAATCGATCCGTCGTTAACCTCAATCGGTTTTATTTGATCATGAAGCCTTTCGATGGTTTTCTTCGCCTTTGCAATCCGCAGGTCAATCTCCTTCCTGATAGACTCCTTTTCTTCAGGTATCATAATGTTTCCTCCATTTTCCTCTGTTGAAATATAAAGATAAAAACTTTCTGGCGGTGTTTCGTAAAACAACAGTGCGTGCGCATGACATAGAGGACACTTTGGTTTTAAATTCAAATTGCCTTTCTTCTTAATTTTATAGCCACAAGGTATTATGAGAAATATCAAATCATCGATATACTCATACCTGAGTTCAAAATGTTCCCTTCATTTGGTTTTATTGGGTGAATCAGAAAGTTTTATCGAAGGATTCTTTTCCGAAAAATACTTTAAGGACCATTCAGACTGAAAGAGAATAACTTTTCGTCCTTGTTCGTCAATACCCAATGCAGCGCCATGTGGTATAGACTGTTTTAAATCCGTATCACTCAAAGGGGTGTCCACCCCCATCTAAGAACATTCCATGGCATGGACTCTAACCTGGACTCAGCCCCATATTCATCTTTAAGGCGATACTGCATAACTTCAAATTGTAAGTGTCCTACCGCCCCTAAAAGGGGCAGGCTGCACTTATGTTCATGCAGATAAAACCTGCACAATATCCTCGGCAAGAAGATGTTCCACGCCTTTGCGGAAAGATTTATAACTTGATGTCAAAGAATTATGCAGAAAAGCAAAACACTCAGGAGCAAACCGTGGAATCTCCTCGAAAATTAAATCCGGGTCCGTGCTGATTGTATCTCCGACACGAAAATCTGCTCTCGTTACAAAACCGATGATATCGCCGGGATAAGCTTCCCCGGCGATTTCCCGGTTACGACCAAAAACATTATGGCAACTTGATAGCCGTATTTCTTTTCCAAGGCGCGCGTGGTGTATCGCAATGTCACGATAGAATCTTCCGGAACAAACTCTTACAAAAACCATTCGATCCCTGTGCAGTGGGTTCATGTTCGTCTGGACTTTAAAAATAAACCCGGAGAAGTGAAGATTATCCAACGGGATACAGCCGCTTATTGCTTTTCTGGGGGGCAGGGCCAGATGAATACTCCAGGAATCCCTTCAAAAGAAACTCCACACCAAAATTGTTAGCCGCGCTTCCAAAAAAAATCGGTGTTGTCTTTCCTTGGAGAACGGCATCCCGTTCAAAACCACAGTGTGCATCATCCAGAATCGCTTCCGGCAGATCTCAAAGAGTTTGCGGGTTTGACTCTCGACACCTTTCCCAGCATCAATGACCATAATTACCGCATCGACAGCCATTAATACGCGATACGTACCTTCCGAAAAATCTTTGTGACCGGGTGTATCAAGCAAATTCAGTCTGTAGTTTTCGTAATCAAACTGGAGAACCGTTGAGGAAATGGAAATTCCCCTTTTTTTCTCAAGCTCCATCCAGTCCGAAGCGGTTTCCCTCTGCCTTTTCTTCGCTGTAACTGAACCAGCAAGGTCTAAAGCCCCGCCATACAACAAAAGTTTCTCCGTTAGCGTTGTTTTGCCAGCATCTGGATGCGAAATAATCGCAAAAGTACGACGGCGCGATGATTCCCGTCGTATCTCTTCACTCATACTTTTTAATTTAGTGTTCGTAATTACCGTTGGAGTTGAAATATCCATATAATCTTATTATCAATAATCATAACAATTTAGTTTTTTGAAAAATTCCAACAATAACAAAGTATTATATGCTGCGTAAGGCAGGTTTCAAACCTGCCCCTACAATAAATACCATTCGTACAGAGTTTTTTTCAATAAACTAAATTGTTACCTATTTTTAGTTCTAAAAAAGTTAAACAAAAAACTTCTAAATATTGGGGAATAAAACAAAAACGACTTGATGCCTGAGGTGCAGGTTGATTTTAAGGTGGAGTAACAGGAGAGGACAGAATTTCTATTTTCTGATCCAAATAAAATCCTTCTTGTGATGGAATTTTTACAAATAAAGATGTTTTCATAAGGCTTTTTTGTAGTATCTTCGTAAACACATGTCAATATTTTTATGTAAAATAACTTGTCATTAGATGCATAATACAACAAATCATGAAATATCTTGACTACTGAAAATATAAGCGTTCAGTAGATCCGGTAGCTATACATTTTCACTCGCTTGGACGGTTTCCTTATCTCTCCTTTTTACAAACCATTTTACAATCCAATCGGCTTCTTTCATCATAATACTGCCAAGGATGGCGCTCAGAAGTACATAGATGCCGGTAAGTGATCCTAATGGATAAGGCACATTGTGGCTCATTGCGATAGCCCCCGCCAGGATTATAGAAAATTCTCCTCTTGGTGTAA
>JBDIVL010000044.1:0-34346 GCA_039794405.1 Candidatus Jinrextremum sp. | reverse complement strand
TTCTGCTATATTGCAATCTTAAAGCATTCCCAATCGCAATATACTGAAGGAGATTTTTTTTGTAAATACTACAGCTTAGCTTTTGCTATTCACACCCGCTTAGCGGGTGGTTTAGCTCAGGAATTAACAGTAAAAATGGTAAGGGCGTATGCAATGCGCCCCTACAAACAACACAATTGTGATCTAACGATGTTTTATGCAATATGAAGGAAAGAACATGGATATTGGTATTTTTGGTGGGTCATTTAACCCTATTCATATAGGTCATTTAATTGCCGCAGAAGAGGTATTTCATCAGCAGTCGTTATCAAAGGTGGTATTTATCCCTACAGGAATTTCCCCCCATAAAGAATCGGGAGATTTGGCGGATGCTTTTCACCGATATCAAATGGTAAAAGATGCAATACGTGACAACGAGCATTTTGAGATATCTGATGTCGAGATTAAGCGTTCCGGGAGATCGTATACAATTGATACAATCAAGGCTTTTAAAGAGATGTATGGAGAACAGCATAATCTTTACCTCATTGTTGGAACGGATATGATTAATGAAATAAGTACCTGGAAAGAGGTTGATACCCTTTCCCGGATATGCCGTTTTATCGTAGTGAATCGTTTTCCTGTTACCATAAATAAAAACATTGTATCGGAAGATGTCTCTCATAATAATAAACTTTATGTGAGTCACCTGCCAGAAAAGGATACGAAAAATATTTTCCTTCAGCCTGCTCATATACAGGGAGTGAATAGAGGGGGGGAGGGAATTGTTTCTGAACAACAAATGAGGATCGAGATGCTGAAGGTCACAATACCGCCTATCGGTATATCTTCAACTGAGATAAGAAACAGATTGTATCGTGGATGCAGTATAAGATATTTAGTGCCAAGGTGTGTGGAAGATTATATTAAGGATAATAATTTATATAGAAAGACCCCTATGAAATCCTAACGAGACAAAGCTCGGACGTATAAAAATAAGATACAATTTTATTTGTTTGGTTGTATGTTTAAATAATCAAATAGTCAAATAGTGAAATGGTTAAAAACCATCCAGCCATATAACCATTTAGCCATTATCACGTATCGTATATCATGCATTGAAAACTTGACTCATGTGTGAAGTATATCACATACAAATTATTTAATGAAGGGTATGAAAGAATGAAGTATATTCAGTATGTATTCATAATTTTTTTCTTTTTCTCAACAAATACCGTAATCCTTGCTCAGGGGAAGATTGTGGATTATTTCCTAAAAAATCCAAATGCCTGGAACGATACAAAAAGAATTATCCATAAAACACCGACTAAGGTCATTATTGAGGATGGGTTAAAGGGATTAGGATTTAATCTTACAGAGTTAACAGAGGGAGACGAGGTTTCCTTGGTTTTTCTAGAAACCCAGAAGGCCGAAAAAATGAAATGGAAGGATTTTTGCTGTGTAGAGGATAAATTATTACCAGGTAATAACAGGGTTGTATCGGTTATTACCCGGAATACGGGGGATCGCACACAATTCCACTATAAATTTCTTCTTCAGAGAAATATTAATGATGTACCGGTTACTATTTATCATAATGGTAACGCCGTCCTTGAAAGTAAGTATGATGGGAGTCAGCCAGTGAGGGATATTTCTAATTTGTCAGGGATTGAACTCTGTGAAATTGAAATTCGTTAAGGTACTGTATGAAAGATGAGGGCTGCAGTTCTTATTTATGATGATAAGTGTAGTTTGTGCCGTGGATGCATGAAGTGGATCGAATTACATGCCGTTCGAAAAGATGCATTCATGTTTGTTCCATGTCAATCTGAGGAGCGCAGGAACCGATTTCCACAAATAACAGACGATGCCTGCATGCAGTCCCTTCAATTGGTGCTTCCAAATAACCGAGTTTTGGCAGGTGATAAGGCATTGCCAGAAATACTCATTCGGTTGAAGGGTTTTCGATGGTTTTCCATTTTGTTTAAAATCCCTGTAATCAAACTATTTTTATACGTTGTCTATCGATGGATTGCCAACAACAGATACATTATATCACAGACGATAAGACCCCTTATTGAAGATACCTAGCGTGGTATGGCCACAAACAAATGGAATATCGGAGCAGTGGATATTTGTTATGGGTGGAACTCTTCTGGATTTTTGGAAATAGTGTCAACCTAACCTTGTCGAGATATATTAATGGTTGGATGGCTAGATGGTTCTATGATGTTTTATATGGCTGAACATTATTAACGGTAAAAACTTTTCGCTCGTATCGACCATCCAGCCATTAATCCATTCCTTCTGAAAAAACTATTAAAAAATTTGTAAAAGAAAGAAGTTTTTGCAGAGGGATGCTAAAGGAGGAAATTATGCAAAAAGAACAATATGTTTGTACTGTATGTGGGTATAATATGGTAGGTTATCATCCGGACTTTTGCCCCTTTTGCGGTGCTCAGAAAGAAAAATTTATTACCTCGGAGGAGTGTTCTGCGAGGTTTAAGGTTAAAGGTGTCTTTGTGAATGAAAAAGTAACTCGTTTGAATTCCGTTCCAGCGCTGGGGCTGGAACACGCTGCCTATCGCATCGAGACAGGTGAAAAGGCATTCTGGATCGACTGTCCTTCGTGCTTTGATAAAGGTCTTAAGCTGACGGATACCATAATGTTTACTCACCACCACTTTCTCGGTGCGAGCAATCAGTACCGTGACCTTTTTCAATCTAGCGTGTGTATTCATACAATGGACTCCGCCCACAGTATTTGTCGCGGCTTTACCTTTGATGTAACCTTTAAAGAAAATTTTGTTGAATACGGGATTGAAGCATTCCATATCGGAGGTCATACGCCAGGTTTTACCTTATATCTTTTTGAGGATGTCCTACTCATTTGTGATTATGTATTTCTTCGGGAAGGTGGGATGGGGTTTAACCCTTTCGGTCCACAGAAGGAAACCAGAGACCGTGCAAAGAAAATTGACGAGGTATTGCAGGGGAGAGAAATAAGCAAGGTATGTGGATATAATTACGTAGTTGATTACAAAGATTGGAAAGAAGGCTTCAATTATTTATTAGATAAGGATTAAATTAAATACTTTATATGCGATTTATCTTTACCCATGAGTCAAGTTTTCAATACATAACATATGATGAATAATAATGGCTGGATGGTTTTTAACCATTTCACCATACAATTACTGGCCTCTTCTTTTTACCGGTCTGAGATTTCGCTTCGCTAGATGTTACCAATATCTGCCCCGCCACCACCAATAGTCATTATAATAGTAATAGGGACGATAGGGGTGATAATACACCCTTTCAATTGGCCAGATATATATATCCTTGATACGGATTTCAGGATAGTTATATTGTATTTCCCCCAAAGGCAGTGGTCGTATACCTTGGACTTCTCCTCCAATTGTAACCTCGCGTCCTTTTCTGTAGACATAGGGATCCAGATAGAAATCGGCAATTGCCAGAAGTCTTCCTTCTGATTTATCAACGTCTTTCGGTTTTCCACGGAAACCAGCCGGATGCTGCAGTATCTTTAGTAATGTACCTTCTTTGGTAACCTCTGTCTCAATGATATCCCCGCTTACAATAACTGTTTCACCCTTGAAGCGTTCAGGGTCTTTAAATACTTCTTCAAGAGTAATATCCGGATTGACCTGTTCCCTGACCTGTTTTGATATAACCGGTGCGCAGCCGAGAAATGCTAATAACAGCATAAACATGGTTACGCAGGAAATGGAGTGCTTACTACTTTTTCGCATAGATTACCTCCTCATTGTCATTTATCGGGGAAAGAAAACCCCTTCAGGCGAATACTTTAGTTCAACTTTTACCCGAAAGAGTTCAATGGTCAAGGGGGGGAGTGAGACCTGTGGTTAAGTTCACCTCTACTTGAACCCTTGAACTCCCGGAGAATTGATCCCTAAAGTCATTGGCCTTAACTGATAGTAGTCTCCTGAAAATACGAGCTGTTTCTGATTGCCTGCTTTGTCAAAAAGAATGTCCAAAGCCAAAACCGATGTGGAATGAAGGATATGGATAATAATAATCTTCCTCAATTGACCAAAGATACAATTCCGTAACATGGATTACAGGGTAATTATATTGTGTTTCTCCCAAGGGTAACTGGCGAGTTCCTTCGACTTTTCCGGCAACGGTGACTTTGCGCCCTTTTGTATAGATAAATGGATCTAAATAATAGTCGGCAATTGCTAAAAATCTCCCCTCAGATTTACTCATATCCTTCGGTTTTCCACGAAACCCTGCGGGCAGTTGTAATACCTTTACTGAAGTGTTATCTTCCTTATTCTCAATTTCGATAATTTCTCCACTTAAAATAACCATTTCTCCTTTGTATTGTTCAGGATTTCTCAGTACTTCTTCAGGTGCAATATCAGGATTTATCTGTTCTCTGGTCTGTTTCGATATTACTGGCGCACACCCTGTTAATGATAACAAGACTATAATAGCTATGGATATTGGTTTAGGAAAAATTGAATATCCGGTTTCCCTGGGCATGCTTATTCCTCCTTTTTTCGATAGGTTCACAATAACTTCTTGGATTTCAAGATTTACTATCAAAAGATGTACCATACATGGAAAATAGCATAATTATACTTCATCGGGAAAGTGACTATAAGAGAGCAACAAGAAAATTAGGAATTGTTGAAGTATGACAAGACACAAAGGTGTGCTGTCACAAAAGTGTGACATTTCACACAGTTAATTTCTTTCATCGTGGAGAAATTCTTCTGGAATGATATTTCCGATCCCCAAAATTTTCCATGGATCCAGGCATTTTTTCATAAGAGCCATTTCCTTTAGCCCTGATTGGCCAAACATATCGAGAAGGTATTTTTTTCTAATTTTACCGATACCATGTTCCGCGGAAATGGATCCTCCCCAGTTAATAATCGATTTAGCTATCTTTGAATAGAGTTGCCATCCCTTCCGAGCTTCTTGATTGTTTTGGGGCAGGAGATTAACGTGAAGGTGATTGTCTGCGATGTGCCCGAAGATGCAATATCGAAGCCCGGAATCCTTAAGGGTATGCTGGTACAGTTGTAACAGATCAAAAAAATGTTTTTTAGGGGCGGTAAAATCAGTACCAATTTTTATTTGTTGATATTGGCGTAATATTTTGTTGACAAGGACAGGAATTGCATGCCGGAATACACGGAATTGGGCGTGTTCCTCGGGACTTATGCCAAACCAGCTCTGGTCGATTAATGCCTGATGTTTTTGAGACACCCGGTACCATTGTTCCTTAAGCCTCTTTTCTGATACATCAACCATGATCTCTTGTTCAAAGAAGATAGCAGATCGTGCCTGCCGGGGAATTTGAGGATAAGAAGAACGTAAAATTTCGAGGGCGTGAGAATCAAAATACTCTACGGCGCTGGCATCAAGCTGACCTTCTACCATAGAAGTGCGGTTTTTCAACGATTGTTCTTTTGCCTGATCTGCAAATTGCCAGGCCTTTTCCTCTCGGTCAAAAAAGATAATACCACTAAAGAATTTATACGGCTTGGGGATTAACTCCAACTCAATTTCAGTAATTACGCCCAGGGTTCCTTCTGATCCAATAAAAAGATCAAGTGCACTCATTCCTGGAGTCACATAATATCCGGCAGAATGCTTTCCTTCAGGAATCCGGTATTTGGGTAATTTCAATTTAAAGGAGTTTTGAGAGCCTTTCAAGAAAATTTGACCTTTTTCGTCTGCAGTGAATTCTCCCCGGCGTAGTTCCAGAATATCTCCTGTAGTAAGAATAACCTTTAACCGTTTTATCCATCTACGGGTAGACCCGTATTTAAAAGTACGGGCGCCTGAGGCATTTGTTGCAACACTGGCACCAAGGAAGGCATTTTGTTCGGTAGGGTCCGGGGGGTAAATAAGTCCTTTTTTTGAAACCGTTTCCTGAAGCTCTTTATGGGTTAGTGCAGGTCCTGTTATCACATAGCCAGGACCATCACTGGTCTGGTATATTTCCTGCAATTTGCCGAGTTTTTGTGTCGAAAGTACAATTCCTCCAAAAGGTATTCTTGCTCCTACAAGACCGGTTCCATTGCCTGCAATGGTTACTGGTGTCTTAGTACGGCAGGCCTCATGGAGTATCTGTACGATGTCTTTCTCGTCCTCAGGAAAAACTACTTCCTCTGCATAGCCTCCTTTGAGGTTAGATGCATCTTTCAGATAAGGACGTATTACCTCTGGGTCTGTGCTTCTGATCATACGAATCTTTGCTTTGTTCCTTTCTTCCTGTACGTAACAGTATAGTACTTATTTTCAGAACCCAAGTAAAGGAGTAAAATGCAATACCTCTTCTAAAATATATTTTGCTTTGGTATAAAAAATGCGAAATATATCTTAGATTTCAGCAAAGTAGTTATCGAATTAAATGAGAATTTCGATAACTTTTATCTGTTATTAAGATACAGGGCTAGAGTTTAGACTTACTTTCCCACTGAATACGTGTATAGGATAGCAACCTTAAGGGTTGCCATACTCCCGTTATGAATTTTCTCGGGCTAGTTTTATCTTGGAGACTGAACTATGTGTTTAGCATTGGCCTGTACGTTTTTGATCAGCGCCAGGCATAGAAACATGCCAAACATTTTGGCTCAATTGAAGGCGACTGAAACGACCTTGGACGTGGCGTGGAATACGTCAATCACAGAAAAAAATGATTTTTTCCCTTGGTTGAAAAGATAAGGTAAATCATCGAAATGCAAAGTAACCTATTGTGTTTATTTTGTAAAAGTCTATAAATAACAAAAAAAGGAGGCAGAGAGACGATGCCTGTTCCTTCAGTTATTCAACGGATATCTGATACAGTTTGGGAACTACCCATTTCTTATAAGGCTGGGATGCGGGTTCCGGCCAGAGTCTATGGAACTGAAAAATTAATTCGGGAAATGGACGAGGCCGTTTATGACCAGATCACAAATGTGGCTACATTACCGGGCATCACAAAATATGCCCTTTGTATGCCAGACGGACACTTTGGTTATGGTTTTCCTATTGGAGGCGTTGCTGCAATGGACGTTGAAGAAGGGGTGATCTCTCCGGGGGGTATCGGTTTCGATATTAATTGTGGCATGCGATTAATAAAGACGAATCTTACTTTTAACGATGTAAGGCCGCATTTGAAAAAATTGGTTGATAAACTCTATGAGAGAATTCCGGCAGGAGTTGGGTGCACAGGTTTTTTAAAGATATCAAGAAGTGAATTCAGGCAAGTAGCCGAACAGGGGTCACGTTGGTGTGTGAAAAATGGTTTTGGATGGGAAGAAGACCTTGAAATGACCGAGGAATCAGGCTGCATCGAGGGAGCAGATTCTTCAAAGGTCAGCGAAAAGGCTATTGATCGTGGCTATAACCAAATCGGGACACTAGGTTCTGGCAATCATTATCTGGAAGTACAGGTAGTGCGTCGAGAGAATATTTACGATGATAAACTTGCACGGTTTTTTGGCATTACTACTCCAGACCAGGTTGTAATTATGTTTCACTGCGGAAGTCGGGGGTTTGGTCATCAAGTTGCAACGGACTACCTGCAGGTGTTTTTGAAAGTTATGCAGAGTAAATATGGAATCAATATCCTGGATCGAGAGCTGGCCTCTGCTCCTTTCAATTCTCCAGAAGGGAAAGATTATTATGCCGCTATGAAATGTGCGATTAATATGTCGTTTGCAAACCGTCAGGTCATTTTACACCGGATACGCGAGGTCTTTGCTGATGTATTTCATCGTTCTCCTCAGGATATGAACATGCACATGGTTTATGATGTTGCACATAATACAGCAAAATTCGAGCGGCATAGTGTTGATGGCCAAATGAAGCATCTCCTTGTGCATAGAAAGGGTGCTACTCGTGCCTTTGGACCAGGGATGGAAGGCCTGCCGGAACGATATAAAGAAATTGGCCAGCCAGTTATCATTGGGGGCAGCATGGAGACCGGTTCTTATTTGCTTGTAGGCACCCCCGGAGGGAAAGAAACATTCTTTAGTACGGCCCATGGCAGTGGCAGGACGATGAGCAGAAGCAAGGCAAAGAAGGTATGGAGGGGAGAAACATTGCAACGTGAGATGGAAGCACATGGGATTTATGTTCGGGGTACTTCATGGTCAGGGTTGGCAGAAGAGGCCGGGGGAGCTTATAAAAATATTGATGATGTTGTTGCGGCTACCGAACAGGCTGGGATTAGCAAGCGTGTAGCACGTTTTATCCCAATTGGCAATGTGAAAGGGTAAAATATCTTTTTTGCCATCGCAAATCTAATTTATCACATTGAATCAGCCTTGAAACAGTAATTTTATTGTTTAGTGTCCGATAAAAAATGGGTAAAAATGTCATTTCGGGCGCAGTGAGAAATCTTTTTATTATTGAAAGCTGTCAACAGGTTATCAGCGATTAGGCAGAAGATTGCATGCTGATAGCTGGCTGCTTATACAATCATAGTTATCTTTAAAATTGACTTATTGGTAAGATAAATCATTTATAAAATTTTAAACTATTTTTATGCCTTACGAATATCTTGAAGAGATTGCTATTGCCGATACTGCCTTTCGTGCCTGGGGTACTGATTTAGAAGAAACCTTTGCTGCCGCTGCTGCTGCCACAATGAATGTAATGATTGAAGATCTTGATACAATTCAGCCCAGGCAGAGTCGTGAAATTAAACTAGAAAACGATACGTTGGACATGCTTCTCTTTAATTTTCTGCAGGAGTTTATTTACTATAAAGATTCTGAGCAGCTCATGTTGCGGGTACATCAGATCCAAATTAAAGGGGAAAATCATAACTATGTGCTTGAGGCAACGGTAACAGGTGAGAAAATTGATCCGGGTCGTCATCATCTCAAGGTTGATGTTAAAGCCGTCACCCTCCATCGTTTTCATCTTGAAAGGACCGGACAAGGATGGGAAACAATGGTGATTCTGGACATATAATTTTGTTTTAAAAGCCTAGCGAGGCGAAGCCTCAGACCGACAAAAGAGATTGAAACCACAGATTTCGCGGATTACACAGATTTTTGTAGAGAGGTATATGGGTGGATGGTATATTTCAAAGACAATTTAATATTTTAGCAAAGATATTTTCGGGAGTTGGTTCAATCATCCACGGTTGAACCGGAACGTTTCAGCGTGTCTTCCCCAAGCCTGACGTCAATCAAAAGCGTACGGCCCCATACCAAAAATATGGTTCACTCTTCAAGATTGAACCAACCATAGACTGATAAAAAAATCATAGACTATCAGCAGTCAGCTATGTGCAACTGGATAGTAACTGAAGGCTGACCGCTGATAGCGAATTACTTATCTTATACCTTACTGATTTCTTCTAAACGTAACTTATGTGTGAAGATACATTGCACAGAAAGTATTTAACGCATTTCCTTTAAATGAAAAACGAACCTTCGTTCTTTATTCAATGGGCTGATAATGAGGAGTGTAACCTCTGCATTAGGTTCTATATAACAATTTGGGAAATCATATTTACAAGTTGCACGGTAGATTGCGGGCATTCGCATTCCAATGGTAGTTGGTTTAGCATGAATATCATTTTGTTTATTGATTGCCTGAATTGGTTTATTTTCGTATAGCAATACGGCATGGTAATCCTTGGCAAAATCAGCAGAGTTACCATACAGAATAACCTCAAATGATAAAACATCTTCTACCTCCATAAGGGAGTGAATAATATCTGTTTCCGTTAGTTTTCTGGATGCCAGGGCTGCTTGTTTTGCCTCGAAGGCCAATATACTGAATTTTGTGTTCAATGCTGCCCGCTCGTAACCGTCGTTTGCACACCTTACCCATTCATTCAAGAACGTTGTATAATCAACGTCTTTATTTTTTTCACCATACTCGGCAGCCTCTTTGATTTGTTCTTTATCCAGGTAATAATATACGGCATAGGTATTTTTTGAGAATACCAAACAGAGAAAAAACATCAGTAAGAAAAAAACTTTTTTTACCATTTTAACTTTCTCGAGAAAGATCCCGGTTCGACGGACCGGTAATAACTTTTCCATATGCCGTAAAGCGTGAACCATGACATGGACAATCGAAGGTTTTTTCATGAGGATTCCATTGTATAATGCAACCCAAATGTGGACATACTGCAGAAAACTCGTGTACGTTTCCGGTTGCATCTCGATAGACTGCTATTTTGGACAGATTTTTCCGCATTATAGCCCCTTGCTCCGGAACAAGTTCATTAACGGAGGATATATCGCCCTTCTTTACCCAATCAATGTATTGTTTCATAACGTTAATGTTTTCCTCAAGATATTCTTTTGCGGCAAATAATGGCTTGCGGGCAGGGTCGTATATGTCCACCCACGGATTCTCTTTCTCAAGAATGAGGTCGCTTATAAGTATGCCGGAAATGGTGCCGTGCGTCATACCATTACCAGAAAAACCCGTTGCAATGTAGACATTTTTATCAAAAGGGTTGCGGCCGATATAACCGATACCATCGAGAGGTTCAATAATCTGTCCGGACCACCGATAAGGAATATCCTTTATCATGGGAAAACGACCTCTTGTCCATTGTTCAACCCTTTCAAAACTTTCGTCATCTGCTTGCCCTGCTTTATGATCTTCTCCTCCAACAATTAAGAGATCGTACGTATTATCAAGAGGTTGTGTCCGTATATAATGGTAAGGATTACCAAGCCCTCCACTACTTTTACCGGTATCCCAGTAGAGCGCTCTGTTCACAGAATTTTTTGGTATCCTTGCACCAATTACATATGTCCGGTAGGGTGCCTGCTTCGTATGTATCCGTGTACGGTCGTTGACTGGTGAATACGTAGTTACTACAATATAATTTGCACTTATTGTATAGTTAGTGCTTGTTGTTACTCCTGAAGCACTAAAGTCTGTAACATGAGTTTCTGTAAATATCTTTCCATCTTTTTGGATAATTGCCCGGGCAAGTCCGGCAAGATACTTTATAGGATTGAATTGCCCTTGATGAGGAAAGTAGAGACATATACCAGTATCAAATGGTGCTGGTGATGTCTTTAAAAATCTAACGTCCTTTCTATTAATACGATTTAACATATCAAGTTCTTTATTGAGGGGTTCTTCTTCTGAATCTTCTCCAGAACGGAATAAATAGCCATCTACCCTCATAAAATCACACGCGATGTTTTCTTTTTTTACTATGGATTCAATGTGGTCTATAGCAGCAGTATGGCTTTCTAAAATAAGCCTCGCTCCATCTTTCCCGTGGAGATTTTCAAGTGCGTAGTATCGTGTGTCAAGGGCATAAGTAAGATGTGCGGTAGTTCGCCCTGATTCTCCACTGCCTATTGCCCCATCCTCGATTACAGCAACTTTCTTTCCATGTTGGGACAAGGAATAAGCGACTGACATTCCTGCAATCCCTCCACCTATGATAGCGACATCAACGGTAATATTTTTTTGCAATGGGGAAAATGTGAGTGGAGATGTATTTGCGATCCAAAAGGATTTTGTTGCCCCTGAGGTTTTCGTTGCTTCTGCTTCCATAACAGATATTTTCATAATTAAGCCTCCTACGGTATTCCCGTATACTTTTTCTTATTTGATTGCAGAGCCCGCCCGCCAGAGTATTCCAGTGAATTGTCAAAGATAAAAAGAATAAGCATTAAAATGGTATGAAAAATGTGACATATTACAGAATTGTGTCGTCACAGAAGTGTGACATGTCACTTTATTGACGGCGAAATGGGATAGAGATTAAGTAAAGTCCAGCGATGTGAAGCCTTATGCCGGTAAAAACAAGATGTAAAATTCAGGATTCAAGATACATGATAAGTATCTGGACTTAAATATTTGTGTTTTTATTTTCTCAAAGCCATGTAAGGTATACAATGCCCGCTCTACCTGGTTAATGGAAAAAAAGATGCCGAAGGCCTAGTTGAAACGTATAGGAAATTTAAACTTGCATGTAGGGGCGTATGCAATACGCCCCTACGTCTGTTTATAAAGTCTTTAAGGAACTACTTGGGATTTTGCAAATCCGTGTTCCAGTCTGAGGGGTAAAACCTTGGGACGGTTATTATATATGGTCTGTTCATATATTTTCTCATATTTATTTACCATTTTAGAAATAGAGAAATTCTCTTCTGCATGACGCCGGCATGCCATCCTGTCGATACAGGTAATATCCTGAACAGCGTCCGCCATTTCTTCCCATGTTTCGCAGATAAAACCGGTTTTTCCATGAATCATAAGTTCCGGAATTGAACCCCGGTTTCTGGTGATTATAGGGGTTCCACATGCCAGTGATTCAATAATGACCAAACCGAAAGGTTCAGGCCAGTCAAGGGGAAAAATAAATGCCTTCGCCTTTTTTACAATTTCATTGCGTTCTTCCTCACCTTTTTCACCAGCGTATTCAATAAGACCAGGTTGGATAAGTGGTTTAACTACTTCATCAAAATATACCTGGTCAACCGGGTCAACTTTTGCAACAATAATTAATTTCATGTGAACCTTCTTGGCAATTTGTATTGCCTCTACAGGCCCTTTTTCAGGAGAAATCCTTCCTACGAAAACCAAATAATCTTCGGGTTCCGGATTAAAGGGAAACTTTTCAAGGGGATATCCATGATAAACGGTATCAATCCAGTTCAGATATGGCATAAATCTTCTCTGAGCATTACTGATAGAAATAAAATTTGAATCCCGATAATACTCAAACGTTTTCCTAATATCAGGAATATCAAGCCTTCCGTGAAGTGTATGTACTGTAGGAGTAGTAACTAATCGAGTGAAAGGAAATGCCATATAGTCCATGTGGGAATGAATTATATCAAATTCATTAGCACGATCATAAACCATTCCCATTTCGAGCATATGATAGGGATAATAATTATCTACGCATGAATCGAATCTTAGTGCTTTTTCATGGACCGGGATAAGCTTTGCTGTTGTGATAGAATCTCCACTGGCAAATAACGTTACTTCGTGCCCTCTTTTAACCAATTCCTCGGTAAGGCAATAGACAACCCTCTCCGTTCCACCATACATCTCTGGCGGAACCCTTTCCACTAACGGGGCAACTTGGGCAATCCTCATACTAACCTCCTTCATATTTACCTTGAAGCTAATGAATTTGCCTAAGTGCTTGTCTTCTAAATTCTTTTAAATACTTCACAAGAAAGTAATATTATCCTATGTGTATTTCCATTTGGATATGTAATCATCTCCAAAAAAGAATTATTGACTGATAGTACAAGACACTCAATACACTTCTCGCAATCTATGAGGATATACCAAAATATTTATCCACGAAGATCAGGAGACCTTTCATCGATTATCAGAAGTTATCGAGAGGTATATCATAGTAGAGACGCAAGTTTTTGTATCTCTGGTTCTACGAGAAGATACATTTATGGTCCAGGTATTCGTATTAAGCTTCTAGGTTTTTTATTTAATATTTATCACAAGGCCATAAATTCTCTGAATTTAGAGAGCAAAGCTTATACCAAATTGTGTTAATATCCTGGTGAGGTGAGGTTTCAGACCAATGAAACAGGGGTAAGATGTCTGGTAGGGAGAAAGTATGGAGTGTTATTCGGTAGGCAATAAGAAGGGCAGCAAAGTAGGTTGGGTTGAGGCAAGAAATCCAACAATTAATCTATTTCTATTGAAAAAACTTGACTCATTGGTAAAGACAAACCGCTGATAAATTTTTTTAAAGTTTACTTTCTCATAACAATTTCAAGATCTTCACTTTTATTTAAAATCTCGATTGTGGTGGTGTATGGGCCTCGGACTGCATAGAATTGAACATATCTTCCGCTAACTTCCAGGTTATTTACCTCAATCCAATCTAACCATTCTGGCAGTTGAGGTTGATTAAAAGAGATACGGTTATTAAAGGCATCCCCTTCAAGACCTAAGAAGGCCTTGAGTACTGTGAAAACGACTCCTGTGGACCAGGCTTGAGGAGAGCATGAAGTGGGATAAGGTGTAGGTCCGTGCTGATAGGTACGTTTGAAACCGCAAAAAAGTTCCGGGAGCCTATGGTCATGAAAGAATGTAGAGGCGTCAGTCAAAGCCGTTACCAATTTTTCCACATAATCATTCAGCCTATATTGTTTTAAGCCGGAAAGGACTAAAGCGTTATCATGCGGCCAAACAGAACCGTTGTGATAACTCATGGGGTTAAACCGGGACTCTCTCTCGGCAACTGTTCTAATCCCCCAACCGCTGAACATATCTTCTTGAAAAAGCCTTTGAGCAACTAATTCAGCTTTTTCCTTATCAACGATTCCGGTCCAGAGGCAGTGACCTGGATTTGAAGAAACGATCCGGCAAAGTTCCTTTTTTTTGTCCAGGGCAATACCAAAAAATTTTTCATTTTCCATCCAAAAGTCTGTATTGAATTTTTCTTTTAACTGATTTGCCTCTTGCTGGAGTTTTTGTGCCAAATCAAATTCTGAAAAAAGTTCCGCCAGTTTTGACATGCCTATTTTGGCCATGTAGGTGTAACCCTGGACTTCTACTAATGCTATAGGTGATTCGGCTAATTTTCCGTTTTTGTGGAATATGGAGTCCCAGGAGTCCTTCCACCCCTGGTTTGCCAGGCCTTTAGGGGACTCTTTGTGATATTCAAGATACCCATCTTTGTCCATATCCCCGTATTGTTCCATCCAGGCAAGGGCTTTTAAGGCATTTGGCCACCACTTTTTCATTTTGGATATACTTCCGGTCCATGTAGCATATTGATAAAGCAGAATGATAAACAGAGGGGAAGCATCGATCGTACCGTAGTATGGGATAAAGGGGATTTCTTTCAGATTAGCCATTTCTCCCTTCCTGAATTCGTGGAGAATTTTTCCGGGCTGTTCATCCTTGAAAGAATCAAATGCCTTTCCCTGATAATGGGCCAGGAAATTGAGAGTTCCTTCCGCTATTTCAGGTCTGAAAGGAAGGAATTCCAGTGCGGTTATACAACTGTCACGTCCAAAAGGGGCCACATACCAGGGTATACCTGCATAGGGTATTAACCCAAATGGTGTTTGTGTATTGAGCAGATAAATATCCCGTAAAGATCGGTTAATCCATTTATTGAATAATTCATTATTGGAGAAAATTGTGCAACCTGACCGTGTCCATCGATTGAAGTCCCGGTAAGATATTTTTCCTGCAGGGGATTTTTTCATCCCCTGCACCTCTGCTTTTACCGTAAGGAAAATCTTTTTTTCTTCCCGGGGATTTAATTCAACCCAGTACCTGACTTCTTTTCCTTTGATCTGATCAGGTTTTGGATCAAAAAAAACAGAAGTCGTTCTTTTTACATTATCTAGTCCATGATAACTCAAGAAGAGTTTTTGCTCTTGCCACTGGAGTGGCAGTGGTTGACCTCTGGCATAACGTTTTGTTCCACGAACTTCAAAAACATCGGCAAAATCAGATCCGAAAGACATCTCCAATGATATACGAATAGGGTGAGTATGGAAATTTTTTAAAGTAAGTACTGTTGAGAGAAGACCATTGTCTAAGGAGACCCTTCGGTTCAAAATAAGAGAATCCCTGGGAATTACCATTTCTCCATTCTCGAAAACATCTCCATTGGTAAGATCTGCTATAAGATCATCACCAGTAAACGACTCAAGCAAAATAGGATATTCTCCGGATATTCGTACTTCAAATTCATCTAAAAAGCGGGTTCCTTCAAAGTAAAAACCCATTTCTCCTGAGATACGTCCTGGAAAATCTGTCCTTCGGTCACACACGAGAAAGGTTTCGCCTTTTTTCAAAACCAATTTTGCAATGTTTGCTGCAATGGCAGAGGCATGGATATAATAATCATCCCCAACCTGAATCTTTTCTGCAGTTTTGATAAACCTTTCCTGCACATCCCCTTCTATAGTATTGACAGATGTATCTGTTGATTTTGATTCATGCATCATAAATAATCTCATTTCTTAGTTTAAACACATTTCCATATTTCAACGTATAGAAATTTCACTCGTGGGGATTAAAAATCTTTTTTCTGTTTTGCTATAATCATAACATCCCTTCGGGATTGGAAAAAATAAATTGGTACTCTGCACGAAGAGACTCCTTACTTCTTCGTTGCCTGGAATCAAACCGTGGGTTTTCTAACTGGTGTTTAGATTGAATATACATAAATTCAGTGAATTTTCAAGCTTCATCTGTAGAGATGTACGGTTTGTGTATCTTTGCCTGACGAAGAATCTTTTCATGGTGCTCAAGTTAAACTTCACAAGAGGTCTTTGATCATTGAGAAAAGCGGTCAGCGGTCGGCAATAGTATCCAAAGAATGAAAACGAATGTCGCTTAGGCTCAATATATGTTTAGGATTTTAATGTTATGAGGGTAGCGCTGACAAACAAGTTTGTCAGTGCTTATGCCTGATGTATAGGAAATTCAATATTCTTTTGTAGGAGCGAACCATGTGTTTGCCCAAATGGGAAACAAGCAGAAACATTTTGAATCGTGCAAGGCAAATGTGAACACACGGTCAGTCCCTACAGAGGTGTTATAAAAAATGTCGCCGGATACCTAATTTGTTTTGACAAAATATATTTGAGAAGATATTATGATTGGCCAATTTTATTTATCAAATTTTATTTGAAGAATACGCTTGTATGTAGGGATACGCAGGGGAATACTGCTTTATATATTTATGTTGATTGCTGCATGTATGGCAGGTATTTCATTACTTTATTTAGCATCTGCGTATTTAGAACTCTCCCGGCAATTTATTGTGGGTTGAGGTCTTGTCATATACTCATGATTTTCAACCGGATAGAGTAATTTAAATGTCCGCCATTACGTACATTTTCATTATCACGGAGGCATTTGTCTCCATGCGGTATTTGTTCTGGAGAATCTTTGATACATTAATCTACACTGTGCCACTCAACTTTACCGGTACGATAGCGCCTTACCTTGCCGAGATCTGTGTTTTAATAATTCACTTTCTGGGTTTACATTTCAATATTTGGCCTCTGAAGCGTAGACCTGCTCCGTTTCCCGATAATCCAGATTTATATCCTACGGTGGAGTTGTTATCCCTACCTGTAACGAATCAGAAGAGATAGTCAAAATTACCGCTATAGCTGTGACTCATATAAATTATCCTGGATGAAAGAATCACCGTTGCCAGAAGAAACAATCCTAAAACGAGTGCAGATGTGTGGAAAAGGTAATATGCTGACAGGTAGTTTTTTGGAGAGGGTATTCAAGCTATTTGTAGAAATAAATTACGGATAAAGATTTTTTATGAGCATAATTGGTAAGCTATCGCAAGACGTAAAGGATCATTTGCAGAGAAACGCCGGTGAGCTTTCTAGGATAGAGGGTAATATTTTAAGCAGAGTCGGGGGTAAAGAGATTAAAACGTTCTATATTACCAGTTGCGGAGTTTCAGAGGGGAAAACTACCGTTGCAATAAGCATGGCGTATGCCTTATCGACGAAAGCAAATTTAAAGGTGCTTCTTGTTGAGGGAAATTTACATAGGCCAAAAATACATACGCTATTTCACGTTAACAACGTTAATGGTTTAGCCGGTTTATTTTTATCAAACACGGATTATAAAGGGGTGTTAATAAAAACTGAATATGAAAATTTAACAATCATACCCCAGACCAGCAAAGTTTTCAATACCCTCGAATTATTTAGGACTGATAAATTTAAAGACAAGTTACATGCCTTAAGAAAGGAATTCGATTACATAATTTTTGATGGGCATTCTATCTTTAGTTCCTCGGATGCCACTTTTGTTGCAAGGTATTTTGATGGAGTAATCTTTGTCGTCGAATGCGAGAAAACGAAATGGGGAATAGTACGGGAGGCTAAAGAAAAGGTAGAAATAGCCGGTGGTAATGTTCTGGGCATAGTTTTAAATAAAAGGAAATATTACATACCGAAAATACTTTATGGGAAAATTTAAATTTAACAGTATTGCAGTTTTTTTAAAAAACGGCATGTTGTGCCCAATAATTTTTATTTGTATTTTAGTGCTGTCGGGCTGTGTTACAGATAATAAGAATTTAAAAACCGTTGGGCAGTTAACGATCAACGGCACGATTATAAGTACAAATCCCTCATTGTTTGACCATAACCCGTATGAGTACGACCCATTTCATGAATACCGTCTGGTTCCCGGAGATGTATTGGATGTCCTGTATCAGATACAAACCTGGATAGAACGAAGCGGTTTTGTTATAGAAATTGACCATACGATCACAGTCAAATTCTCAAAAAACCCGGAATTAAACGAAACACAAAGGGTTCGTCCTGATGGTAATATTTCACTTCCCCATATCGGTGAGGTTCGTGTTGTAGGAAAGACGGTAAATGAAATAACGAAAGAATTGACAAGGCGCTACAGGAGAATCTTCAAGCATCCGGATATTTATATCATTGTGCCTGAATTTAATATGCGTATTTTAGAATTGAAAAAAGACCTGCATACTGCCCCGAGGGGTTTGAGCAGGCTGGCAGCTGTTGGTCCTGATGGGTGTATTACCTTTCCATTACTTGGTAGTGTCTATGTTGCCGGCAAATCCATTCCTGAAGTGGATAAGCTTTTGGATAATATGTACGATAACTTTTTTCCCGGCCTTACGATAGACCTGTTTCTGGAAAGGCACGCACCTTTAAAGGTATATGTCTTGGGAGAAGTACTTAGGCCAGGGGAATATGAAATAATACAACCGACCTCAATATTGGATATTCTTGCTCGCGCAGGAAGTACTTCGTATTCGGCCAAGCTTGAAAATGTTGTCGTTATGCGGAAACATGAAAATAAAATTGCAGCTACCATGGTTGATGTGAAAAAAATCCTTACGGTACATGGTTTTTATCCGGACTTTTCAGAGGATGAATTTAAAGCACCGCTTACGGTTGAAGGTCTTTGTAAGGCAATTGACACCAGTGGCTACAACCTGTCTTTAAAAGCAGGAGGCAATACCATTGATAGATTGAATGAAATTTTAACTATTCCTGGCTTTTACGATACCGTGTGTGCAAAAGGAAAAAAGGATAGGTTGTCATATTCCAAAGACGTACAGTTTTTAGTTGATAAAACACGTGATTATCGTGCTAATCCGTATTTCTCAAGCCTGAACGTTGGCCAACAAAATGATATAAAAACGCTTAACCGCCTCGTTTTGGAAGAGACGTATCGGCAAGAAACACCAAAAAGTCTTGATAATGGGAATAAATTATTATACCTGAGTCCTGAGGATCTTGTTTATGTTCCAAAGAGAAGGTTAACAAAAATGGCTGAGGTAATGCGTGAGGTTATGGATATTAGCATGTTCCAGGGTTGGAGCTCATATGTTGGATTAAGCTATGGCTATCAATTACGTAATGCACCAACAAAGAGTGGAGGGACAACGATAGTGCCAGTGCAGCAATAAACTTGTCTGTATATTTGTTACTATGACTACTCGTTTAGAAGATTTAAAAAAAGAAATCGTCACAATATTTTTTGTACAGAAAAGCGTTATATGTATAACGACATTGGCAATATTTGTTTGTTCCATTCTTATTGCATTTTTCTGGCCTCCGACCTATTCGGCTACAGGGTCAATATTAATTAAAGGGAGAAAACCAGAGAGTCTCTCCGGTATCATAGGTGAGATGAGACCGGTTGTCCTCAAATTAACACCTGATGAACTATATTCTGAGATACAAATTTTACGGTCTTATGACGTGATATCAAGAACGATAAAATATCTTGAGGAACAGCATGTATATTTTGAGAAAAAAAGGGCATCTTTTCCAAAGAGAGTTATAAGAAAAATAAGGGCATGCATAAAATATCTTGGTGAGCATCTATTGCCCGGGAAAAAAACAGCGCCTTTGATAGATGATCGGATTTTCGAGATAGATGAAAATTTAAAGGTCGAGATATTACCATTAACGAATGTACTCAAGGTGAGTTATTTCGATAAAGACCCGAATAATGCAATAGTTTTATTATCCGCACTTATGGAACAGTATTTAATTTACCGGAAACAGGTGTTTAGTCCGGACGAAGAGGAGGCCTTTTTTTATGATCAGATGAAGGGATATAAAAAAGGCCTTGAGGAAAAAGAGGATGAACTCATAGTCCTTGTTAATGAAACAAAGACATCTGACCCGCAAAAGGAGATAGAGAATAACCTTCGCGTGAAAAATGATCTGGAAATAACCATGCAGCACTTAAAGAATGAATCCACAGAAAAAACTTTATATATAGAGTTTTTGGAGAAAACTATTAATTCAAAGGATATTGAATATTTTTCCTTTATAGAAAACAACGATCCAATTACCAACTATGGCATTAGTTTGAGAAACCTATACGTTAGCTGGAGAGACATCTTGAGAACCTACCATCCAAAAAGTGACCATGCATTGAGTTACGAGAGAGAGGTGAAAGAGGTATCTCAGGCATTTAAACAAGAAATCATAACGTACAGGGCAAATCAGGTAAATCAGTTGAAGGGCATCTTTAAGAAGATTCTGGATATTCAAACCAGGATGCTGGATATCGATGAAAGGAATGCCAAACTGAGTGAACAATATATCATTTCACAAAGATTGCACAGGGAGATTGAATTTTTAAAAGTTTCCTATGCAGCCTTCTCTAAAAAACGCGAAGAATCAAAAATTGACCGGATGTTCGATCCCTCTATGTCATATATAAGCATTTTGAGTAATGCATTTCCGTCTGACGGGCCAATATTTCCTAAAGCGAAAAACGTAATTCCCATGGGTATGTTCGTAGGACTTATCATGGGCTTTTGCTTTGCTTTTGTAAGAGAGTATCTGGATCACACCTTTAAGTTTCCAAAAGATGCGGAAACCTGTGTAGGTCTTCCCGTGATATTTTTCATTCCCCTGTGGGAAGAAAGACCTCAATCCCCGGCAAAAACCCCCCGTTTGTTATTTACCAATTTTGCTGCAATTTTATCAAACTTCTTTTATTGCACGAGGGAATTTGCGCGTAAAGGCTTAAAGCGAATAAAGGCATTCATATTCCATGGTAAATCACGATAACTTACGAATTGCTGATTCTGTTTTCCTGAGCGGCTATACTCCTGTTTCTTCTGTGCTTAACAGGATTTTTAATTTTTTACTGGCGCTTATTTTAATCATTATTTCATCTCCGATATTTTTCATACTTTATCTGATTATTAAAATACAGGATGGTGGAACTGTTTTCTACAGAGGAATGCGTCTTGGTCTTAACAAAACCCCTTTTATTATGTACAAATTTCGCACGCTGGTGCAGGATGCAGAAGGCAGAATCGGGGCGGAACTCCTTGCGCTGAAAAACAACCTGGAAACACCGTTGGGGAAATTTCTTCGGAATACCCGATTGGATGAACTCCCGCAGTTGTTCAATATTCTCAAAGGTGATATGGATTTCCTTGGCCCCCGTCCCGAGCGTCCTGCAATTTATGAAAAATACTGCAAAAATATTAATGGCTACGATAAACGTTTCTCTGTAAAACCCGGACTTATTGGATACTCCCAGTTATTCACACCTCACAACACTCCAAAAAAAATTCGTACCTTGATTGACAATAGTTTCATAAAGAGAAAGCAAAGTTTTCTCTGGGTATGTACGATCGTCGTATACACCATCCTCATTGTACTGAAAACCGTATTTTTGAGGATTACCGGAAGTATTTTGAACGGTGTAATAAAGAGCATGGTCCTGGGGATGTTTAAGGAAAAACGAGACCTAAAGAGAATACGGCTAGAAAAGGCAATGGTCTATATTGGAACAAAGGGTGATAGTCATAAAATCGGGAAATTTACCGGATATGCCAGGCTGGTAGACATTAATGACGATGCATTCCTTATATATACAAATCATAAAATCAGCCGGGATGAAACGTACTTTAAGTTGGAAATGACGAAGAATCATGGCTTTATAGAGAAAAGGGTAAAAATAAAGTTAGCCTTATGTTACGGCAAAGTATACAGAGAATATGAAATAAAAGACAATCAATACGGGTATGCATATGTAATAAAGTATGTTGCGGTTTCTCCATTTAATGCTTATATGATAGATCAATATTTTTTAGACAAGAGTATGATATCGCCTCTATAGTGGACAGTGAATAGTTGATAGTAAATAACTGGCGAGATGAAACCTCAGATTGATGAAAAAATCATAAGCCGTCAGCAGTCAGCTTCAGCGAAAACTTCTGAAAGCTGACTGCTTATCTTATACAATCTTGATTATCTCTAAAACTTGACTCATTTGTAAAGATACATCGCATATAAAGTATTTAACAAAGAATAGTCCGACAGCAACTATTAACTATCTACTGTATTTATTATGAATAATGTAATTTTTTCTATTATCATTCCTGCATATAATGCAGCACCGTATATCAAGAAGTGTATTGAATCTATCAAGTCTAATGATAATGTGATAACTCCATATGAAATTGTCGTTGTAGATAATGGTTCAATTGATGGAACAGGTCAAATAGTAAAGGGCCTAGGGATGCAAATCATAGAAAACACAGAAGGTAAAAGAAAGAGCATAGCAGCGCTTAGAAATTGTGGTGCGAAGATAGCGCGGGGTAACATCCTTGTTTTTCTTGATGCGGACATGATCGTACCTGAGAATTGGCTTCAAAAGGCGAATGAACTATTTTCTCATGGATTTGAGGGTATGTTGGGTTTTATCGAAAAAACACCTCCATCTGCCGGATGGGTTGGCAAGGTATGGGGAAATCCCTTACGTCAGAACCGGAATAAAACTGTAAGCGTTGATTTTTTAGATGGGAGAAACCTTTTTATTAACCGTAGCGCCTTTGAAAAGACAAATGGTTTTAATGAAACCTTGATAACGGCCGAAGATAAGGATTTGACATTCCGGGTACTACAGGCAGGTTTTAAGGCCATTTCAGTGCCAGATGTATCGGTTATTCATTTGGGATACGAGAAAAACCTTTGTGAATTTATGAGGAAGGAATTCTGGAGACAGGGAAGTACCCTCCAGCTTGCGCGTCAGTGGGGTTTTTCTCTGAGAACCTTAAAGAATCCCGTACTGAGTCTCTGGCATATTATCGTGCCGTTTACAATCGTTTTTTCCATTATTTTTTTTAGCAAGTATACTACACTTTTTTTGGTATTTCTGTGGATGTTTCCATCCTCACTTCTTATGTTTTTCCGGGTAGGGAGCAGAAACCTATTCTCCTTTTTGCTTCCCCTCTTTTTTCTTACGTTTCTTCGTTGGCATGTGTCTGGGTTGTCCGTGATTGTACAACTGATAAAAGGAATTAGATGAGAAAATTAAGAAAACATATTCATTCTTTTATATTCAACCCGGTGCAAAGTTTCTTCTATGTATTTGTTATGGTAATTTCGGTCTATTTACTTACCACTCCACATTATCTGTATGCAGTGTTACCCAGTTTCCTTATTTTATTTTTACTTGTTCTAAGTAATAATCAGAACATTGGTTATTACATAATCTTTTTTCTCATACCCTGCGATTCATTCCGGGAATTTACAGAATCTTTAGGATTCTTGTCCGTCTCCAAGTTCCTTGGTATCTTACTTGCCTTAATCGTATTGCTTAAAATGTTTATCTATAAGGAAAAGATGCCCGGCCTTACATCAAATCTCTGGATATGGTTTATTCTTTTTTTTATTATCAACCTTATCTCTGCCATGATGTCTGATTATGTATCAACTTCATTTGATAATGTACGGCAGCTTTTTACTACGTATGTTTTCTTCGGTCTTACAATCGCTTTGGTATCCGGTAAAGAATTTTTTAAAAATCTGCCGGTAATAATTATTTCAAGTGTTAGTTTCGTTTCATTTTTATCCATACTTGGTTTCTTATTTAATTGGGAAATGTTTGCCATGGATACAACGGGAGCGAATCTCAAACGGGCAATAGGGGCATCCGGAGACCCCAACGAATTTTCTGCCATGATTATTTTTGGTATACCTTTTCTATTTTACTATTTCTTTTCTTCCCGTAGTTTTTTCTGGAAAATATGCTTTGTTTGTCTATTTACAATAAGCATATCAGCGATAGTATTTACCTATTCCAGAGGTGGTTCAATAGTACTTGCCATTGTTCTTTTTCTTATTTCGGTTGGATATCTACGGAAGATGAAACCCATTCATATCGGGGTGGTTTCAGGAATATGTATCATTGCCGTAATCCTGGCCACACTTCTGATTCCAGACTCGTACTGGGAACGGTTGAAAAGTATTTCGCTCTCCAGCCAATCAATACGGGCGCGGTTAACGTATCTCCGTATTGGATTTGAAATATTGATTGAAGATACTATTCTGGGTTCCGGTCCCGGTACCTTTAAGGAAGTCTATGGCAGAAGTGTTATTACGCGTATCTTCAGCTATGCAGGACGCTCAGATTTCCGTTATGCCCACAATTCATACCTCGAAGTGCTTGCTGGCACGGGCATGCTTGGTTTTATAATTTTAATCATAATTTTAATGATTACATTGAAAAATTTTTATACGGCCAAAAAACATTTCAGCTTCTTACATAAGAGCGATATGGTCTCTCTTGTAAGTGCTTACAGAATGTCCTTTATTTCGTTAATGATATACTTTTTTATGTTAAGCGCCTTTTATAATAAATACTTCTGGGCGTCGCTTGCCTTCTCTCAAATAGCCTTAAGGCTCTCTTTAGAAACAGATAAGAAAGAACCCGATGAACATTTTAGTTATGACAAATAGCATTATTCTGGCATTTTCACTTTTTGTTATTATCCTTATCTTCCTTCTGAACCCTCTTATGATATGGATTGTGTATGTGATCAAGGGAAAGAAAATTGTGAGACATGTACCCATACAACCATCGGTAAGCTTCATAATCGTGGTTCGTAATGCAGAAACGATAATTGAAGATAAGATCAGGAATGCCATTTCTCTCGATTACCCATCTGAGAATTATGAGATTATTGTTTTTTCTGACGGCTCAACCGATGGTACAGAAGACAGGATAAAGGCCTTTGTTGGTGACCATGTTCGATTCCTGTCTTCTCCAACACACAAAGGGAAAAATAACGGAATTAATGAGGCTGTTCAATGTTCCCGAGGCGAAATAATGATATTTTCCGACGCGGATGTAATGCTTGACAGGCACGCCGTAATGAATCTTGTCAAATATTTTAGCGATCCATCTGTGGGTGGTGTCTGTGGTCTGAAGATAATCTGCAAAACCAGAAAAGAACTGGAGTCGGCGCAAATTTTTCACACAAAATTCGAAGAGAAAATCAAAAAACTGGAATGCCTGACGGGAAGCATTTCTTCCAATGATGGTACGTTATTCGCCATAAGAAGGAGTTTGTTTATGCAAATTCCTCCTGCGGTAACAGATGACCTGTATGTTTGTTTATCAGTGGTAAAACAGCATTACCGTTTCCTGTTTGAACCAGAGGCAAAGGCATTTATGGAGGCGCCTTCCAGGAACACGGTGCATGAGGTCAAGAGAAGGCAGAGGATCATTTCTAATAGCCTGAATGGCATCTTTATGATGAAGGAACTGCTGAACCCTTTTAAATACGGCATATTTTCAATACGGCTTTTCATAAACAGAGTAATGAGAAGGTTCGTTCCTGTTTATCTGATCTTGATATTTTTTTCCAGCTTGTTTTTGTCTTTTTCCGTTCCACAGATCGAGGCGTTCTTATTTTTGCAAATTGCGTTTTATTGTTTCGCCTTTTCCTATACGGTTTTATTTCGGCGTATTTCGTGTTTCAGGATTTTAAGAAAAATGACCTCGTCGGCGTACTACTTTTGTATTGGGAACTATGGTACCTTGCTTGGACTTTTCTGCTTTTTTACAGGAAAACAAGTTACGAAGTGGTAACCACATTGAAGTAGGACGAATACTTTAATTATATCAGGACTTGCACATTTCAATGAAATCACTACTCCTATATAATAGCCCTTCTCTTCGAGTGTGTAAGTTCTGTATGTATGAGGCTGTTTCATGAGCATAAGAAAACGTTTTTGCGAATTTTCACGTATGATGCAGGAAGTAATTGCACCTTCACTGAAATATTCACAATCTTTATATGAGGACATACTCAAACTCCATGTTAAACCAGATATAAGATGGCTGGATTTGGGCTGTAGAGAACATATTCTTCCTCCATGGCGGCTGGAAGAAGAGAAAAAACTCACGGAGAATTGTAAGATGGTGGCAGGGATTGACTGCAATCTGCAATCGTTATTAAATCACAAAACAATTTCACGATTAATACAGGGTGACATAGCTAATCTTCCCTTAAAAGACAATTCTTTTGATCTGGCAACAGCGAATATGGTTGCAGAACACATGGAAAATCCTGACGTTACTTTCCGGGAAATACAGAGGATTCTAAGACCTGGAGGCACGTTTATTTTCCATACCCCAAATATATCTGGCTACACGGCAATCTTGCTCATGCTTGTTCCAAGAGTTTTAAAACCAAAACTTGTACGTTTTTTCCATAGAGACAGGGAGGGAGATTTTGTTACCTATTACAAGGCAAATAGTGCAGATAAAATTCATAACCTTGCAAATGCAGCAGGATTTAAGGTTGTGAAAGTCAAATATTTGGCTTCATCGGCTGTATTTACAATTATTCCTCCACTCGCATTATTCGAGATTATTTGGATAAGAATTACGATGACCAGACTGTTCAAACCGTTTAGGACAAACATTATTGCCGTCTTACAGAAGCAATGAGCATAAAAGTAACAGGTTGGATATTTTTCTGTAGAACAAAGCAGCTCTTCGTTATGCAAGATTGAAATTTCTGAACAGGGGCTTAAATATGAAAGAATTTCGAACAAAATTTATAGTAACTGCATATTGCATATTTTTCGTACATTCGATTCTATATGCTGTTGATAGCAAAGGCTATTTAGGCATTTCTCTGCCGGCAGATTTTCGTCCGTTCAGTGATACGTCTCCGTGGAACACCCCTATTCCAGAAAAACCAGAAGTAGATCGTTTTTCAGACCTGATGATTAACCACTTAAAACATAAGGCCAAAACATTGAGAGGCAACATAACAAAATGGACAGTGCCCGTCTTTGTCGTAGACATAGAAACCAGTCACAGAAAGGATGTAAAAACCATTGCAAAGGATATCAATCCCATTGTTGATCCGGACAGGGACGGTGTTGCAAGTAAATTGCCTGTACCTGAGGGGGTATGGCCTGACCCAGAGAAAGACGGACACATGGTACTGGTTGACCCAAAAGCGCGCAAGAGCTGGGATTTCTCCCGTGCTCAACTAATGCCGGACGGCTCATGGATTGCAAGCATGATTGATACATGGGATTTGGACGGGTCTGGCTATCGTGAGCCTTTTCACGCTGATTACTGGTGGACCTACGGTGCGCGTGGCTCAGGTTTTCCATTAATCGCGGGTTTAATCCGTCCGGAAGAGATTGAAAAGGGCGAAATCAGGCACGCCTTGGTGTGTGCAACTCCAATTAACCGGAAGACCACATACCCGGAAGGGAAACCGCAATTATGCAGCCCACCTGCATCTCGTACTGACGGAGAAGGAATTGGTTACGAGTATATCCCGGAAGGCGCACGATTACAGCTAGACCCGAAACTAAATCTGGATTCGTTAAACCTGTCACCTGCCACGAAGGTAATTGCAAAGGCAATGCAAATATACGGCATGTATAACGGGGATAATGCCTCTGATTTTTCTATTTATTTCCAAAATTTAGGTACCGACGGTGGGAAATGGAAGAAGTATAACTTCCTTAGCGATTTGAAAAATATTCCCGTAGAAAAGTTCAGGGTACTGAAGGGTAATGTCGTCAGCAAAAAGTAGATGAATAAAATTGTTGTATTCAATTTGCGACAAACGGCAGGCGGGGGAGGGGGGGCGGACACTGTAATTATCAATACGGCTGCGTACATAGATTCAGCTTGTTTTTCGTTTATCGCCGCATATTTGAGAAAATGTGGTGATGACACTTCAGTTATCTCAGCAAAGCTAAAAGAAATGGGCATTTGTTATCTTGAATTTCCCGGCTCAAAATTCTTTAGTTTAAAACAATTCCTAAACCTTGTCTTATATATCAGGAAATATGATGTAAACATTATTCATTGTCATGATCCTAAATCTGACCTTTATGGTTATCTGCTGAAATTATGTTTTCCACGATTAATACTTGTTAGTACTGTCCATGGCTGGATTACGCGACGATTTAGAAGTGTTTTGTATAACAGACTCGATATGTTTCTCTTAAGGCGATTTAATGCAGTAATTGCCGTATCTGAAAATACAAGACGAATTGCAAGGTCATATGGGATACGAAAGACATATCTGATTCACAACAGTATTGACCTTAATAAGTGGCAGCCACCGAAGAAGGACGATTTATCCGAAGAGTTAAATAAGTTTTCACAACCCTTTCGTATTGGATTTATTGGGAGAATCAGTAAGGAAAAGGGACCCTCTGATTTCGTCCATATTGCTCAAAAAGTGCTTAACCAGGACGCCAATTGTGAATTCCTTGTAGCTGGTGAAGGCAATGAAGAAAAAACGATGAAGTCCCTGGTTAAACAATTTGATTTGGAAAATAAATTCCGTTTTTTAGGGTTGTTATCACAGAGTAAATTGTTTGATTTATACCGGTGCCTTGATTTGCTTCTCCTTACCTCTTACACAGAGGGGATACCTTTGGTAATCTTAGAGGCATGTGCAATGCGTGTTCCTGTGGTTGCAACACGGGTTGGAGGAGTTGGAGAGGTCGTTACCCATAACTATAATGGATTTTTGGTAAATGCAGGAGACATCGATTCTATGGCAAGGGCTACGTTAATCATTAAAAACAATAAGTTTCTCCGTGATAAATTTAAGGATAATGGGCGATTTATTGTAGAGACACAATTTTCTCTAGCAGTAAATATTAGAAAAACTGAAGGTTTATATCTCCGCGTGGCAAAGCGGACTGATTACAAGGAATCTGTCTAATTCTGGATTCTAATGTTACCCTTTAAAATATCTCCAAAAGCACTAAAATACCCTTTTATTCGTCCTATCTTCTTTGTTTTTGGTAAAATAATAAAGGAAATAATTCTTATTAAAACATAACCAAAAATCGCATAAAAGAAAAATAGCCAACTCCACCAGCTTTTTTTTACATGACGGGTAAAAAATAAATATCTGTTTATAATAAACTGCCTACCTTCTTCTTTTTTATCAAGCCTCATTTTAGAGGATTTAAGGTGAAAAAGCCTTACTTTTGGATTTAACATGAGTTTGTACTTTTTCGAAACTTGATACGAAAAGTCCATATCCTCACCAAGCCCATAACCAAGGTATTTTTCAGTATCGAATGAGAATTCTTCAAAAATCTCTTTTCTATAGGAACTTACGCCTCCGGAAAGGAAATCTACCTCTTTTACTCTTTTGATAGGAAGTCCTGTTTCACCAAAGTTGATACAAAATCCTGAAGGAAGCACTTTTCCCTCACTAAAACTTGATATAAGCAAGGCAACGTCAAGAAGTCTTCTTACAGGATGTATAAATTTGGATGGTTTTTGATTCGCAATTAAACCCCCAACACCACCTATTATGCGTTTTTCATCATAAGTATTCAACATCTCCTGGATATAGTCAGGAAACAAAACTACATCATCGTCAAGAAAGAAAATAATATCACCCTGTGCTAATTTTACACCGGCATTTCTCGATGCTGTAAGGCCTGGTTTGTTTTTTTTTAAGTATCTATATTGAATTCCCGCATCTTTGCATTCTTTTTTAAGAGGTAAATCCTGGAGATTGCCATCATCAATAATAATCAATTCAAACGGTCTTACGGTCTGTTCCAGAATAGACTGTATACAGTTTTTTAATTCTACCGGCCTGTTAAAGGTTGGAATTATCACACTTGCCCTGAGCACTGATATATCTCTTTGCGCGTTTTCATTTAGTTTTATTATAGTGCGTACAACAATGCAAGCCAGCATCTTATCATTTTCGCTAAAATTTACAAGAGCTTGCATAATTTCACAACTTCATTCATAAGGAATTTATGATATATCACACTAAGAAAAGGGGAAAAAAAACGATTAAATTGAGAACAACGGTTATATTGTCTTTGGTAATTTATTATGATATTCCTAATCTTATACAAGTGTATCAGTACCCAGTCAACGTCTTTGATTTCTGACAGGCTGGCGAAATATCCCTCTAAAAATCTTTTCTTAAGCAGGCCGATTGTATGAAAATTAAAGAATAACATCCTGGGGTGTCGATAGTAAAACATCTCTATGTCCATTAAAAAATGACTAATATCATTGTAAATTAAATCCTCGCATGAAAATGTAAAATCTATAACAGTAATTTTTTCACCACTAATAAGTATGTTTCCTATACCGTAATCGCCATGTTGTTTTACTAACGGAAACTTTAAATTCCTGGTTTTGTAAAGCGTGTTTGCGACTACTTCTGAAATCCTTTCTTTGGTTTTTCTGCTAAGCACTTTTTTATTAGTCAAATAGTCAATGTGGGCATTGATTTTGTTTTGTAATTCATCAGGAACAAAACATGTTTTGCCGATAGCATTGACATCGTGAATGACTTTCAGGCAGTTGCCGCACCTTGTCATTAAGAACTCGTGTGTTTGAATATTTTTACAAAACGAAAATATGCTGTATGGTTTTTTTAATAAATTGCCTAGTTTCATACCCTCTGCCTTTTCAGTTAAAATAGTATTCAATTCGGCAAAATAACCTATAGGACGTGGTACAAAGAAATGCCCTCTCTCCAGTTTATCATTTCCATAGAGAGTTTTAAGCACTTCGTATTCATCTTTTCCGCCTGTGTAATTCTCACTCGAGGGGATAACCTTTGCAAAAATTACTTTTTTAAATGTACCTTGGTTTAAGCCAACTTCAAAAATGTAAATCGGATTGGAAGATACAAAAGAGTGGGGAATGGCCTTGATAGTACAATTTTCAATATTTTCAGTAGGAAAGTAGTTAATAAGGTTTTCAAATATTCTCTTCTGTAAAATATCTATTAACGTGTCATTACTTAATAATATACCTTTTCGTAAATTCTTATTTATGCTGAATATCATTTTTTCAGGTGCGTACAGATTGACCAAAGTCTCAAGATTTAACGCAGCTATGTGAGCTCTGCCTCTGAGTTTCAAAATTTGATAATACCAAGATTTATTTCTTGTAAGAAACGAAATAAATTGTTGTAAAAGTACAACAATAATAAGATACTTTCAAGCATTTTCAGCATTGGCCAGGTAGGAATTGCGTAAAGGTGGCAGAAAAATTGATAACAAGGTATGCTGGATTGTCACGAACCGATTTGATCTTTTTGCGGAAAAAATGCAACCATTTAAAATGCCTTTATGATCGCCTCTAAATGCTGTTCGTTAATTCAACTCTAAATTGACAACTAAATTCTATTGTGATACTATCTCGACATAAATTAATTCCCATTTTGCCCTCCTTTTCTTTATGTTTGTTCATTGCCTCTATTGTTTTTACCATAAATGGAGGGTGTTTTCTTTATCCAGTTCTCTATTTTTCTACTCCACCAATGTTTTTAAAAGTTCAGCTTATATGCCTCAAAAAAATAGTAGCGATACGGATGAGACAGAAGAGGTCTTAGGCAATTTACGCAAGTTTTCCTTTTCAACCTTTGCAATTAGAATACTTCGCCTCGTAATTCAGATAGCTAAAAATGTCGTTATTACTCGTCTGCTTGGACCAACAGACAAAGGGATCTTCAGTTTGCTTATAACAATTCCAGACCTGATAATAGGTTTTGGTAACTTAGGGTTTGGTCTCGGCAATGTGTATATGCTCGCAAGACATAAATGTGACCTGAAAAAAATTGCGGGCAATACATTCCTTGTTGTCATATTGCTCGGTTTATGCCTTGCAGGTATAGGATACGTAGTCTTTTCCTATGAAGGCTTGTTGAAAGGCGATAGTAAAACAATCAAATCATTCACCCCTATTGTACTTTTTTTAATTCCTCTTGTTTTACTCCAAAGATATTGGGAAGACATCATTACAGCTATTAAACAGATACATTTCTTAAACTTCATGACATTATGCATGTCTGCAATGCCTGTAATACTTATATACCCATTCCTATTATGTACCGGCCATTCCTTAAAGGCTGCGGTTTATTCATGGGCAATAAGTATAATTATAGTTGCTCTCTGCTCTTCAATAAAAATTCTTTTAAAAAGTTCTTTTCATTTCAACCTATCGTATGATTATCTTAAAGGAAGTTTCTCTTATGGTTGCCGAGGCTACTTAAGTATTATTGCTGATATCATGGTTCGTAAAATTGATATCGTCCTTGTTTCTCATATGTTAGGTGCCAAAAATCTAGGTCTATATGTTGTTAGTGTGTCTGTTGCTGAGATACTATTGTCAATTTCAAGTTCTATCAGTCAATCATTTCTCCCTATTCGACTCGGTTTACAATCAAGAGACGCTAAAATCGTTACACCAATTGTTATTAGACATGTTTTATTTATTATGATATTGATGTGCCTCGGTATGGTAGTGTGTGGGAAGTTTATTATCCTATTAATGTTTGGTAAGGTTTTTTTGCCTGCTTATAGTTCTGTACTGTGTCTGCTTCCCGGTATTCTAGCCTTGTCAATTTATAACTTTTTAAAAATAGAAATGTACAGTTATAACATACCTGGATTCGTGTCGTGGAGTTCCATTGCATCCTTGATTGCCAATCTTTTGTTAAATTATATACTAATCCCGCGTTACGGAATAATTGGTGCTGCAATAAGTTCTTCTTTTTCTTATGGATTTTCCACAACAATCCTGCTGATCAGGTTTTTACAGTTATCAAAACTATCTTATAAAGAAGTAATTTTTATTAATAACTTAGAAATTTTAAAAATGTTAAACAAATTAAAATTTAAATAGCGGCAATATGGGTAGGGGTTTTATACGGAAGTCGGAATGTTGCAAGCCTTATTAACTTCAGGCTTGAAACTGCTATAATATAAAAATTATGTAACTTAAACTGATATTACCAATATGAAATAGGATTGTTTCCCTGATTCTTTATATCCTGTGCGGTGAATTACTAAAAATATTTGAAAGGGATACTTAGTATGAAGGAGTATGTTTTATTGATTTTTACTGCCGTATGTGTGTCTTCCTTATCAGTTGGATGTACTGAAATGAGTAAAAGGGACACAGAACTACAAGAGGAACATCTGGCATTGGTTGACCAAAAGATTCGGGAAATTGAACAACGGATTACGAATATGGACACAAATTACTCGAATCTCAATGCTAACATGAGCGAGATGAGTTCTAAGATCGAATCGAAAGATAATTCTCTTAAAACCATTATTTCCGAGACCCAAAAGAACATAAGTGATCTCTTAAAGAGGTTAGGTGAAATTGAAAAGGGAAAGACCGGTTTACAAAATCAGATTATTGCTTTACAAACACAAATATCTCATATTGCAGGTTCCGGCACGGGATGGCACAATGAGGTTATAAAAGAAGAGGATAAGGTGGTTAAGGAAGGGTGTGAAATGATCAAAGAACTAAAGTCTGAAAAAGATCTGGAAGATGATAAAAAGATTGGGAATGCGGCATCGCAAAAATTGCCGGACGAAGCCCTGGCATTATATAGAGGTGGGAATTATAAAGAGGTATCCAGCAAAAAAGACAACATGGTTATGATTGAAGAAGGATATGAGTGGGAAGAAGTGCATGATAAAGAATTAAAATCTGAAAAAAAGCCACAAGAAGATAAAATAGTTGAAAAAGTAACCTCGAATCAGAGAAAGGATACGGTGAAAAAATTGCTGGATGAAGCTGTGAGATTATATCGGGATGAAAATTATCAAGAGGCTATCAGTACATGGGAGAAAGTACTCATCTTTGATCCAAAAAATATAGAGGCAAAATATAATATTGAAATTGTAATGGAAAAAATTCAATCTTCTTCAACTTCTGAAAAATAGTTTATCATAATAATGCTGGACATTTATACTCATGCCGCAGTTATTTTAGGTATGTACGACACCGGAGTTGCAACTGCCAGATTTTTAGGAAGATTGGGCATCAAGATAGAGGGATACGACCACGATTTCCGTATGTCGGGGTTCAGGTCGAAGTGTTGCAATGCCAAATTGTGCCCCAACCCAACTACCAACCCTCTCGGTTTATTAAATACTGATGGATGATACGGATGAACACAGGATTTAAGGTCAGTAACGAAGATGAAGTAGGCACTTTCTGATAAAATAAATAAATCGTCTTTCAAGTATTCCGGATACTTGTACTTTAAAAACAAATAGTGGAAAATTTTTTATTCCGATTCTTTTCAA
>JBDIVL010000043.1:0-35000 GCA_039794405.1 Candidatus Jinrextremum sp. | reverse complement strand
TATGGGCCTGGGCAGATGGATGTTTGATGGGATAAATCCTTGTTCAATACTGGATGCGAGCGGTGATCCGGCTGTATCCAGTCTGGGTTTTCGCTATGATACAAACAACCGCTGGCTACTTCCCAATTCAACGGGCTTATCAGGAGTGTTTGAGAGCTTCTGTCCCCTACATTATCCGGATATGCATGCTACTGTAGTGCTTTGTACAACGGAAATTTAGTCTAGGGAGCGCCTTTCCATCCTGGAACGCCCGTGCCTTGGAAAGATAGTATCACGGTAAGACGAAAGCCTGGGTCCACAGTGACAAATTCAAGGAGTGTGTTACCCTTTAAGCCAAATATATCTTGAACTATTCTGGTAAATTTCCCGGTACAGTACCCACGATTTGGGTATTTACCTATTTTCAGGCTCATCATCTGTATCTGTAGTTTTACAACCAGCACTTTAAACCGGGTGCATACCTCCATACCCGTGCTCAATATATAAAATACTAACAATAGCATGAGAGACGTTCAACAGGTCCTTTTTACCGCAGTCCTCTTTCGTTAAAAAATTTTTTGTACTTCATGTCCTCTTTTAGGATATGGTTCGTCCACCACGATCTTAAATATTCAATTATTTCCTTCGGTACTGTAACCTCATGGACCATAGTTTCCATGCAAAAATTAACGGTTTTTTTCTTGAATTCCTGATGTTGTTTTCTTTGGGATGGATACTCCGGATACCCATAATCGAGCATATATTGCTCTTCTTTTTTAAAATGGTCCGTGGCATACCGGGTCATTCTTGTCAATGTATCTGAGATAATCTCTGAATTAACTTCCGCGTCATTCATCTCAATTAATGTATTTACCATAAAGACGATCTGTTTGTGTTGTTCGTCCAAATCTCTAACACCGACACTGAAGTTTTCACCCCATATTATTTTTTCCATAATCGAATGTATTTTTATGCGTGATGATTAATCGGCAGTCGACAATGATCTGAATGCCGAAGGTTGAAAGTTAATACGAGCAGATTTGAATCGTTTGTCCATTCATGACATTTGCGTTCAATTCTTTGTCTCATTTTGTTGCCGCCTTGCCACGCCAAGTACACGTATAAGAATTTCAAAGAAAAGGAGTGGCTACAATTTCGTATTATAGCAAACTACGCAGAGTACTTCAATGAGACATATTCACTATCAATCAGTTCGAGTTTTTCCTGACAATTCGCACTCTGCCTTCCAATCTGAGTCATGAAACATATCAACGGGTTCAAAAATATTTTTTGTAAGAAATTAGTTGCTTATCTCTCCCCTCTCAATACTTTTCTGGATTAAATGGCGTAAAATAAAACTACGTTCGGCACCGCCGAGGAGTCTGTTTAAATTATCATAGAGTGATGGATCTGCTATCAGGGCGCCAAGGGTTCCTTCTCCTTTTTCAACCTCTGTCAGGATTTTTTTGAAAGATTCAGAGGTTTCGGTTAGATTTTCGAGGAGCTTCTTACTTTTGGGGTCGTAAACCAGGGAGTAGAGTAGGCCATCACCTCTCTGGAAAGCCCTTGCGCTTTCATCCAGTGATGCCAAGGTATTATTCAAAGATTCCACAAAGCCTCTCTCTTCTAGTTTTTTTACTATTCTTGAAAATGATTCCATAGCAGAAATCCCACTCTCGATAGCCGCTGTATAATCAACAGACTCCGCACTTTCTATCGTATCTCCATCCTCTACTAGCGGTTCACGGCAAGCTCCCGAGGTAATTTCCACATAAGAATCTGCCGTTACATAACTCAACCACTTAATGATAGCAATGGAATCTCTCGTTATGTTTTTCTGAGACGATTTGTCTACCTGAAGCAACACCTCAATCCCCCGGCAAGGTACTTCATTGGGCAGGATAACGGCCTTTACATACCCTATTCTCACACCCATAAATCGCACGGGGGCACCTACCTGCAGCCCATATACATTCATGAATTGTGTTTTTAGAACAATTTGAGGTTTAAAGTACCCCTTCTGGCTGCCGAGAATAAACACTATGACGGCAAGGCCTATCAATGTTGTTAATATAAAAATGCCTGCCCTCATTTCAGTAAGCCGTTCTTTCTTCATAAAATCCCCTTTTACAAACAGGTACTGTAATTAATAAAATCCCTTACAATTTTTATATGAGAGGATATTAATTCCTCCCACGTCCCAACCGTGACGATTTTCCCCTCATAGAGCATAGCAATACGATCAGAAACGGTTTTTACACAATGAAGGTCATGGGTTACAACGATAGTGGTAATCCCTAATTTCTTCTGCAAGTCAATAATCAATTCGTTAATTCGTTGGGCGGTTATCGGATCTAGTCCTGTGGTGGGCTCATCATACAAAATAATGTCCGGGTCGGTGGCAATTGCCCTTGCCAATCCGACCCTCTTCTTCATTCCTCCACTTAGTTCCTCTGGCATCTTATCTTCAATGTCACTTAATCCTACAAGATACAACTTTTCGGCTACGCGTTCCTGAATCTCCCTTTCCGTAAGTTTAAGGTGTTCCCGAAGTGGATAAGCGACGTTTTCAAATACGGTAAGTGAATCAAACAAGGCAGCTCCCTGAAACAGCATTCCTATGTGTTCCCGTAATCTAATGAGGGCACTCTCGGTCATTCCGGTTATATTCTTACCAAAAACTACAATATTACCCTTATCTGGCTTTATAAGTCCGGTAAGTTCTTTCAGGAGGACACTCTTTCCGGAACCGCTACCCCCGAGAAGGGACATGATCTCACCTTCGAATACGGTCAGGTTTATACCATCATGAACCAAGAATCCGTTAAAGGATTTATACACATTGTTAAATTCAATAATTACATTGGCCATGGATAAATTAAGTCATAATTGTCTGCGGGCGGAAGACCCGTTGAAGATAAATGCAAATGGTAAAACTGTAGTTAAACAAAGTTCTATGGAAGACTTCCCTTTTGCCTCATCTTTACGAAGGATGGGTGCGGGATAGTTGAAAAACACGCATACACCTTTCTAAACTTAAAATTTTTCATGCTAGAATAGAATAAGGAATAACTTTGTCAGAAAAAAATCTGAGATTAGTATCGATATTGACATAGTTACAACAGCAACTGTTGTGGAACTGCCAACGCCCCTTGTGCCTCCTGTAGTTCCCAAACCAAAATAACAACCTATTACAGCAATAAGAAATCCAAAAAATATTGTTTTCCCAATGCCGCTTATCAAATCTAAAATTGTAATAGTAGTTAAAACAGAATTTATATAAAAATTGCGGTCTATATCAAGCTCGATTAGTGCGATAATCATGCCCCCTAGTATACCCACGATATCTGCTGTAACGGTAAGGAGAGGCAGCGTTAGCATTCCGGCAAGCATTTTTGGCACCACAAGTTTTTTAACAGGGCTTGCACCTAATGCCCGCATTGCATCAATCTGCTCCGTTACCTGCATAGAGCCAATTTCTGCGGCAATGCCAGATCCTACTCTTGCACCTACCATGATAGACGTTAAAACAGGGCCCAATTCTCGCACAAGAGACAAAGAAACTACGCTACCGACATACATTTCCGCACCATACAGGCTTAGCCCGTATATTGTTTGAAGAGCCAGCACCATCCCCGTGAATAAGGCGATAATGTCAACGAGGAACAGAGAACCTAAGCCAAAATTATCAATTTCCCGAAGCAGCAATCTGAAATTAAATGGCGGCAGGAAAACGCCTACCAGTCCTTTCTGTGCCAAGATAGTTACCTGCCCCATTGATATAATAAACTTTTTACTCGTAGCACCAACGGACGTTAAGATATTCTTTAACAAATTTCTACTCCTGCTACTGTTCTAAAAATTTAAATGATCTTACCATATCCTCGAAATCGCTTTGCCCGTAACTAAATGTGCCGTGTGAAGCCCAGTATACTAAGTCGAATACCCTGTTTCCTGCTTTGATAACATAAGAGTTCATCTTCAATTTTTGTCCATTGGTTCTAAATTCCAGGATTGTATGTACTGTCTGCTTGCCCCCTACCGTTGTTATTTCTTTCATTAAGATATTTGTGTCCTTTATTCCGAAGAAAAGTCGTTCATCAAGTGACTTAAGTGAGGCTTTTTCTCCTTCTAGATTGCTAGATATAAGGGTAATTGTGGCTTGATATTTTTTATGCTGTAGCGTTATATCCTCATCGCTCAACTTTACTATATTCCAGTTTTTTTCCGGGACATCTATCACATATTGTCTGTGAGGCGGGAGGAACATCCCTTCTTTTACCTGGAAGGAGGCGCAGTTTACATGATATATGATGACACAAATAAAATACAAAATATATGTCAGATATTTAGGAATTTTACTTCCGGATGTGTTCAATGAATACTTTCCTCCGTCGCACCGAAGCTGTCGTTTTTATTATATTAAAATTTTCCTACTTTGACCAGGTCAGGTATTCGTTCTTATATATATTAGTTACCGGTGTGTCAAGTCTTTTAAGTTGATTAGCTATTTCATGTAACAATACTTGACATATCGCTTCTATTTTTTTAACATATTTCGATTATGATTTCAGTCGATATGGCAGTAGATATTGCAATAAATGCAGTGGTTCCATTGCAACCTAGGAAAGTATATTTTGAGAATGCTCTGGGATATTGTCTTGCCCAGGATATACCATCGGATATCAATATGCCGCCTTTTGATCGGTCGGCAATGGACGGTTATGCCGTTGTCGCAGAGGATTGTGTTTCACCACCGGTTGAGTTGACAGTTATAGAGGATATCGCCGCGGGTCACGTGCCCGCTAGAAGAGTATTGCGTGGTCAAGCATCTAAAATTATGACGGGAGCCGCCGTACCAGAAGGAGCCGACGCTGTAGTAAAATTCGAAGAAACCGAAGCATCTGCCAGTGCTCGCGTAAAGATCCTAAAATCTGTTTCAAAAGGTAATAATATATCTAGGTGTGGTGAAGACATGAAAATCGGGCAGGTCGTGCTTCAAAAGGGTATGCTTGTCAGGCCCCAGGAAATAGGTATCCTCGCTACTGTAGGAAAACCAAATGTAGAGGTGTATCCTGCACCAACCGTAGGAGTCGCTTCCACAGGTAGCGAACTCGTTGATGTTAACTCTAAACCTTCTTCAGTCCAGATAAGAAATAGCAATAGCTATTCTCTCGCTGCGCAGGCTAGGCGCCTGAAAGCGGATGTTGAGATTATGGGTATTATTAAAGACAATAAAGAGGATACCCGTACAGTAATTCAAAAAGGTTTGGCAAAAGATATCTTGATTCTTTCCGGTGGCGTTTCTATGGGAGAGTATGATTTGGTAGGAGACACGCTAAAGGACTTGAATACACATATCTACTTTGAAAAGGTTGCTTTGAGACCAGGAAAACCAGTGATTTTTGGAAAAAAAGACAACACATTAATATTTGCTTTACCTGGTAATCCGGTTGCTTCCTTTGTTACCTTTGAGTTATTTATACATCCTGTTATCCGGAAGATGATGGGATTTACAACTCTACAAAGGACCACACTTAAAGCACTACTAGAAACAGATGTACCTGTTAAGAGAAAACGTCGCGAATACAGACCAGCCTTTCTCCGTTTGCAAAACGATACATGGACAGTCTCTCCTGTGGAGTGGCACGGTTCTGCAGACTTACTAGCAACCACTAGGGCAAACTGCTTACTCATCATTCGAGAAGATGCAGAAAAGCTAACTAAAGGACAACCTGTCAATGTAGTAGTTCTAGATTAAAAGAAACACATACCCGCTTTTTTCTCACTATCAATCATCACCTGCTCTAACATATTAAAAGTAATACTAACCCCATTATTCTATTAAACTTACACAACCTTATATTCTCTAACAAAACCTACTATTCTATGAATATTTTACCTTTCTGAAAAACGAGCTCTTGAGTTATCAGCTACAACTATTTCTCGAAATAATGTTGATATTAATTATATATTTATCTTAATAAAGAAATTTAGTAAACTTAGTATGGTATGTTGATAACTTATGTAAATGTGTATAACTATTTAATTCATAATGCGATAAGTTGTCTATAGTATTGTAAAAAACATGTAGATGAAGTTGTTGTAGGTGTATATGTTATTTGTACTGAGGAGTATAAATTATGAAAGCTTGCAGAAAATTCTACATAATATGAACATGTAATGTAGAGGGTTTGGTTGTCTGAACGGGATGGGTATTTTTATTGGGCTGATTGTATATGGGCTGTTTTGATTAATTAAATTGAAATATTTATGGAAGAATTATGTTATTGAAAGCTTTGACTTCTTCGCTATTGACAGTTTTTCTTCTTTATCTTTCTTTTCCACCTATGGATATGGGTTTTCTCGCTTGGGTTGCTCTGGTTCCGTGGTTTATTTTTGTGGTGGTTGGAGGGAAATATGTTTATTGGTACTCTTTACTCGTGGGTGTTGTGTTCTTCTTAACCGGGCTGTTTTGGTTGCGTCATATTACGATTCCGGCATGGGTACTTCTTAGTTTTTATTGTTCCCTTTACTTCTTGGCATTTGTGTTTTTCACGCGGCTGGTAATTTATAGATTAAAGTGGCCGTTCGCTATTGTTGGACCTTGTGTGTGGACTGCTATGGAATTCATTCGGTCGTTTATTCTTTCGGGATTCCCATGGTTTCTTATTGGTCATACGCAGTATAGGTATTTACCTGTAGTACAGATTTCTGATGTTGTTGGAGTTTACGGTACTACTTTTGTTATTGTTTTGGTTAATGCATGTATTGTGGATTTACTAGTTTATGTCTTTTCGTGTAAGGATAAAAGTCTGTCATTTCCCTTTAGCTTTCTTGAGAATAGTGCCAATTTATCAAGAAGTCAAAGGTCAGATAGGCCGTTCATAGGGCAATATTGCGGATATTTACGCTCTTACCAGAAGTTTACTTTACTTGGCTTAATTTGTATCTTTCCTGTTGTACTTGTAATAGTAGTTCTCTTGTACGGTTTTTTATGGCTCAGGGATTATAGACCTTTGGAGGGTCCAAGGGTATGCGTAGTGCAGGGAAACATACCTCAGAGTTTGAAGTTTGAACCTACGGAAGATGAACAGATACAAATACTTAAGAAATATACTGATATGTCAATGAGCGCGAAAGGTAAATCTGTCGATTTGTTGGTTTGGCCAGAAACGATGGTACCCGGACTGCTCAATATAGATCCTGAACTCACAGGTAGAAAGATTGATATTTTATCACAACTCACAGCTATTCAGTTAGCGAGGGACCTAAGTTCAAATTTACTTTTAGGTGGCATTGCTATAATAACTAATGGGGAAGAGCAAATCTACTACAACAGTGCATACTATTATAACAGAGAAGGGACAATGATAGACCGTTATGATAAAATGCACCTTGTCCCATTCGGAGAATTTACACCACTAAAGAGATATTTTCCATTTTTAGCACATTTAGTACCATATGAGATTGGTTTGGCTCATGGCTACAAAAGGACACTGTTCCAGCTAGGTTCAGTTTCAAAAGGAAAATATACCTTTGGTTCATCTATATGCTATGAAGACACAGTCCCATCCCTCATTAGAAAGTTCAAAAAAGATGGCGCTGATTTTTTGTTAAACATAACTAATGACGGTTGGTTTCACAACAGTGCAGAACTCGATCAGCACTTGGCTATTATGGTATTTAGGGCAATTGAAAACCGTATTTGTGTTGTGCGGGCAGCTAACACGGGAATTTCTTCCTTTGTCTCGCCTGATGGTGACATATACAACAGATTACTAGATGAAGACGGGAAATGTAAGGGGATTGGCGGCACGCTTATCGATAACATAAGAATGATAGAAAAATCCAATACTATTTATACAAGGTACGGAGATTGGTTTCCAATTTTCTGTATCGCTATATTAATTATCGCTTTTTCTGTGACTTTATTAAGAAGACTTTATGCTTGACTTTAAACAAACGCTAAACGTATAATTCAAATCCTTGATACCAACCATAAAAATTAGAGATACTTGTGAAAACTAAAGATAACAAGCTCTGTCTATTCGAATTTCTTTTCTTACTTTTTCAGTTAGGGCATACAGCATTAAGCCCCTGCACTGAATTTTTTAATATTAATCATAAAGCGGGACAATAATGCACCCATTAGACTTTATATTGGGATTCGTTTCAACAGACATGGGAATTGATCTCGGTACGGCAAATACGCTTGTTTGTATACCCGGACACGGAATTGTGCTTTCCGAACCATCTGTAGTGGCGGTAAGACCTGGAACGAATAAAGTCCTTTTAGATGGTAATGCAGTAGGAAACGTTGCAAAAGCAATGCTAGAAAAAGCCCCCAGCAGCATATCCGTCATACGCCCCCTTAAGAATGGTGTTATAGCAGACTTCGATATTACGGAAGCCATGCTCAAATATTTTATTATGAAGGTTCACAAACGTAAATGGGGTGTCCGACCGAGAGTATTAATTGCCATTCCTTCTGGTATCACAGCCGTAGAAAAGCGTGCAGTAGTTAATTCAGCGGAGCGTGCCGGTGCACGCGAGGTTTATCTTATTTCTGAGCCGAAGGCTGCAGCGATTGGTGTAGGCCTTCCCGTAGGCGAGCCGGTTGCCAGTATGATTGTTGATATTGGGGGAGGTACTACCGAGGTCGCAGTTATATCCCTTGGCGACGTTTTTACTCATGAGAGTATCAGAATTGCCGGTGATGAGTTTGATGAGACTATTGTACAGTATATACGAAAGACTTATAATCTCGATATAGGACATCGTACGGCAGAGCAGATAAAAATGAGGATTGGTTCTGCTTACCCTCTGGAAGAAGAGATAACTCTTGAAATCAGGGGACGTGATGCGATCGCAGGTTTGCCCCGATCTACAAATATCACTTCGGAAGAAGTTCGAGATGCGCTGAAAGAACCATTTGACAAAATTGTGGCTGCCGTAAAATCTACTCTTGAAAAGACGGCACCTGAACTGGCATCAGACCTATTAACGAATGGACTCGTATTAGTAGGCGGAGGCGCTTTAATCCGGGGTCTTGATAAGTTATTGGCCGAGGAGACCGGTTTACCCGTTCAAGTTGGCAATGATCCTTTGACAGCCGTTGCAAGGGGAACTGGTTACCTTCTCGAAAACCTTGACCTATATAAAGCAGTTTTACAGGATGAGGACATCCACTCCTAGTTTTACTAATCTCATAAAAAATCCCTTAACAACCATAACCGTTCTTCTGTTAATATCCTTAGTTTTATTGTTCTTACCCCCTAAATTATCAGGTTATGTAAAAGTAACTTGCACGGCTCCTTTTCGGCCCTTACAATGGGCTGCTTGCCTCTGTAGTAACTCAGCGAGTAACTTTTTTGATAAAATCATCACTACATGGAAGAATGCGCAAGTAAAAATACAATTAGAGGAACAAATATCTTATTTAAAAAACACAATCACGGAGCAACAGGATACCATATATAAACTACAAAATAAGTTGCAAACTCTTTCAAAGTTTCAAGCAGAGGGTAAAAGTAACAAAGTAAACACGGTACCTGCTGATATTATTAGCTATGACACATCAAGCTTTAGAAAAAGCATCGTTATCAATGTGGGCTCAAAGCATGGTGTGAAACCTAACGACATCGTTGTATCTGACAACGCACTTATAGGAAGGGTCTCCACGGTTGGTGGAGGAAGCAGTGTCGTCATATTGATAACAGATCCCTCCTCGCGTGTTCCGGGAAGGGTTCTTCAAACGAGGGAACAGGTAATTGTAGAAGGGAACTCTAGTAAACTCTGTCAATTAAAATACGTACCGCGATGGGCGAAACTGAAAATAGGGGATGATATTGTATCTTCCGATATCGGTGGGTTTTACCCTCCGTCTCTGCCTGTAGCTACTATTGTGGAAAATAAGATAGAAGGAGGATCCCTCTTTCAGTCTGTGAAGGTACTACCCAAGGTGAACATTTCGAAGATAGAAAGTGTACTCGTTATTACGAGGTAGAGTAATAATAAACTATGCGTTGGTTTACTTTTTTCTGTATCCTCATATGCATTTCTCTTTTCCAGTCTACTATGATAAACTGGATTAACTTTGGGTCGGTGGTACCTGATCTGTATTTTCCTCTGGTCGTGTACTATTCATTTCTGGTAGACATTAAACGTAATACCATTGCGAATTGGGTTACCGGCCTGACGAAAGATTTCTTATCAGAAGGAAGCCTGGGAATGAACTCTGTATTTTTTGTTGCTGTGGGTCTTTTTATCTGGTCCGTCAGGGGAATATTATTCAAAGGACATTTTGTTACGCAAATCTTCGTTACCTTTATTTTTTCTATCATGTACAATGTGCTTTATACCCTTCATATGGTGATTTCTTTTCGCTCACTCAGCATCTCAACAACACTGTGGCTCATTTTTGCTTGTTCTTTATATACAGCAGCAGTTGTCCCCATTCTGTTTTTGGTACTCAGCAAATTTCAGCCTACTCAGGGTATTTTTTCCATCAAGGATAAGTAGCCCATGCGTCCCGATCGTTTTAGGATCATACTGGCGGTCTTCATTCTATTTTTTATAGGTATTGTAATCAGGCTCTTCCAGCTCCAGATAGTGGAGAGTGATAAATACAAAGGTATTTCCAAAAACCGCCGAATAGCTACCTATCCACTTGAAGCAGCACGGGGAACTATTTTCGACAGGAACGGAAAAATACTGGCCACAGACCAGCATACCTTTGATATTTCAGTCCAGTATAAAAATTTACTTTATAGCCACATAAAACAGGGCAATAAAGTGGTTCAACGTATTCTAAATATGGAAGTTCACCGAAAATCGAAAAAGTCTTGTAGTGAGTGCCACGAAAATCAAGATACATGGATAGAAGAGATAGCCAGCCTGTTAAAGATACCAGGCAGTAAATTATTGGATTCTGCAAGACAAATTATTGAAAGGGTAGAGAAACTTAAGCAGAATGTGGAACAAAAGTCTGGCAGAGCAACCCGTATTAAGGAAGAAACGGATTACTACCCAATTGTTTCTGACGTTGCCTGGGAAAAGGTTATTCAAATAGAGATTAACCAGAGTAATTTTTCTGGTGTACGTGTTATTCCTAAGCCGAAAAGAGTTTATCCTGAGCAGGGACTTGCTTCACATGTCTTAGGATATATGAGCAGGCTGAGGGAGGATGAATGGAAAGAACATAGCGAAGAATGGAGCAACTTTATCTTAAATTCTCATATTATTGGTACAGATACGACATCGTTTCTCTATGACGGTTATGCTAAAGATGATTATATCGGGAGGGCGGGTATAGAGACACAATATGAAGAGGAATTGCACGGGCTGCGCGGGAAAAGGTTCGAAGAGATTACCTGTAAAAATACGCAGGTAGAGAAGGTAATATTAGAAAGGCCCCCGGTTTCCGGAAACAATATACATTTAACCCTTGATAGCCAGATTCAGGCTTATGCAGAAAAATCACTTGGTACAAATCAGGGGACAATTATCATTATGAATCCCTGGACAGGTGAAATACTTGCCATGGCCAGTAATCCGGGTTTTAACCCCAATACAGTTAATGAAGATTTTAACAGGCTTATCAGTCATCCTGACAAACCTTTTCTCAACAGAGCTATACAGGGAGCACTGCCTCCCGGTTCTACTTTTAAGATCATCACAGCAACTGCCGCTATGGATTTAAACCACATACATGCGCAAACGGCTCTCAAATGTTACGGATATACCAATTACAAAAATATCACATTTAAATGCTGGTCTGATACGGGCCATGGTCTGGTTACCATAGAAGATGCTATTCCCTATTCGTGCAATGTGTTTTTTTTTGAGGTGGCAAAGATTCTTGGCGGAGATTCCCTGTACGCATGGTCAAAGAATTTTGCCTTTGGAGAGAAAACAGGTATCGATCTTCCTTACGAAAAGAAGGGAAATGTACCTAAAATGACAACGGTGGCATCTGCCATGAACGTTGCCATAGGACAGGGGGCATTACTAACCACGCCACTTCAGCTAGCCAGGGCATATGCTGCAATAGCAAATGGTGGTTTCTTAGTCCAGCCTCGTATATTATTAAAACGTACCAATAGCCAGGGAGATATTCTCTGGACATTTAGACCCGAAAACAAGCAAAAGCTTTCAGTACGACCAGACATTTTAAATACCCTGCGTTTGTCCCTGCAGGAAGTAATTACCCGTGGAACAGCAAAAAACAAGGGATTAGAAATATACAAGGTTGCTGGCAAAACAGGCACAGCAGAAACGGGGCGTCAAAAAGACAACCACGCCTGGTTTGTCGGTTATGCCCCCTATGATAATCCCCAGTACTGCTTTGTTGTTCTTGTAGAGCATACTCCAGGGCATGGCGCAGAAGTTGCGGGCCCTATAGTTCGGGAACTTATGTCTTATTTATTCCCTGAGATAGATCAGGCATCGTAGGGAGGATAGACCTTGAAGGCACTCCATCAAGGATCAAGAATAATGGGTAGTAAAAGATGAATAATGTAAGCCCCAAAAATTTTGACTGGCTGATGTTCCCCATTGTATGCGGTATTTTAACCGTGGGGGTATTTTTTGTCTGGAGTGCGTCGTCTGAAAAGTTTGTCTTTAAGCAGCTTGTATGGATCGGAGTAGGGCTCACGCTTTTTTTTACTTTATTCTATTTTGATTATCTGTCCTTTGCTCATTATGCTTACGTTATTTATGCCTGCACACTTTTGCTTCTGGTTCTCGTATTGATTCTTGGAGGTTCTGTAAAAGGGTCGCAGCGGTGGTTTTCTATCGGCTCTTTTTCAGTCCAGCCATCAGAATTTATGAAAATTTCCCTCATACTTGCCCTGGCAAGATTTCTCAGGTATAAGAAATATGGTCCTGGCCTATTTGATATCGGGGTATCTATCCTTTTAACATTCATACCTATGGCACTTATTATGAAACAACCTGATCTTGGTACCGCGCTGGTTATGATTCCCGTCATGCTTTCTATCTTATACGCAGCCGGCATGCGGTTCTATTATCTTATCGTACTCATTGGTACAGGGTTAGCCGTTTCACCTTTGCTCTGGATGTTTGTACTGAAGTCTTATCAAAAGATGAGAATTATTGGTTTTCTCTGGCCTGAAAAAGCTACAGATTGGGGGGCGGGATACCATAGGCTCCAGTCACTCATCGCTGTAGGATCGGGTGGTTTATTTGGAGCAGGATGGGGGAATGGTACACAAAATCAAATGAGGTTTCTTCCGGAGCGCCATACAGATTTTATCTTTGCCGTGATCGCCGAGGAGTGGGGGTTTTTACGGATTTGTTTTGTCCTGTTTCTTTATATTGTTTTTATAACATGCGGTATTGGTATTGCCAAAAATACCCATGAGCCCTATGGGCGATTCGTTGTCGTTGGGCTTATTACGATGTTTGTAACTCAAATTGTTGTCAATATTGGCATGAATTTAGGAATAGCACCAATTGTAGGGATTACACTTCCCTTTATCAGTTACGGGGGTTCCTCTATGCTCACATCTTTTGTTGCCCTTTCCATTATTTTTAACGTTAAGATGCGTTCTAAAATTGATCTTGCTTCCCGGCGTTTTTATAAAACAAGGTACTGATAAATGAAACAAAACTTGCTTAAAGCCTGAATTCATATTATCATTGAACATTATGAAAAACACCTTAAGACTTTTTGTAACAGAGAATATATTACCATTCGTAGAGACGCCCGGACAATACATTGGAGGAGAATGGAATTCTATCGCCAAGAATCATGCCGATATTGATGTAAAGGTTGTATTGGCATTTCCTGATACCTATAGTATTGGCATGTCTCACCTGGGCATTCAGATCCTTTATGGACTACTCAATGAACGGAACGACACTGCTTGCGAAAGGGTATTTGCCCCCTTAGATGACATGGAGTCGCTTATGAGGGAGCACAAGATTCCTCTCTTTTCCCTTGAAACTTACACACCGCTGAGGGAATTTGACATAATAGGCTTTTCATTGCAATATGAGCTATCGTATACAAATGTATTAAATATGCTGGATCTCGCTGGAATTCCTGTTATGGCATCTGAACGTGGTGAGACAGACCCGCTCATTATTGCAGGTGGGCCGGCTGCTATTTCTCCGGAGCCTATGGCTGACTTTATCGATATCTTCCTGATCGGAGACGGAGAAGAAAGCTTACCACAATGTATTGAATTATGGAAGGGTATAAAACAGAAAAGACTCTCTAGAAAAGAGAAGATCATTTTACTTGCCCAATCATTGAAAAATGTCTATGTTCCTTCTTTCTATGAGATTTTTTATCACGAAGATAATACAATAAGGGAGATATATCCAAAGATATCTGGATTACCTTCGTGTATACGGGCTGCTTCTGTCAAGGACTTAAATAAGACTTATTTCCCGACGAGACCTATCGTTCCTTATGTAAAGACCATTCACGACCGCATTACCATTGAAGTTATGCGTGGTTGTACGCAAGGATGTCGGTTCTGCCAGGCAGGTATGAGTAAGCGACCGACCCGTCCCCGTACGGTAGAAAATATCTTAAAATTAGCAGAGCAGTGTTACGTTAATACGGGGCATAACGAAATTTCCCTGGCATCACTCTCTATCAGTGATTATCCGTATTTAAAAAGCTTGATGGAACAAATGAACCAGATCTTCAGTCCAAAACAGGTAAATATTTCCTTTCCTTCTTTACGGGTGAACGAACAGTTAGTTCTTTTACCTTCTTTGCTTAATACCGTACGTAAATCAGGGCTTACCCTTGCGCCGGAAGCCGCAACTGCATCCTTGAGAAAGATCATGAACAAGAACATTACAGATGAAGACCTTTACAGGGGTGCCGAAGAGGCATTTAAGCAGGGATGGAGCTTAGTTAAACTGTACTTTATGGTGGGTCTCCCTACAGAAACAGATGACGATGTGGATGCAATTGCAAGGCTTGCCTACAACGTTTCTGATTTAAGAAAGGGTATAAGTGGATCTTTCGGAGAGGTTAATATTAGCATCGCACCCTTCGTGCCAAAGGCACATACTCCTTTCCAATGGGAACCTATGATTACCATACAACGGATAAAGGAAATAAGAAATAGACTATATGATAGAATCCGGAGAAAGTGTATTCACATCAAATTCCACCATGCGGAACGTAGCATACTGGAAGGCATATTCGCGCGAGGCGACAGGAGGCTGGGAAAGGTAATCTACAATGCATGGCAGGATGGATGTAAATTTGATGGATGGGAAGAACATTTTCATTTTCAAAAATGGCTTGATGCGTTTCAAAAGGCCGGGTTAGACTGGACGTTCTATGTACATCGTCAAAGGGACGAAAATGAAGTTTTTCCATGGGACCACATTCACTGTGGCGTTGTAAAACCTTTTCTTATGCATGAGAATCAAAAATCGCACAGGGAAGAAGTCACATTGGATTGTCGTACTGATAAGTGTCCGGAATGTGGAAGTTGTGCAAGGTCCATGAATTTCTGTGCTGTATAGAGATTTCAAAGTTCTTTTGCAGGGGCGAACTTTGTGTTCTTCCAAATGAGAAACAAACGAAAACGTTTGAGTTGTGCGGGGCAAGAACGAACACAAGGTTCGCCTCTGCAAAGGTGTTTTAAAAGAGTTGCCGAAAGTCTTATGAAGGCAGATATTTTCAAATATATCAGGAAAGTTTATCATGGAGCGTGTTTACATTGGATTGGGCTCTAATATCGGAGATAAGGCAGGGAACTTACTTCGTGCATATGGACATATTATTACCCTCAAAGGCGTGCAGCCTCTGATGCTGTCCAGGTTTTATGAGACGGTACCAGTGGGTGGACCTTCACAACCAATGTTCTTAAACGCAGCCCTCAGTGTTGAGACTACCATACCTCCTCATCAACTGCTTGAGCAGTTTCAGCATATAGAGGTCAATATGGGGAGGATACGTACCGTAAAGTGGGGCCCGAGAACTATTGATATAGATATTTTACTTTATGGTGACAAGATTATCAGTGATGATCATCTGAAAATTCCTCACCCCTTAATGCATACACGATTGTTTGTTTTAGAGCCATTAATTGAAATCGACGCTCATATTATCAACCCCATTTTAAAAAAAACGGTATTCCAATTGTACAAAGAACTTCAGAGTTCAATAGCAGCTACACAATAAATATATGTTCTCAAGGCTAGATAATTATATACTGCGGGCTTTCATTCCAACGTTTTTCATATGTCTCATCATCATTTCGGGGATATATATCATTGTCGATCTTTTTCAGAAACTTGATGATTTCCTGGAAATGGGGAGAGAAGCCTTCAGTACAGGTATACGGTATTATATGTACCTGTTTCCTGTAATTGTTTTTCAATTTTTTCCTGCTGTTATTTTGATAGCGGTAAGTATTGTCCTTGTAAGGTTGACGAAAAACCGGGAATTATTAGCTATGCAGGTTGCCGGTATTTCGCTTTACAGGATACTACTTCCTATTTTTGTCATTACGGTGTTCATGTCCTTTGCCTCCTTTGGCGATCAGGAATGGGTTATTCCCCGGCTTGCGGAAAGATTAGAGACCTTACAGCAAATCTCTTTCAGTGGTGATATTCAAAGAAATCTCCTTTTAGAAGATAAGGAGAACAATACCCTGGTTCGTATTTGGAGATATAACAATAAGACACAACAAATACAATCAGTATTTGTCCTGGCAAGGTATGAGAATAAAAAAAAGAAATTTACTATCAGTGCTGAAGAAGGAAAATGGTTAGGGGATAATAAATGGTTACTCTCTAAAGTAGTAAAGCACCAGTACAACGAACAAGGGAAATGGGTTGCGCCTGTACTGCAAATTGAGAGTATGGAATTTGAATCTACAATAACTCCTGCGGAATTAGGAGAAAAAAAACTGGATCCGAGTTTGTTAAGTTTTAAGCAACTAAAGGAGTTATGTAAAAAAGAACCTAATAATCCAAGAAATAGCATATTATTCCATTCCAGGATTTCTTATACCCTTACCCATTTTGTACTCCTTTTACTGGGTATACCCCTTATCGTTGGATTCGAAGGTATGAGCAGGAATCTGTTTTTGCGTGTTGGTTTGTGCGTCCTTTCGTGTGGCATTTTCTATGCGATATCTTTTATCTGTTCCAATCTTGGCAATACAGGGATGATCCATCCGATATTAGCGGCGTGGCTGCCTATCGTTATTTTTGGATCTGTAGGATTATTATTTTTTGACATGATGAAAATGTAATATGGATATAAGGGCCTATTTCCGTGCTCTATTAGATCTTTTTTATCCTCGATTCTGTCTTCATTGTAACTGCAGTTTGAACGGTTTACAGGAACTCTATCTTTGTAGTAATTGTAAACAACAAATTTCTTACGCCAGCGATACTCATTGTTCTCGTTGTGGAGCAGTTTTGGGACCTTACATGACCTCTACGGTGCAGGAGGGTTGTGTTATCTGCAAAAGGAAAAGCTTTTATTTTGACAGCATAACATTTACTGCATATTATGAAGGAGTTATGAGGACACTGATACATAAATTTAAATATGCCAGGCAAAGATTTCTTTTCAGTATACTAAATGAAATGGTAATAATGCAGGGAAAACTGGAAAGGATAACTTCAAACATAGACATCATTGTACCAATACCTCTCTATTGGTTAAAAAGGATGCATCGAGGTTTTAATCAATCAGAACTTTTATCGATCGGGATTCAGAAGTACTTCTCAAAACCTTTATCCACAAATAACCTCTGTCGTATTAAAAGCACCATATCACAAACGCACCTCTCAAAAGGTCAGCGGCGCATAAACGTCCATAACGCATTTTTTGTTAAATACCCTGCCTTTTTCAAAGGAAAAAAGATACTCCTCGTAGACGATGTATTCACTACAGGTGTGACTGCATCTGAATGTTCTAAAAAGCTAAAAGAAGCTGGTGCCGAATCTGTTCATATATTTGTTTTAGCTTTAGCTGAGTATAATGATTAGGGCGTAACCTTAATTTCCTTGACGGATAATTTCCTAATAAGTACAATGATTTGTTTATAATGTTTATAAAAATTTTCTTTTTAAGAAAGGACATTTCCCTTGGAGAACATCACCATTGTAGCAAGGCATATGGATATAACAGAAGCTATTAAAAATTATGCTTTAGAAAAGGCTCAAAAAGTGAAAAAGTTTTTTGAATGGATCTTGCAGATACAGATTACTTTGGATATCGGTGGTGATAATAGTCATATTGTCGAAATGATTGTTTCCGTTTCGAGGGCACCCGCCATGGTTGCAGTGGCATCGAACTCTGATATGTATCGGGCAATTGATCTTGTAGTGGATAAGATTGAGGCGCAACTAAAGAAACACAAGGGTAAAATTCAGTCCAAAATTGTCCGGAGAAAAAAACCTTCTGCGACTGAAATAGAAGGTTTGGAAGGTATATCGGAATCGTAGTTGAAAACAATTCTATCGGGGGTTTTACTATATGAAATTAACTGATTTTATTGTGGAGGAAGCTATTATCACAGAACTGCAAGCCGGTGAAAAGGAGACCGTAATCAGAGAGATGGTGCTTTCACTGAAGGATGCCCGTAAAATTAACAATAAGGATGTTGAAAACGTTATTAAATCCCTCATGAAAAGGGAAGAGCTGGGAAGCACAGGCATAGGAAAGGGCGTTGCTGTTCCTCATACAAAACATGATTGCACAAAAAAGATTATTGGGACAATTGCACGGTCAAAGAATGGTGTCGATTTTAATGCCCTGGATGGGGAGCCGGTGTATCTTTTCTTTCTCTTGCTCTCACCAAACGACTCTGCTGGATCACATCTTGCTGCATTAGAAAGAATATCCACCGTTATAAGAGACAACGATTTCCGCCGGTTTATGCGAGAGGCCAATGGTAAAGAAGGCATCATCGAGATATTAAAAGAGGTCGACGGCATACAGGTTTAATATAAAATTATTCAAAGTATTTATGAACAGAGGGAAAGTATTTTCATTATGGAAATTAAGGCGGTCTTGGAATATTTAATTTAGATTTAAATTTAAGAAGTATAGTTTAATTTTAATGCCTTATCATATTTCATATGAGTGAGTGACTCCATATTTATGGATATCTATAATATCAGTTCAAGATTACAAGAACGAAAGATAAAAATCTCGAATTCGAATGGAATGCATGCGCGTCCCGCCACTAAATTTGCGGAGATTGCCAATAAATACAATTCGGAAATTCGTGTAAAAACAAAGAATAAAGAGGTCGATGGCAAAAGTATCATCGAACTCTTGACCCTTGGAGCAGAGAACGATACCGAAATTGTTATTCATGCAAAAGGGCCTGATGCAGCTGAGGCACTGGATGCCCTGGAAGGGTTAGTAAAAAGTAAATTTGAAGAAGAGTTCATGGAAATAAGGAAGGGGATTGCCGTTTCACCGGGGGTAATTATCCAGCCAGCCTTTATGTTCGAGAGTGAAGGATACCGCATTCCTCGTCATATTATAAGAAAAGAAGAGGTCGAAGGGGAAATATACCGGCTTGAAAAAGCCATCGAAGATTCAAAAAAGGAAATACACGATTTGGAGAAGAATGTCTCCGAAAACTTGGGTTCTGAAATCGGGTCTATTTTCGGCACACACCGGATGGTACTACAGGATATACGTCTAAAAAATGAAATTATTGAGAAAATAAAGAAAACGAATTTTACTCCAGAATTCGCGGTATCTTTGGCCTTGCGTGTATATATCAGAAAATTTCAAGATATTAATGACTCCTATCTGGCAGAAAGGGTTAGTGATATCTTTGATGTAGAGCGGCGACTTTTAAGAAATTTATTAGGTGAGAAGAGGGAAGAACTTAAAAATCTTGCCCAGGAGGTAGTTTTGGTAGCGCATGACCTTACTCCTTCTCAAACAGCATCCCTTGATACTGAGAAAGTAAAAGGGTTTGCTACAGATGTAGGGGGGAGGACCTCTCATACCGCAATAGTTGCTCGTGCTTTGGGTATACCTGCCGTGGTAGGTCTTGGCACAATTACTACGGATATTTTTGGTGGAGATATGGTAATTGTAGATGGCAACAGGGGTATTGTCATTGTCAGGCCCGATGATGAGACATTGTTAGCATACCAAAGTAAAGTTAAGAGTATCCATGTCTTTGAAGAAAAATTAGCCACAGAGCTTAAGGATCAACCCTCCACAACACGGGATGGCAAGCATATCTCCATTTTTGGGAATATAGAATTTCCTAAAGAGATTAATATAAATATAAAATATGGTGCCGAAGGAATTGGACTTTATAGAACGGAATTTCTCTATTTAGGGTCACCAAAGCCCCCAACGGAGGAAGAACATTTAGAGGCATATACTACGGTTGTACGGGAATTAGAGAACAAGCCTATTATCATTCGGACGCTGGATCTTGGTGCTGACAAGTTCTCTCATTCGTCAGAGGATAGAAAAGAAGGAAATCCTTTCCTCGGGTGTCGTTCTATTCGATATTGTTTTGAAAATCCATCGATATTTAGAACACAACTCAGAGCAATTTTAAGGGCTTCTGTTTTAGGGAATGTGAAAATTTTATTCCCTCTGATATCCTCCCTTCAGGAACTGCGTCTTGCAAAGAAAATGGTTTGGGATACCATGGATGAGTTGGATAAGGAAAAAATTCCATTTAACCGAAATATTAATATAGGGATTATGCTTGAAGTGCCATCTTCCATTTTAATTGCAGATATATTGGCAAAAGAGTGTGATTTCTTTAGTATTGGCACGAATGATCTTATTCAGTATTCCCTTGCCGTAGATAGGAACAATGAACGTGTAGCTTATTTATATTGTCCTGTACATCCTGCAATCTTAAGACTTTTAAAACTCGCGATAAAAGCGGCGAAAGACAATAATATTCCTATTGGAATTTGTGGTGAAATGGGAAGTGAGGTTGAATATACCGTACCCTTAATCGGATTAGGGCTTACAGAGTTTAGTGTCGCACCGGTTACGATCATACCTGAAATAAAAAAAATTGTCCGATCTATTACTTTTGAACAAGCAAAAGAAGTTGCGGAAACAGTTTGCAGCTTTGACGATCCGGAAAAAACCATTAACTATCTCAGGAATATTGCCATGGAAATCTTACCCGAAGCCTTTTAGTGGTTAAAATATTGCTTGACAGGGGTAAGTATCGTTATTAGAATTTCTCATAAGTGTTTTAATTTATTGTGCTTATTTAATATTTGGAAGGTCCGTTAGCAATATCATAAGAATACGTATTCGATTTAATAAGTTAGGAGATATTCGTTTTATCTCTCATCATGATTTGATGAAGGTTTTTGAAAGGGCTATTAGAAGGGCTAACATACCTATTGCGATGACTAAAGGTTTTAACCCTCACCCAAAATTGTCCATCCCTTTGGCTCTTAGTGTTGGAGTAACTGGTAGAGATGAGGTTTTAGAACTGGAGTTACTTGAACCATTATCTCCTGAGGTCTTTATTGAACATCTGAGTCAGCAACTACCAAAAGAGATCAAAATTCTCTCAGGGGAAGTTCTGCCACATTCTCGAAAAAGTCAGGTTCGTGATGTAACCTATGAGATTATCTTTAAAGATACGAGCCTTCTAAAAACATTAAAGGTACGGGAATTTTTACAACAATCGTCGATTGTTATAAATCGTATTAGGGATGGATATCAAAAATCCTTTGATATTCGGCCATCTATTCAAGAAATCAATATAATGCCTTATGGCTTAATTTTATCGGTAAAGATGACATCAGAAGGTATGGCAAGACCTGAAGAAGTACTCCAGGCCTTATGGAGAACCGAAAAAAAAGAGCTCTTTGAGATTATTAGGACAAAGGTCAACCTTTCTTCTTCTGCAAACTGAGAGGAAAATCTATGGATAAGAGGATGCTTATAAATGCAGTTGAACCTGAAGAATGTCGTATTGCCATTTTAGAAAATAATGTCCTTGAAGAACTTTATATTGAAAGAAGTTCCCGGGAACAAATTGCTGGAAATATTTACAAGGGAAAAGTTGTTAATATTGAATCAAGTATAGAAGCAGCGTTTATTGATATTGGACTAAGAAAGAATGGATTTCTTCATGTGTCAGATATAATGCCACCTCAGGAACCTGGAGGTGGAAGCCAGACAACGGAAACAGAAGCTGCTGTAAAACCGCATCGGGAATTCTATAAAATACGCCATCTTTTGCATCAGGGACAAGAGATACTGGTTCAGGTAACAAAGGAAGGGATTGGTACAAAAGGTCCCAGTTTAACGACGTATATCAGTTTGCCAGGGAGATATTTGGTTTTGATGCCTGGCGTATCTCGTCATGGGGTTTCACGGAAGATTTCGAATGAGGAAGAACGGCAGCGATTAAAAAAGATACTCGAGAGTTTGAGTCCCCCTCCAAACGTTGGCTTCATTATACGAACGGCAGGGGTACAGCAGACGAAAAAAGAAATTCACAAGGACTTCCACTATTTATTAAGGCTTTGGAAAAATATTGAAAAGCGGTCGCGGAATATCAATGCCCCTGCGACTATTTATCAAGAAAGTGATCTCGTTATTCGCACCATAAGGGATATCTTTTCAACAGATGTGCGGGAAATCATTGTAGATTCAAAATCTGTTTACGAAAGAACGCAGGATTTTTTAAGAATTATTATGCCGAAATATGAAAAACTTTTAACACTTTACGCCGAGGATAAGCCATTATTTCACAAATATAATATTGAAAAAGATATTGAAGACATAAATTCCAAGAAAATTCCTTTGCCCCGCGGGGGTTCAATCGTAATCGAACAGACGGAGGCGCTTGTTGCAATAGACGTCAATAGCGGTCGGTTTAAAGAGGAGAGTGATCCGGAAGAAACTGCTTTTAAGACTAACCTCAAGGCTGCAAAAGAAGTCTCACGTCAAATACGATTAAGGGATCTGGGAGGCGTAATTGTAATTGATTTTATTGACATGCGGGAGGAAACGCATATCCATGCCATCGAGAAGGCCCTTACGGAGGCCTTAAAAAGAGATAAGGCGCGGACGAAGATGCTGAAGATGTCAAAATTTTGCACTATTGAGCTTACCCGGCAAAGGATCCGATACAGCCTTCGAGATGTTCTTTTTGAAGAATGCAAATTTTGTCGCGGAACAGGATACGCCAAGACGGTAGAGACCCTTTGTTTAAATGCTATGAGAGATATAAAATCTGTAATTCATTTGCCGCAAATTGCAAAAATTGAAATTTTTGTAAACCCGGAGGTTGCGAATTACTTACAAAATCAAAAAAGAAAGCAAATGATAGAAATTGAAGAATCTTATCATAAAAAGGTACATATTTTTAGTGCATTAGATCATGAGTACGGCAAAATAGATATTCGCTATTTAAACCAGAAGAATGAACTGGTTGTGATATAACTTCTGACAAGGCCTTTTATCTCATTTCAGCAAGATAAAAATATTCCGTTACGTTAAATAAGAGAAAGGAGACAGCAACGCATGTACGCAATAATAAAGGATAGAGGTAAACAGTACAAGGTTAGATCCGGTGAGCGCCATCTTATTGACTTAAAAGCCGGTGCGCAAAAAGGAGAAACTTTGGAATTTCACGACGTATTAGTTTACTCCGGTGAAGATGGAAATGTAACCTTTGGGGCGACAGCTAATAAAAATGCAAAGGTTATTGCAGAGGTTGAGGCTGTAAAGAAAAGTCCCAAATCAATGACCATAAAATTTCGCAGAAGGAAGGAATCCATGACGAGGAGAGGACACCGTGAGAAATACACGCAAATAAAAATTAAAGAAATTCTTTTATCTTAACAATATTTTTTCAAAATGGAGGGTTTGCGATATGGCACATAAAAAAGGACAAGGTTCTTCAAAGAATGGAAGAGATAGTAACCCGCAGATGCGTGGTATAAAAAGATATGGCGGACAATTTGTAACCTCCGGTTCTATCATTGTTCGTCAGTGTGGAACAAAATTTAGGCCTGGATTGAATGTCGGCATTGGAAGGGACGATACACTCTTTTCCAAGATAGACGGTGTTGTGAAATTTGAAACAAGGCGCCGTGTAAGTGTATATTCAACGCCCCAATAAACAACGAAAGTTTCTCTCATAAATTTTTCCTGTTTTTGTCCGGGTGCATATTCTGTCATGGTAACCGGGTAACGGAGTATCGGTGAGTAAGTCGGTGCCGAATACCTTTTGTATTATTTTTAAGCTATGTTTGTTGATGAAGCTGCCATATTTGTGAAAGGAGGTGATGGAGGAAACGGTTGTGTAAGTTTCCGGAGAGAAAAATACGTCCCTCATGGAGGGCCGGATGGCGGCGATGGAGGTAAAGGCGGGGATGTTATATTACATGTTAGCGATAAAATCGATACACTACTCGACCTTACTTCACGGGTAAAATACATTGCAGAAAGTGGCGCTCACGGAAAAGGGTCAACTAAGGATGGCAAACATGGTAAAGACCTTATTATAGACCTTCCAAGAGGAACGGTAATCAAGGATAAAGAAAGCGGTAGGATTTTAAAGGATATGAGTACTGTGGGTGAGACGATCGTTATTGCACGGGGAGGAAAAGGCGGAAGAGGAAATACGCATTTTGCTAGTGCCACCAATCAGGTTCCTCGTTATGCAGAAAAGGGTAAACCGGGTGAGGAGCGCTGGCTTATTCTTGAATTAAAATTACTCGCGGATGTTGGTATCATCGGAATGCCCAATGCGGGAAAATCAACATTACTCTCACGCATATCTGCTGCTAGACCGAAAATTGCTGATTACCCATTCACTACTTTACAGCCTCAACTAGGGATAGTGGAAATTGATGATTATGGAAGATTTGTCGTTGCGGATATCCCCGGACTTATTGAAGGGGCACACAAAGGGATAGGGCTTGGAGATGAATTTCTCCGGCATATTGAGAGAACAAAATTATTAGTACATCTTTTGGACGTTTCGCCTTTTGCGAGGATGGACCCGTTTGACGCATATCGCATTGTTCGGGATGAATTAAAACAATACAGTCCTCAACTTGCTGAGAAAAGAGAGATTGTTGTTGCGAATAAATTGGATCTTCTTGATCCGGAAACCGGTGATAAGTGTATTCAGACCCTGGAAGAGAAAATATCCAAATCTGTTTGTCCTGTCTCATTGATTACTGGCAAAAATATAAATACACTTCTTAAGATGATTGCAAGTGCCTTGAGTGAAATCGAAGCCCACAAATAAAAACCCCTATGTGGTTAGCAATCGATATTGGTAATACGAATATACATATTGGGATCTTCGAAGAAGATACCTTGCAATCCTTCCATTCAGTAAAAAATGCATCTCCACGTACAACCCAGGTAAATTTTTCGCAAATTCTGACTCCGGCAATCCTTTCCAGGATACAAGCAGTCATCATCTCTTCTGTTAATCCAGAGGGAGAACGTGTTGTTCATGAGTATATTCAAAAATACCTCATGATAAAGCCCAGGAATATAGGCAGGGATGTTCCGGTTCCTATTTCAATCTTAACTGAATACCCGGAAAGGGTTGGTGTAGATCGATTGGTAAATGCAATAGCTGCATTTGAACGGATAAGAGATTGGGCAATTGTTGTGGATGCAGGCACTGCAATAACTATCGATGCTATAGATAACAAGGGGGCTTTCCTCGGTGGGATTATTGCCCCTGGCGTGGATATGTTTTCTAAAGCACTGCATCACTCTACAGCACTTCTACCCGAAGTATCTATCAGTAAACCAAGAGGTATTCTTGGAAAGAATACAGAAGAGGCAATAAAATCCGGCATTTATTGGGGTGCCGTTGGCATGGTAAGCAAACTTATTTGCATGTTATGTGATGAATTGAGAGATAACAGGCCAACGGTAATCGCAACAGGTGGAAATGCAGAGATGCTGGCACAGGAAATACCGCTCATTACTTTGGTACTTCCTTATCTTACGCTGGAAGGAATAAAAATTACTTACAAAACACATCTCGCTTTTCACACACAACATTAAATACTTTGTATGCGGGTTATTTTCATACATGAGTCAAGTTTTAGAGGAAGATGCTGGAACCGCAGATTACAGAGATAAAAATCTCAATAATCCGTGATCTCCATCTCTTTTTATCGGCCTGAGGCTTGGCCTCGTTAATTCTTTTTCATTTTTTTGATCAATTTTTTGTATCGGTTATCCTCTCTTAAAGAAGTTAGGTCTTTATCCCTTTCCAGGTGATAAATATCTTTGTAACCCAGTGCAATTGCCTTTTCTAATGCTTCAAAGGCAGCATCAATATCTTTAAGCAGTGCATAACTACAGGCAAGGTTATAGTGTATTATAGGATCTTCTGGCCTAAGACGGCATAATTTTATGTCAATCTGAAGTCCTTTTTTATACATTCCATGTGCTGTGTACGCATTACCTAAATACATGAGGCACTCGATATAATTTGGGTTTTTTTCGAGAATTCCCTCGAAAAACCAAATGATAAACTCTTCACCTTCTTTTTTAAATTCAGGCGAACTAATAGTGAATTTATAGCTTGGTAATGTAATAGAATTAAGGGGTTTATTTTTGGCTTCTTCCATGTTTTATGTTATTTTAGTAAATGGTTTATCTTGTCCAGGATCGTATAGGTAAATATATTTATAAAATATGCATTTGTCAAATACAAGAAGAGAATTTTTGAGAATAAGTAGTGGAGAAATACAATGCCAATTAATGAAGAGTCTATAAATAAACAAAGATTGGATTTTGAGACTGTGAAAGATATGATTTCTAAAGTAAAAGACATTGATTTGAAAAAAATTACTGACATTGTAGCTTACAAAATTTACCAAAGTTCAGATGATAAGGGCCCGGAATTAAACTTTCTATCAGCCGAAACATTTGTAGCTCAGTATATATCAGAAAATTTTAAAAATTTCCATGAATTAAAGAAATGCCTTGCGGACCTTGGAAAAGGTTCATATGCGCTCGGGGCGTTTGCCGATTTGGTATATAAATATTATTGTCATAAGAGAATCTAAGGTTTTAAAAACACTTTTACGAGGCATGTATGATTGCAAAAAATTATCCTTGTATACGAACAAAATTACCCGGTCCTCATGCAATTCAATATTTGGAAAAGGAAAAGACATTTATTTCTCCCTCTTCAACCAAAAGCTACCCGCTTGTGGTAAAGAGCGCAAAAGGCATGCTTGTAGAAGATGTCGATAATAATATATTCCTTGATTTTACAGCAGGTGTAGCTGTTTGTAATACCGGACATAATCATGACCGGATAATATCTTCAATATCCGACCAGGCAGATGCCCTGATCCATATGTCCGGCGCAGATTTTTATAACCCATTACAAATTTTATTGGCTGAAAAACTTTGTGCAATTTGTCCGGGATCTCAAACAAAAAAAGTTTTTTTTGGAAATTCCGGTGCCGAATCTGTGGAGGCCGCTTTTAAGTTAGCACGTTATCATACAAAGAAAAGTATTGTCATTGCTTTTTATAATGCCTTTCACGGGAGAACTATGGGTGCTCTTTCTCTTACCGCGAGCAAGTTAAGCCAGAGGAGGCATTTTTTACCCCTCGTTCCTGAGGTTATTCACATCCCCTATGCGTATTGCTATCGATGCCATTACGGCCTGGTCCCGGAAACGTGTAATATGGCCTGTGTAACATGGATAAGAGAAGAATTATTTAAAACAAAAGTCCCTCCCGAAGACGTAGCCGCGATTTTTGTTGAGATTATTCAGGGAGAGGGTGGATACATCGTACCGCCAAAAGAATTTCATAGAGCGTTGTATCAATTAACCCGGGATTATAATATCCTTTATATTGCTGACGAAGTACAATCAGGCATGGGGCGGACAGGCAAGATGTTTGCTTCCGAACACTTTCATGTGGTTCCGGACATCATTGCTGTTGCTAAAGGTATAGCATCAGGGCTTCCCTTGTCTGCTACCGTTGCATTAAATGAAATTATGGACTGGGGGCCTGGCAGCCATGCAAGTACCTTTGGAGGGAACCCTGTTAGCTGTAAAGCTGCGCTTGCCACTATTGAACTTCTTCAGGGTGGATTACTGGAAAATGCAGCAAAACAGGGTACGTACATAATGGATGAATTAAAGAAATTAGAACGCACATATCCCGTCATTGGAGATATCAGAGGTCTGGGTTTAATGCTTGCTGTTGAGATTGTAAAAGATAAAGAGACCAAAGAATTCGCACCAGAAGAACGGGATAGTATTGTCCAAAAAGCATTTTTAAAAGGGCTTCTACTCTTGAGCTGTGGAAGGAGTGCTATTCGCTTTTGTCCGCCATTAATTCTTTCCAAAAATGATGCTGATGTTGCTTTGTCAATTTTTGAAGAATGTTTGAAAGAGATTATGCAAAATAAATTGTAATCATGACAGTTTAGAAACATATCCCTGTGGAACAGGATTGAGTCTTTCTATTGTTAAATATATAGTTGTTCACACTATGGAGTTATGAAAATTAAAAGTTATAGGTATTGTAAGTAAATTTATCGTATAAGGGTTTTCATTTTTCTGTTAGTGAGTCTCGGGGGTGGCATGGACAAAAATACAGACGACCCGCTTGGTCGTCTCTACAAGTTTATCTGTATCCTCGGGGCCGGTTCAACCGTCCATAATTGAACCGAAACGTTTTGCATGTTTCCTCTGCCCGGCACCAATCAAAAACATACAGTTTAATGCTCAATATAGTTCAATCCACAAGATTGAAGCAACGCAAAGAATTAACCGTGAGGGGTGTTTTGCACCTCGAAATTTCAGGTGATAATTTGATGGAATACATACTCGATATTATTGAAAGCCTTGCATACATTTACGAGGAGGTATTTTGGCTTAAAGAATGCTTTATGACAGCAAAGTCCATATTTATTTTTTTCCTGGTCTGGCTGATTACAAAATTGGACTATAGACAAGAATTGTTTCTTTACCTGGGGGCATTTATTGGGGTTATATGTATTTTTTTCGGTGATATAGGTTACTTAAGCGACAACGACGTTCTTAAGCTTATTGCGCCCGCCTCTTTATACCTGCTAACATATTATAATAACCGGGACAGTGATCTTGTGCTATGTATGTTCCTTGTTCCTTATTTCGTGACCTCTTATGAATTTTACAGAAACCTCCCTGCGGTAATTGAATCTATAATATCGCATACATTGATTATTTTTAGTATAAGTATTGCCAAGGAAAATCGTTATCTTTCTTTATCTCTTAGCATAATAATTGGTATATTGATCAACCTTATAGGCTATCATAGTCCACCGGGTACCAATGATATACTAGTAAATCCGGCGTTAATTACTTTGGTTACGAAGGGGCTTGAATTTTATACGAAGAATAACAAATACACGGACTTTTTAAAGTCCTTCTGGGCAACGCTCTTATGTTTTGCCTTTTTTGGCAGCTGGATATTTCATCATATAAAACCCTGGGGCCCAATGTATTTTCGCCATTAAAAGAAGATATTCTCATGAATACTTTTTGAGTAATCCTAAGTTTCTTCACTTTCCTTTAAGCTACTTCCTAAGAATGTGAACAACGATTAGCTTTCTTGAGTTACTTGACATAAATGGCCTCCAGGCATATAATTCACATTTATCAGAAATTTTCGATAAATTCTCATAAGCATTGGTTTAATGAGTGTAAGAAAAGTATTTAGCGAGGTGAAGCCTCAGACCAATGAAAAGTGAGATACGCAACACACCGTGCAGGATACATGATATTGTGCATTGAAAACTTGCTTCATTTGTGGAGATACATCAAATATTGAAGTATTTAAATTACCTATGGAAAAGGTAGCTAATTTTTCTCTCATTCAATTACATAATTATGGATAAAAAAACTGCCCTTGTCAGAGGCACGACAACCGAAATTGTTCAGTCCTTCTCTCCGAGCATCCAGCAACACTGGTTTATATTTGTTATTTTAGCTTTTTCTATCTTTTTGGTCCTTAAAAAATTTGGTGTGACTACAATCACAGGTCTCAGCGTACTGTCGATAAGCGGCACCCTTATGATTTATATTATCCTTTCGGTCCTTACAACAAGATATCTCATTACACGTCAAGGAATCTTAGTGAAAAAAGGACCTTTTTCGAGAAAATTAAAAGAAATAAGTTATCGGGATATCAGGAATATCTTCATTAAGCAGGGAAAGATGCAAAGGCGATTTAAGATTGGCAACCTGGCGATCTCTACGGATCATGTTAATCGTGTATTGAAGGGTGTTAAAAACCCCCAAAAGGTAAAAGAACTCATCAACAGGGAAAAGGCTTCAGAGTATGAAAGGCGTACGTTATTAAGAAAAACATTATAGCGGGTAGAGATCTTCGTATGCACAAGCATCTGATAAAATACATGGATTTTGGCATTTTTAGTATTTTCTTCTTTTTGTGCCTTAAGGTTGCGGTCCCTTCACCCGTAGAATCCGATACTACCCTCGATAGTGAAATCATAAAAAAATACCAAAAAGTCGTCCTGCAGGACCCTGCCAATCTTAATGCACATTTCAATTTGGGTATCCTTTACCAAAAAAATGGCTTGTTTGATGAAGCCATCCGTGAGTTTCATAAAGTTCTCGAGATCAATCCTGCAGAATATGAGGCGTATTATAACCTTGGTAATATCTATAATAAAAAGGGTCTTTTTGATAATGCCATTAAGTTCTATAAGAGGGCCATAGCTATTAATCCGGAAGATGCAGGGGTATATCATAATTTAGGGAATGCTTATGCCAACAAAGAAATGATCGATGATGCCATTGCATCATACGAGAAAGCTGTTGAAATTAATTCCGATCTCGCAGAAAGTTACAAAAACATTGCATACCTTTATAAAAAGAAAGGTCAGGAGTCTGACTCTATTTCTTTTTTTGAAAAGGCTGTTAATCATAATGCTAAAGACATTTCTCTTCTTTTTGACCTGGCAGCCTCTTATGAATCGAACGGATTGCAGGACCGTGCGATCCTTACCTACAGAAAAGTGCTGTCTATAAATCCAAACCATAGTGAGGCAAAAAATAAACTAGCTGTAGTTCTCAATAATAAAGGCGTATCATTGGCACTGCAGGGGAAAACGGATGAGTCGATTGCCGCATATAAAGAAGCCCTCCGAAATAAAAAGGATTTTAAAGAAGTATACAATAATCTCGGTGCAGTTTATGTCGATAAAGGAATGACTGATGATGCAATTATCTCTTATAAAAAGGCAATTGAAATGAGTCCGGATTTTGTAGAGGCCTATAATAATTTAGGTGTAGCTTATACAAAAAGTAAGGTATACGATGAGGCGATTCCTGTGTTTAACAAAGCACTTTCCTTGAATAAAAATCATGCGGGAGCGCATTTTAATCTGGGAATCGTTTATTCGGAAAAAGGAATGATCCCGGAGGCCATTGATGAATATGATGAGGTTTTGAAGCTTGCGAACAATGATCTTTCTGCACTCTATAACAGAGGGCTGCTTTATTTTAAAAATGGCAGACTGGATGATGCTGCTTCCGATATGAAAAAAATAATCGAGATTAATCCAAAACTGGCTGATGCCCACAGTAAGCTCGGAGATATATACAAGAAACAGGGGCACGTCGATGAAGCGATTGCTGAATATAAAAGGGCGTTGGAGATATCGCCTGATCTTAAAGAGGCATTAAGGAGTATTGAAGATGCCTATCGACTGAAAGAAAAGATGCGGAAAAAGAGAGAACGGGAAAAATAAAGTGATTAGTATTTGAACAAATACGCATTCTCATTTTTTCTAGGACTTCCTTTTTGAGAGGTAAAGTTTCATAAACTCACCTACCTTCTCTCTGACTAGGCTCCTGTGCGTAAAGATGGCGACATGCTCTCCACCCTCGACCGCAAGAAGGGAGGCATTAGGTACCCGGCTTTCGTACATCTTCGCATTCACTTCAAACGGCACCAGTCGGTCTTGTGTCCCATGAACGATCAGCACTGGCACAGTGAGATTTTCTAATGGGTAGGTCGTTGTGCGAGAAATTTCTATGTCATTCTTGGTGCCCGCCAAACGTTGTTCCATTCGGTCGAATGTGCTGAGTAACATTGTCGAGAATAGTGGCCAAGTATCTTTGTCTTTGATTGTGCTGGATAGAGTATTGGGGTCGCGAATTGAGCGTTTGGCGACATCTTCAAGATTAAGTTCGGCTTTTCTTCGATACCTGTTGACGAACCAAGGCCAACGCGCGAGATACGTCATGAGCTTGAACGAAAGTGGAATTTCGGTTTCAACTCTGGTCGCGCACGTTGCGACAAGCACAAGACCTCTACAAAGCTTAGGGTGCCGTAGGCCAAATTGAACGGCGCTTGGTCCACCGCCGGAAACAGCTATAACACCAGCTTGGGAAATATCGAGCGCCTCTAGGAGCGCTGCAATAAGATCACCCTGCTGTTCGGGCCTGCGTCCTTCGGCTAGTGAAGTGCCCAGATACCCAGGGCGACTTAGACAAAGGTAGCGATAGTCGGTATCACCAATGGCTTGTGCAAGGATTAGGCTTTGATCGTACCCACCCATAGCGCCATGGAGCGATACGATGGCAGGTCCGGTACCAACATCAACGTATTCGACCACCCCAAGTCTTGTCTTCGCTGTCTTTGGCACAAGTTTTTTTGATAGCTGCGGATCTCGCATTTCGTATTGCATAGAGAATTCCTAGGTTCGGCTAAGCACCCAACAATTATTATGCAGTCTGTATAAAATTGCAAACATAGACTAATCTAGACGTATAAGAATTTCCAAGTTTGTCAAATCGTGCCAGACAACCCCCTAAATCTCCCTTTTCTAGGGAGACTTGAGGAAATCCCCCTTAATAGAGTAGGCAAGGGGCTTTTGGCAGGCATTTGTTGTGTAACTAAAAAGTTGCTGCCAAAGGCAGCTTAATTTAATGTTTAGGAATTTCAAAGTTTTTCATAATACCCTATAACACACCCCTAACCCCTCTCAAGAGGGAAATCAAAAAGTCCCCTCCCGGGAGGGGTAGGGGTGGGTAAAAAGTCGTTGGGTTTTTTTCCTTTTAAAAACCCAACATAATTTAATATATTTAAGAAGTCGTCGTGTCTTCTTATCACGCATTGTAACCACTTTCGCATCAAACTTCTTCTACATTTTCTCCAATTGCCCATTACGGATTATACAGACTTTATAATCCGGTCTATAACCCATCGACAGGTCTCAAGTATTACCTCCTTACCTTCACAATTACCGATTTCTTCAAACCACCGGCCTGGAATGTAACCCTGGCATTGCCTGTTTTATTCTTTGCGATAATGGTAAATTTAGCCTCACCATTTTCATTTGTATTTGTGCTTTCTGATAAGATCAATATGCGCTTATTGCCAGCCTTGTTAATTGATGCACTTACCATAACACCTTCCACAGGTGAACCATTATCACAAAGCACCGTTATAGTCATGCCACTATTGGTATTCCTCTTGATTGTTATCTTTCTTGAATCAACCTCAACAGAATTTACTTCAGCGCATGGTGTCGGCGATACGTTTGGCGATACATCTGGCGTTGGTAGTGGCAGTAATGGTAACATGGCGAAATTAATTGTAACAAACTGACCTTCTTCAATCGCAAAAGACTTGGTAGCAATCTCATATCCTGTCGCAGTTACAGTTAGTAAGTAATCTCCAACAGTAAGGTATTGTATCAGAAATTCACCATTCTCATCCGTTGTTGCTGTAGACCCACCTGGATTAATTGTTACAGTAACTCTAGCAATTGGATTTCCAGTCAAAGCATCTACTACTTCACCATTAATACTGCCAACCAGTACAGGTGTTGGCGACGTAACTGGAGTTGGCGTACAGTCCCAACTATCACCCGCGATACAGAGGTTTTCAACTCCCTTTTGATCTCCATACGATATACCTGCGCTATTTTGTGCCGCTATTCGATAATAATAATATGTAGGTCCAATATATGTTGTTTCGCCAGTACACCAATTATAATGATTGATACAAGCTTCTACATTAATTTCCATTCTTACTATAGTGTTTTCCATTCCAAGTACTGTTTGAGTAGATGAAGTACCGCTATATGAACCATCGATCGTTCCATATTCAAACCACGCCGTGGTTGTTAATCCATTTGCATTAACAGTGCCGTTTAATGTCATTAGACCAAAAAAACTGCTGCTTCATCCGTTGTCACCGTGGGTGGTTGTGGTGTAACTGTAACCGTGGGTGTTGGTATGACTGTAGCTGTTGGGGTCGGAGTTGGAGAGGAATACAAAACTTTAACAACAATCATCAGGACTAAAAAAGCAAAACAAAGGAGTTTTAAAAAATGAGTCATGATTTACTGCTCCTTTTATTAAACCTTTATATATTTTATAGGCGCTAGCGCCTCAATATCGACAAAGTTTTGTAGATATGTCAAAGCATCTAAATTCTAAATTCGAATATCGAAATATTTACCCTGTTAAATCATTTATTTAACAGGGTAGGCAATACAGAAGCGCAAAATTCAAATGTTCAAACTAAGACCGTGAGAGGTATCCGTTTGCCGTGACCATTGAGCTTGCTAGTTTCGTATTTCGCGCTTAGTATTTCGGATTTTCTTTTCGCAACACCATCTGCGAAAAGGCATAGTATCTTAAGGAATATATAACACATTTTTAAAATAAGGCAATATTTTCGATTGATTTCATGGACGCCATACTTAATTTTTTGGTTTTACCGGATTTATTGGCCGGGGTTATTATGATTACAAAATTAGCAAAATCAAAGGAAATTGATGATAGGGAAATTGCCTTCTTGTTTTGATATTAACATCGTTATACGTTATTATTAACTTGATAGTATAGGAATTTTCATTTTAATTAAGCGGTTTTCAGGGTGGCACGGACAAACTTGTTTGTCCGTGTTGTTTGGACATATACACAGGTGTGGAATATCCCACACTGATAAACAAAGTTTGTCAGTGCCACCCTACTGTTATAAATAGCCGCAAG
>JBDIVL010000042.1:0-35082 GCA_039794405.1 Candidatus Jinrextremum sp. | reverse complement strand
GTAAGGAGCGACAAATGCCCATTCTGCATCAGTGACATCACTTGGGTACGGCTTTCTTTTGTTTTTATTGGTTTCCATACCCAAATTATAACAATTTTACCTACGAAAGTGCATAACACTCTCTAGAGAAGAAAGATGGTTCGATTGATGTATTTAGATTAAATTATCTTTTCGAATTACATAAATGTTATTTTCTTAAATATTTTCCAAATCGTAATTAGACCTATTAATAACGGCAGTATCGTCCTCTTCTAGTAAAGGTCCATAGGATAACTTGTTACTTTTATTGTTGCATATCTACAATCATATCCAATGGGTGTGAAGGTTTTTTTCTGTACCCAAAGCATTCTTATAATCTTGTGTCTGGCGTCAACTATTTTTCCTGTCTAACAACAATCATTTTTCCCGTTATCCATTAAGCTCAATACCAGTACTTTGTGGTATTGTTTTGCACAGAGGGTACCCTCTGTGCAAAAATTTTTTTAACCTCCTTTCTGTAGTTTCGATTCTTTCGCTTTTTCCATTCGATAACTTGGGATATTTAACTCAAGCACAACACAGAGGGAATCTATAATTTATCTTCACCTTTCAGTTTTTTAGATTGAGGGAAAGGATATGGATTATTTTTTAGAGTCAAAATAGCTTCATCAATTTTTAAGAAGAAGGGGGCAGAAATATTATCAAGTTCCTTTCTTGCAGATTTTTTGATAATTAAATTATACATTTAGCTGTGACTTTCTTTTCTTGCTATAAACCTCGTAATCTTCCTCGGGCTCATTTTTTCTATCTTCAATAGATTTTATATCTGATAGATCCTCAATTAAATCTTCCAATCTTTTGAATTCTTTAATATCAATTATTACTGCTATTTTATGCCCCTTATCATCAGTTATATATTGCTTAATCTTAATGGGGTTGTTTTCTTGTTCTTTGGTTATAGTCATATTCTTTTTTCTCCTTAAAGTTCTATAAAACTATTATGTAATGGGGAGTAAGAGAAGGAACAATTACTGTATATCCTTTCTCTGGTTCTTTTCTAAGTAGAATTCGATAATTTAATAATCTCATAAAAATTTATCCCTTTATTAATTGTTATTGAAACCTCTTATTTATAATACAGCAATTTAGTTCTTAAGTGTTAAAAGTTAAATGAAGGGTCTTAGGATATGGGATATAGTGAGAAATAAAGTAAATTTGCCGGATGGAATTAGGTTGTACGATGCGACAAGGCATAGCTTTGCAAGTCAGCTTATAAATGGGGTTTCGCTAGTAAGTGTATCTCGCTTGCTAGGTTATACTAACGCAAAGATGACTAAAAAATATGCACACAGTGATATTGAAAAGCTAAAAATAGATGTAACAAATTTATCACTTCGAGGTGAAATAATTAAATTGGAAGGTGAACATAAAGTTAATAATACGTGAGTTATTATCGTCACCAATGTGTCACTAGCTAAAAAATTAATATTATAAGTTGTTTATCTATAATAATTTATGGTGCCGAAGCAGGGAGTCGAACCCTGATGGTGTTGCCACCACTAGAACCTGAATCTAGCGCGTCTGCCAATTCCGCCACTTCGGCTTTTTGCTATTTTTCTTATACTATAATATCCAAGGGCGCATATACTAATAAATGCTTACCTTTCGTTTTAACCCCTAAGATGTATGCCGACTTCTTATGTGCACGCTATTCTACTCAATTTTATATTCTTAAGCCAGTTTAAAATCTTTACCCACGGTAAGTCTTACAAATTCGTATCAATAAAATCAAAATTATATACCTTTTTTAACCGTATTTCACCTTTTTTTCTATTATATTGTTTTCATGCAGATTATTTCCAGTTGTAAAGATGGACATTTGCGCATCTTATCTTTCCATGGGTCGAATAAAGCCGTAGGGCCTAATTTAACATGATATAAATGCTTTATGGCAGTTTCACTATTTCAATAGCCACACCCATCGCCATATTACCCTCCATAGAGGAAACGGTTCCTGCATGGTCAGGACAGTAGCAGTACCCTCCGGGGATTGGCCACTCGATACATGGACATCGCGGATCAATTCTCGGGTCAAAATTGATATAACACCAGACAGGTTTTGCCGTAGCCCCCAGCCCTACACCATGTACTATCTGCTGGAAATTACCTTCCCTGCCTGTACGGATCTTCCTTATATTGAAATATTCAGCAGACAAAAAAGCAGAAACGATAAGTACAAGACACAGTAATAAGCCTAACAGTGAAAAGACACTTCTTTTCATTTCTCACCATGAATTGTATCGATAATGCTCCGTAAGGACTGGATAGATTTTTCCGCAGCCTCCAATTTCTCTTGTAAATCATTGATTGCCTCATCTGTGACAAAGGCACTGCTGCCGTAACCCATAGTACTTACTGCACGAAGGATATCAAGGGTACTCACAACACCGACAACGCGTCCGTCATCTTGAATGATAATCCTGTGAATTTTTTTATGGAACATAATTTTTGCAAGACGGTCTATCGTATCGTCAGCATCTGCCGTAATGACATGGGATGACATAATGTCTTTTACTGCAGCTTTTCCAAAATCCTTTGTTTTCGATATCTTATCAAAATCCTTTTTCAGTCTTCCATTGGTATCACCATAGAAAGAATTTTTACTACCAGGTTTCTGTTTTTTCCCGGTTTTTTCTTCGACAGCAATAATGTCTGTTTTTGAGACGACACCGATGAGCCTTTCTTTTTTGTCTACCACAGGTACCCCGTTGATCTGGTAATCGACAAGGATTTTTATCAGGTCACGGACAGGGGTTTCCGGGTAGACACAGATTACCTTTTCAGTCATGAGATCTTTAGCTACAAATTTATACGAAGCCATAAAAGTTTTCTCCTTGTTTGTTAAATACTTTTTCTACGATTTATCTTCATACATGAGTCAAGTTTTCGATGCACGACGCATAATGCATGATATCCTGTACCCTGCATCACGTTTTTCATTAGACTGAGGTTTCGCCTCGCTAGGTATTATCCACTTTTTTGCATAATTTTTTCAAGAGATTATACGTCTTTTTTAATGAAATTTCGTCATCGGGATGGTGGGAAAGGTACTTGTCCAGATACCGAAATGCCTCTTCATAGTTCTTTTGTGCAATGTAATTGTCCATGAGTAAGATAACAGGGCGGTTATCATGGGGGCTACACATCAGTGCCTGCCGGCAACATTTTATCGATTCCTCATATTTCATTTCGTTATTCGCATTCCGTGCCTTATATAAAAGTATTTCTGCGATAAGCTCCTCGTCCCGTATTACCTTTTTTTGCGGATGGTACAGGTCTGTTTTTTTTACAATACCATCACTATGGGTGTGTTCAAAATAGTATTTTTGTCCATGGGATACGAACATGTTATAAATGTGTCCAGGGATAGAGATATTTTTTATGTCAACATCAAAGTGCCGGCAGATAATCGTAAACCGTATCGCATATGAGAGACAATTGCCTACCTTAAGATTGAGGGTATCCTTGATATCGTAGCAGTCGTTATATATCCCTTCATTGGCATTTTTTTGTAACCAGTCAAATATGATCCTTGCCTTTGCTAGTGGGTCGGTTGTTTTTCCGATATTTGTTTCCTGACTAATTTGAGAGATAAGGAAATCGATTTTTGTCAGATAGAATTTTATCTTTTTATCCGTAGTTACACCAGATGCGATAAGGCATGCCTGTTCAAATGGTATTTCCAGGCGGCCATCCTCTATGTCTTTCATGAAAGACATTTCCTGTTGTTCGGAGGGCGTATTGGCTGAGATTTCCTCGTGTTGCAGGTAATGGCAGCCGGTAAATCCGGTCAGAGATACAATACAAAACGATAAATTCACGGATAGCGTAAAAAACTTGCAGAAACTTGCTCTCATAGAACTTGCCCTCGTGAAAACGGGGAATGGGGAAAAGATGTTTTTATAAAGTAATACACGAGCTACCCCAGTTTAGCCTCGATTTCTGCAAGTAACTTCTCCTGGGTAAATGGTTTTTCCAGGAAAATGAGATTAGTATCTAACTCAAATATCGTTTTATACGAACGAGGTGAGAAACTGCTTGCAATGATGATCGGAATACTGGCATAGGCGGGATTCGATTTCAATTGCCTTAGAAAGGCATCGCCCGTCATTTGATCAAGTAATAAATCAAGGATGATAAGGTCTGGTTTATCCTCTTCTATCTTCTCAAACGCATCGTTTCCATCGACAGCGTGGAGGATGACATAATCAGTGTCTTCAAGCATCATGGTGTAGAAAAAGAAAAATTCCGTTTCATCTTCTATGATGAGAATCTTTTTACCCAAGATCGGCACCATTTAAATAAAAAAGAATTGAAGAAGAGACAAAAGGGACGTAAGATAGCTCTGATGAAGTTGTATCAGGATTAAAGATACCAATAACTAAATATATAAAGCAAGAAATTTCTTCATATTGCATGTGCACCACGGTTGGACTAAAACATTTTGCATGTTTTCCAGGGTGCCGTAGCTGCAACCAAACGAAAAGTTGTAAGTGTGGTATTTAGCATATCGCCGAAGGTTGACCACTATGAGCATTTAAATTCTCATGTTCAACGTATTTTAAAAACTTACACAACAGGTTATAGCATCCAACAGATGAAGCCGAACATTACATAATAAGACAAAACAAAATGAACTACGATTTGATTAAACCATCACGGACAAACGAGTTTGTCCGTGCCACCCTACCTAAAATACTGTTCGGTTTCATCTCTTGAGTACTATAGTTAAAATGTATGGTTTAATCTCCTGGATTGAACTAATCCTTGGGATATAAAAATGTATGTTCAGACACCGATGACAAATAACAATAACAATAAATAGTCACTAACTTACAACTCAATGTCATTAAGTTAAGCTGCCTGCGGTAAAAGTCCCCCTTAAAAAAGGGGGGAACAAAGGGGGCTGTTTTGATCAATAATCCTTAACTTAATGACATTGACTTACAACTACCAACAAGAACACGTAAGGAGACCTGGCAAGATGAAGGTCGGTGTGAGTCATTTAGGGAATAAAGACTACGAGTTTATCGTTTGGGCTCCTTTTCTCAAGGAAATATTACTGAAAATAATCTCACCATACCAAAAGATAATTCCCTTGAGAAAAGATCAGATCGGATACTGGAAAACAATTGTTGAGGATGCACCACCAGGGATTTCTTATTATTATCGCCTGGATAATGAGAAAGACAGGCCAGACCCTGCATCACATTATCAGCCAGAAGGGGTACACGGTCATTCTCAAGTTGTCGATCATTCCTTCGACTGGGAAGACGATGATTGGCAGGGGATAGAGCTATCTGAGATGATTATGTACGAACTTCACGTAGGGGCTTTTACGCCAGAAGGGGTTTTTGATGCGATAATTCCCCGCCTTAATGAATTGAAGGACGTAGGGATAAACGCTGTAGAAATCATGCCAATTGCACAATTTCCGGGAGAAAGGAATTGGGGCTACGACGGGGTTTATCCATATGCAGTCCAGAATTCCTATGGAGGTCCCAAAGGGTTTAAGCGTTTGGTAAATGAGTGTCATAAAAGAGGCATCTCAGTTATCCTCGATGTTGTTTATAACCATATGGGTCCTGAAGGAAATTATTTGAGAGATTTTGGGCCTTATTTTACCGATAAATATAAGACACCATGGGGAAGTGCAGTAAATTTTGATGATGCATACTCCCGTGAAGTAAGGAATTACTTTATCGAAAATGCCATCCACTGGTTAAAACACTATCACGTGGATGCCCTTCGTCTTGATGCAATTCATGCCATTTTTGACATGGGGGCAAAACACTTCTTGTATGAACTTTCGGAAAGGGTTGAAGAACTCTCACTACAGGAAGGTAGGAAATTTTACCTTGTAGCAGAGAGTGATCTGAACGATTCACGGGTTGTAAGGCCAAGAGAGGTTCTGGGGCATGGTATGGATGGGGTGTGGTGTGATGATTTCCATCATTCACTCCATACCCTTCTTACCCATGAGGACAGGGGATACTACATTGATTTTGGGATGATAAAACACCTCGTAAAGTCTATCAAAGAGGGATTTGTTTATTCGGGGGATTATTCGGAGTTCAGAAAGAGGAATCACGGCAATTCGTCAAAAGACATACCTGCAAGGCAAATGGTGGTATTCTCGCAAAATCATGATCAAACAGGCAACAGGATGCTGGGGGAGAGGTTAAGTACCCTTGTTTCCTATGAGGCGTGTAAGCTTGCTGCCGGTGCCGTTATACTTTTACCGTATATTCCTCTTCTGTTTATGGGAGAAGAATATGGCGAAGAATCACCATTCCTTTATTTTGTAAGCCACTGCGATCCTGCACTTGTTGAAGCGGTAAGGAGGGGAAGGAAAGAAGAATTTCGTGACTTCCAGTGGAAAGGTGATCCTCCTGATCCACAGAGCAGGGAAACATTTCTTAAATCGAAAATAGATTGGGAAAAGAGGATGATAGGTGGTTATAAGGTTTTACTGGATTTTTATAAAAATTTGATAACATTAAGAAAAACAATTCCCGCCCTTTCATGTCCGGATAAAAATAACCTTACCGCAGATGGTCTTGAAGAGGAAAAGATTGTCCTGGTAAGGAGATGGGAGGATTCCAGTCATGTATTTCTTATCTTTAACTTTGACAGTGCAGATGCAATGATTACTCCCGTGATTCCTGGGGGAGAATGGGCTAAAATATTAGATTCTGCAGAGGAACGGTGGAATGGTCCTGGTTCGCTTCTTAAGAGAAAACTGGATTCTGGGGGTAAAATACTTATAAGGGGACATAGTTTTGCCGTATATAGCAGGGAATATCTGTAGAGATGCCCACGGTAGGATGCCTCCTCGTGTTTTTTTTCATACAACGTGAAGGTTGCATATTGCAATATGCTCTTACAAATATGGTATCGCAAATTGTTTTTTGGACAGTTCTCAATATCATTAAGTTAAGGATTATTGATCAAAACAACTCCCTTTGTTTCCTTTTTTAGGGGAAGCTTTTACGGCAGATAGCTTAACTTAATGATATTGAGACTGAACCAACCATGAGTGGTGGTTATGCCTTGATTTTGAGAACTGTATAAATTCATTCAGCGGAAATAGACAGGGAATCGGTACACTTTTATGCATGATGACGGAAGAAGAAGAGTTGCTATTGAAAATGTAAAACCAGAGATACATGGCATCCGTTTTCCTATTAAGAGAATTGTTGGTGAAAAGGTGACAGTGACGGCCGATATCTTTGCAGATGGGCATGATGCCGTTTGGGCAAATATTTTATATAAGGGACCCCGTGATAATAAATGGATTGAGACTCCACTACAGCTTAAAGGAAATGATAGGTGGGAAGGGAAATTTGTTGTAGAAGAGATAGGAACGTATTTCTATACGATTGAGAGCGGTATTGACTTTTTCAGGACCTGGCAGGAAGATATTAAGAAGAAATATAATGCAGGACAAAACATAGAAACCGATATTCTGGTAGGTATCCAACACGTCCGGGAAGTATCTCAAAGGGCACCGGAAGATGACAAAAGAAAAATTTTGGAATTTATGATTTCCTTAAGGGACGAGGATGATAAAGAAAAGGCGGTATACATTGCCTTACGTGAAGAGCTTGGTAAATTGGTAAATACCTACAGAGATAAAAAATTTGTTACAGATTATGGAAAGATACTTACTGTTGTGGTGGACAGGCAGAAGGCTTCCTTTAGTGCGTGGTATGAGCGATTTCCACGATCATGTTCTCCGGAACCAAATAGGCATGGGACTTTTAAAGATTGTGAGGTCATTATCCCGGAGATAGCAAAGATGGGATTTGATGTCTTGTATTTTCCTCCTGTTCATCCGATAGGGAGAAAGAATCGCAAGGGCAAAAACAATTCTCCGGTGGTAAGCCAGGATGATGTAGGAAGTCCGTGGGCAATTGGATCCGAAGAGGGGGGACATAAGGCAGTTCAACCGCAACTTGGAACTATAGAAGATTTTGAAAATTTAATAAGCAAGGCCAAAGATTATGGTGTCGAGATTGCCATGGACCTGGCTTTTCAGTGTTCACCAGATCATCCTTATGTTAGGGAGCATCCAGACTGGTTTACATGGCGTCCTGATGGTTCAGTGCTGCATGCTGAGAATCCGCCGAAGAAATATGAGGATGTACTTCCCCTGAATTTTGAAACCGACTGCTGGCAACAATTATGGGAAGAGCTAAAGAGCATCGTGGTTTTTTGGATAGAAAAGGGCATTCGTATATTCAGGGTGGATAATCCACATACGAAGCCATTCCCTTTCTGGGAGTGGTTGATAAGAGAAATAAAGGGGATGTATCCGGAGGTTATTTTTCTGTCAGAGGCATTTACAAGGCCAAAGGTTATGTATTATCTTGCTAAATTGGGATTCACCCAGTCTTACACTTATTTTACCTGGAGGAATACAAAGAACGAGCTTATTGAATATATTACCGGGCTTGTTCAATCCGAAATCAGAGAGTATTTCCGTCCGAATTTCTGGCCCAATACACCGGACATCCTTCCTGAATATCTCCAATACGGAGGAAGATCGTCTTTTCTCATAAGGTTGGTTCTTGCCGCAACCTTATCATCCAGCTATGGCATTTTTGGGCCTTCTTTTGAACTTTGTGTTTCCGATGCAACACCCGGAAAGGAAGAATATCTTAACTCAGAAAAGTATGAGATAAGATTCTGGCACTGGGATAAACCGGGCAATCTGAAGGATTTTATTGCGCGGATTAACCGGATACGTAGGGAGAACCCTGCCTTTCATACCACATGGAATTTGCAATTTTATGAGGTGGATAATGATGCCCTCCTTTCTTATGGAAAGGCAGTAGAAGATCTTTCTAACATTATTCTGATTGTAGTAAACCTCGATCCATTCCACATTCAATCGGGATGGGTAAAATTTCCTTTGGCTGAATTTGAGATAGACAGTGAACAGCCATATTTGGTTCATGATCTGATCAGTGACGACAAATACATCTGGCAGGGGGAAAGGAATTACGTGGAACTCAATCCCCATATTCTTCCTGCCCGTATCTTCAGAATAAGAAAGAGATTAAAACGGGAGACAGATTTTGACTACTTTATGTAAGGAGATTCATTGATGGATCAAAAAGAAGTATTTCTTGATGAAGATCCTTTCTGGTATAAAGATGCCGTCATATACGAGCTTCATGTGAAGACTTTTTACGATACCAACAGCGATGGGATTGGTGATTTTCAGGGTCTTACCGAGAAATTAGATTATTTGGAGAACCTTGGCATAACGGCCATATGGCTTCTTCCTTTTTATCCGTCCCCTCTTAAGGATGACGGGTATGACATAGCAAATTATTTTGATGTTCATCCTGATTATGGCTTATTACGGGAGTTTAAGGAATTTATTAAGGAGGCACATAGAAGGGGTATAAGGGTTATTACAGAAATCGTTTTAAATCATACCTCTGAAAAGCATCATTGGTTTCAAATGGCAAGAATGGCAAAACCTGGATCAACACTTCACAATTTTTACGTCTGGAGTGATACTCCGGAGAGGTATAAAGATGCGCGAATCATATTCAAGGATTTTGAATTTTCAAATTGGGCGTGGGATCCTGTGGCGAAGGCTTACTATTGGCATCGGTTCTATTCGCATCAACCCGATTTAAATTACGATAATCCCCATGTGCAGAAGAAAATGCTGAGGGTTATCAACTATTGGCTTGATATGGGTGTTGATGGATTACGTTTAGACGCTGTTCCTTACCTCTTTGAAAGAGAAGGTACAAATTGTGAAAACTTATCAGAGACACATGATTTTTTAAAGAAACTGAGAGAGTATATTGACAGAAATTTTAAAAACAAAATGCTCCTTGCCGAGGCAAACCAGTGGCCGGAAGATGCAGTTGCCTATTTTGGGAATGGAGACGAGTGCCATATGGCCTTCCACTTTCCCTTAATGCCTAGGCAGTTTATGGCAATCTGGATGGAAGACAGATTTCCCATCATTGATATTTTTGAGCAGACCCCGCCGATACCGGAAATGAGTCAGTGGGCACTCTTTTTAAGGAATCATGATGAGCTTACCCTTGAGATGGTAAGTGACGAAGAAAGGGATTATATGTACAGGGTTTATGCAAAAGATTCGGTCGCAAGGATAAATCTCGGCATCAGGCGCCGTCTGGCCCCGCTTCTCGGAAACAGCAGGAGAAAGATAGAACTTATGAATACCCTTCTCTTTTCCCTTCCCGGCACCCCCATTCTTTACTATGGAGATGAGATCGGAATGGGAGATAATTACTACCTTGGTGATAGAAATGGAGTAAGGACCCCCATGCAGTGGAGTGGAGATAAGAATGCTGGTTTTTCCAGGGCAAACCCACAAAAACTCTACCTCCCTATTATTACCGATCCGGAGTATCACTATGAAGCTGTTAACGTAGAGAATCAGGAGAGGAACCAGGCATCTCTTCTCTGGTGGATGAAAAGGGTTATTGCTATGAGGAAGCGTTTTAAGGCATTTGGAAGAGGAAGTATTGAATTCTTATTCCCTGACAATCCAAAAGTACTTGCCTTTTTACGTCGGTATCAGGAGGAGAATATCCTTATGGTATTTAATCTCTCACGATTTTCACAGGTGGTTGAGCTTGATCTTTCAAGATTTTCCGGATACATACCAAGGGATGCATTCAGTGGCAATAAATTTCCTGTGATAAAGGATTCTTCCTATATACTTACCCTTGGTCGTCATGACTACTACTGGTTTGTGCTGCAAAAGGAAGAAGACGGTGTGAAATTCAAAAAGATACGGACTATTCCGGAATTGAGTATAAAAGGCAGTTGGGAAATAGTGTTCAAAGGAAAAATAAAAGAAAGGCTGGAAAGGGAGTTTTTACCAGCTTACCTGAAGGTATGCAGATGGTTTGGCGGTAAATCCCGGGAGATACAAGAAACGAAAATTATAGAGAGTATTGTTTTAAGAGAAGATTTATGTGCTGTACAACTTCTCTTACTCGATGTCAAATATTCTACGGGGTTATCCGATATTTACCTTCTTCCCCTTTCTTTTTCTTCCGGAGATAAGGCAGAAAGTATCGTTGTAGAAAACCCCCATGCGGTTGTTGCGCATATAAAAAGTGATGTCGCCGAAGGAATTATCTTTGATAGTATCTACGATGAAGAGTTTCGGAAATACCTTCTGAAAATGATTTCAAAAAAACGTATGGTTTCCGGTCATCATGGAAAGCTTATTGCATACCCTGGAAAGGGATTAAAAAAGGATAGAATAAAAGAGCTTCTTTTAGAAAAAACACAAGTTCTTAAAGCAGAACAGACAAATTCTTCTATTCTTTATAATAAAGAGTCCATTTTGAAATTGTATCGACGTCCTAATGAAGGGATAAATCCTGATCTGGAAATTGGAAGATTTCTTTCTGAGAAAATTTCTTATCCTTACACTCCGGCCTTTGCAGGGGCCATAGAATATAAAAGGCAAGGTGGCGAACCAGTTGTAATCGGTATGCTTCAGGCATTTATTCCTAATGAAGGTGATGCGTGGACACATACCCTTGACTGGGTGGAAAGATATTTCGGCAGGGTACTTGCCAAAAGGAATGAGATCCAGGAAATACCAACGGCTCCCATATCCTTTTTTACCATTGCTTCTCAGGACACACCACAGCTTCAGCAGGAATTGATAGGGGGAGTGCAACTTGAAATGATGGCACTTTTAGGAAAAAGAACGGCCGAACTTCATGTGGCGCTTTTCTCGGAAAAAGATGACCCGAATTTTACACCAGAGCCTTTTTCTGTTCACTATCAGAGATCTCTTTATCAGTCTATGCAAGCCCTTACCAAGAGGGTCTTCGAACTTCTCAGAAAAAATATAAACAATTTACCCGATAATCTGAAAGAATTGGCCAACGGGGTATTGGGCCTCGAAAAAAAATTAAAAGAACATTTTAGTGCCCTTATGAAAAGAAAAATATCGGCAATGAAAATACGGATACATGGCGATTATCATCTGGGGCAGGTTCTCTATACAGGGAATGATTTTGTCATTATTGATTTTGAAGGAGAACCGGAAAGGACATTGAGCGAAAGAAGACTGAAGAAATCACCGCTAAGGGATGTGGCTGGTATGATAAGGTCTTTTCATTATGCAGCGCATAATGCTATTTTAAAATATTCATCGATTAGACTGGAAGATATTCCTGCACTGGAACCCTGGACTGATTTATGGTACAAATATGTCGGAGGTACATTCTTAAGATCATATCTGAATACTGCTGGAAATGTATCTTTTATTCCGGAGAATAAGGAAGATCTGGAAATTATGCTGAAGGCCTTTCTCCTTGAAAAAGCGGTTTATGAAATTGGATACGAGTTAAATAATCGCCCTGAGTGGGTAGTTATCCCCATGAAAGGAATAAAACACTTGCTGGAGGTCCCATAAAACGATGAAAAAACAAAACAGTGCGGGAAGTATTATGCACGGTGTAAGCCTTATTACAGACCATGATGTGTATCTCTTTAAAGAAGGGAGCCATTTTAAGCTTTACGATAAATTTGGTTCTCATATTATGAATGTAGACGGGGCCGATGGTACTTACTTTGCCGTGTGGGCCCCTAATGCTGAAAGGGTTTCTGTTATAGGAGATTTTAATCAATGGAATAAAGGATCCCATCGTCTAAAGGTACGGGATGATGGATCGGGCATATGGGAAGGATTTATTCGTGGTATTGGGAGTGGTACCACCTATAAATACCATATCGTATCCAGATATAATAACTATAAGGTTGATAAAGGAGATCCTTATGCTTTTCGCTGGGAAGCCCCACCGAAGACTGCCTCTCTTGTCTGGGACCTGAGTTATAAATGGGGAGACAAAGAATGGATGGAAAATAGATACAAATTCAATTCCCTCAGTGCACCTTACTCAATATATGAAATACATCTCGGCTCATGGAGAAGGGTTTTAGAAGGAAATAAATTCCTCTCTTACCGGGAAGTAGCCCATTATCTTGCAGATTATATAAAAGAGATGGGATTTACCCATGTTGAATTTCTACCAGTTATGGAACATCCTTTCTATGGGTCCTGGGGATACCAGACCGTGGGGTATTTTGCGCCCACAAGCAGGTATGGAATTCCTCAGGATTTTATGTACCTTATTGATCATCTTCATCAAAATGGGATAGGTATTATTCTTGACTGGGTACCCTCTCATTTTCCAAGTGACGAGCATGGACTTGTTTATTTTGACGGTACTTACCTTTATGAGCATTCAGATCCAAAACAAGGATACCATCCTGAATGGAATAGTTACATCTTTAATTACGACAGACATGAAGTACGGGCTTTCCTTACGAGTAGCGCACTCTTCTGGCTTAACAAGTACCATATTGATGGTATCAGGGTTGATGCTGTTGCCTCGATGCTCTACCTTGATTATGCAAGGAAAGCAGGTGAATGGATAGCAAACAAATATGGAGGAAAAGAAAATATAGCGGCGATAACGTTTCTCAAAAAATTTAACGAGGCGGTTTATGGAACATATCCCGATGTTCAGACTATAGCCGAAGAATCAACGGCATGGCCCATGGTCTCAAAACCTGCTTATCTCGGAGGTCTCGGTTTTGGGATGAAATGGAATATGGGATGGATGCATGATACATTAAAATATTTCTCAAGAGACCCTGTTTACCGGAAATATCAGCATAACCAGCTTACCTTTAGTATATGGTATGCCTTTACTGAAAATTTTGTTCTTCCGTTGTCACATGATGAGGTTGTTTACGGGAAAGGTGCACTTGTTGGAAAGATGCCCGGCGATGAATGGCAGAGGTGTGCAAATCTAAGGCTTTTATTCGGTTATATGTACGGCCATCCTGGGAAAAAACTCCTTTTTATGGGTGGGGAGTTTGCACAGTGGAAGGAATGGAATCACGATGAGAGTTTGGAATGGCATGCTCTACAGTATCCTTTCCATCAGGGGATACAAAAATGGGTCAGAGATTTGAACTACCTTTACAGGAATGAGCCAGCGTTGCATGAGCTGGATTTTGATATCGAAGGATTTGAATGGATAGACTTCCATGACTGGGAACAAAGCATCGTAAGCTTTATGAGGAAAGGCAAAACTACTGGTGATATAATTCTCGCAGTCTGTAACTTTACTCCTGTTCCAAGATATAATTACAGGGTTGGGGTCCCACGTGAGGGATTTTGGAAGGAAGTTATCAACAGTGATGCCAAGATATATGGAGGAAGTGGACATGGAAATTTTGGAGGTGTTGAGGCGACTCCAATACCTGCACAGGAGAGATATCATTCTCTTTCCATTACGTTACCTCCTTTAGGAATTCTTTTTTTCAAGAATGAAGGTAGTATGAAAGAATAGAGGTAGAGGTGTCAATTTCGCACTGGTGTATTCGGGTAATGTCTTTTAAAGGGCAGAATGACAATGGACAGGTATATTTGTATTCACGGGCACTTTTATCAGCCTCCACGGGAGAATCCATGGCTTGAAGCCATAGAAATACAAGATTCGGCATACCCGTACCATGATTGGAATGAGCGGGTGAATAGTGAGTGTTATGCGCCAAATACTGCTTCCCGGGTACAGGACGGGGAAGGGCGTATTATGGATATTGTTAGTAATTATTCCCGAATAAGCTTCAACTTCGGTCCTACGGTTTTATCCTGGATGGGAGAATACGCTCCGGAAATTTATCAGGCAATACTAGACGCCGATAAGCAGAGCATAGAGCAGCGATCCGGTCATGGTAATGCAATTGCGCAGGTATATAATCACCTTATTATGCCTCTTGCAGACAGTCGCGATAAGCGTACCCAGATACTATGGGGTATAAAAGATTTTGAATACAGGTTTAAACGCTTCCCTGAAGGGATGTGGATTCCGGAGACTGCCGTGGATGTAGAGACACTTGGACTGCTTGCGGAATTTGGGATAAAGTTCACAATCCTTGCTCCACATCAGGCATTGAGGGTAAGGAAGATTGGTACAGGAAAATGGAAGGATGTCGGTGGAGGGAGAATTGATCCAACAAGGGCATATCTTTGTAATCTGCCTTCGGGTCTCAAGATAAACATCTTTTTTTATGACGGTCCCATATCTAGCTCCGTGGCCTTTGAAAAGTTATTGAACAGGGGAGAAGATTTTGCAAATCGTCTTATAAGCGGTTTCTCAAACCAAAGACAGTGGTCTCAGATAATGCATATTGCTACCGATGGAGAGACGTATGGACATCATCACAGATTTGGTGACATGGCCCTTGCTCATGCATTAAATTATATAGAATCAAATTCGCTGGCAAAATTAACCAATTATGGTGAATATCTTGAAAAATACACGCCGGATCACGAGGTAGAAATAGCCGAAAATACCTCATGGAGTTGCATTCACGGTATAGAACGATGGAAAAGTAACTGTGGCTGTAATTCTGGCGGGCATCCTAAATGGAATCAGGAGTGGAGGGGACCTCTCCGTAACGCATTGGATTGGCTCGGAGGCCAATTAACATCAAAGTATGAGGAGACGGGAAAAGGATATCTAAAAAATCCATGGGAAGCCAGGAATGAGTATATTCATGTCATCCTTGACCGGTCCGAGGAAAATGTCCGTACCTTTTTTGAAAGACACGCAGTAAAGAACCTCAGGAAAGAGGAAATGATACTCGTGCTCAAGCTCCTTGAACTCCAGAGGCACGCCATGCTGATGTATACGAGCTGCGGGTGGTTTTTCGATGAGCTTTCAGGCATTGAAACGGTACAGGTCATACAGTATGCTGGCAGGGTTATACAACTATCAGATGAGTTATTTACTGGGTGTCTTAAGAATACATTTTTGGAAAAACTGGCTGCGGCAAAGAGCAATATTCCTGAATATGGCAATGGTGCGCATATATATCAGAAATTTGTGGAGCCGGTTATGATAGATTTAAAGAAGGTCGGTATCCACTATGCGGTTAGTTCCATCTTTGAAGACTATCCTGAAAGTACCGGTATTTATTGTTACACGGTTATCAGAGGGGATTATAAGAGAATACAGGCTGGCAGGTTCAAACTTGCCATAGGGTGGATTCACCTTACATCAAAAATAACGTGGGAAGGAGAGGATATCAGCTTCTGTGTTATCCACTTTGGAGATCATGTCTTTAACGGAGGAGTGAGTACTTTTTCCGGAGATAAACATTATCAATTTATGAAGAACGAAATGAGCACAACGTTTAAAAACAGTGCATTTGCTGATATCGTAAGACTGATGGATAAATATTTTGGGATGCACAACTATTCACTCAAAGAGCTTTTTAAAGACGAGCAACGGAAAATCCTGAATATTGTCCTTAGTACAACCATGGAGGAATTTGAAATATCGTACCGTTTGATGTATGAAAATAATAGTATTCTGATGGGTTTTTTAAAGGATACGGGAATTCCAGTGCCAAAGGTATTCTATACAGCGGCGGAGTTTACCCTGAATAATGATTTGAGGAGTGCTTTTGAAGAAGACATTCATGTTGAACAGGCGCAGAATATTATTCAAGAGATAAAAAGATGGAATGTACCGATAGATTCTTTGGACCTTGAATTCATCATCCGCCGGAGGATAGAGGGGCTAATGGATGAACTCCATGAAAACACATCGGATTTTCCCTTGCTTCAAAAGATAGAGGAGGCACTTTCTCTCCTTTCCTTGTTACCTTTTGAAGTAAATCTTTGGTATCCGGAAAATATCTATTACAGAATGGCAAAAACGACATATAGGGAATTTCTGTTAAAAGCAAAATCCGGGGATAGAGATAAGGCTGCCTGGGTAGAGGAGTTTAAAAGGATCGGGCAAGGTCTATTCTTTAATATCGATGCTGTATTGCCGAAAGGATAATACATGATAATGGAAGATCCTGGAGAAACAAGGATACCTGGTTCTACGTACAGACTCCAGTTTAATGTATATTTCAAATTCCTGGATGCAAAGAGAATTATCCATTATCTTCACAATCTTGGTATCAGTGATATTTATGCATCCCCGTATTTGAAGGCAAAAAAGGGCAGTCTTCACGGCTATGATATTGTCGATTACCATACCCTGAACCCGGAGATCGGCACAGAAGAAGAATACAACGAAATGGTATCTGAACTCCGGAGATATGGGATGGGACAGGTGCTCGACATCGTTCCCAATCATATGTGCATAAGCAAGGAGAATGCCTGGTGGATGGATGTTCTCGAAAATGGTCCTGGTTCTGTTTATGCAGGCTTTTTTGATATTGGCTGGGAACCAGTAAAAAAAGAACTGAAAAATAAGATACTCCTTCCTATTTTAGGGAGTCAATACGGAAACATTCTTGAGAAACAAGAATTAAGGCTTACCTTTGAAACAGGTGCATTCTTTGTCTATTATTATGACCATAAATTTCCCATCATGCCGAATACCTATATTGAGATACTCCAGTACCGTGCTGATGAACTGGAAAAACGGCTTACTTCTGAAAATCCTCACATGATTGAGTTTTTGAGTATCATTACGGCGCTCCATCACTTACCTCATTATACGGAAAAAGATCCAGAAAAAATTGTAGAAAAATACCGCGAGAAAGAAATTATCAAGAAACGTCTATGGAATCTCTATAGCGAAAGCCTTGATGTCAAAAATTTTTTGGATGAAAATGTAAGGATATTTAATGGTATGAGAGATGTGCCGAGGAGCTTTGACTTTCTCGATAAACTCCTGAATGAGCAGGTGTACAGACTTTCACACTGGAGCGTGGCTACTGATGAGATAAATTATCGGAGATTTTTTGATATCAATGATCTTGCAGCGATTCGGGTAGAGAATCCTGCTGTTTTCAAGGAAATGCATACATTGATATTTAAGATGATACGGGAAGGGATGGTTACGGGGTTGAGAGTGGATCACCCTGATGGTTTGTATAATCCATCGGAATATTTCAAAAGGTTACAGATGTGCTGTTTTCTTCACACAAGGATTGGTCAGGGAGAAAAGGCAGGAGAAAATTCGCGGGGAGAAGCTGAAATCTTAAAACAGTATGATGATCTCTTGTCTTCAAACCCTCAGATGAAACCCTTTTATATTATCGGAGAGAAAATCCTTATTAAAGGCGAAAAAATGCCTGATGATTGGCCCGTTTTCAGCACAACAGGATATGCCTTCTTGGTCTCTGTGAATGGTATTTTTGTTGAAACAGCGAATGCAAAGGCATTTGATGGTATCTATACAAGGACGGTTAAATCAAAACTCAACTTTCAGGATATTGTTTATGAGAAGAAGAAGCTCATCATGGAAATCTACATGTCGAGCGAAATAAATAACCTGGGCCATTTCCTTGATGAGATATCAGAAAAGAACAGGCATACGAGGGATTTTACTTTAAATAGCCTTACAGATGCAATAAAAGAGACTATTGCATTTTTTCCTGTATACAGAACATACATAACTCCATCCGGTGTAACAGAAAGAGATATGCGTTATATAGAACATGCTGTATCAAAGGCAAAGAAGAATACCGCCGTTAGCGAATCAGTCTTCGATTTCTTGAAAGACGTCCTTACGCTTAAATATCCTGAAAGCTTTGCGAACGATAACAAAAAAGAATGGATTGACTTTGTTATGAGGTTCCAACAGATTACAGGCCCTGTTATGGCGAAAGGGTCCGAAGATACTTCTCTTTATGTTTATAACCGCCTTATCTCTCTTAATGAAGTAGGTGGAAGTCCGGATCGGTTTGGTACACCGATAGAAACCTTTCATGGGCAAAATATTGAGACGAGTAAGTTTTGGCCCAATGCGCTCATTGCTACCTCCACGCATGATTCAAAGCGAAGCGAGGATGTGAGAATGAGGATTAATGTCCTTTCTGAAATTCCTGATGAATGGAGGGAGTATCTTATACATTGGAAGCGGCTCAATAAGAAAAAAAGGGTGGTTGTTGATGGTCAAACTGTTCCGGATCCTAATGAAGAATATCTTCTCTACCAAACTCTTATTGGTGCATGGCCTGTGGAATCAACAAATACGTCTGAGCATGAAGTATTTATGAGACGGATTAAAGATTATATGTTAAAGGCATTACGGGAGGCAAAGGTTAATACAAGCTGGAAAAATCCTAATATAGCTTATGAGAATGCCATGATGAACTATATAGAAATTATCCTGAAGAACGTTCGCGGTAATCAATTTCTTAAAGATTTTCATCTATTTCAAAAAAAAATTTCCCATTATGGCATGTATAATTCTCTCTCACAAACACTCCTCAAAGTAACTTCACCCGGTATTCCTGATTTCTATAATGGTACTGAGATATGGGATTTCAGTCTTGTTGATCCGGATAATCGGAGACCTGTTAATTATGATATAAGGATCAATATGCTTGAGGAATTGAAGAGACGTGAATCTGAGATCCCTTTATGGGAGCTTGCCAGAGAATTAACCATGCAGAGGGAAAATGGGAAAATAAAGCTCTATTTGATATATAAATCCCTCAATTATCGCATGAAGAATAGAGAATTATTTGAGAAAGGGGAATATGTTCCCCTGACCGCTATAGGAGAGAAGGAGTATAATGTTTGTACATTTGCAAGGTGTGTTGGGTTTCGAAATATTGTTATTACTGTTCCAAGATTTTTCACAAAACTTATTCCACAAATCGATACCCCCCCATTTGGTTATGAGGTTTGGAAGGATACAAGTATCGTGATACCATTTGCCGGGGCGGGAGTAAAATACCGTAACGTCCTTACTGATGAGATAGTAACGACGGAAGAAAAGGATGGCGCCGCACTTCTTTTGCTCTCTGAGATTATGAAAAACTTCCCTGTCGTGTTACTGGAGAAGATATAATATTACTTTAAGCCTTATGAAAACGAGCTTAAGTCGCTGCTATTGGCAAAGAAAATTTGAACGTTGTACCCTTTCCTGAGCCTTCGCTTTCCACCCAGATATGTCCCTTGTGTGCCTCAATGATATTTTTACATATTGCAAGCCCTACTCCTGCTCCATCTGCTCTCGGCCGTTCCTGAAAAAATCTCTCAAATAATCTCCCAAATTGATCTTTGGGTAGTCCAATACCTATTCCGGTGTCCTTTATAGCGAATACAAGACATTCGTCCTTTTGTTCTGTATAAACAACGATTTCCCCTTTTTGGGTATACTTTATGGCATTATCGATAAGGTTTGTAAGTACCCGGGTTATTTCATCCTTATCGCCAATTATTAGAGGCATTACGTTGGGAAGGAGGCTTGTTATCGTTAATCCTTTCTTTTCTGCAATGAGTCTCATACCGGTGACTGTTTGTATGATAAGTTCATCCGCGTGCAAGATTTCTTTTCTATATACCATACGGCCTGATTCTAATACAGACAGGTCAAGGATGCTTCCTATAGTCTTTCGTAATCTTTGAAGGCTGTCACGAATGATTTTGCTAAATTTTTCTTCTTTTGACCGGTCGAGATGTTCTTTTTTTACTTCCTTGGACCAGAGATCAATTGCCATCTGTACCTGTGCAACCGGGGATTTTAGTTCGTGAGACACATCCCGTATCATTTTGTCCTTCATCTGGTCAAGTGTCAGTAATTCTTTGTACGCCTTCTCTAAATTGTTACTCTGCTTCTCGAGTTCCTGGTTCGTGCGAATAAGGTCCTTTGTCCTTTCTTCCACAGTCTTTTCCAGATTGGATGTGTATTCTTTCAGTATTTGTGTTTTTTCTTCCAGAAAACTGGCCATTTTATTAAAGGAATTGGATAATTCTCCTATTTCATCATGAGAAGTAATTTTTACCCGCTTGCTATAATCACCCTCTGAAATGCTTTTTGTTATTTCTGTAAGATATAGAATAGGGTCTGATATTTTTTTTCCGAAGAAAAAAGCAAAAGAGATAACTGCTAACGTTACCAGAAGCATAATTGAAGAAATAACTATATGAAGTTTTTTCACCGGGCCGTAACCCTCTTTTACATCAATTTCCGAGATAATACCCCAATCAAGTTCGGGAATCCATTGCCAAAAACCCAATACCGTAATACCACGGTAATCAATATAACCATTTCCGTCATGCCCTTTTCCTCCTTTCAAACATTCGGCAGCACCTCGGGTGAGTTTCTCCGTTTTCGGGTTTAGTACCTTAAGTTCGAGGGTTGTTCTTCGATGGACAAGACCGGCGTCTTTCAGATGTTTTAAATATTTAGATTCAGAAACCATGTATCCTTCATTATTAATTAAATACGTTTCTCCTGTTTCACCTAAGCGAACGCTTCTCATTAACTTACTAATCTCCATTACATCTACCCTCATGCAGACAACGCCGATGATCTTATGCTCATAGATAACCGGTGTAGTGATATAGAGAGTTGGCAGACCTAATTCAAGTTTTCCGTATTCATTTTCCAGGGGAATTACAGAAGGTGCAATTGCTGAGACAAAAGTAACTCCACTCACCGCCTTTTGAAAAAACTCAAATCCTGCCACATTGGTAATTACCTTTCCCGTGGAAGTCGTTATCTTTAAATCCCCATGGCGGTCACAGATAAAAATCTCTTTATAACCATAGGCCGCCCGGAGGGTGTTTAAGTGGTGTAATAGTCTATAAAAATTCTCACTTCCCTCAGATTTATATATTACTCCTGGCACATTCGGATTTTCGGCAACAACCTTGGCATCTGCTTTTCTTTCCTCAATCCACCGTACGATAAGTTCTGCTTGCTTATGTCCAACACCCTCGAGATTTTGTATTAATGCGTCCTGTAAAGTCTTCTGTTCCGTGGGGAGGATAAATACCCTCATGATGAAAATGGGAAACACAGAAAGCAGGATCGATGAAATAATAATCTTTGTTCGTATAGATTTGTATGAAGGTATATGAAATTTATGAAAAAAGTCGTAGAATAAGTCTTTCCTGCAGAAATATTTTCGTAGGATGTGCTTTACGGTAGTATTCATGTTTAGTAAAAAAAGTGAAAATGCAAAGGCTAAAATTAAGGCACAGCATACCGGCTGTAAATTTTCCAATATGCATTTTTCACTTCCGACTTATTCGGGTTAGGATATTTAAACCGTTTATGGAGGAGCGTATCGCAATACGCCCCTATGTCGGTGAAAAATAAAAGGAGAGACGGCCAGCCGGGTCGTCTCTACAAAGATCTGTTCAATTAACAAGATTGAATCAACCCTGAGAAAACGGTAGATAACGAATAGTTGATGGGAGACATTTTTCATCTGATATCTACTATTCACTAACTGCTACCCCTGCCTCTTATAATAAGTCACACCCTAACGAAACAAATCTTTAGATCAATGAAAGGTGGGGTACACGATTTACTATCTACTTCTCCATGAATTTATTCTTCACAAAAGAGGGGATGTTTTTCATATATTGATTGATTAACTCACCGGTAATTTCTGTAATACCCTGCTGGGTGGCAAAATCTTCTATAGATTTTTTTGCCCTGCCTCTGACAAATATCGGGGCCTTTTCCAGACGTTGTTTTGCTTCTTCTGTCCATGTGGGTGTTATGGGGGACTCTTCCTTTACCGTTTTTGGTGTATCATTCAAATATGCCTGAAACTTAGTAATGATACCCTCGTTCCTGATGGTGCGTTCTTCAAGGAATGCCTTAATTTTGTTAATAACTTCTTTTTTTCTTGCGTTCTTTAGCTTTTCTTTGGCCTTATCCCAGGCGTCCATCTTAAGTTCATCAAATCCAATATTCTTAATTCGTTTTGAGGCGAGCTGCATAGATTCATCCCGTATTTCAGAGAGGAACTTGGATGTAATTTCCTTATAGCCATGGAGTCGGGCCTTTATCTGCATGAGTTTATAAATGCCGGGCCGTACGAAGTCAGGGGCATGCTCTACCCGTTTTCTGGCCTCTTCAGTCCATGGAATTTCATCGTTTCCTTGTGCCGGTTTGCTACTGTTTTTCTGTCCTGCAAATCTATTCTTGGTGTTCTGGTTTGGGAATGCGGTTTTTTTGTTTAAAATCATCTCTTCACGTGCAATTTTCATTATATCAGGTGTTATTTCCTGATAATGGTTTTTTACGGCAAAATGCTCTACATTTTTAATAACCATGCCCCGCCCAAAAGAAGGGATTTGTTTCAAGATGTTCTTTGCCGCTTGGCTCCAGGGTAAGGTAAAATGTTCTTCTGTACCAAAGGTTTCCGACGTTGCCAGTTGGATTACCTCATTACCATATCCTCCGGGCTGATAATTGCACCAGGCATCTTCATCCATCTGATTTCCTGTAGTAGCAAGTGCCCGGGCACGGCATCCTTTGCAGATATGTCTGAATTCGCATATGCCGCATCTGCCGTTGAGATTGGCGTAGCGTAAAGTTTGGAAATCGACCGTATCTTTCCAGATCTCTGCGAAACTCCTTTCTCTTACGTTTCCGGAAATGTTGGGCATGTAAGGACAAGGTGTAACGTTTCCTTCCGGAGTAATTCTGCAATAATGAGTTGCGGCAGGGCAGCCACCTGCATAAGCTCTGATAAGGGGGGATGTAGAATCATGTGCGTAAACGATCCTTCGGTAATGCGGCGCACATTTTGCCCCTACCATCATCTTTCCCTGATATTTTTTGTGGATCTCATAGAGCTGGTGTAATGCCTGATCGTACTGTTGTGGTGTAATATCAGTCAGTTCTTGTCCCTTTCCCGTGCATACGAGAAAGAACAAATTGAAGACCCTGGCACCTATATTGTAAGCAAATTCAACAATATCGGGGATTTTATGAAAATTATCCTTGGTAACGGTGGTTTGTATTTGAAAATCAATTCCCTGTCTTTTGCATGCTTCTATACCGTTAAGGGTATCGTCCCAGGCGCCTGGAATACCCCTAAAATCATCATGGTATTTGGGTATCGTTGAATCAAGGCTGATACCTATTCCCGTGACTCCACTTGTTTTCAGCTTTTTTGCATTATCGTCATCGATCAGGTTACCATTTGTCCCAAGTACTATCATCATTCCCTTTTGTGAGGCATAAGAGGCGAGATCGTAAATATCTTTTCTTAATAAAGGCTCTCCTCCGGTAAGTATAAGTAATAGGTTTGGATTGAGTTCTGCCATTTGATCTATAAGTGTGAATCCTTCCTGGGTGCTCAGTTCATTGGCAGATTGTTTGGTCAATGCATTCGTGTCGAGGTAACAGTGGCTGCAGCGCAAGTTGCATCGATATGTCGTATTCCAGGATATTGCGTAAGGTTTGTAGCTCATTTTATATAATTTTTAAAAAAGAAAAATAATGAAAACTGATAAATAACAATTGGGTAATATATAAAATTTTACCTTTAACTAAAAATAAGCACAATATTTTTTTCTGTTTTCCCGGTATTTTGATTTGTTACGATACTTCTCTTCATTAAAAAACAATAAAGGGATGTTATTACAGTTTCAGGTAGGAGAAGTATGCAGGCAAATTAAAAGATCAATTATCGTAAGGATTACCAGGAATGAAATTTCCTTGAAAGGGTCAAAATTACTGATAAAATCAAAAGATAAAAATTGGAGATATCTTTTTGACTTTATTGGTACAGGGAAACTATCGTGATTGAGATTAAACCTATAACCACAAAGATTAATGCAATAATCGACGTTCCGGGATCAAAAAGTTATACGAATCGTGCGCTTATTACAGCGGCGTTAGCTGATGGGGAGTCGGTGATCAGCAACGCCCTGTTTAGTGATGATACTGAGTATATGGCGTCCAGCCTGAATGCCTTAGGAATACCTGCCAGAGAAGAGCGGAATACCAATACGTTTATTATATGCGGTAAGGTTGGAACTATTCCTGCCGAACAAGCAAGTTTGTTTGTTGGAAACGCAGGGACTGCAATGAGATTTTTAACGGCTATGCTGACTCTCGGTAACGGAGTTTATGAGATAGATGGTATCATGCGTATGAGACAAAGGCCAATACAGGATCTGCTCGATGGTTTAAGGCAGCTCGGGGCAGATGTTGTATCCAGGCACAACAATGGCTGCCCCCCGGTGATTATACGGGGTAAAGGTTTGCGTGGAGGCACGGCTGTTGTAAAAGGGGATTTAAGCAGCCAGTATTTTAGTGCTATAATGATGGCAGCACCTTATGCAAAAAAGGATGTATTCATTGAAGTAAAAGACAGTCTTGTCTCAAAACATTACGTAGATATGACAATTGAATTAATGCATCAATTTGGTGTGAAGGTAGAAAATCATAATTACAAAATGTTTTTTATACAGTCCGGACAGTGTTATAAGGCAACCCACTATAAGGTTGAGGGAGATGCTTCGGCTGCCTCTTATTTTTTTGCTGTTGCTGCTATTACCGGTGGAAAGGTTAGAGTAACAGGTATCGGGCCCAATTCCATGCAGGGAGATGTCCGGTTTGTGGATGTTATGAGAAGAATGGGCTGTAAGGTTACGATGGGGAACGATTGGATTGAGGTTCAGGGGAATGCCCTCCGGGGAATAGATGTTGATATGGGTGATATGCCGGATGTAGCACAGACTTTAGCTGCCGTAGCGGTATTTGCACATGGTAAGACACGGGTACGGAATGTAAAGAATCTGCGGATAAAGGAGACTGATAGAATTGCGGCGGTAGTAAACGAGTTGTGCCGTATGGGAGTTTCTGCAGTTGAATATGATGATGGTTTCGAGATCGAACCTTCCACACCACGCCCTTCAGAAGTAGAAACCTATGATGACCACCGAATGGCTATGAGCTTCGCGTTAATTGGACTGCGTGTACCAGGAATAGTGATAAAGCATCCGGAATGTGTGTCCAAAACATTTCCCGATTATTTTCAAAAATTGGAGACATTGGTTTCTTAAAAAAAATACGTGCAAAATGAAAAATGCAAAAGTTAAAATTATGCTTGAGCCGTTTCCTGATCCACAGTGCAGGATGCACGATACAAGACAAAAGGTATCATGTATTATGCATCGTGGAATTTTTTTATCAAGCACAGCGCACAGAGCATAAATTTTTCAATTTTCATTTTGTACTTTGCATTTTTCCACTTCCGGCTCGTTCGGATTAGATATTTATGATTCCGTCAGTCATTGATGAAAAATATATGGCCATTGCCCTGGAACTTGCCGAAAAAGGGCGGGGAAGGGTTGAACCAAACCCTATGGTGGGTGCCGTGCTTGTTAAGAACGGCGATATTCTGGGCAAGGGCTATCACCACGCATTTGGGGAAGCACATGCAGAAATACATGCGATCAAAGAGGGCGGGGTAAACTGTAAAGGTGCGACTCTTTACATCTCTATGGAACCCTGTGCACACTATGGCAAGACGGCACCTTGTGCTGATGCAATTATTGGGGCAGGTATCAAGAGGGTGGTAACATCGGTCATTGATCCTAACCCTATTACTTCCGGCAAGGGAATACAGAAATTGAAAGCGGCAGGAATCGAAATTAAGATAGGCGTTATGGAAGCACAATCTAGAAAATTAAATGCCTCTTTCTTCAAATTGATGCAAGAGGGTTTACCATATGTAATTTTAAAATGGGCAATGTCTCTTGATGGCAAGATCGCTACCTACACGGGGGATTCGCAATGGATTACCTCAGAAGAATCGAGGAGGTATGTGCATCAGATACGTGGACAGATGGATGGTATTATGGTTGGAATTAATACGGTATTGCGGGATAATCCGTTACTGACCTGCCGCATTGAGGGTGGAAGGAATCCAAAAAGAATTATTGTAGATAGTAATGCTCTGTTGCCATTAGATTCTCGTCTCTTAAAGACAATTCATGAGGGTGAAATCATTGTAACGGTAAGTAAAAATGCCCAGCATAATCGTATTGAAAAACTGGAACAATTTGGATGTAAAATAATTCAGACAAATGATAATAATGGCCGTGTTGATTTACGGGGACTCTTCCAACGCCTTGGTGAGATGAAATTGACTAATGTCTTGGTAGAAGGGGGGGGCAGAATTATTACCTCAATTATCGAAGAACGTCTTGTTGATAAAGTTATGGTCTTTATCGCCCCCATTATTATTGGTGGTATAGATGCAAAAACTCCTGTGCTTGGTAAGGGTGTTGATAAGGTATGTGAAGCTCTGAAAATTAATGATGTTATGGTAAAAAGGTTTTCAAACGATACTATTATTGAAGGTACTTTGAAATAATGGGGGAAAGATTAGGTTGAATAGAGAACTAGCAGTTATCAATTTCATTATCCTCATCGTCTAAAGCCCTTTCTATTTCGCATTCAATTTCTCTTCTCGGTTCAAGTACTAACTTTCTATATCGCTCTTTAATGAGTGCCAACCGTTCTATTTTTCTTCTTTGACTATCAAGTGAATAATTTACCTCAGAAATCATTTTTCTTTATCTCCTCACAGCGAAGTTTTCAAGTGAATGTAACAACTGACGAATAAACCTGGTTCCACAAGAACACATTCAAAAATTCGATAAAATTATATATTTACTTATACTAATGTCAAGCTTAAATTGATTAAATTATTGTAACTATTTTCACTGTGAGGTTCCTGGTTCAGGATTCGTGGTTGTTTTACTTTTCTCATATCTCTTGAGATATAGAGATCTCAAAATAAAATGTCACATAGCATAGCAGATTTTGCCAGGAAATGCAGGGCTTCTGAAGACTATAAAAGTGACATTTTGTTTTAACATTGCTATAGTTGATAAATACATACACTGCAGCACGGGTTCTTCTCGCTTGCTCATATGCTTATTCCTAGAACACTTGCTGTCTTTTCAATGATGACGTCGGGGTTAAAGGGTTTTGTCATATATACATTGGCACCAACGTTCGTTCCCTTCTTTTTATCAAACTCCTGTCCTTTTGCTGTAAGCATGACAATATAAATATCTTCAAGTTTTAGCTCATTCTTTATCGTGTTACATACATCATACCCATTGATTCCTGGCATCATCACATCAAGATAAACAATATTTGGTTTTTCTCTTTTAATGATTTCTAACGCCTCCCTTCCATTATTGGAAGTAAGTATCTCTATCCCTTTATCCTCAAAATCTTCAAGGGTTTGTTTTAAAAGAAGTCGTATGTGTGGTTCGTCGTCTACAATCAATATTTTTGGCATATTTTTTCTCCACAATTTCGCAGAAGCTTATTACGAATTAGGCTTTGGGCGAATTTTTTATAACACTTATGTAGGGACGAACCTTGCGTTCGCCAAGATGGGAGCAACAGAAGCATTTTGAATCGTGCAGGGCAGAACGCATGTAGGGGCAGGTTTAAAACCTACCCCTACAACAAAACATTGAAATTCCTAAACGTTTAAGTTATAGCCGTCCCTCTTTCTCCTTTTCACAAGGAGGGGGAGAAGGGGTGATTTTCCATCAGGTATTTTTATCATATGTCAACAATACATGTATTTAGTATAATACTTCAAAAACTTCTATACATTTCTTTTTTCCCTTCACCAGTGTACTACCCAATTCCCTGAATTCAAATACTCCGTTGGTAGATTCATAGACACTTCGGTCCACAAGTATTTGCCCTCCTTTTGCAATGGATTGCAATCTTTCTGCAATGTTAACTTCATCACCTATTGCGGTATAATCCATATGCTGTGGGGAGCCAATGTTTCCAACTACTACTTCGCCTGCACTAACCCCGATTCCGGTATGAAAGTTATCTCTTATCCAGTTATTTTTTATTTCTTTTATCCGTTTCTGCATATGGATTGCAGTTTTAATAGCATACTTCTCGTTTTCATCACAATCGGATGGTGCGCCAAAGAAAGCGACAATCATGTCTCCAACAAATTTATTTACTGTGCCATTGTGGGTAAAGATAATTTCTACCATATGAGCAAAATATTCATTAAGATACATAACTATTTCTTCAGGTATAAGTCTTTCACATATTGAAGAAAAGTTTCTGATATCAGAGAATAATATTGCAACCCTCTTTTTTGTAGGGCTTAAAGAAATACTTTCTCTGGCATCCATAATAGTTTTTACAATTTGTGGGGCGATATACCGTTGTAAATTGGTTTTGACACGATCTTCTTTCAGTTTATTTTCGTGCAGAATTGCATTTTCTATGGCAGATGCCGCATGGGATGCTAGGATACTGATGAGCTTTAGTTCATCAGATTTATAAGGTATGCGGTTGTTATTGCTTATATTAAGTACACCAATTACCTTATCTTTTACTTTAAGAGGTGTACAAATTAAAGAATCCATTTTGTTGTTTCCTCTTATGAACCGAGAGTCTGACATTACATCGTTTACTATTTCTGCTTTCCCTGTAATGAACACATTGCCTGCTATTCCTTCACCTGGTTTTAATAGAGTTTTTGGGGTATATTCCATACCATAAGCAGAGAGTATCTCAAGCCTGTCTTCTTTCAGTAACATTACCGATGCATTGGTTGCCTGTACCAGCCTTGTTGCCTCACAAATAACCAATCTCGCAACTTCGTCTAGTTCCAAGCATACAGATATTCTGTCGGCAATATCATACAGAAGAGATAATTCCCTATATTTGTCTAATGTATCCTCTACAAGCATTTTTTTTTCAAACTCGTTACTCGCTAAGTAAGTAAGAAGTGTTGCCAGAGAGGATGCACATTTACCTCCGATTATCCAACCAATTACTTCACCTTCAATCTCAATCGGATATTTTTTATCTGAAATTATGTTTTCTGTATCCCCACATACAGAATATTCACCATTGGAACTCATTATTGATTTTCCATTGATATCTCTAATAACAAAAGGAGAGGCTATTTCACTTATTATGCTGTTGATAATAAGAGCGGTGTCCTTCTTCAAGATAAGTTTTTTAAGATTTATCTGTGTCATTTATCGTATTCAGGAATAGGAAGTGTAAATGAGAAGTTGCTTCCCTTGCCTAGCTTACTTTCTACCCATATCTCTCCTCCATGATATGCTATAATTTGTTTACAAATAGGAAGTCCAAGCCCCGTGCCCTTAGGTTTATCGGTAAGCGTATCACCTACCTGTTTAAACTTTTCAAAAATGTTCTCCTGATCGGTTTTCGCTATGCCGATACCGGTATCTATTACACTGATCATTATCTTATTATTTATCTTCTGTACTTTACAGGTGATTGAGCCATTTTCCGTGAACTTTACTGCATTTGAAATCAGATTAATCAATACCTGTATGAGTCTATCCTTATCACCAATAATTTCAGGTAATTCCTCATCTGCACTTTTTATTATCTTTAATCCTTTCTGCATGAAAAGGGCAGATGTTGCATGTATTGCCTGCTCAACAATTCCAGTTACCGGAAGAGATTCCATTTTCCATTCAACCTTACCGGATTCTATTTTTGCTAAATCAAGGACATCGTTTATTAAGTTTGTAAGTCTTTCTCCTTCCGAAAGGATAATATTGATATTATCCTTTACCTGCTCTACTGCCTTTATTGTTTTACCATCCGCTACGATGATATGAGGGAATATTACATCCTCAAATTTTTTCTTGATAATGTTTGTAAATCCAAGTACGGATGTAAGGGGTGTGCGCAATTCGTGTGATACCATAGATAAAAAATCGGATTTTACCTTATCCAATTCCTGAAGTTTTTCATTAGCTTCCCGTAATTCATGTGTTCTCTCTTCTACCTTTTGTTCAAGGATTCTGCTATGGTCCTCGAGTTTTTCATAAGACATTTTTAAATTTTTTGCCATTTCTACAAAGGAGGCGGCAAGGATACCAATTTCATCCTTCGAATTAATCTTAAAGCCCGATGTGGCGGCAAAATTCCCTTGAGCGAGTATCCTGGCTGATTCTGTTAAATGAATAAGTGGTTTAGATAATCTGGTCGATATAATGAAAACTATCGTAATACCTATTATGATAAATATAACCGATGTAATGATAGACCTGATAACGGTACTTTCTATCTTTTTTCGTATTTCGCTTCTTGAATTGATGATTTCTTTATTTAAAACATACAAAGAAAACCCAAACCGAAGTACTCCCCATTGTCTTGTACCAATATTGATCGGTACAATCATTTCTATAAATAGGTTACCATTTTTCTCATATTCGTGAATAGCCGCTTTGGTTTGACTTGCTGCAAAAATATCTTCATCAGAGGTAAGTTTTTCTTGTTGAAGTTCCTGTTGTAAGGTATGAGTGTAGACAATATTTGATGAATCCATTAATATAATATAACTAAGTTCCTCATACTCGTTATCGGTCTTTTTCAGTATTTCAGTAACATTGGAAAAGTTAAAGGATGCAATACCATTTTCCGTCTGACGGGCAAGGTTATCTGCAAGAATTTTTCCCTGATCGATAAGGCTTTTTTTCATCAAATCGACACGGCGGTCAAGTTCTCTTTCCAGGATGTTTTTTTGGGTAAAAATTTGGATAAAGGTAAATGCCAGTAGTAAGCTAACAATGAGGCCTATCATGATGGTAAGCAACTTCCATCGGATACCTCTCTTTATTCGAATTTGCTTTTCCATGGTAACTTATTTTTGTTGTAATAATTCAGCATATCGCAGAGATGCAGAGAAAAATTTAAAAAAACTATGAACGGCTGCCATTTATTCGATAATCTGGTTTACTGAATCCAACGCCTCCTCATTCAGCTTTATCTTATATTTTTTTACTTGTTTTAGATTAAGGGTAATGTGAGAGCCTGCCGGATATTGAACTCTCTCGGTACTCCTTTCGTTGGAGAGTAAATCAAGTGCTATTCCAGCAGCCTGTATCCCTACGGTGGGAACATCAGCGGAAATAATCAAGGTTGCCCCAAGGTCGGCAAAGACTTCGCTATAAGAAAATACAGGTTTCCTTACGTTATTGCTTTGTGTAAATATTTTTTCCACTGACTCCATATTAGATATTACCACCGGATCGGGGGTTAACCAGAGTACATCAACCTTCGGTAAGAGTTCTTTCAAAACAGATTCAACCTCATCTTGTTTATAGATGGCCCTTTTTATGATAGTAATGCCTACATCTTTGGCACTTTTAACAGTAATATCGATCCATTCTTTATTATAATCTTTACTGTAAAGGATACCGATTTTGTGGATCTCAGGGAAGAAATAACGGTACATGGTTAACTGCATGCTGGGGGAAAGTTCATTGGAGATACCATACGTATTTTTGCCCATTGGCAAGCGGCGCCAGTTTATTATTGAAGAGAATACTAAGTGTTTGTTTCCTGCAAATTTGTGCGCCAGGAGATATGCCTTAGTGCCAATACAATAAATGATACTGGGGTTTATATCATGGATTGTATCTTCAATTTTTTCTTCATCGGTCCATTTGTTTCCCAGATCTACTACATTTTTTGGAACAGGCAATTTAGATTGAAATCCTGTATGTGCCAGAGAATAATTCGCAATGGACATGTCAGAGTTAAGGATCAAGACTTTTTTGTCGGTTCCGGACGGCAGCAGTACCGGAGTAAATAACAGGAAAAAGGATAAAATAAAAGCTGTCCAGCTAGAGGAAGATATTCCATAACGGAAAGAATTACTTTTTGGGGAGTTCTTGATTATCCTTTTATAAAGTTCTTTCATTATTTCTCCAAACTTTTCTTTTCTGATTCATCCAATTCTTTCCATCGATCGAGGCCAAGCATGTTTAGTTTGCTTTTACCTTCTGTTTTTGTTCCCATTTCTCTCATAATCCTCAATAGTTCGTCATGGCTATGGTCAGATGGTTTGGGGATCGCTGCAATAGGAAGCAATATTTCTTCACTTGCCGCTAACTGCCTTAACATTTCATACTGCTTTGGGTTGATAGTTGACAGCCTGTCAAGACTGCTTTCTGTAGTGAGTGCTCCGGCTGCGACTCCAAACCCTACAGACATTAACGCGTCAATGTCCTTTGGGACTGTCAGGATTTTTATGGAGTTTATAATGTCCTCTTTTCCTAGCATTTTTTTGAGAATATTTTTTGTATAATCTTCACTGCTGGATGAAGCAACAGTAGCACCCCTTAGTAAATTCAAATTGCCGATAGACTTTTTTACCGATAAAATCCTTCTATAGGTTGATTTATTTTTCAAGATGGCCACGAGGGCAGGTTCCATAGGTATTGTTTCTTTTAGCTTCTTATAGTGCCAGCTTGAGATAAGGAAAATACCATCTTTTTTCTCTGATATAACCTTGTCGAAAATTTCCCGTTCACTAAAAGGTTGTAATTGGTACTCGCCAAACGAGGAAAGGTACGTATCAAATTCTTTTTTTAATGAGGCAAAGTTGTTGATGTTTGTTTCTGGATTATAGAAGTAAATGGTGTATTTATGATCTGCAATGGTTATAAAGGGGGATAGGAGCCAAAAGAAGGCAAGGAAGGAAATTGCTATCAGGATATTTTTTCTGATAATTTTAATCCAGAAATGCAAGTATGTCATATTTTGTTGTACATGATATTTTTTTGCACTTTTCCATAAAGTCTAGAACACAGTAATTCTGCGTTCCGCTGAAAAATCAATTGTATTATGGTACGGCGCAGCCGCAACCAATATCAGCAATCAGCTGATTTCTCCCGGAGCTTGCTCTGAACAAAAGATTTCTCGTCACTTCGTTCCTCGAAAAGACAGAATGTGAAGGGATCGAAATGATAAGGCATGATTTTTGTAAGACATTAAGTATTTGTTACTATGTCAAAGAGCATACCAAAAGATTTTTTAAAGAAGCGTATTAGTATATAAAACATAACAAAAATTTTTAAATAGTTATTTTGCAAGATTATACATCCATCTCTTAAATTTAGTGATACATTTTGTTTATATTAAAAAAATATATCCTTAAGACAAAAATGTTTCAAGGATACTTTGTTTTGGGACAATTTTGTCTCATGTTATGAAACGTAACGGAGAACTCACCGCAGAGGCGCAGAGAACGCAAAGAAAAATATGGTATTCTCTTGAGCAATTTCTAGCGAGATAAAGACCCAAACTGACAAAAGAGATCATGATCTGTCCGCAAACGGGTAGAAGTTGCCGGTTGACCGCTAATAGATGATTGCTTATAAATTCTCGGTTACTTTTGAAACTTGACTCATGTGTGAAGTCACATCGCAGAGAAAGGTTTAAATATTTGCCTTTTGAACAGATTTTGATATAGTAACGCTCAAAATCTTATGGTTAGTTCAATCGGTTACGATTGAACTGAAACGTTTTGCACGTTTCTTATTCCCGGTATCAATCAAAAACGTACAGGTCAATGCTAAACACATGGTTCAATCCACAATATTGAACTATAGTATTCAAGCGATGAAACCGAACAGTATTTTAGATCGGGTGGCAGGTGGCATGGACAAACTGGTTTGTCCGTGATGGTGTAATCAAATCCTGGTTCATTTTATTTGGCTTCATTATATTCTGTTCGGTTTCATCTATTGGATGCTATAACACTGAATTTGTCCCGATTAGAGCCCTATAGATTGTCTTTAGAAGGCTTAATTGATGAGAAATTTTTATTTCCCCTTTTTCGTGAATATTCTCCTCACAAGCTTTGTATCTTTTGTTCCGTTCAAGATTTTTGCCGATAGCGCGGAAACTACACATCTTACTAATTCCTTTTCTTCCGATGGTGAAAAGAATATATCTAACGCTGATACCGCTCTTGAGGAAGAATTTTCAGTAAACTCAATTCAAGCAGAAATTAAATGGCTACAGGCAGAAGCGGAACCAGAGGTATCCATCGCTACCAGGCATGGAACCCAGGTCAGCAAGGCGCCAGGTATTATTACCGTAATTACCGCGGAAGAGATTAAAAACTTAGGATACCGTACTTTTGTGGAAATCCTGAGGACTGTACCTGGCTTTGAAATATTAAAGGATGAGAAGCGGGGACCGGTATTTCCTGCTGTACGCGGCCTGAGAGGCGGAAATAAGATAAGGGTAATGCTCGATGGGCATTTTGTTAACGACCCTCTGGGAGGCGATGCTTTTTTTCAATTTGATGATTTTCCCGTAGAAGACATAAAAAGAATAGAGATCATTCGGGGACCGGGTTCCGCTCTCTACGGTGAAAATGCATTTCTGGCCGTTATCAATATCATTACCTTTGATG
>JBDIVL010000041.1:0-35388 GCA_039794405.1 Candidatus Jinrextremum sp. | reverse complement strand
GGTATGAAAGAAGACCTGTAATAGAAGGGATTGCGACTGCAAATTCCTTTACTATTAAGGTTATGTTACGTATGAAAGAAGACCTGTAATAGAAGGGATTGCGACTTCCATAATGTAGTAACAGTCAATGTTACTACAAAGTATGAAAGAAGACCTGTAATAGAAGGGATTGCGACAGCCCGGAACACTCCAGACTGTTAATTCCTTATGTATGAAAGAAGACCTGTAATAGAAGGGATTGCGACATGCCGCTTTCGCAGTGTATAGATTTCTGATCTACTGTATGAAAGAAGACCTGTAATAGAAGGGATTGCGACACCCTGCACAGTGCTTCAATTTTATCTGATATAGTATGAAAGAAGACCTGTAATAGAAGGGATTGCGACAAGGCAGGCCCTCATGGAGATGGAGCGCAGGGGCAAGTATGAAAGAAGACCTGTAATAGAAGGGATTGCGACGTCCTGCCCAGGCACAGGACGTATGCAAAAATCGTATGAAAGAAGACCTGTAATAGAAGGGATTGCGACGTATGCAAAAATCATTGCAGTACCCTTCTTTCCTGTATGAAAGAAGACCTGTAATAGAAGGGATTGCGACCAGATCGCACCTGCAAATTTTATCTGCTCTTATTGTATGAAAGAAGACCTGTAATAGAAGGGATTGCGACTTCTTTGATTTCTACACTTCTTTTCTCAGACCATTTTGTATGAAAGAAGACCTGTAATAGAAGGGATTGCGACTCCGGGTCGAATCTAAATTGCTTATTCAACTGTATGAAAGAAGACCTGTAATAGAAGGGATTGCGACAAAAGATTTGGTACTTTGATGATGCTTACGTATGAAAGAAGACCTGTAATAGAAGGGATTGCGACATCCGCCGGAACTTATATCCCCTTCTTTTAATTTTAGTATGAAAGAAGACCTGTAATAGAAGGGATTGCGACAAAATATAATCATAATAATTACCGTCCTTGGGTGTATGAAAGAAGACCTGTAATAGAAGGGATTGCGACACTTGATACTGTAGAAATGTTTGAGGTATGAGTACGTATGAAAGAAGACCTGTAATAGAAGGGATTGCGACCGTGCCCTGAAATTCACAATTGAACCACGTTTCGTGGTATGAAAGAAGACCTGTAATAGAAGGGATTGCGACATTTTACATAAGATGCATTTTCATACTCTATTTTGGTATGAAAGAAGACCTGTAATAGAAGGGATTGCGACATTCTTTCTCATTTCTTCTTTTTCTTCCTTTCTTGTATGAAAGAAGACCTGTAATAGAAGGGATTGCGACAGTACTGTAAATTCTACTGTCCCATTTTCATAGGTATGAAAGAAGACCTGTAATAGAAGGGATTGCGACTTTATCCTTTTATAATCTTTGAAATCCACTTATAGGTGTATGAAAGAAGACCTGTAATAGAAGGGATTGCGACATTTCCCCATGTAATATATGTACTAGCATATATTACGTATGAAAGAAGACCTGTAATAGAAGGGATTGCGACACCAAGTTTTGTGGCATTGTCCGTTATGCTTATTGCGTATGAAAGAAGACCTGTAATAGAAGGGATTGCGACATAACGTAGTTGTAAAAAACAGGATTAACGAAATAAAAGAATTTTTGGATAAAGAGAAAAAACTCTTAATTGATTAGACAGGGTGGCACTGACAAACCCTGTTTGTCAGTGCCACCCTGTTGACCGCATAAATAAAATGAAAAATCCTCTACAATTAAATTGCAATACAACTCAACAACACAGAAAAACTATTCGTCATTATAATATTCCATGCCATGCGCATTTTTTAACGTTTTCCTGCTATCAGGGTCTTCCTTTATTGAGTAAAGATAGAACGAAAAATTGGCTTACTGAATCAATTATCGTGGCTAAAGAGAAATATCAATATGCCCTGTGGGCATATGTAATTATGCCAGAACATGTTCATCTATTGGTTTATCCGTTTGTTGAAAATTACAACATTTCTCTATTTTTAAAGGCTATTAAACAGTCTGTTGCCAGAAGGGCGAAACATTATCTGGAAGGAAATGATCGTAATTGGCTGGACAAATTAACTGTTAAGTTCGGATCAAGAGAGGTTTTTAAATTCTGGCAAGCCGGTCCTGGCTACGACCGAAATGTCACAAGCAAAGACGAACTTTTTGAAAAGATTCACTATATGCATAGGAATCCGGTACGGAGAGGACTTGTCATTAATCCACAAGAATGGAAGTGGTCAAGTGCAGGTTGGTATGCAGGAGAAAGGGAGGTTGTTTTGGCTGTTGATGAGATGAATCTTTGAAGGAATAGCGAAAAGGGTGGCACGGATAAACTTGTTTATCCGTGCTTGTTTGATATGTACATTGATATGGAATGTAAAACACTGACAAACAGAGTTTGTCAGTGCCACCCAAAAAGTTGAATGAATTAAAAGAATTTATGGGCAGATGATGCCTCTTTTTGCTGAAAAGTCAACATGCTATTTTTATTTACAGGGGAGTAATTATGTCAAAACCCAAATTCATTATCTCTACTACCGGTACCTCCGTTGGAACAAATATCAGGCGGGATATATTTTCGCAAGACCTTACTGATGAAACCATAAAAACCATCCGCAATGAAATAAAAGGCACTTTTACCAAAAAGGGGATTGACGAAATCGCTGCAGAGACAAAAAGCCTCAACAAAATTGGCATTGATAAATCGACCCATATCGCTTTTGTCCATACAGACACAAAGGATGGTAAGCTTTGCGCCGAAATTTTAAAAGAATGGTGTTTAAATCAATGGAATTGTCATGTCTCGCTTTATCACATAAAGGGACTTCAGGTGAAAGATGCATTATTATTTTCGAAAGAGGGTGTGAAAAACTTCCTCAAACGTTGTATAGATCTTATGGAAGAATATGAATACACTCATGATATTATCATAAATCCTACGGGTGGCTTCAAAGGTATTGTCCCTTATACCACACTGGTCGGAATGATTTTTTCAAAACCCATCTACTACATCTTTGAAAATTCTGATGCCCTCATACGACTGCCAATCATTCCTATAAACTACAATGGAGAGCTTTTAGATAAATGCGCTGAAAAATTAAGGCAGATAGAAGAGAATACAGCCATCCATACAGATGAGTTCTGGAATAAGATAGACTTTTACGAAAAAGAAAAGTTTTCCCCTTTAATAGAGGAGGAAGGTGGTTCTGTAACTTTATCACCCGTCGGCATGCTCCTCTGGGAGCGGTACAAAAAGGATTTTCCACCTCATCTTGAAAGAACTGACAAGAAACCAGAAGGCAAAAAAATACATTTAAGGGAGGATCATGGCAGGGATATCCTTATGCACGCTGCAAAGAAGTTAGTTAACAGCCCCTATGTTGAAGAAATTATTAATTCACTCCCATTTAATCCCAAAACAACAGAGCCTGTTAAAAGTATATCGGATGATGGACTTGTAGAACTTGTCCTTACAAAAACCGATAAAGGTTACGGAATGGTTATCAAAACTACCGGAAGAAATAAGAAAGAAACTGAGGAAATAATAAAAATCCTTGTGGAGAAATATAAATTTTAATCAAAACTTCTATAAAATACGTTGGAGATAATGAAATGATCAGGGCTATGGTAATCTCTGTGGGCGGGACGCCGGCACCGGTTATAAAATCCATTACTGAATACCGGCCGGAATTTGTATCCTTTTTTGCATCCCAGGATACCTGCGATTATGTGCAGGAGATAAAAAAAGGAGTACACGAAGCAAAAGTCAGCATAAAAAACGAAATAACCCTGGCTGATGATGTCAATGATCTGTACCACTGTTTTGGAAAGGCGGAAGAAGCAGTAAAAAGGGTATTATCAAGGGGCTACCGCAGCGATGAGGTTGTTGTGGATTATACCGGCGGGACAAAAAATATGTCCGTTGCCCTTTCCCTTTCTGCCATCACACACGGGTTCAGCTTTTCTTATGTAGGAGGGACAGAAAGGACAAAGGATGGCGTGGGAATCGTCATCGATGGTAAGGAAAAGGTATGCAAGAGCGTTAATCCCTGGGATTTCCTTGCCATAGACGAACGGAAGAAGATATCCTTCCTGTTTAATACCAACCAGTTCAAGGCGGCGAAGGAGTTGGCTGATGAAGTGTTGAGAAAGAGTACCAAATACAAAACGGTGTTTAAAAAATTGGGCTTTCTTATTGATGGATACTATAGCTGGGACCTGTTCAGACACGGCGACGCAAAGGGGAAATTTGAAAGGGCAAGGATTGATGACCTGCTGGAGGTTGACGACGAGCCTATAAAATCTTTTGCAAAGGCCACCCTTCAGTTGAAACCTTCCTATGAATCTCTGGCGCAGATGCAAAAACAACCCGACAGGTTGTTTATCCTGGATATATTCTCAAATGCGGAAAGGCGCTTTGAGGAGGGAAAGATAGATGATGCTGTAGTACGGCTCTACAGGCTTGTTGAAATGCTTGCACAGGAAAGGTTGTTAAACAAACATGAAATAGACACGAGTAATGTGAGTGAGGAAAAAATACCGCAACAGGTGAGGGAAGCATTTATCAGTAAATATAAAGATAAAAAAGATGAAAAGATAAAGGCACCACAAAATGCCGCATTTGTATTACTCGAGGCGTTGGGTGATGATCTGGGTAAGGAATTTAACAAACGTGAATTACAATTCCGCCAGATTCAATCTCAAAGAAATAACTCGTATCTTGTCCATGGCTTTGCCTGCGCAAATGAAAATACCTACTTGAAATTCAAGGAGTTTATCCTGGATCTTAATATATTCAAGCAAGAGGAGGTAATCACATTTCCCAGACTAAATATATAAGGAGGTACCTCTTATAAACCAGGCCTCCGGCTACTTTTTAAGCTGTAGGTGGGCATTGCCCCACATGCGTCAAGCTAAACTGATTTACTGAAAAAGATTTTCTTTCGCCCTTTCAGGGCATGATATTTTTCTCTTTCTTTTTTTCAGAGGGCTTCACCCTCTGCTATATCCTTACGGCCTTTCAGGCCTTAAGGGAAAAAATATTATTGATGAATCCGGTTGCCTTTATCCAAAAATCGCTTACATAAAATGAAAATTCCTACACAGTTATAGCATCCAATAGATGAAACCGAACAGAATATGATGAAACCAAATAAAATGAACCAGGATTTGATTACAGCATCACGGACAAACCAGTTTGTCCGTGCCACCCGATCTAAAATACTGTTCGGTCTCATCTCTTGAATACTATAAATTATGCCCGAAGGGCAGAAAGATTATAGCCAGGGGCGTAAGCCCCTGGAAATAAAAAACACCAAAATACAAGCCCCAGAGGGGCGAAAGAAAAGACTTAGCTTGATGCATATGGGGCATTGCCCGCCATAGCATCGCGCACCCTTACATATTGCTTATTTTTTCAGTGGACAATGTCCACCCTACATGACTTTGAAATTCCTAAGCGTTAAATTATGTTGGATTTAAAAAACAAAACCCAACAACTTTTTACCCACCCCTCAATCCCCTCCCAGGAGGGGACTAAGGGGTGGGTTCCCTCCCAAGATGGGGCTTCTCAAATTCCCCTGTAGAGACGCAAAATCTTGCGTCTCTATAATTGGGCCAGGGGAGTGTTTATTCATTGTGTAACGAAAAAAGATTGAAATTCCTAGAAGTTATCCCAGAACCTATTTCTGTACTGGATACCCCTTATAATCTCTATATTTTCAAATGATTATAGATACTCAATTGAGGTTTTGGTATGACCTCCAAACATGAAAATAAATATAAACCATGAAGATACCCTATAAGCGTTTTACCTTTATCCTGGAGGCGGAAGAAGAAATACACCTTCCTTCATATAAAGGGTCTACCTTCAGAGGGGCATTCGGCACGCAGTTCAAGAGAGTTGTATGCGCCCTGAAGAAAGAAGATTGCCGTGACTGCCTGCTCAGGCAAAGATGCGTCTATACATACATCTTTGAATCTTACTCACCGGATGGAGCCAACATACTTGGCAAAGTAAATTCCATTCCTCATCCGTTTATCATAGAGCCACCCGAAGAAGAGAAACAAAGATATCTACCCGGTGAGGCATTTCCCATTGGCCTGATACTCATTGGCGAGGCGATACAATACCTGCCCTATTTTATCTACACCTTTGACCTGCTGGGGAAAAATGGTATTGGCAGGGGAAGAGGCAGGTGTCAGCTTCGGGATGTATACACAGTCAGTCCGCATGGCGATAATACATTAATATACTGCTCCAAAACCCGTAAGGTTGAATCCTTCAGCAAAGAATGCATAGATTTAAGTCAATCTATCCTTGCGATAGTGGAAGAAAAAGTTCCGTGTCCTGTACATAACGACCCGGAAGAAATTACCCTAAGATTTCTCACTCCCACCCGTCTAAAGTATGGCGGCAAACTCACGATAGATTTGGAGTTCCATGTCTTCGTAAGACAGCTTCTGAGGCGATTGTTCCTGCTCAAGCAATATTATTGTAAAGATAATTCAGCGGACGATAGACTGCCCGGAGAAGGATATCACCGCATACTTATCGATAAGGCACATACAGCAAGCATAAAGGAATCAAACCTGAGATGGCATGACTGGGAACGGTATTCACGAAGGCAGGATACAAGAATGAAGCTCGGCGGATTCGTAGGAGATATTGTATACAAAGGAGCCATTTCACCTTTTTATCCATTCATTGAGGCAGGGAAGATACTCCATGTTGGTAAGGGAACGAGTTTTGGACTGGGGAAATATACTATTGGATCAGGATTGAAATGTTTCTGAAATGTTTCTTTTTTTGTATTATGCCGGTAATTATTTCATAATGGTATCCAAACGGTATCCAGGCATTCTGTATCGCTGGGACAGTCTGAAAAGCCCGTATTCATACCTGGGGTTTATCCATTGCATCTTATCAGATAATCTCTGATACAAAAGATAAAAAATTGTGCAGGATGGATGAAGCCTGCCCTGAGCTTGTCGATTGGGCGTCAGCGCACCCATCGATAAAATCGTACCATATTTTTGTTATGCAGAGAGACCTTTATATCGTGGCATATGATATATGTACACCGAAGCGTCTTAACCGGATGCGGAATTTTTTGAAGGGATTCAGCACGGGCGGTCAGAAGTCCGTCTTTGAGTGTTTTCTTACGCAGGGAGAACTGAGAGAGGTTATTGCCGGCATATCACACATTATTGATGAAAGTACAGACCGGATTCATATTTTCTCATTGGACGGAAGAAGCAGGTCTCATACCTTTGGTATAGCAATACCTCCAAAAGACCCGGAGTTCTTTTATTTCGGATAAATGCACTATGGGAACCTTATATATCGACAGAAAGGGCTATCATATAAAGCTTGATGGTGAATCAATTGCCTTTTACCTGGATGGGAAAAGGGAAGGTATCGTTCCTATAAGGCCGTTAAACCGGGTAATAATAGCCGGCAATAATACGATAGAAACAAGCGTACTCAACAAACTTGCAGACAACGGGAGTAACGTTATATTCCTGTCAGGCAGAGGGCTTCAGTACAGAGGTATCCTCACTGGCCGTATGCATAACAATGGCATGCTGAGGGTCAAACAATATGAAAAGTCCCTGAACGAGGATTTTGCCCTTGCGATATCGAAGGAAATTATCATTGAAAAGATAAAATATCAAAGCGAATTTCTTGGAGAGGCGATAAAAATCAAGGGAATCGAAAACCTGAAGGCGACAATTTGTAATGTCTTTGGTGTACTGGAGAATATTGCAGGAGGAATTACCTCAAGATGTGATGCCCTTGAAAACCTGAGAGGGTACGAGGGTGCCGCTTCAAATGCATATTTCTCTGCGTTTACAGAACTGTTTCCTGAATCCCTTGGGTTTCATACCCGCACGAGACGTCCTCCGAGAGATCCGGTAAATGCAATGCTCTCGCTCTGCTATACGCTGCTTCATTATGAAGCGGTAAGGGAGATACAGGTTGCAGGGCTTGATCCCACAATTGGCTTTTATCATTGTTTTGATTATGGGAGAGACTCCCTCGCCTGTGATCTGATTGAACCGTTTCGCCCCAGAGCAGACCGGTTTGTTTGGGAGATGTTCAGGGATAGTAAATGTAGCCGGGGAGATTTTGTACAGGAAAATGAAGGTGTTTATTTAAAGAAAAACGCCAGGAAGTGGTTTTACCCGGTTTATGAAGAGTGGGCGGAAGCGGTAAGAAAAGACATTGCCAGGAAGGTCAGGGATTTTTCAGGAAGGATTATGGATGGAAAAGACACTCTACCTGAATGAGAGTACAACGCTCAATGTTATCAGAGACGGACCTTCCATTGTGGTAAAAGAAGATGGAAAGTCAGGCAGGCGTGTACCTGCCAGAATGATTCAACGGGTGGTAATTATGGGAAATATTAAACTAGAGACAGATTTGATAACCCTCTTTACCCAGCACAATATTCCCGTAACGTTCCTTGATAAGAGGGGTAACCAGGTTGCCGTAACCCTACCATACAAACAGTATCTGCCGGAATATCATCAGGCGCAAAAAATATTTCTTGAGTCAGATTATACGACCGGGCGGTTTATGACCTTTCTGAGGGCACATCGTCAGAGGGTCCAGATCGATGTTTTAAAGCGGCTCTTGAAAAGGCAGATATCGGACAGATATATTACTGTAGGTCTTAAGGAAGAAGAGTATCAACAGGTGATAGATAATATTGCATCGCTGCATCGAGGGGAATTTCGACAAATTCGTAACGCCATTTCAGCAATCTTCTTGGAAATGGTTATAAGCAGCTTAATAGTGTCTAATCTCGACCCTCATATAGGGGTGATGCACAGAAGATGCGATTTTGGACTCGCCCTGGATATTTGCCATATGCTTGACCCCGAAACCGATATCCAATCAATTCAATTCTTCATCGGAAAAAAGGTATCAGACAGTTGTATACAGAAAGGGATATCATCTGAAGACATGAGGGCAGTAGTCGTGCGGTTTGAAAATAGAAAGGAGTATCTGGTAAGCTTGATAGACCACATTATTGATGGTATATTTGAGCTTATCAGGGAACTGAGAATCAGCGGAGAATATAACCAATGTCTATAAACAGTATTTAAGATGAAGAGCAATTATATTGTTTGTTACGATATTATTCATGAAAAAAGGTTAAGGCAGGTGTTTAAAATACTCAAGGGTATAGGTACGCATATCCAGTATTCGGTATTTTTTTGTAAACTTACCTGGCAGGAATTAACAGAGTTGAAGGAAAAGCTTGAAGGCATAATTGATGATAATGAAGATGATATACGAATATACCCGCTGCCGTCCAGCGTTAAATGTACAGTACTTGGTAAGGGAAACAGGGTTCCAGAAGGGGTAGAGATATTTTTATGAAATATTTCAGAGCCTTATTGAATCTTAGAAAGATATTCCGTAAGATTTTCCGGTTTATAGGCAGGTTTTTTTTCGTATCTAATTACTGCACAGGAATGAACTGACTCGTTTGCATGTTTTGCCTGGCCTATGGGCCTGATATGATCGCCTGTCAACCTGTAAAGGCCTGTTTTCGAGTTTCTTAATTTCCCGTCCCAATCAGGGTCAATGACAATATCAAGCTGCTTGAGTGTTGTATCATCAAATGATAATCCGCACAATTCCGCCTTTTCTTTCATCCATAAAAATGCAATGTCGGAGAGCCCGGTATCTTTATAACCGCCTCCAACGTTTGAATGAACCCCGGCGAACCAGACTTGCTCCAATTTCTGGTGGATTGCGTGTCCCTGCTTTTCCCAAATGGCCGGCAGAAATGGCTTTCGCCTTTCATCGATAGCAAGCGCCTGGTAAGCGTTATCAACGTAACTGCTTAGCTTTACATCGTGGAACTCAAGTCCCAGAAGTTTATTGACAAACCGTAGTCCACCCAGCGGGATTCCTAATGCACCGACGGTGTCCCATACCCCGATAAATTTGATGCGAACCTCATGGGAATATGCCTTTCTGAATAGTTGTGCCTCAACCGAATTCGGGTGGGATTTATTGTCCCTCCTGCGATAAAGTTTATAAGCATCCTTGTATTTATTGGCATATTCTTTCTTCAGCAGCCCGCAATTTCGGATCAGGCCGGCGGTACTTCTTACGGCATATGCACCTCTGCTGAAGCCGAACAGATAGATCTCATCGCCGTCTTTATAATTTTCGATGAGGAACCGGTAGGCATCTTCAATGTTTTTTGATATGCCAACACCAAATGCCCCGCCAAGCCATCGGTTAAGACCCCATCCGGTACCAACTCCTTTATCATAAAATACCCTTTGGATTTTATCATCGGTACCCTCTGGCGCAATGGATAGTGCCATTTTTGCGACATTGGTTGGCCTTACTTCTCCTCTATCTTTCTGATCGGGGATATTCCAGGTACCATCGGAACAGATTACGATGCGTTTAGACATAACAACCTCCCAGCCCGAACAAGTCGGAAGAAATGAATTACGGAAACATGGAAAGATACAAACACTGAAGAGAAGAAAGACATAATGGATAAGGCTAAGGCCAAGGATAAGGTTGAGGTTAAGCTCGGCCTTGACCTCAACCTTTCTGTATTATGTCTTTATTCCTTTTCATCTTCAGGAGTGTTTTTCCATGTTTTTTATCCCTGTGCTTCAGTGGTTACCATACCCAATGTCGGGTAAAATATATTTTTGCCAAAAATATTAAGGTACATAGAATGATTGTAGTTATTTAGCATTTTATATTATTGAAATCAAGAATAATGAGAATAAATTTCTTGAATACCTCAAAAATACTGGTAAAATCACAAAAAGTAAAAACCATAAAAGAACGCGAAAAAGCTTGTGGATTTTCTGAAAAAATCAACTAAACTCTAGCAGAAAACCATCCTGTATCAATGGAACGCCTGAGGCCTGAAATCGTACGTATCAATAAGAAGGTTTAAACCACTCTTTGTGAATACCGTAAATATTTTTTGCATCTTTTGTTAAAGGATGTGCGTAAAAATGCGAGTAAAATATAGCACAATATTTTTATTTCTTATCTTTATCGTTTCTTCTTTTTCCTATGGAGCGGATAACGACTCAAGCAGAAATAATAGTATTAACTCTATCAAGGCTATTGTAGATGATGAAATTATCACCTATAAAGAAGTAATTAAATTTGGTGCTGTAGCAATCAGAGAGGCGCAAGAAAGATATAAAGATCAAGAGGCGATTGATAAGATTGAGGAAATATTGAAGAATACCCTGGATGAGCTGATTAACCGGAAGGTTCTGGTTAAAGAGGCGAATCGAATATTTGGTACCGATGAGGCAGTAAGGAAGGAGATAGAAAAGAACCTGGATTCTTTTGTAAAAGGGGCGGTTAAAGATGTAGGTTCTATATCGAAGTATTATGAAATTGCTGAATCGCAGGGAATAAATCCTATTGAAAAGAAAAATGAACTGCGGGAAGATATTATGATCGATAAGATTATAAGGGATAATGTCTATAATAAGGTTAAAATCCAGCCGAAATTGATGAGGCAGTATTATTGTGAGAACATTGACGAGTTTCGCCAAAAAAAAGAGGTGAAATTACGCCATATCATGCTTAAATTTTCTGTCCGTAATGGTAATAAAGAGGAGACATTTTCTCTGGCACAGCAAGTTATGAAACGTTTGAAAAAAGGCGAGGACTTTTCAACCCTGGCAAAACAATATTCTGAGGGCCCGAATGCAGAGAACGGCGGTCTGTGGAGTTTCGAGGAGGTTAGTGAATTACGAAAAGACCTCCGCGATGTTGCTCATAGCTTAAAGGATAATGAGTACAGCAATATTGTCGAGTCTCCCGTTGGATACCATATTTTTAAGGTAGATCTCATTAAACCGGAAAAAACACTGGAATTTGCAGAGGTACAGGAAGAGATTTACAAAAGACTCTACCGGGAGGAAACCGTCCGGTTAAAAAACCAGTATATCAATAGCTTGAAGGCAGGGGTATTTATTAGGATTGTTAACTAAAATACGCCTTTGTATAAGGATGGACACCCGGCACCTGAAGTAAGACGTCCGGTAATATCCATCGGTACTGGCAATGCTGGTCATCTGGCAATCTGGGGAGTGAATTACACAGGCAGATCTCGTAGGCCAGAACAATATAATGTGTATCAATTCCCGGTTCTTGAGCAAAATTTTCCTGATAAAAATGTTCAAAGACACCAAGGAACCGTGCATCCTGGATTGTTAACGTCTCCCCAATTTCTTCTTGTGAAATACGTTCAAAAGCCTGTGCTAAACGCTCGCCCTTACATATCCTGCCGCCGGGTACAAACCAGTAATTTTTTGCTGGTTCGTTATTTCGCAAACCGAGGAGCACTTCATTATGGATATTCCTGATAATAAGATCGATAGAGATAAGCGGTGAGATTTCAACAATTTTAAGAAGGGCAGATTTATCAAGTCTCATTGTGTGTCAGGTCTCTCTGTACAGGGTTTCTCACCGGGTCCTGGTAAAGGCGTCTTGGCCCCACCAGCGAATTCTCCATGGATAAGGGCATCCACGCTGGAATAAGGGTATATGGTTGGCGCATTATGTATCATCAAACCTCCGGTATCTGCCGATGGACCGTAAGTGCTGTAAATCTGGCGTCCCAGTATCCGCAGCATTATTGTCAGTTGTCCGCGGTGATGTGCGGTATGCGCAATTCTCCTGGTCATGATCCATGCCCGCGAGCGCTTAACGTCAAAAAACGGTACGGTTTCTTCCCACCAGGGTTTTTCGGTCTTTTGTAAGGCCGCAAGGCGTTTTTCTGAATCTTCGGCATAACGCTTGATAAATTCCAGCCGGGTTTCTTCCTTTGGTAAAGGTGGTGCTCCAACGTCAATTCCCAGCATGTTGCGAAACCAGATATTCTCACTCATACACTGATGGATCATTTGCTCCAGGGCGTTCCTTCCACGCCTGTCACCCTGACGCGGACGAACACGAATGTCCTCGTCTTTGAACATACTCCAGGCACTCAACGTCTTAATCCGTTCTGTCTCATATGTATCGATTAAAAATTTATATTCCATGAGAATTACCTCCTTCCTATTCCTGTACAGTTCCTGGCTGTCGTTTTTGTTTAACGGAGATTACTTTTGGGTAATGAAGCGTTTTGTTATTAGACACGTTCCTTCTGTTTTTGTCAACAGAGAAGAATTATTCCGATAATAAATGGAAAATTTTGTTCAACGGCCAATTATCTTTCTGATTTTCTCCATAAAAGGTATAGCTAATGACCTTGCTTTTTTAGCGCCTTCACTGAGGAGTGTGTCCATTTTCTGCCGGTCTGCCATGAGCTGATTGTATACCTGGCGAGGTTCTATCAGGAAAGAATCCAACACCTCAAATAACTCCTGCTTTACGTTTGCATATGCTATACCCTGCAGATACCGCCTGCGCAGAGATTCTGTTTGATCTGAACCGGCAAACTCTTTATAGATAAGGAAAAGCGTAGAGGTGGCTGGATCCTTGGGTTCAGCCGGAGGAATTGAATCTGTTTTAATTCTAAAGACAAGTTTCCGTAATTGGTCCGGTGAAACAAACAGCGGAATGGTGTTGTCATAACTTTTGCTCATCTTGCGTCCATCCAGGCCGGGTAACGATGCGACCTCTTCCTGAATGATGTATTTCGTCGGTTTAAAAACCTTTCCATAGGTGTGGTTAAAATTACGGGCAATATCGTTCGTGATCTCGATATGCTGTATTTGATCTTTTCCTACGGGGACGAAGTCTGTAAGGAAAAGCAAGATGTCAGCAGCCATGAGGACAGGGTAATTATAGAGTCCCATGTTGATACCGGAATCGACGTCAGAAACCCCCATTTCAAGGTTTTGGGCAACAGCCGCTTTATAGGCGTGGGCGCGATTCATGAGCCCTTTCGGGGTCATGCATGCAAGTATCCAGGTCAATTCAAATATCTCCGGTACATCAGACTGACGATAAAAGATTACCTTGTCAGGGTCCAATCCAAAGGCAAGCCATGTTGCGGCTACTTCATAGCATAAATTATGAAAGTAATGCGGTTCCCGTACGGCAGTCAATGCATGATAATCGGCGATAAAATACATTGACTGATGTTGCTCATTTTGTGCCATAGCGAGGGCGGGCTTTATGGCACCGAGGTAATTGCCCAGGTGGGGGCTGCCAGTAGGTTTTATGCCTGTTAAGATAATTTTCTTATGCATGATTTCCTAACCGAACGAGCCGGAAGAGAATAATCTGTTTTCAGTGTACTTCAAATTAGGCTGCCTTTGGCAGCAACTTTTTTGATACACTACAAATGCTAGTCAAAAACAACCCCCTCTCCCTTTATTAAGGGGAAACTCCTCAAGTCCCCCTTAAAAAAGGGGATTTGAGGGGGTTGTCTGGTATGTTATGACAAACTTTGAAATTCCTATACCTTAAGTTAAACACGGACAAACTCCGTTTGGCCGTGCCACCCAAAAAACGCATAAATAAAATGAAAATTCTACTTTAGTCTGCTGCTATGGGTACTGCTCCTGTCCAGGGTTCGGGAATAATTACAAAATTTGTGTCTTGTATGCCGCGGCAGGATATTATTATGATAATCAATACTTCTTCTTTTTTCCTTTCAAAATTGGAATAATAGCTATAATTCTGATATTATAATGACAATATGAAGATATATCGGTATCTTTTGGTTTCATGGGTTGTTTTTACTCTTTCTATCCCGGTTCCTTTCTTATCTCATGCGCAAGAGGACATCGAGGTCGCTGTCAAAAGGATCCAGCCGTCCATGGTGACTCTCTTACTATACGATAAAAATAGTGAACTTCTTGGCAAGGGGAATGGCTTTTTTATCGATACGAGTGGTGATGTTATTACAAACATCCATTCATTTCAGGGTGCAGCCAGTGCCGAGGTAGAAACAGCTTCCGGAAAGTTCTATACGGTTACCAGCGTTTTATCGCAGGACAGGGAAGGGGATCTTCTGCGTGTATCGGTTGATATTCCCCCAAGGATAGTACAACCTTTAATGCTCAGTACCTCTCTTCCTGAAATGGGTGAGCAAATTTTCGTAGTCGGCAATCCGACAAAAATCGATCAATATACTCATGAGGGCACAATATCGGGCATCTGTGAGATTCCAACATTTGGAACGATCCTCAAGATTGCTGCGCCTATATCTCCAGAATTTAACGGTAATCCCGTGATAAATGCGAGAGGAGAAGTTATCGGGCTGGCAATTTCTCAAAATATCGAAGGCCAAAACCAATATTTTGCAATTCACAGCGAGAGGGTGATAAAACTTTTACCCGACAGGGACACGATCATTCCCGGATGGACCGAAAGTGAAACAAATGAGTGGCTTTTCTCTGCTGAAGGGTTCTGTAACCGTGGACTTTATTACCTTGCATGGGACAACGACAGGAAGGCCCTTCACTTATTTGAAGAAGCGGGGAAAAAAAATCCAAGGTATTTTTCCGCTTATTTCTATATCGGTTACTGCTATGACAGGCTTGGGCAATATCCGGAGGCAATAGAGGCTTACAAACGCACAATCAGAATCAATCCCGATTTTATCGATGCACATATTAACCTTGGGATAGTGTATGATACGTTGGGGTACTTTTCAGAAGCGGTTGATACTTACAAGCATATATTGCGTATCCAGCCGGATGCTGATGCCAAAGTATACCACAAGTTAGGGAAGGCTTATCATATGTTAGAACGTTATACGGAAGCAGTAACGGCTTTTAAGCGAGCACTTCAGATTGAACCTGATTTTGTTGAAACACATTCCTGTCTGGGCCTGGCTTATTTTAATCTTGAGCGCTATGCTGAAGCGAGAGATTCTTACCTGCGGGTAATTAATATTAATCAAAATGATGCTCATGCCATTTCTATGTTAGGTTTAATTTATCATAAACAAGGACGTTATCCGGAAGCAATTGATGCGTTCAAACAAGCAATGAGAAACAAGCCTGATGATGTCAATACGCTATCCGCCCTTGGTCTGGCTTATGAGAAATTAGGAAATTACTCAGAGGCAATCGATACCCTTAAGCAGATAATACAAATAAAACCGGATAACGCTGATGTATATTGCAGGCTCGGTACCATGTGTTACAAACTTGAACGGTATACGGAAGCAATTGATGCATACAAGCAGGCTATTTTCATGAAGGCTGATAAAGCTGAGGCACACCGTATGCTTGGCATGACCTATTTTACGCTTAAGCAGTATACAGAAGCAATTGATGCCTTTAAGCAGGCTGTTAATATCAGATCTGATGATTTCAATACATACTATAATTTAGCCTTGATCTATGGTATCCTTGGACATTATCAGGAAGAGCGAGAAGCTTACAAGCAGGCAGTTCAAATGAAGCCGGACTTTGCAGATGCGCATCTTGGCCTGGGTATAGCGTATTTAAATCAGGGGGATAGGAAGTCAGCATTGGAAGAGTATAAAATCCTTATGGATTTGGATAATGATTTGGCAAGTGGTTTGTTTCATTTGATTTTCAAATAGCTGCGGAGACATGGTAGGGGCGGGTTTAAAACCCACTTCTACTCGGGTTACGGTACAGGGTTCACGGTTGGTTGTTTTGCTTTCTTCAAATCCTTCAATCTTCATCTCTTTCTCTAACCGTGAACCTGGCAGCCTGAGTAGTTACGTTTTATTTTTCCTTGATGATTATATACAGAAAAATTGCATTCCGTTTGATATGTACACGGATTGCTTTCTTCATGTCCAATTTACTGAATGCCCATCGTAAATCTGCCACATCCCTGACTTCTTCGCAGCCTACTTCATTAATTATGTCACCTTTTCTTATACCGGATTGAGAAGCCCGGCCCCCGTCATGTACATCAGAAACGATTATCCCATGTTCTTCTCTGATACCGAATTTCCGGGCAATTTCTTTCGTGATATTTTGTACTGTTAATCCAATATCGTTTTCATAGGGTATTGTTGTGGGGTCGTAAACGGGTTTATCCGGTGGCTGTTCACCGATCTTAACATAGAGTTCCTTTTCTTTGCTATTCCTCAGTACTTTAACCTTTATTGTTTTGCCTGCCTTTGTTCGTCTTACAACGTAAAAGAAGTGATTGCCGTGTTTAACAGGTTTTCCGTCATATTCTGTGATAATATCACCGCATTCAATACCCGATTCTTTTGCGGGAGAGTTTTCTTCAATACCGGATACAACGGCGCCTTCCGTTATCGTTACCTGAAACGCTTCTGCTAATTGAGGCGTCATATCCTGAACGTTAATGCCCAACCAACCGCTGCCGGGTGTTTTTTTTACCATCTGCACAGGGGGTGTTTCTTTTTTCCCTTGCGTACTGTATTGAGAAGACAGGGAAAAAGGCTTGGAAATTTTAGACCAGCTTAACCGCATTACTATGAATAGTGCGGATACTGTCACAGTTGCCAATCCGAGTCCGGATACTGCCAGTATGAACAAATTTTTCCGTCTCTTATGCATCCGTACAGGAACATCAAATAACCCTTTTAACCGTTGGTCGTAAATCTTTCGTTTCTTCCGGTCAAGTAATGTATCTACGGCCTCCTGTAATTGTTTCTTTTTTTGTTCTGCTTCATTTTTAAATTGAGAATTTCTGCCCAGGTTTTCCCAGATAAAATGCCGCTTGTTATACGCATTTTCTATTTCAGCATTTGAGGCCGATGGGGTTATCTCTAGAATTTTATAGTAATCAGAAAAGGCTTTCTCGCCCGTTACGGGGCTTTCAGCCTTATAGGCTGCACCGGTCTTTTTCATTTCTGAAGTGATACTATGCAAAGCACAGGACCTGTCAATTCCTAAGGTATCAGCGCAGTGAAGGAGGATCTTTTCACCTTCCCGGGATAACACCCCATCAGATAAAACGATGGTTACCATTTTGAGGAACTCTTTCTTGCCCTTCTTATCCTCTTCATCTTTTAATTGTTTGTCATACGATGTCTTTTTTATCAGATCGCTGAGTGTTGCGTACGCGATATGCAGCTTTTCCATTGCTTCCCTGGAGGCTGGACCCGTATCCCTGGTTTTTGTATTGGCAGGATTGGTGCTGTATCGCTTGTTTACCTCTCGCCACCAGTTATATCTTTGTTGAAATGCTTCTTTACAATCGTCAGCAGAGTAGTTGTCCCCGAATTTCAAGCCGAGACGCTCGTAATGATTTTTGGAAGGGTCGACTGCATTCTTCCATTCACCGGTATGAAAATATGAATCGGGATCAAACGAAATTGACATCCTCAATACTCCTGATAGAGTCGTTAGGAACAGCTTACCACATGTAATGTATAGGAATTCCGTAATTACTCAAAATTCTGTTGGATTTTGGTAACCACCCATTCCCCTCCTTCACAAGGAGGGGATTCAGGGGAGGTTTTCGGCAGTATCCAACTCCTTTTTGAGTAACTGCGGAATTTCAATCTTGATAGGGCTGAAGATTTTCAGCTCCTACGTTGAGATGTTATATCCAAAAAGTCGCCGAAGGCCTCATTTCATGTTTAGGAATTTCAATGTTTACCTCTATGGGTTGTCCAAAAAAATACAAAATCGATTTTTTCATACAACATGCAGGGGCGTATTGCATGCGCTCATAAAAATATGGCATCTCAAATAACTTTTTGGACAACCTCGGCCAGAAGTCGCTGCCAAAGGCAGCCTATAGTATTCAATACATGAAACCGGACATTCTCAGTCTTTCATTTCGAAGAAGTGGAGCGAATGAGCAATCTTTGCTTCGACACAGGGAGAGATGGCTACATGGTTGAACGGTTCAATGGCTGTTAACCATCCAACCATAGAACCATGTAACCATTCACTGCCTCCCTGTGTTGGTTCAATCGTCTACGATTGAACCGAAACGTTTGGGCATGTTCCTGGTACCTGGTACCAATCCAAAGCCTGTATAACACTCAAAACATATGGTTCAATCTACAAAAATTGAACCGGTCCGAAGTCAATCAACATGCCGAAACGTATGGTTCAATCTGCAAGATTGAACCAACCCGAAGATATAGTGTTTTTATAAGTAGAGAAATTTCATACTACGTAAGCCAGTTCCAGAGGTGGCACTGACAAACTCTGTTTGTCCGTGCCACCCGGTCTGAAGTTATTCAAAAACTTCAATTGGGTAGCTATAATCTTTTGAAGATGTAGAAAGGTGTCCAGTATAGAAATAGGTTTTGGGATAACTTCTAGGAAATTTCAAATTACTCTTGTAAAGCGAAGAAGCTCTTCGCCCTACCGTGATGTATTGGAATTTTAAAAGTAGGATGGATCAAGCGGAGCGGATCCATCATGGATCTGACTGCTTGCAGAAAATTTGATGGGTGCGCTTACGCTTCACCTATCCTACGGGCCATGAGATCTATAAAAAAGTATTTGCGGGATAATACAATATTAACCAGTTACACTAACCTTTTGCATCCCCAAACTTGCCTCTTTTAGTTCCTGATCGGTTAACCCTCCTGTATGTTCTACAGATATTTTCATCTCTTTGCCTGAAAAAACATGCTTCCCATATACTTCCAGTATACCTGTATCGTTATATCGATAAGTAACTTCAACAAGGCTGCCTTGAGGAGAAGGGGGGATATTTTTTATTACACCTTTTGCAATCATCGTACAATCACCCGGATCGCATGTCTCATCAATTCCCATGATACCACCTTCCATAACCCTGATTGAGATAGATTCCTGGTTCTCAACAACCGTACGGAAGGTATCTTTTTTTTCAGCAGGTAATGGTGTAAACCTCGGTATCATCAAAAAATTTCTTTCTTCATCCTCAGGAGTTAAAGCAACAACACCCATATTATGTGAGCTTACTTTCTGCATTTGGACTGCAGAAAGTTTTTTGGCTACTTCTTCCGTTACAATGCCACGTGAAACACCCGGCAGTGCCCCGTACCATGCAGCCCCCAGGGCAACACATTCATCCGGGTTTATTTCTTCGCAGGGTGCTTTACCGCTTATTTCACGTATCAGCTTTTTGATTATAGGCATCCTTGTTGAACCGCCGACCAATAGTATCGTATCAATATCACTCCATGTCGTCTTTGCCTCATCCAGGACTATTTGACACAATATCTTGCATCTATCGGTAAGCGGTCTTGAAATTTCTTCAAAGACATTCCTTGTCAGTTCAACTACCAGGGTATTCCCTGCATGGACACAGAGTATTTTTGTCTTTTCCCGTTTTGAAAGTTCTTCCTTGGCCTTGATGGCTTTCAACTGTAAATCCTGATATGAAGACAAATCGTCCATTGGATTGGTGCCATATTTCTCTTTAAATGCTGCCGATACGTATTTGATTATTTCATCGTCCCAATCTTTACCGCCGAGCTGATGATCTCCATTAACGGTAACTTCACGGATTTTACCACCTTTCATTTCAAGTACCACCACGTCGAATGTTCCACCTCCAAGGTCAAAGACAAAAACCTTCTGGTCTTTTCCCGTTTTGTCAAGTCCATACGAAAGTGCGGCTGCTACCGGCTCATCGATGATCGCTAACACGTTAAAGCCCGCAATAATACCGGCCTCTTTTGTTGCTGCCCTTTCGGGGTCACCAAAGTACGCCGGGCAGGTAATTACTGCATCGGTAAGGGTTATTCCCAGTCTGGCTTCTGCATCGTTTTTCAATTTTTTTAAGATAAAGGCGGATATCTCCTGGGCGCTGTATGCCTTACCACCATATTCGAAGCACCAGCCCTGCGTTATAACATTACCGTACTCATCTTTTTTATCTTTTTTCGGCTTGCCCATTTGCCTCTTGACAAATTCAACAACCTTGCCGGGTTCTGCTACGGAATTCTGTTTTGCTATTTCACCAACAATAATCGTGTTATTGTCATCAAAAAGCACGACAGAGGGGGTTATCCGGTTTTGCTCCGGACCCGGGATAATCTCTGCCTTGTTTGTCTCTTCGTTGATATATGCAATAGCAGAAAAAGAAGTTCCCAGGTCAATCCCTACAGCGGTTGGTTTTTGTGCAGCCATGTTATATCCTTTCATGAGAATATACGTATTAAGGCTTATTTTTCATACTTCACATTCCGCAATGCCGTGTAAAAGCTGTAAACAATATACATTATGGTTTGATAGGGTCAAGCAAAAATCTATCTCAGCATTTCGATCATTTCTTTTGCATTCATAACAGATTTTCCGGAGTGGCAGTTATTGAACATGACGATGGTCTTTGGAACGGAATTGCTTATCCTCTTTATATCAGGTACAAAAGATTGTAATTCCTCTCCTGTATAAAGGTAGTCATACCTTTCCGAGACCGATGCCTGAAACCAGTGGGGATTCCTGCCATGGAATCTGAAATAGCCGAGATTGGTTGTTACTGTTGGACTATAGGGCATGAGGTTTTTGAATTTTGGTTCATCTACTACACAATATCCAATGGTATTCTGTTTGAGGAATGTTATGCTTTTTTGACTGTGCCAGTTGGCATTTCTGAATTCAACTACGAAGGGGATGTCTTCCAGTCTCTCCTTGAAGGATTTGATGTATTCGTAGTTTTCCTTTGTTGTATGGAAACTATAGGGAAACTGGGCCAGGATTGCAGTCAGTCTGTTCTCTTTTCTCAATGGAACTATGGAATAGAGGAACCGTTCGAAGGATTCTTTATTGTCAGCGAATTTTCCTGTATCCTTATCTTTTATCTCATGGGTTAGTGATTTATGAGCCTTGACGGTGAATTCGAAGTCGGGGGAGGTCTTTTTCATCATCCCCGCAAATGACTTTTGGGATGGTATGGTATAATAGGTTGAGTTTATCTCGGTTATGGTAAAACCAAGGTTTTTCTCGTAATAGGAAAGCATATCTCCTTTCCTGATGTCAGAAGGGTAGACCGTGCCTATCCAGTCTGGAAATGAAAAACCTGATGTGCCGACTTTGATCATAGACATATACTTAAATGGAAGATATTTAAATACTTTATATCCGATGCTGTACTAATAATAATGTAGTTTGATAATTCATTACACCTCTTTGTGTCCTTAGAATCCATCTCAAAATCCCAATTTAGTATCCATGATCATTTGAGAATATAGAGTTTATAAGCATAAAAATTCTCATTTTATGTAAGCCAGTTCCAAGGGTGGCACTGACAAACTTGTTTGTCAGTGTTTTGTGATCCATATCCATGTGCGTATTTAAACAAGCACGGACAAACCAGTTTGTCCGTGCCACCCGGCTAAAAGTTGTCTTAAAAGTCCGATTTGTATCTATAATTATTTGAGAATAGAGTGCTTATAAAGAGTATCTAATACAGAAATAGGTTTTGTGATAACTTTTCGCATCTTTGTGGTTCTTCAGAGGCGTTTATAACAGCTCACCCAATTTCTTTGACTTTAATGCAGCGGCCTCAACGGTGTTTATCAGGGTCGACCGCAATCCGCCCTCTTCTAATTTACTTATCCCTTCAATTGTTGTACCGCCGGGGGATGTCACTGCATCCTTTAATTGTGCCGGGTGTTGTCCCGTTTCCAGCACCATCTTTGCTGCTCCGAGAACAGTTTGCGCCGCAAGGACGGTAGCCACGTCTCTTGGCAAACCCATCTTAACGCCTCCATCTGACAATGCCTCAATAAACATATATACATATGCCGGACCGCTTCCACTTAGGCCTGTTACAGCATCCAGATATTTTTCATCCAGTTGAAAGGCCTTTCCGACGGCGCTAAATATACGGGAAACTAACTGGCTATCGACATTCGTTGCATATTTATTTAACGCATAGGCCGTTGCGGAGGCAGATACGAGGCATGGGGTATTGGGCATAACCCGTACGATTCTGGCACCTGGTAGTAATCTTGATTCAATAAATTTTATTGGTATACCTGCTGCGATGGACACTACCAGATGACGACCGGTAATATCATTTTTCACGTTATTGAGTACCTCACCCATCAATTGCGGCTTTACTGCTACCACGATAACATCGGCAAAAGAAACGACGTCTTTATTGTTTTGCGTGGTCTTTACACCCATCTCCTGATGTAAAAACTTGCACCGTTCCGCAACAACGTCACTCATTATGATATTGTCAGCACTGCTCAGTTCGGCTTTGATGATACCTTTGCACAAGGCCTCTCCCATCTTTCCACCGCCAATAAATCCAATCTTTTCTTTTAACATGATACGATACCGTCCCTTTTAAAAACCTTTATTATGATTGATGTTTACCAACTCGTACAGCGTACGAAGTTCAAAATCCGAAGTCCGAAATCCAAAATGAGACCGGATAATTGAAATGTATTTGGTATTTTCCCTATCCTTTTTGTTGGAATATATTCCAATAATTTACTAAAAAAGAAAATTTTTACCAGCAATATTATCTGTGAAAAATGTATAATATGTACGCAGCAATTACCCGCATATTATAGTAAAATATCCCTTAAAAGAAACAAAATAAACGGAGAGATTACATGGACCAGAATGAAAAGATTGGGAAGGGGTACACTCCATACCAACGGAAGGCTATCAGGAATTTTTACGATAATAAAGATCTTCGTCTTATACAAAAATTAGGTGAACTGGTGTCGAATTTGTATTTAGAGACAAGTGAAAAAAAGAGGGAATCTGAATGGAAAAAGATAAAGAAGATCCTTACCGATCTAAAAGTGCACCCACATGAAGTAGAACACTTGACTAAGGACAAAAATCTTGCCCTGATATCGAAAAAATTAACAGAGATGTTTTAGGTGGGGTATAGATTTGGGAAGAGAATACGCCCCCATGGCCCGAACGAGTCGGAAGTGAAAAATGCAAATTGCGAAGTGAGAATTGGGAGATTTTCTTCGGTTGGTTCAATCGTCCTCGATTGAACCAACCATGAGGGTGCGGAGAACGCAGAGAAATAATTCTATGACAAGTTAGAAGTTAGAGATTGGAAGGGCTTTGTTGCACAAAGCCTCATAAATATCTGATCGGTAATAAAAATCACCCCTAAAATAGTACAATAATGTCCGCACAATACACATTTTTGTTTCTGGCGAAACACAACCAAAAATTCCTTCCTTCGAAAGTCTGAACTCTTTCCGTTTGAGGGGGGAATAATGAGAAAGATACTGATAATCACGCTGTGTTTACTTTCAGGCTTATTGGCCAGTACCTCTTTTGCCGTTGAAACCACAGTATTTGGCCCCAAGCAGTACAAGAAGGTTACGAATAAAACCGAAAGCTTTAACGATAGCTTTTCTGCAACTTCTGGTGGGGGTACCATGATTGTTAAAAATGGGAATGAGTCTGGCAGTTACAGAGTCAGCAGTGCCGTAATCACACTTAACGGACAAGAAATATTCGGCACACAAGATTTCAGCACAGGCGTTTACCTCCTTGAATCCTCCATTGACCTTGCAGCAAATAATTCGCTTACCGTTGAACTAAGGGAAGGCCGGCGGGGAGATTATGTTACCGTTGAGATTAAGCAGGGGACTGACCGGCAGACCTTTATGGATCAATATCAAGACCAGATCCCGCCTGGCTCTACAGCCTCATATGATCCAGAAAGATTTTCGCTCATAACCGGTCTGGTTCAAGATATAGATAATATTCCGGTTTCAGGTGTTGCAGTCACTATTCACAAACATCCTGAATACGGTACGGCAACAACCAACGCTTCCGGTCAGTTCACCATTCCGGTAAACGGCGGGGGTTTGACAAAAGTCATCTATCAGAAACAGGGGCTGATTTCAGCCCAGAGAAAGCTCAGGGTTTCATGGAACGAAATTACCGCCGCTGAAACCGTTCAGATGATCACTCAGGATACGGCCTCAACAACCCTCACCTTTGACGGCAATCCAAACACGGTCGTGACGCACCAGAGTACACCGGTTACTGATACCTTCGGCAGTCGCTCGTCCACCATCGTTTTTACCGGCAACAACACGGCCTATGAAGTGGATGAAAACGGCAATACTATACGGCAATTGACGACCATCACCGCGCGTGCCACTGAATTCACCACCCCTGAATCTATGCCGGCAAAGCTTCCTCCAAATTCAGCCTATACTTATTGTGCAGAGCTGAGTGTTGATGGAGCGGAGAGGGTGAGGTTTAACTTACCCGTCACCCAGTGGGTGGATAATTTTCTGGGTTTCGATGTCGGGATGACAGCCCCTGTAGGATATTATGACAGGGACAAAGGCGAATGGGTGCCATCTGATAACGGTGTGGTGGTTAAACTCCTCGATACGGATTCCAATGGTATTGTAGATGCTCTTGATTCAACCGGAGATAATCAACCCGATGATCTAAATGGAAATCAGTCATTCAGTGATGAGGTAACCGGACTTGGCGATCCGGTGAAATACCCTCCCGGGTCCACATTCTGGCGTATAGAAATAGACCACTTTACCCCCGTAGACATTAACTGGCCCATTGTTCCGCCATCAGATGCCATTGAACCAAACCCTGATGAAGAACCTACCGAGGATGAGCAAAAAGAAGAAGATAAAGATTGCAAAGGACTGGTAAACTCATTTGTCGAAGAAAGGAGCAGGATCTTCCACGAAGATATTCCCATTCCCGGGACTGATCTCACCCTCCATTATGCCAGCAACAGGGTGAAGGGTTATAAATCTGTAATTACCGTTCCGGCAAGCGGCGATACGGTCCCTGCCAGCCTGAAAAGAATTATTGTTCAGGCAAAAGTGGCAGGCCGGTCATTTGAAGAAGTTCTGGACCCTCTTCCCAATCAGAAAGTAGACTTTGTCTGGGATGGGCTAGACCATCTTGGAAAGCAAATTATAGGTACCGTACCTGCCAATATCAAAGTTGGTTTTGTGTATGACGGGTTCTATCAGATACCAGAAGATTTTGCGCAGTCATTCGGGCAGGCAGGAAATGGCTCAACAGGAGTCCAGGCCCGTGTAGAGGTTACCCTTTGGAATAGTAAGCAGCTAAATCTTAAGAGAGAGGCAGGCACGATTGCTGAGGGCTGGACCATATCTTCACACCATTATATGAGCAGCTATCTGGTAAAGGGCAATGGCACGATTTTAACAAATTCCATCAACGGTATCGAGACGATAGCCGGTACCGGAGTTGGTGGCTATGGTGGTGACGGAGGTCCAGCAACTGAAGCCATGTTTGATTTGCCAGAGGGAATCGAATTTGATGCAGAGGGTAATCTGTATATCGCAGACTATTTCAATCACCGGATTCGTAAGATTGACCGAGATGGCATTGTTACCACTGTTGCAGGAAATGGTCAAGAAGGATTTGGCGGTGATGGTCGGTTAGCTACTAACGCCAAGCTAGATAATCCTCACGATATTGCATTTGACACAGAGGGCAACCTGTACATCGCCGATATGGGTAACCAGCGGATTAGGATGGTTAATAAAGATGGGATTATCGCCACTATTGCCGGCAATGGGACAGGACCTTGCAATGGTGACGGCGGTCCCGCTGTCGAAGCAGGTATGGGCTCCCCTCGTGGAATTGCATTTGATACTGCGGGGAACTTATACATTGCTGATTGGGGATGTGAAATTGTTAGAAAAGTTGACCAGAACGGTATCATTACTACTGTGGCGGGAAATGGTATTATGGGTTATAGCGGTGATGGAGGCCCCGCCGCTGAAGCCCGGATAAGAAGTCCATGGGATATTGCAGTTGATTCGTTGGGCAACCTGTATATTGCGGATTGTTATAATCAAGTGGTTCGCAAAGTTGACCCAAGCGGCATCATTACTACCGTGGCTGGAAATGGTGTGCGTGGTTATAGCGGAGACGGCGGCCCTGCTACTGAAGCCCAGTTGAATTATCCGGTGGATGTTGCGCTGGATGCTTCGGGTAATCTTTATATCTCGCAATTGTATAACGGATGTATCCGTAAAGTTGATCAAATGGGTCTCATTACTACTGTGGCCGGAAGTGGTGTTGGGGGTTATAGCGGCGATGGAGGACCTGCTACTGAGGCCCAATTAAATAGTCCGGAAGGTATAGCATTCAATGCCATGGAGAATTTATTTGTAGCAGATACTTATAATAATCGCATTCGAAAAGTGGACGTATTGGGATTAAACGAAAATATCTTTGCCGAAAACAGTATGGGCTATGTTGTGTCAGAATCTGGAACCCATCTAAGCACCATTGATCTTGATACCGGCATAAACCTGCATGAGTTCGGATATGATTTGGATAATAACCTGATCTCGATTACAGACCGCTCTAACAACCAGATCACAATCCAGAGAGATGGAAATGGTGTACCTACCGCCATTGTTTCTCCGGATGGAGTGACAACAACTTTGACCATAAACGCTAATAACCACCTTACCCGGATTACCTATCCCGATTCAGGTTACTACGATTTTACCTACACATCCGGTGGTCTGATGACGGTCGAGACAGAGCCGGAAGGGAAGGAAACAGGTTTGACCATACTTTCAACGGCAACGGAAGGCTGACAGATGTTTACGACCAGGAAGGGGGACACTGGAATTACAACAGGACAACATACGCAAACGGCGACATCCTGACCGAGGTCCTCTCTGTTGAGGGCGATCTTACAACCTACCTTGACCATACATTTTCTACAGGTGCGTATAGCTCAACCATCACCAACCCCGCAGGAGCAGAAACCGCTTATGAACAGTCTTCAGATGGGCTTACTGTAAACAAGACCCTATCCTGTGGAATGGACATTGTCTTTAACCATTGGCTGGACTCTGAATATAAATTTAAATATGTTAAGGAAATGATCGAAAATACTCCTCTGGGACTTGAAAAGATCACTCTTAAAGATAAAGTTTATCAGGACACGAACTCAGACGAAACCATTGACCTTATCACAGAAACCATAACGGTTAACAGTAAGAGTACTACCATTGAGAACGATACCCTTCAGTCTCAAAAGACCATTACATCTTCTGAAGGAAGAACGGCAACTATTGCCTATGACCCGGCAAACCTCCTTACCACCAGTTTAAGTATTCCCGGTCTTTCTGACACAACATACGGGTACGATTCCCGGGGAAGGTTGACTTCAGTCCTTACCGATACGCGGGAAGCTGTCTTCACATATAACCCGGAAGGGTTCCTTGCGTCGATCAGAGATCCGGAACTGCATACCACGAGCTTTACCTATGATGCTGTGGGCCGTATGAATGGTATTACAGGGCCTGATGGTTCTTCTCTGGAGTTTACGTATGACAAGAACGGCAACATGACAGTTCTCACCAACCCCTCGCTTGTTAACCATGGCTTTGGGTATAACAGCGTCAATCTCAATACCTCTTATCAGACTCCCCTTAGCGGAAGCTACAGCTATTTGTACGACAAAGACAGGCGTCTTAAAAGAATAACATTCCCGTCTCTCAGGCAGATAAACAACGTCTACGCTGACGGAAGGCTTACTCAGATACAGACACCCGAAGGGAACATCGACTTCAGTTATCTCTGCGCCACCAAGCTTGATTCTGTAACCAAAGGAACTGAGTCGGTCACTTACGGCTACGACGGCTCGCTCGTCACCTCTGAAACCTATAGCGGTGCCTTGAGCCAGGCCATCTCTTACACGTATGACGATGACTTCAACCTCAGCAGCTTCACCTACGCTGGCGGCACTGAGAATTATACCTATGACAATGACGGACTGCTTACTGGCGCAGGAGACTTCACTATCACCCGCAACGTTGGCAACGGTCTGCCTGAGGTCGTTACCGGTGGTGCCTTCAGTCTTTCCCGTACCTTCAGCGGCTACGGTGAGGTAGAGGCAGAGAGTGTCACCGTGGGTGCGCAGGGTGCATACTCTTATGATCTTAGCCGGAATCAGGCAGGGTGGATTACCGGCAAGAGCGAGACCGTCCAGGGCGCTGCCGTTGACTACGCCTATACCTACGATCCTGCAGGACGGCTCCTCACTGTTACCAGGGACGGGATACTGGTTGAGGAGTACCAGTACAATACCAATGGTTCCCTGGTTTACGAGATGAACACCCTGCGGGGAATTGACGGCAGGACATTGAGCTACGATGCCGAAGACCACCTGCTTACCGTCGGCAGCACCACCTGCCAGTACGACCTTGACGGTTTTTTGACAACCAGGACAGAAGGTAGCGATGTCATCACTTACAATTATTCTTCCCGCGGTGAATTGTTGAGCGTCGATTTGCCCGATGGCAGGCTGGTAGAGTACATACACGACCCACGGGGCAGAAGGATCGCTAAGAAAGTTAACGGCGTTATTGTCGAGAAATACCTCTGGCAGGAACTGACGCGGCTTCTTGCAGTGTATGACAGCAGCAACAATATCTTAATGAGGTTTGAATATGCCGATGACAGGATGCCCTTTGTTATGACGCAAAGCGGCGTCACCTATTATCTCGCCTTCGATCAGGTGGGGTCCCTCAGGATCGTTACAGATACGTCGGGAAATATTATCAAGAGGCTTGATTACGATTCCTTCGGTAGTATAATCAACGATACCAATCCGGGGTTTGCAGTACCTTTTGGTTTTGCCGGGGGCTTACATGACAGAGATACTGGATTGGTGAGGTTCGGTTACAGGGATTACGATCCTGAATTCGGCCGATGGACAGCCAAGTACCCTATTGGTTTTGCCGGCGGGGATGTAGATCTCTATGGGTATGTCGTAAATAATCCAGTCAATTGGATTGATCCGCTTGGACTTGACGCAGTATCCACCACCTTAGGTATTGCAAGCTATGTATTTAATACCGCTGGCTTATTTTATGGACCAGCAAAGCTAGGGGGAATATTCTTCTCTGCGGGCGCAATATTCTATTCATCTTGGCAATATAAGAAAGGGAATATGCCATGTGATGAAGCCTTCCGAAATATAGCTATTGCATTTGGTGATATGGTGTTCATGGGTTTCGGGGAATCGCCTATAGGCATAGTTGGAGGGATAATCTTCCGCGCATTTGGCAATATGAATACTATACATGATACTGTAAATACGTGGTTTTAAACCTTAAGTTGATATAATCTCAAGGATTTACTATGGACTTAAATAATAACCAAACCTTTCAAATATTTTTTGTTGCCTGGTTATGCATTAGTATCATTATTGCATATAGTGTTCGTTATTTTCTTAAAAAAAGGGGTGTAAATACGGATAGCAGTAAAAATATGTTGAAGCTCATACTGTTATTGTTACCTCTTGTCTTTATTCCCTTTTGGTTAGATCCAACGACAACTATTAGAACGAAAATTGTATGCACAATCATTGCCTATGTGGGAGGAATTGTTAATTATCTTGTAGTAGATCGCGCAGGGAGAAAGCTTAGAAAGGTTTTAGGAATTGAAAGTGCAGATGATATAAGAGAAAGAACAGAAAAAGAAAGGAAAATAAAAGAAAGATTAGAAAAACAAAATAAAAGAAGCAAATGAATTTAAACATAGTTATGTAGACATCTTATGTTAAGCTCTTTTTTCTTTCAGGAACAAGATATAAAAGTTCTTTGAAAAATTTATTTATAGGACCATAACCCATGGGACATTTTTGCCTTTTTAAGTTATGTCGGTTGAATTAAATGAAACCCAACAATCAAGGCATTTACGGAAATGTTGTGTTTCGTTCCTCAACCCAACCTACAAATGCAGATTCAACTGGGTCATTAATATCCTTAATTGTGATTATAATTTTGGGGTTATTATTGATAATCTTTAGAGCACCCATAGCTCACTGGACAATGGAGCAGCAGTATAAAACTTTTGGTATTAAGATCAGCGAAAAGACTGTTGGCAAATCGCTATTGCAGATAGTCCAAATCCAGAAGTTTGAAAAACACATAATGCGCTGGCGATTTATTTTTTATAACCCGGGCGGAAAATGGGTTCTCAGCACATTCAACTTCGACGACAAGATCCAGTCTCTCTTTGAGGAATGAGACCGGGGCCGCATGGAGACTTGATTGTCCGTTTCCTATCGCATCCAATGCTGTTTTCTTACCGAGGATATTGCAAGCGGCAGCAATGATATCAAAAATAACAAGACCTATAGTGATGCTTTCTGTTAGGTGATGGGTGTTTTATATGAGTATATTATTAGCTGTGCTTGATTTTAAATATTGAGAGATTATAGAAATAACTACCCCCTTTTATATGTACCAGATAAAGATAGTAGGGAATTAGGAGAAGATGAACCTTATTATATAGATCCAGATGCTTACGCTTTGCTTAAGTGGTGTTTTAGATGGGGGGTATCTAAAGTGAGAAATAAATTTTAGACATATCTTGAAGCGTCTTATGCATGTGTGCTTGGCGTTAATATCCTTTTGCCTTTCATTGGTTTTCATGCTCAAACAAGAGCTGTTATATTGTTACTGACATTTTTAGGAGTGCTATTTACACACATCATAATTTGCTTAAATAGGGATTCAAGTAAAGCGCCGAAATCATTTTTTTATCTCACTAGCTTGTGGATAATTAAATTTGTGGTCTTTGTGGCAAATGAAGGGTTGAATGTTTTTTTCAATAAAACGATCTTAATTCTGGATTGGATAGATTTCTTCATATTGCTTGTCATTGCATTGTTGGTATCCATATCTTTTTTAATTAAAAAGCCATTCTGGTACATAAAGATTGAAGGAAAACCATATTTCATATTTGGCATAGTTTTATTATTATCTTTAGGATTGGTAACTTTAGGTTTGGCTCTTGCTTTTATTGATTATATAAGAATGCTATGAGGGAAAAACGGTTCTACTAAATTTGCTTTAAATTTTTAACAAGAGAAAGAACTGCATCCAAAGGTCAAAGGTCAAAGGGTCACACCTTGGAAGGTCAAAGGGTCAAAGGGTCACACCTTGATTAGTGATTAAATTATTGACAAGAGAAGGCAATTTTGCTATCTTGTCTGCCATGACAAGACAATGGCGCATAGAATTTGAAGGGGCTTACTATCACATCTTATCACGGGGAAATGAGCGAAGGAACATTTTTACTGATAATGATGATCGTATCTCATTTCTGGAGATTTTGGGAAACATGTCGGAAAGGTTTGAGATTGAAGTTTATGCCTATGTTCTCATGAATAACCATTATCACTTACTCCTCAAAACCAATAAGCCCAATATTTCTCAAGGCATGCAGTGGTTTGGAACCACGTACACACGCCGGTATAATATAAAACACAAACGAAATGGACACCTTTTCCAGGGACGGTTTAAAAACTTTCTTGTTGAAAATGATGAATATCTGATGCTTCTTTCCTGCTATATCCATAGGAATCCGCTGCGTGCCGGAATGGTTAGTCGGTTAGCAGATTATCCATGGAGCAGTTATCCCGTGTATGCCTATGGCAAAAAATCACCCGAGTGGTTACACACAGCACCTATTCTTTCTCATTTTGATACAAAAGACAAGAACAAGGCATATAGAGAAATGGTTCAAAACTATTCCCAGGAAGAGAAAAGAATATGGGAAGATTTTCGGCACGGTTTATTTTTGGGATCCCAGAAGTTTATTGATTGTATCAGGTCTAAATATTTATCAGAAAAACCTGATGTTGAAATTCCCCAAAAAAGGCACGTTTTAAGAGATACCAACCCTAGAACCATCCTTGAGAAAGCGGCAAGAGTATTAAAATGCAATACCAATGATTTCTTACAATCCTCCAGGATAGGCGATTCAGATAAACTCAATCGTGATTTATTAATCTATCTTTTATGGAGCACGGGTTGGTATAATAATCAGGAAATCGGTAATTTGTTTGGACTTGGTTATTCTTCCATAAGTCGGCGGGTAACTATTATGAAATCAAAGATATCGAAAGGTAATGAAATTCATAAACGATTAGAAGAAATTAAATCCCTAATCAAGGTGTGACCCTATGACGACCCGGAGGCTAAGGAAGCGTTGGAACGTATTTGCGCTTTTTTATCCACGTACACAGGTACGCCCAACAATTCGGATAGATGTAATGCATAACAAATCATTCCACCGGCGGACCTGCGCAAAAAACCGCGCAGGCCGGTGAATTCAAACTTTAGACATCACATGGCACAACCCACCGAACAGTTCAACATAATGGCGCACTTTGACGAAAGCCTTGCGGCGAAGTACGACCGCAGGATTCGTCTGTTTTGTCCAAGCTACGACGCCCTGCACCAGATGATCGTCCCGTGGCTTGAAGCGCTACCCGAAGCTTCAAGCTTTCTTTCCGCTGGAGCGGGCACCGGCGCTGAAATAGCAACCCTCGGTAGATGCTTCCCCTCTTGGTGCTTTACCGCCGTCGATGTATCGCCCGATATGCTCGGTGCTTGCCAAAACAGAGCAAGCGAAGCCGGGATGGCAAACCGGGTCACATTCTTTAACGGTCGATTGCAGGAATATCAATCACCCGCTCCATTTGATGCTGCGTCCTCAATCTTCGTGGCCCACTTCATAAAAGGGCAAGAGGAAAAACTAGCCTACTTTCGCTCAATTGCCGCAAATCTAAAGCCAGGTGGCTTGTTTGTCCTCGCCGATCTTTTCGGTGACAGAGATTCTCCCGAGTTTGTGCGGTTGTTGAACGCATGGATGCTGTCTTACGCATCGCACGGCGTTTCCGCCGAAGATCTGGCTAAAGACCGTGCTCACGTCGAAAGAGATGTCGCTTTCATCCCGGAAAGCGAGTTGGTTGCTCTCTTGCGCGAGGCAGGGTTTGCAGCCCCTTTACGGTTCTACCAAACCTATTTGTTTGGCGGGTGGGTGGTCACCCGCGATGTCTAACCTCTCGTTCGAGGCGACCTGCGCGAAAAGCCGCGCAGGCGCCTCAACTCCACGTTAAGGATAAAAATGAATACACAATTTATTAGCAATTTTTTAACACATTGGACTGGAAAAGATAAAGACGATGAAAAAGGTTTTAAAAATTTAAAATCAATTGTAACCTCTAATCAACTTTTCCTTAAGTACTGTCCTCATTTTAATCCGAATAAATTTATTGATGCAAAGCTAAAAATGACCTGTTTTACAGATATTCCACATCATTTATCAAATGAACATTGTAAAAGATATGGGAAATTTGGTATTGCTTTTAAAAAAGATAATCTTATAAAATATGGTGTAAATCCTGTGTTCTACATACTTAACAATAAGAAAGATGATTTTAATAAAGTTTATGAACTCATTTGTGACATTAAGAAATATAATATTCCTATAGAGATTAAGGAAAGTCTTGAAAGATTTTTTGGATATGTTCAGGAGTATAATGATAGAAGTAATAATCAATGCTATTATGAAAGAGAATGGAGGATTTTAGAGAATAATCTTGAATTAGAAGAGTCTGAAGTTGTTCCTCCTGGTAAAAAAGGGATTAAAAGTATTAATACTGAAACTACGCATTATTTACAATTTGATAAAAATGATATTGAGTTTTTAATATGTCCTAAACTTTTTGCAAAAGAACTGAGCAAAGATTTTAATTACCCTGTAATTGTTTATGAATATTTAGTCTTATAAAAATCCTTAACCAGTTAATCAACACAGACCATTAACACTCAGCCTAAAAAAAGCTGACTGTTAATGGCTGGTTATCACGGCGTTATGGCTCTAAAAAAATAACAAATGGCTATCCAAGATAACATTGATGAATTTTGCTCTTACTTCGTTCGCCAAATTGATATGATTAACAATTTAAATATAAAACAGGAAGATCGTAAAGAAGTCGGGCCAGCAGATTATCAAGTTCGGTTTTATAAAAAAGCTCTAATTGTAACAACACTTGATACTTTAGCGGGAATACGATTTCCTAAAGAAAGCTATCCTGATCTCCATAAAAAGAATAGAGAAAGATTCATACAATTTATATCAGAATATGGTTCATGGGATCATGGTCCATTAGTTAGTACCTCACTCCTTCTTGATAAGTTAACCTCGATAGGTGCTCAAAATGGTATTTTGGCTACTTATCTTAAAACTAAATTAAGTAGGTACAATCATCCAAGTGGTATTTCTTTGCCTCCATCTGAATTAGACGAGTCTACCAATATTTTGATGCCCATGGCAGCAACAGAAAAAGAGGAAAAGTCAATTTGTTATTATCAGCATTTCGCTTTGCTATACCGCTACAGAAATTTTCTTATTCACGAGGCAAGAGAACCAGGATATGCGATGGAAAGTATTCATGAGAGCCATGCATACTATCGTAGATATTCTGAAGACCCAAAATGGTATTTAGTATATCCTGTAAAGTTATTCATTACTTTACTTTCAAAGTCGATTAAAAATTTAAAGATATATTTTCAAGAACAGAAAATTGATCCGTATCTCCTTAATTCCTGAGCTAAACCACCCGCTAAGCGGGTGTGAATAGCAAAAGCTAAGCTGTAGTATTTACAAAAAAAATCTCCTTCAGTATATTGCGATTGGGAATGCTTTAAGATTGCAATATAGCAGAA
>JBDIVL010000040.1:0-35648 GCA_039794405.1 Candidatus Jinrextremum sp. | reverse complement strand
CTTGTCATGATATACCAGGGGATGCGGGTGTGATATCGCTGCTGGATTGCACGGATTTTTTCGGCGTGAAATTGAAAGATGCTCTTCTGGCTGATCGGGGCTATAGGAAGTATCCCTTTCGGCCCATTAGCTCCAAGCCTGGTTCCATCTCCGCCTGCAACGGTAAGGACGGCGATCTTTCCTTCCTGCAGGGAATGCCCTCCGATCTGCTTTACCCTCTGCACCTCCGCTTTTTCAAAAGTACGCTCCGGAACCGTTATAACTTGTGGTGGCATTAAATTCCCCTGAATAGTATATGCCGTTTCCCGAAGGCAACTATTGAAGAGCTTACGGACAAATTGAAAATCAATTGAAGCTATTTGCCCTAAGAGGTGCTGCTTTTCCGTAGAAGACATTTCATTCCACCACCTGAAGATGTGAGACTGCTCAATTTCAAAATTATTTTTCATATGCTTTTATAAGAGGCTGTGTTTTTCAGATTTTCTCAGGTAATCACTGTTTTCATGCAGAGTTTTCCAAGAATATATTCCAGACCAGCCAGCTCTAAAATTACCATTATGAATATTAAAATTCCACTGAGCGTATGGAAAAATCCTTGTCCTGCAGCTTCACCAAAGTAATATGTTATAAGGCAAAGTATTATGACCCGCATAAGATTGCCCAGGAGTGAGAGGGGGAGAACAGAAGAAACGAGGAGAAATTTGTTTGGTAAACTGATCTTGCTTATATATACATAAACAATGGACAAAGAGAGCATGGTGATAAGAGAACGGAAACCGCTACAAGGTTGCCCCATAAATAAATCAACGTCATTAATAGATAATAAAAGTCCTTCTCTTATAATAGGGTATTCAAAAAACCTTAAAATACTGTCTGTAGCTATAGAAGTACCGTAGCGCATAGGTAAGGTAATGCCATCTATGATGCCAACAGGAAGGGGGGCGAGGAGGAGAAGATAAAAAACAGGAAAAGACAGGGTCTTTATCACTTCTGATCCATAAAGATAACTTATTAAACCATACAAAACAGGAATCAAAGATAGCGTAGTAAGGAATATGTAATTATGACGCCATCCAGTAACATATATATATATTCCAAATAAAAAAATGAAAATCCCCAAGACATTATTATCCAGCCTTGCCTTGAGAACAAGTGTTTTTAATAGCGTCCATTTACGCCATAATAAGAAAAAAAATACTGGTAGGACAAAATATGCATGAGTGTAATCAGAAGCAATCCAGCGTGAGCGATAAAGTTCGAAAATGACAGGTGCGTACAGCAATGCTATGAGTATCCAAATAAGATAATAAATCATGATAGAGATTATGAGGGTTTCCTTCATGTAAGTTTTCAAATTATAGAAAAATCCTGGCCTCTACTCTATACCTAAACGAACGGGTTAAACTTTCCATCTTTCACGAAATTATTTACTAAAAATGTCAAAATTATCTTTGAAATGTCAAAATTATCTTTGAAAGGTATTATAGTGGCGACTTTAGCTTTTATTAAGATACCTAAAGTCGCCACTATAGTCTCTATTCCAAATTCATAAAACTCTTACGAATGTTGCTTCTCTAATCTTCTTAGGCCTCTTTTGTTTTTGAAGCGGCGTAAAGCTGCCAGGGTAGCTCCACCGGCTAAAAGAAGTACACAACTTAATGGTTCGGGATTTGAGGCCGGGGTTCTTCTCTGCTTTCCCTCTCGTGATTGAGCACTTGCAGAAGGAGCACCTCCTTTTCCTCCGCCTTTTATATCTGCCAAAACATCATCTACCAATTCTACACTAGATAATAAAAATATCCCCAATCCTATTGATAAAATTTTTGCTTTTTTCATCATATTATTATTCCTCCAAAATTTCCAAAATTTCAAACTTGCAGGAATCTTTCCCTGCCTTACCGTTTGTTTTGCCATTTTCAGTTATAGGTTTTACTGTTACCGTGTAACTATAAAATCCCTTAATCAAAGAGTCAGGTTGCAACCAGGCATAATACCAGTAATTTTTATCTAATATTTCACCGTTAAAATCAAAATTATCGCTAACTTCATCAAGCCCTTTAACATTCCATTTTACCTTTACCCTGGTATTTTCAGTCACCTTAAAAGCAACAAACAAAAAGGCTTTATCAGGGTAAAGCCATGGCCAATAAGAATCATTATTATTAGATTCTGTATAGCTTGTGTAAGCGGCATATACTAAAGCCTTAGGAAATTTTTTTGAATCGCTATATGATTCTCTTATAGATGATTCTCCTGACGTATCACCTGGTACATCCGGTATAGGAAAACGAGCTAACCCAAACTTCCCATCTTCATAGACAACTTCTGCGGAATTTTCCCTATCTTTACCTATATCATTGGCAAATAATATTTGCAACGAGGCAAGCACCACAGTCAGAGATAACATAAACCTGATTATCCCTGTTCTCAAATCCAACATCTTCTTCCCTCCTCATTTTTCCTATATACCCGAAACTTTGTCACAAATACGATTCTCATGTAATGTACCGTCTTTATGTATCATTTATATTTTTATATTTTCAGTGTCACCTCCTTCTATGATGTAATGTAAAAGTAATAATTTATGACAGGTTTAAATATCAAAAAATATACCGTGAAAGAAAAAAATAGTTAAATTGTGTTTTTTACGGGAAAAATGAGCTATTGTGCGGGATGGAAGGCGGGAGTAGACCTTAAAACAAAATATGAAAAAATGAGACATGTCACAGAAGTGTGCCGTCTCAATAATGTAACATGTTACATGGATTAAAGATATTCTATCGGATCACTGACATCGGCCTCTTTGAAGGCTTTTAGGCGTAAGAAACAGCTGTGACATTTACCACATGCTTTATCAGTATTTTTGTAGCAAGACCAACTAAGGTGTAAAGGGGCCTTCAACGAAATTCCAATTTTAATGATCTCCGATTTACTCTTCTGGATAAGAGGCGTTTCTACTTCAATGTGAGTTGTTGGTCTTGTCCCGACTTCAATTAATTTATTAAAAGCCTCATAATAAATTGCCCTGCAATCAGGATAACCGGAGCTATCTTGCTCGACAGCACCAATAAATACCTTCTTTGCACCAATGACCTCTGCCCACGAAACAGCAATAGTTAAAAGAAGGGTATTTCTGAATGGAACGTAAGAGGTAGGGATTTCTCTGTTGTATCCCTGTGCTTCCTGTATGCTCATACGTGAATCTGTTAAACTCGATCCTCCTATTTTGCTGAGGTAATCAATATTCGATATGAGGGTCCTGATTTCAGGAATGTTATAATATGATGAGATGTCATAAAATGCCTTAAGTTCTCTTGTCTGGGTACGCTGTCCGTAGTTGACGTGTACTAACGCAAGATCATAGTTCTCATTCGCAATCGCAACGGTTACACAACTGTCCATACCACCGCTAACAAGCACAACAGCTAGATCCTTGCTCATGTTAAACACCCCTTGTTTGCGGTTCCCAGATATATTTGTGGAGTTGGAGTTGAAATCGGACGTCGAGATTATCTTCCAAAATCCATTGAACAACAGATCGCGGAGAAATAGTTCCAAAAACAGTTCCCAGTAATACATTGGTAACTATCGATAAACGATATTTATGTATCATCTTTTTTGCCCATTCATAATCTCCTTGGGAATTCAGGACAAATTTTACTTCGTCCAATTTGCTTAAGTGGTTTATATTTTCCCAATACATTAGCCGGCTCATGTTACTGTCAGGACACTTGATGTCCATAATCTTTACCACTTTTTGTGGTATGGCGCTTATATCACAGCTGCCATTTGTTTCTATCAATACCGTGTAATTTCTTTCTAGTAATTCCTTGGTCAGGACCGGTGTGTCTTCATTTAGCAGTGGTTCACCACCGGTTATACAAATTAATTTTGGTGTAAATTGAGTAATGTACTGTAGAATAGCACTGATTGACATTTCTATTCCATCTTCATACGCATACACAGTATCGCAGTAACTACAACGTAAATTACAACCTGCCGTCCGTACAAAAATACAAGGTAAACCAGCGTACGATGTCTCACCTTGAATACTCTCAAATATTTCATTAATTTTCATTATTATTCAGAGTAGCATCAAAAATTACAAAAAATGGTATACGTAGGTCAAATAGCATTTGATCAACTACTTTATTTTATTACATATCATCCATATCTCAAGCATTATTTGCTCACGGCATGATCTATGGAGAAAATATTATTGAATACATGAGATGATTATGAGATATTATGGTGCAATTTAAATTACATTACCAAGACAACCTTGGGATATTTCAGGAAAGGAAGGAATCATGTCGACAATCTTAAAAGAAGGTGTTTTGCATGAGAAAAACATGGATGCATCTGGTAGAGAAAAAGTAGACAAGATCATGGATACGATAACCGAGGCTCAAGAGATATCAGCTCAAAATCAAATAAAAAATCCGGAAAGTAAGACACTAAGTTCATCAAAGCCCGTGGAAAAGCACTTGGAGCATTCTGTTTTTAGTAACGAAGTGTTGATAGAAGGAGAGAATGCCACCGATCTTCATGAAATAAGAAATAGGCTGAAAAAAGAATTAAACCCTGCAAATGAAATGGAATTAATTATTGTAGACCGTATTGTTTCCAGCATTTGGCGCTTAAAAAGATGCTTAAAGATTGAAAGTCAAATACTAGAGTATTCAGCATCATGTATCCATGAATACGAACAAGGGTTCCTCAGGGTGAGAAAAAGGACAAACAAAGAAATGTTGCAGTTAAAGGCATTGAAAATAATCGAAGACAAAAAAAGAATTGAGGATCTATCCGGATATGAGACCTTACTGGAGAGACAAATTTATAAGGCACTGGGTGAATTGGATAAACTGAGAAGGCGTGGGTCCGTGCATGAAAGAAAGGTGTTGAGAAGGTCTAAATAAACATATGGGCATGTTGATGACAAAAGCGGCGATTAACAGATTAAAATTCAATTGAGAGATAAATTTTTAGGTTTTGTAACATAATATATATTATCAGACGTTAAATAATTTTAACGGAATTGGGAAAACTTGCCCGCATTTTTCTAATTTTGTTTTTTAGTAAAGTCAAAAGAATACTATTGACAAGACAATTTCAGTCTGCTACCATGTTTTTTTTCATTTTATACCACTTATTTGAGAAAATACATATTGATCATTTCAGTCCGGATTATAGTATATACTATTAAGGAGGGTTATTTTGAACGCAGAAGAGATTGAAAAAGGAGTAACTGCAATTGTTGCTGAAGTTACAGAATTGGATGAAAAGGAAATTTGGGATAAAAGGGATGCGAATTTCTTTAAAGATCTTGAGATTGATTCACTTTTAGCACTCGAGATCCTCGCCCTTATTGAGAAAAAGTTTAAGGTCCAAATACCAGAAGAAAAGCTTGTCGATATAACATCTTTAAGTGCTACGATCGGCTTAACAAAATCTGTTCTGGCAGAAAACGGGAAGCTCACATCTTAAGATACCTAAACATAGGCAATATTTACAGGGCCACAACATTCATGCTGCAAGAGGAAAAGGCTTATAGAAATGATATTTTTTGAGGAAATTAAATCTCTTCTTCCTCAAAAATATCCTTTTTTATTTATAGATAGAGTTATTGAGCTAGAAGAAGGGAAAAAGATTACCTGCGTAAAAAATGTCTCCGGCAACGAACCAGTCTTTGTCGGACATTTCCCTGACTTTGCTATCATGCCTGGAGTCTTAATCATTGAAGCAATGGCTCAGGCATCTATTATCCTATTCAGAAAAAGCCTTCCCGCACAGGAAAACAAGGACACAGTATTTTTACTGGCATCGGTTAGCAATGCCCGTTTTATAAAACCTGTTTTCCCTGGTGATCAGCTCCTTATAGAAATTAGTGTGGAAAAGATTGTATCGAAGGGAGCTATTGTTCAGGCAATCGTAAAAGTTGATGAAAAGATTGTTGCTAAGGCTTCTTTAACTTTTGGAATAGCTGAGAAAAGCACATTACAGTAGATAAACTATGGAAAAACGTGTAGTTATAACAGGCGTAGGGATGATTACCCCCGTCGGATCAGGAAAAGATGTATTCTGGAATGCCATTATTGGCGGAGTTTCCGGTGTTGATAATGTAACTTGTATTGACACATCCGGATATAAAGTTCACAAAGGATGTGAAGTCAAGAATTTCAATTATCTAGATTATATAAAGAATAGCATTCTCAAAAAGATCGGTAAAGGATCACAATTTGCGATAGCGGCGACAAAGCTCGCACTTAATGATGCGCAACTTGAACTGAATAAGGTTAATCTGGAGCGAATAGGAGTTTCAGTTGGAACAACAGCAGGAGAAATACAAATCCTGGAAAAAGTTAATTATATCAGGCACAAAGATGGAGAAGATAAAGTTGACCCTGATTTGTTTTTGATGCATCCCTGCAATAACATTCCGGCGAATATTGCTATTGAGTTCGGTTTTAAAGGCCCTAATACAATTATTCCAACCGCTTGTGCTGCTGGTAATTATGCAATAGGATATGCCTTTGATCTCATTAAGTTTGGAAGAGTTGATATGATGCTTGCTGGAGGCTCAGACCCTTTTTCAAAAGTTGCTTACACTGGATTTGCCAGGCTGGGAGCCATCGCTCCTGAGATATGCCAGCCATTTGATAAAAATAGGAAAGGTATGATGGTTGGTGAAGGCGCAGGCATCCTCCTTCTAGAGTCTCTTGATCACGCCTTGGAAAGAAATGCAAATATTTATGCCGAAATCATTGGTTATGGTCTTAGCTGCGATGCTTACCACATTACTATCCCCCACCCCGATGGCGAAGGAGTTGTATCTGCAATGAAAAAAGCATTAAAAAGCGCGAACCTGAGACCTGAAGATGTCCAGTATATTAGTGCCCATGGAACAGGGACACCTGCCAATGATAAAGCGGAAACTATCTCGATCAAAAAGGTATTTGGGGATAAACCATCTCATTTGTCTATTAGTTCAATTAAATCAATGATTGGACATACTATGGGTGCGGCAAGTGCAATAGAAGCAATCACTTGTGCATTAGTTGTCCAGAATGATATTATCCCCCCTACCATAAATTATGAAACCCCGGATCCAGAATGTGATCTGGATTTTGTACCTAATGTTATGAGAAAGCAAAGGGTAAATGTTGCACTGAACAATGCCCATGCATTTGGTGGTAATAATAGTTGTTTAGTTGTAAAAAAGTTTGTAAGTTGAACATCCTTGTTGAAGTAAATTGAAATACGTATCTTATAGAAGAGGTTTCTCATGGAAAAAACAAGAATTGTTATTACCGGTGTTTCAGTTATCTCGCCTATCGGGATAGGCAAGGATGTCTTCTGGGAAAATTTAACCAACGCAGTATCAGGCATAAAACCTATAACTCTATTTGACGTAAGTAAATTTAACAGCAAACAAGCAGGAGAGATTCCTGATTTTGATCCGAAGGTTTATCTTGGACAAAAAGGAATTCGTCATATAGACAGAACATCCCTTCTCGTATCATCAGCAACAGTCCTTGCCATTAAAGATGCAAACCTTGAAAATGTATATAGTAGCGATGAACTAGGCATCGTTGTCGGCTCTACTTATGGAAGCATTAACAGCATCAGTTCCTTTGATTTCCAATCATTACGTGAGGGTCCTAATTACGTCAATCCCATGGATTTTCCTAATACCGTATTGAATGCACCTGCAAGTCGCGCCTCTATCTTTTGTAATGCCACAGGACTTAATACTACTATCTCGAATGGCGTAACAAGTGGTGTAGATTCCATTATCTATGCCTCTGATTTTCTTCGAATGGGGCGTGTAAAGGCTGTCGTTGCAGGAGGTGTACACGGATTAACGCATGATATATTCTGGGGATCACATAATTCTAAAATATTAGCCGGAAGCAAGGAAGGCACCTTGGAAATTTGTGCACCCTTTGATAAAAGACGGAACGGAATGGTTATTGGCGAGGCATCTGCGGTTGTTATCCTTGAGACATTAGAAGATGCTATGAGGAGGAATGCACATATATATGCAGAAGTTAAAGGCTATGGAACTGCTTTTGAGCCAAAAATGGCCGTAACGAAGGATTATCAGATAGATGGTAACAGAAGAGCAATCACGAACGCTATTCATGATGCCAATTTAACACTCCATGATATTTCTTATATATCTGCAAATGCTTATTCTGGTATCTATGGCGACACAATGGAAACTCAAGTCATTAAGGATGTTTTTGGTATGAGAGCAAATCTTATTCCTGTAACAGCCATCAAATCCATGACAGGGGAATGTTTTGATGCCTCGGGCGCATTACAAACAATAGCGGCATTAATGTCTATTAAGACACACGTAATCCCCCCCACTATTAATTATCAGGAACATGATGAGGCATGTGATTTAGATTATGTGCCGAATAAAAGCAGAGTGATGCCCGTCAAAAATGTACTTATAAACTCTTTCTCCAGACTAGGTAATAATTCTTCCTTAATCATATCCAAATATAAACCATAATAATGCACTCCTGCAATTACATTTGTTCTACAAAAAAGGATATGCTGCATCCCCGTTACGATGCAATTGTGATTGGTGCAGGGATAGCAGGTCTCATTTGTGGGACATTTCTTGCAAAAAGTAGAAAAAAAGTACTTCTGGTAGAACAACACTTTATTCCCGGCGGGTATTGTACATCCTTTAAAAGGAAAGGCTTTAATTTTGATGCAGCAGTCCATCATATTGGAGGCTGTGGAAAGTGGAGTGTTGTGGGCCGATGTCTTAAGATGCTTGGAATAGAGATAGATTTCCATTCCCTTGATCCCATGGATCACCTCATTTTTCCCGATTTCGATATTGAAATCCCTGCCAATTTGGATGATTATATTCTACGGTTACAAGAGCGTTATCCTTTAGAAAAAAAGAATATTGAAAATTTCTTCCATGAATATACAAAACTTTACCGCGCTACGTTTAATAACGAGAAGAGTCAAATTATTGATAAATATAAAGATATGACTTACGGCGATATGTTAAATACCTTTTTTGAAGACGATGAACTCAAAATGATACTCTCCGGCCAATGGGGTTATATAGGTCTCCCCCCCACTCAAGCATCCGCCATTGCCATGTGTCAAATGATGGTAAATTATCTGAAAGACGGGGCATTTTTCCCTGGTGGTGGTACACAAGAGTTTGCGAATGCAATTTTTAAGAAATTTATTGATTTTGGCGGGCACGTTATGTTATCATCCAGAGTCAAAAAAATATTATCAGATGGTAAAACCGTATTAGGCGTTAAGTTACACGATGGTAATGAGATACCATCAAGCTTAGTCGTATCGAATATTGATGCGAGGCAAACCTTTTTTGAATTATTAGATGATAAAATAAATATATCATTTCTTCAAAAGGTTGAAGGAATGAAGGAAAGCTGTTCTTTTTTCCTTTTGTACTTGGGTATAGGAGCAGGATTAGATTTAAGTAAATTAAAAAGAGGATTTTATCATACTGCCACAAGTTTTAATACCATAAACAGAGAGTGGATGTATATTTCTGTACCTACAAAAATATGTCCCAGTTTGGCACCGGCAAGTAAACAAATAATTTCGGTAGTTATTTCCATAAAAGAGGAGATGCATGGTTACCATGCAGACTGGAAGTCTTTCAAAGATGAAATGGTACAAAATACAATAGATCAATTAGAAGCATATATACCTGATATAAAAAAATATATTGAAGTACAAGAAGCAGCTACTCCAAAAACCTTAGAACGATACACGCTGAATACAAACGGTGCCGCTTACGGTTGGGCAGTCACCGTTAATCAAATGTGGGAAAATAGATTGCCACAAAAGGCGCCCATCGATAATTTATATCTAACTGGACATTGGACAAGGCCAGGCCCTGGAATTGCTGCTGTGGTCTCTTCAGGCTGGAGTGTTGCAAATTTAATTACGGAGAATTGGAGGCAAACAATATGAGTAGAAAAATGATGTTAATTAATCCACATAAACCAGGTAGGTGCGGTGAAGAGAGTATTACGGTAATTGTCCAAATGCCTTTAAATCTTGCTTATATCGCTGCCCTTACCCCAGGTGATTGGGAGTTTGATGTTATTGATGAAAATATTGAGTTGGCAATTAATGACAATGAAGAGTTAACCTTTAAACCTGTTGACTTGGTTTGTATTACTGCTGTCACCTACCAATCCCCCAGAGCATACAAGATTGCCACTGCCTGCAGGAAAAAAGGCATGACGGTAATTTTAGGTGGAATACATGCCTCTGTAGTGCCGGAAGAAGCGGCAAAATACGTTGATGCAGTCTTTGTTGGTGAAGCTGAAGAAGTATGGCCGCAGGTCATAAAAGACTTTGAAGAAGGAAAACTAAAAAAGGTCTATCAGGGAGGATTACCGCCATTGAGTTTGATGAAAAAGGTACATCCTAACCGAGAACTCATGCAGAAAAAATATAACTATAAATTTTCTTCAATTGTAACAACGAAAGGCTGCCCCAACTATTGTGATTTCTGTAGCGTACCTACATTCCAGGGCAGGAAGTTCAGGGAAAGACCATATGAGGATGTGCTCGATGAGATGGCAGCAACAGATTATAAAGGTTTAATGTTGGCAGAAGATAATTTCTATGGCCACGGGAAAAAATCAAATGAGAGGGCAAGGGATCTTTTTAAGGGAATGGTAGAACGTGGCATCCATAAAGACTGGTTAGGATTTACGGCATTAAACATTTCTCAAGATCCAGAAACTCTAGACTATATGGCCAAGAGCGGTAATTTCGGCATGCTTATTGGTATTGAATCCACAAATGATGCTGTTTTGCAAAAAATGAACAAACGCGTGAATCTTAAACTAGGTACTGATAGTTATTTTGATTGTATTCAGAAAATTCACAACGCTGGTTTGGTTGTTTGGGGATCGGTAGTTTTTGGCGCTGACGGGGATGATAAAGATTCCTTTAAAAGAATGACGGATTTTATTCTAGATAATAATATCGATATTCTAACCTTCGGTATCAATTGCCCATTCCCAAAGACACAGCTTTATGCAAGATTAGATTCGGAGAAGAGGATTTTCAGGAAAAATTATCCAGAAGACTGGCAGTATTATGATACAGCTCACGTGGTACACCGATTCGTAGATATGACATTAGAAGATTTTATCGAAGGCATGCAATACGTTTATAACCATGTTTATGCAGGTGATAATTTAAGAATGAGATTTAGAAACTCTATTAAGACGACAAAAAACCCGAGGAATTCCATGTTTGCATTCAGAGTAGGTTCGGACTGGAAACAGGTTTTTGAGCAAGTACTTCAGAATTTAAAAGAATTGTATGAATCGGGAGATTATTACAAGGATTGGTATAAATCAAATACCGTGAGTGTTTCAAGTCCAATTGCAGAGACTGTTGCAACATAGATATTGAATCTGTTATCAAGATTTTTCAGAAAAAGGCACATCAGTATAAAATTGGTGTGCCTTTATAATTCGTAAAATTTCATATATTTTGTTCAATCAATTTCCATTTACAAAAGGAGGTAAAAAATTATGATCGGTAAACTACTATCTTTATCTATGGAAAAAACAGTCATTCCAGATATTAGTCCAAAAACAATTATGATTGTTACCATCGCACTGATATTTGTTATATTATTTACCTGGAAAAAGGAAGGATAATTGCCCGGAAGAGATACGACTTACGATTTAGTAATTATTGGTGGTGGACCTGGTGGTTACGTAGCTGCTATAAAAGCTGCCCAATTAGGAATGAAAACAGCGATCGTCGAAAAAGAGAAGGTCGGCGGTGTATGTTTGCATAAGGGTTGTATTCCGACAAAGGCGCTTCTTCATTCGGCAGATATCTATAATAAGTTAAAAAAAGTAAACCATTACGGAATTACTGTTGGTGGTTTAATAATAGATTATCCACAATTTCACAGACGAAAAGAGTCTGTCGTTAAGCGTTTGTTTCAAGGAACTCAATTCCTTCTGAAAAAAAACGGTGTAGAAATTTTTGATGGTGAAGGTCAACTTATATCTTCAAATAGTATCTTAATTAAAAAAAATGGAACAGATATTGACCGTGTAACCGCAAAAAATTGCATATTGGCTACAGGATCTGTTCCTTTCATTCCCGATACAATTCCCTATGATAAAAAATTTATACTAACCAGTGATGATATTTTGATACAGGAAGAAATTCCAAAATCTATGATAATCGCTGGTGGAGGTGCTGTTGGAGTTGAATTCGCCTATCTCTTTAACACACTTGGAACCAAGGTTACTGTCATCGAACTAATGGATGACGTCCTTCCTAATGAAGACAAAGAAGTAAGCGCTGCACTGAGAAATATTTTTCATAAGAAAGGTATAGATGTCTTAACAAATACCTCTCTAGAAAAAGTTAAAATTTACGATGGTGTGAATGTAGAGATAAAAAGAAAGACCCATAGCCATCCCTCCCCTACTACACCTGAAAATAAAGAACTTTTAAAGGCTGATTATTTACTCCTTGCACTAGGCAGAACACCTGCTTCACATAACCTTGGAATAGAAAAACTATCATTAAATTTCAAAGGAAAATACTTGCAAACCAATGAAGTGCTAGAAACGAGTCAAAAAGGACTCTTTGCAATCGGAGACCTTACTGGCCCTCCCCTGCTTGCCCACAAGGCATCTAATGAGGGTCTCCTGGCTGTTTCCTATATTGCAGGAAAAGAAATTACTCCAATACAGTATCAAAACATACCAAGGGTAACATATTGTTTCCCCCAAATAGCTAGCATCGGGATGACACAGGAGGAGGCAAAGACAAAGGAATATAGAATAAAGGTAGGAAAATTTCCCCTGATCGCCAATAGCAAAGCCATCATCGAAGGAGAATACGAGGAAGGGTTTGTAAAGATCATCATCGATGAAAAATATGGTGAATTACTCGGCGCACATGCCATAGGTCCAAGCGTGGGAGAATTGATGTGGGGTATGTCACTAACTACTATTTTAGAGGGAACAGCTACAGAGTTATCGAGAAATATATATCCACATCCTACCCTCTCTGAAGCCATCCTTGAAGCTGCCCATGCAGCTGTCAATAAACCCATACATTTATAAGTTCATACGCTCATACTTTATACTCTTATTTGATATGAATAACGAAGCAAATATTGCCTATTTTTCTATGGAGATCGGACTCTCCAACGAAATACCTACCTATAGCGGTGGTTTGGGGGTCCTTGCAGGAGACACTATCAAGTCAAGCGCAGACTTGAAAATACCATTAGTTGCAGTCACATTGATCTCAAAAAAGGGTTACTTTCGCCAAGAAATTGATAGTGAAGGTATGCAGATTGAGTATCCTATGGACTGGGACCCATCCAAGTTTATGGTACGTTTGTCAAAAAAAGTCGTGGTTCAAATAGAAGAGCGCAATGTCTATATACAGGCGTGGTGCTATAAGGTGAGAAGTATTACCGGAGGGACTGTAGATGTACTCTATCTTGATACTGATGTCGAGGAAAATATAAAAGAAGATAGAGAAATAACTGCTTTCCTTTATGGTGGTGATGATAGTTACCGCCTTAAACAAGAGATAGTACTCGGTATTGGCGGAGTACGCATGTTACAAGCTCTTGGGTTTCATATTAAAAAATATCACATGAATGAGGGACATGCTAGCCTATTGACATTAGAACTACTCCTCGTGCATAAAAGGGATGTTGAAAGCGTCTGGCATGAACAATGGATATGGGATATCGACACGGTAAAGAGTTTATGCGTATTTACAACCCACACCCCCATTGAAGCAGGCCATGATCGTTTTTCCTACGATCTTATAAAAAAAATCTTAGGAGAGATTGTTCCGCTGGAACAGATAAAAAGACTTGGAGGCGAATTCTATCTCAACATGACTCTCCTTGCACTAAACTTAAGTAAATACGTTAATGGTGTAGCAAAAAAACACGGTGAGGTATCTAAAAATCTTTTTCCTGGTTATGAGATCTATGCAATTACTAATGGCGTTCATCCATTTACGTGGACATGCGAAAGTTTTAAGAGACTCTACGATAAACATATTCATAGTTGGGCCAACGAGCCGGAACTCTTTGTTCGTGCGGAAAATATTCCAGACGAAGAAGTATGGGATGCTCACCTTCAAGCTAAAAGGGATCTGATGGATTATGTAAAGAAAGTCTCGGGAGTAGAAATACGTTTAGATATATTAACCATTGGATTTGCAAGGAGGTTCACCTCTTACAAGAGGGCCCACTTACTATTTTCAGATCTAGAACGACTCTTAAAAATCAATAGAATTGGAGAATTCCAAATCCTTTATGCAGGAAAAGCCCATCCAAAAGATATCCCTGGTAAAAATATTATAAAAAATATAATTGAACTTTCAAAAACAGTTCATGATAAAATCAAAATTGTTTTTTTAAAGGATTACAATATAGAAATGGCCCTAAAGTTAGTTTCGGGAGTTGATATATGGCTAAACACACCACTGCGCCCCAGAGAGGCCTCTGGTACGAGTGGTATGAAGGCAGCCCATAATGGCGTAATCAACTTTAGTGTCCTAGACGGATGGTGGATTGAAGGGCATATTGAAGGAATTACAGGATGGTCAATTGGCCCGAAACCTTTAGAATCCTCACTTACCAGTATCAATGATGCAATAGATGCTGAGGATTTGTATAATAAACTAGAAAAGATCATAATTCCGATGTACTATCATGACAAAAGCCAATGGATAAAAATCATGAAAAATTCAATCGGAAAGATTGCCTACTATTTCAATAGTCACCGCATGATGCGCCGATATGTAACAGAGGCCTATTTAAGTTAGGCATATGAGAAACATCAAAGCTGTTATCTTTGACCTGGATGATACGCTTTATGACTGCAGCGGCACTCTTGTTGAACAGGGTAGAAGACAGGCTGCAAAAATGATCGCTAGGATAACCAACATCTCTGAAGAAAAGGCATATCACCTGCAAGGAGAATTTGAAGAAAAGTATGGAACAAAGGTAAATGTTTACGAGAAAATTGTAACACTTTACAACCTTCCAGATAAATATATCAATCAACTGCTTCAAGAATATATCCGTGTAAATATTTCCAACATTACTCTCTTTTCTGATGTGGTAGATTCTCTGGTACAATTAAAATCAAGAGATTGTAAATTATTTCTCGTCACTTCGGGAGAAGAACAAATACAGAAGAAGAAAATAGATGTCTTAGGATTAAATAACTCTTACTTTGATGATATCCTCATCACCGACAGAAATAATCCTCAGGCAAAAAGGGCTTGTTTTTATGGTATTATACAACGATATAATTTAAAACCTGGAGAAATCATCTGTGTGGGAGATAAGATTGATGATGAAATAGCTGCCGGGAAATCTTTGGGGATAGTTACGGTAATGTTTGAGCATGGCAGACATTATAATTCTTATAGAAAGAGTCAGGACAAGTTTATGAAGCCTCATTATTCCATCAAATACTTAAAGGAACTTTTACAACTATAAATTTTAGAAAAAGGAAACCTTTATACAGGTATTATATTAAGAGTGCCTACACTACCATCCCGATAATAACCCCTTCAAATACAAGCTTTCCATCCACCACTCCCTGGGTATCAAAAACGGCCCGCCTTGAGCGTAGTTCTCTATTTTTAGCAATTAAAACAAGTTTATCACCAGGTGCAACCTTTCCACGAAATTTGACCTTATCAATACCACCAAAACCCAGAAACCGATCATCCTTGGTAGTTTGCTTGTAATAGTATGTACACAATTGCGCAGCAGCTTCAAGCATCATTACCCCGGGCATAAGCGGACGGCCAGGGATATGTCCACGTACCCAGAATTCATTATTTGAAACATCCTTGAAACCTACGATAATTTTCTGTTCTGGATCAAACTTTATAATCTTGCTTAGCTGCTCCATTTCATATCTATGTGGTATAACAGCACGAATATCTTCAATATCAGCAATCGATTTACAAAAGTCTAAAGTACTTAAATCTGTTAGTAATTCTTGTGGCATATAAATAACTTTTCTCATGGAATCAATGAGTTATAGAGCGATAACTACGATAGATTATCGTAATGTTAAGTTACCCGTATGTCAATAAAAATTCATTAGTGAAAATATCGTTGACAATTATTGTACATTTTGATATAAACTTATGAATTCTGTTCTTGGCCTATTGCAAATGCACTGTAGGTCGATTATTCATCAGAATATTATTTTTGAAAGGAGTCATGTCCGATGAGAAAGTTAAGTGTTTCATTAATAATGTTTGGTGCAATTATCCTTGGAGTAGGCTTGATAAATGTACCTGTTGTTATTAAATCTGCCACTGCCAGTGCCTGCCAGTGCCCGGAAGGTTGCCCTTGCAGCCATTGTGATGGGAAGGGTAGCTGTAATTGTAAGAAATAAAAATTTGATAAATATATCATCACAAAAGCGCCTTTTTAGTTATCAAAGGCGCTTTTTAATTTTCATAATTATTAAGGATATCAATAATGCGTACATTTATGGCAAAAAAAGAAGATGTAAAAAGAAACTGGTATATTGTAGATGCCGAAGACAAAACTTTTGGAAGGATGTTAACCACGATAGCAAGGGTGCTCCAGGGAAAACATAAACCAGAATACACTCCCCACGCTGATACAGGGGATTTTGTTATCATTACAAACGCCAGTAAGGTAAAATTTACGGGAAAAAAGATGAAAGAGAAGATTCACTACTATGTAACCGGTTATCAAAGTGGTTTACGGAAAAGAATGGTCGGTGAAACCCTTAAAACAACACCAGAAAAAGTATTCAACAGATCCGTAGGAAGAATGCTGCCGAAGACTCGTTTGGGTAAAGCTATGCTGAAAAAGTTAAAGATTTATGCTGGTGCCGAGCATCCGCATCAGGCGCAACAACCAAAAGAATTGGTTATTCGTAATTAATTTTCTTGAAGGAGGAAAAATGGCTGTAGAACAGTATATTTGGGGTACAGGAAGGCGAAAGACTTCTATTGCACGTGTAAGAATAAAAAAGGGAAACGGTAAAATTTTAGTAAATAACAAAGAAATTGAAGCTTATTTTCCCGTTGAACGGGATAGAGGTATAGTGCTCTCCCCGCTGAAAGTTGTAAAAATAGAGTTCGACATATTAGCGAACGTGAGGGGCGGAGGTATTACCGGACAAGCAGGCGCCATATCCCTCGGTATTGCACGTGCCTTATCAAAATCCGATCCCTCTCTTGTAAATAGTTTGCGTGAAGAAGGCTTTTTGACAAGAGATAGCAGAATGAAAGAACGCAAAAAATATGGACAAAAGGGAGCAAGAAAGAGCTTCCAATGGACAAAACGATAATAGTAACTATTTTATTTTCTTAATTTCTTGTAATATTGTGTAGCCAATTTAATTCCTTCATCAAAGGTAATCTTTGGCTCCCATTTTAGTTCTTTCATGGCCTTTGAATTATCTAGACTAATATGATCAATCTCTCCGGGTCTTTTCTCACCAAAGATAGGTTCAATATTCGATCCTAATGCCCTTCTAACGGTATGGAAAACATCTAAATCAGAAATCTGCCTGCCCCATCCAAGGTTATAGACTTCCTCATTTCCCATACCGTCTAGAACAATCTGATTCGCCTTTACAATATCATCCACATAGACGTAATCCCTCGTTTTTGAACCATCCCCAAAAATGGTGGGACGTATATTTTGAATTATGAGTTCACTAAAAATCGCTACTACCCCTGCCTCGCCATGTGGGGATTGTCTTGGCCCATACACATTTGGATACCTTAAGATAGTAAAATCCAATCCATAAAGCTTATGGAAAACAGATAAATAGTGTTCCACCGTGTGTTTGCTTATACCATACTGTGAGAGTGGTTCCACAGGACAAGATTCTTTAACAGGCAGATACTTAGGTTCGCCATAAACCGCGCCACCGGTCGATACATAGATAAACTTTTTGACATGGTACTTTCTTGATAATTCACACAGATTCAGGGAACCGAGAATGTTAACGTTTGCATCAAAAATAGGCATTTCCACCGATTTACGTACATTAACATGTGCAGCGTGATGGTCCACGATCTCAGGTCTTTCCTTTTTAAATACCTCTTCTAAAGCCAGGGCATCGCAAATATCTATTTTGTAAAATAGTGCCTTCGGATTAATATTCTCCTTTATTCCGGATGAAAGATTATCAACCACTATCACACGATGCCCATCTTCAATGAACTGATCAACCAAATGAGAAGCAATAAAACCAGCACCACCGGTTACAAGTATTTTCACCTAACCTCCCCCTTCCTGAAATCTACAATTACAATAAGAAATCAATAAATAATATTTATGATAACATTATTTTCTATAAATCATGTAAAATATTTTTAAATCATTATGATTATAATTTATAGAAAGCAAATTCCTTTCCCCACTTAATTTCACAATGGTATTTTTTTTCTTTTTGACTTTCCTTTCTCCCTCTGGAGATTGTTAATCTGTTTTTTTGTACAGATGACTCCCTTGACTATATACTTTCTGCCCTTCTTTTCTCATAATGGCTTAGTTTGATGTATATGAGATCGTCGTAACATTGAAAGACACGATCTACCCTCCTTGTTAATATCAAAAAAGTGTGACATGGCACAGAAGTGTGACAGGGAACAGAAATGTGACTTGCTACGACAACAATCCCAGGATTTACAAGAAAGATTTCATAAATTACCCTTGAATATTTTACAATATGTAGAATATAATATTTCCTTATGAAATGTTTTAATTTATAATTTAATGAATAGTACTGAAAAGAGAGAGCCGGCATGGGTAAACAAATAAAATTTCATTTTAACCCTTTTAAACGAGGAGTAAATCAAGTATTGGGGCCGCTAGAGAGAGATATCATGGAAGCTTTATGGAGCCATGGAGAATCCAGTGTAAAGGATATACGAAATGCCTTCCCAACCACGAGGGATATTTCTTATTCTGCTGTAATTACCGTTACCAACCGAATGGTTGAAAAGGGGCTTGTTAAAAGAACAAAAATTGGAAAAGCCTACTTCTATTTACCAGCTTACAGTAAAGATGAATTCCTTGAATTGGTATCAAAAAAAGTTGTGGAAGGAGCTTCCGAGCTTTCTTTTGATTCGGTAATGGTGCATTTTGTGGATTATATGGCACAAATGGCCCCGGATAAAATAGAATATTTTTCCAAATTAATTGAACTAAAAAGGCAAAATAAACCTCAAAAATAACTATATGAAACACTTTGTCAGAACAGAACAGCGAAAAGCACAATGCTATTTTGTACTTATTGTGTTTGTTAACATTGTGGTACTGTCTTCGATAGCTACAGGTATAGGAATAGGTATTAAAGGATACATTTTTGATACTAAATCTACTTATGAATCCATTACTTGCTGTGGAAGTATCTGTTCAAAATGTTTTTTCAACTTACGGACAGTAACTACAATAATCCCTTGGGCCTGCATGACAATATTTCTCATTGGAATATATAAGGCTTTTTACAAAATATTTTTTCTCCTACGCTACAATTACAACTTTACCCGTTTTCACACCTCCCTTTCACTTGAAAATTATCCTAACCTAAAGTATATCCTGCATTCTGCACAAATTAATAATCAAGTTACACTTTTAAAGAACAGTGAACCGCATTATGCTTTTACGCTTGGCCTGTGGAAACCGAAAATATATCTATCATCTGGCATTTGTTCCTATCTGACAAGAAAAGAGCTTTTAGCTGTAATTCTCCATGAAGAACATCATAAAAAGAATAAAGATCCATTGAAGTTATTTCTCATACAAATATTTCACGCACTCAATTTTTTTCTCCCTATCAACCATAACTTGTTAAACCAATTTTCTTCTGCATCTGAAAAGGCCGCAGATGATAGTGCTATAAATTTATCCCGGGAACCATTAGAGCTTGCAAGTGCACTCGTGAAGATGTGTAAATCTCACAACACGACAAAACAACAGTCTTTACTCCCATCTTTCAAAGGACAAAATATTGTAGAAGACAGAGTAAAACGCTTGCTGATGCCGGAGGTGTCAGTTCCTGACTTTCGAAATACCTATTGGTGTCTTCCAGGCTTTTTGTCATTTTTGATAGCTGCAACCATTTGTGCATCTTTATTCTACAATCCACGTATACATGCAGGCGAGTGTAAGACAAGAATATGTCATATGAATATTTGTGGCTAATTACCGATGTGCGATGTAACCTACAGTGGGTTTAATTATTATCCGTCCCCCCCCTACTCTTATTGAATGGATTTCATTATGATGAGAATACCGAAAAAGTGGCATACACTCTTATTCATCCTGACAATTCTTTCCAGTAAATTTTCCATAGCACGAGAAGAAGTTGGAAGATCTCCTCAGAAGGTAACAAAAAGTGAAAAAATTATCGGGATAGACAAGGCAAACGCGCCTTTAAACTTGCAATGGCTGATTCAAGAAGCTATGGAACATAATCCGGAGATCATTTCGGCACAGAAGCGCTTAAATGCAGCAAAGGCAAAAATCCCTCAGGCCAAATCGTTGGATGACCCAACGGTAAGCATCGGATCATTTGATATGTCCAATCATCCTCTCAATATCAATGGCCAAACCGAAATGCTGCAACAACGTTACGGAGTATCCCAAAAAATACCATTTCCTGGAAAATTACGCCTTAGGGAAGAGATAGCTACAGAAGAAGCCAACATGGTAGAAAAAGAAATGCAGTCGAAAATACAAGAAATTATCGCCCTTGTAAAATCTGCTTTTTATGAATTCTATTATATCAACACGGCTATTGATATCATTGAGGAAATAAGAAGTTTACTGCGTAATTTTACCAAAATCGCTGAGGAGAAATATGCTGTAGGTGAGGCTACCCAAAGGGATGTGCTTGCAGCACAGGTTGAATTATCAACATTAGCTAATAGCCTTATCACTACACATAAAGATAGAGAATCTATTATTGCCCGGTTAAATATTCTTTTAGATAGGCCTCCGGAGACCCCCTTAGGGAAACCTCGCCCTTTTGAAAAACACCGTTTATGTTTAACGATAAAAGAGTTGGAAGACCTTGCCGTAAAAAATAGACCAGAGCTGAAAAGGTTTGACCATCTTGTTAAGAAGAGTGAAACTGACGTAAAACTCTCAAAAAAGGATTACTATTTTTCAGATTTTGAGCCAATGGTTGAATATATGCAGGAGGACGGAAAACCTGATACATGGGCATCTGCCATCTCTATCAATATCCCATGGCTGTGGCCTAAAAACCGGTCAAAGGTTAAAGAATCCCATGAAGCACTGAAAGCCGCTAAATCAGATTACCGCTTTGTGAATAATAAGGCATTGTTTGAAGTCAAAGATTTTCTCGTGAGAATACAGTCCTCCGAAAGTACGATAAATCTGTATAAAACCGGGATAATCCCACAGGCAGAGCAATCATTAAAGGCTGCACGTATTGGATATGAGGCAAATAGGGTAGATTTCCTTACCCTCATTGATAGCCAGAGAACCCTTTTGAACGCACGATTACTCTACTCTAGAGCACTTACTGATTTTGAACAGAATTTGGCAAACCTGGAACGTGCAATAGGTATTCAATTGACACAATAAGGAGTGATGTATGTCCTTTAAACAAAAGTTTCTTTATAAAAAATACCTTATAAGTATCTTAGCTAGTATCTTTATTATCCTTTCTGGTATTTTTGTACTTCATAAGATAAAGCCTCATTGCAATACAGCCCTACGAGATACACCAGGTCTTGTTTCTGTTACCTATGCAGAGGAGACAAAAAAAGAAGGAAATGAAAATACAAAAGAGGAAGGAAAAGAAAAACCAAAAGAGAGGAATGTCCTTTATTGGACGTGCGGTATGCATCCTTCCGTCAAAATGGACAAACCCGGTAAATGTCCCATTTGTGCTATGGACCTCATTCCAGTATATGAAAAAGGTCCAGGCGTAGAGGAAGAAGGTGCTGTTGCCACAGTAGAACTAAGTGAACGAGCCCGTAAACTGGCACAGGTCAAAACGGATGTTGTGGGTTTCCGATCTCTTACGAAAGACATTTATACCGTAGGATTAATCGAGTATGATGAAAGACTCAAGGCTACTGTCTCTGCATGGGTTCCTAGCAGGATTGATCGACTTTTTATAGATTTCACCGGAACACAAGTTATAAAGGGAGAAGCCATGGTCTGGATATATAGCCCTGAACTTGTGTCTACACAAGAAGAATACCTGTTAGCATTAGAAACTGCCGAAAAAATTAAAGAGAGTACCTTTGACGAAGTAATACGGGGAGGAAAAACACTTCTTGATGCAACAAAAAGAAGATTGTTGTGGTGGGGTTTGACAGAAAAACAGATTGATGAACTTGCAAAAGAGAAAAAAGTAAGGCAGCATACTATTATCTATGCCCCTATCAGTGGTATCGTGACTGAAAGAAAAGTACTGGAGGGACAATATGTTATGCAGGGTGAAGTGATATATACCATTGCTAATCTTTCAAATGTATGGATGATGGGCAGTGTCTATGAGTATGAAATGTCTTGGGTTAAAATCGGACAAGAGGTAGAGATTACAACCCCGGCGTATCCCGGAGAAGCCTTTGTGGGAAAGATATCGTTTATTGAGCCATTCCTGGAAGACAAGACACGTTCAGTAAGGATACGCTGCGATATCCCTAACCAGCAATTCAAACTGAAACCAGCTATGTACGTCAATGCCCGAATACGAGTACCGATTGAAGAGTTTGCCAGGGAGGGTGATAACTACGTGAGTGGACTAAATTATTTTTGTCCTAATCATCCAGAAATAAAGTCCAGCAGGCCGGGAATATGTCCCGAAGATAATGTCCCTTTTATAAGAACCCCCCTTTCTCAAACCGGACCAGCCACAGTAACCAGTTTTGCAGAACAGCAGAAAGAAATTGAATATGAATACATATGTCCTATGAAATGTCACACCTCGAAAGAACCCGGAAATTGCCCTGTGTGTGAAATGGAATTAGAAAAAGCCCCTATCTCTAAGCCCGCCCCTATTGATTCAAAAAAGGCCGAAGGAGAAAAAAAAGAACATGCCGTTACAACAGAGACCGTCTATATATGCCCTATGAAATGTCATACTGCGAAAACAGATGGTGATTGTCCCATATGTGGTATGAGGCTTGAAAAGAAAGAAATACCTGTCGAAGTTCCCGGTGAAAAGTTGACCTGTATCTGTCCGCAAGAATGGGATACAGCTACTGTACCTAAATCATGCCCCATGTGTGGTATGTTGCTACAAAAAAGCATCACAGTAACCTCTCCTACAGGAGAGAAAAAACAGAAATTCGTGTACATGTGTCCTATGGCATGTACAACCTCTGATAAACCCGGCGAATGTGACCAATGTAAAAGGCCACTGGGTCAGTGGGAGGTTAAGGATGGACTGGAAATAAAAGTAAAGAAAGCCGAACTCAAGAAACGTATCGTTTATACTTGCCCCATGCACCCGGAGGTAACCTCTGATAAACCCGGAGATTGCCCAAAGTGCGGAATGCATCAGGAAAAGACAACTCAGGTGCTTGCCGTTCCTGCAACAGCAGTGTTAGATACTGGCGTACGGAAGATTGTCTATCTTGATAAAGGTAATGGACAATATGTAGGAAAAGAAGTATTTCTTGGCACAAAGGCCGGTGATTACTACCCTGTCCTGAAAGGACTAGAAGAGGGTGATAAAGTTGTCACGCAAGCTAATTTCCTAATAGATTCCCAGAGCCAGCTCACCGGTGGAGCAAGCGCATTGTATGGTGGGGCTATGGAGTTTAAGGAACATGAGCATTGATTATAATCTGTGGAACCACAGATTTCACAGATGACACAGATAAAAGCAATATAAATATTTTGTAAAATCTACAGAAAAAAATCCATTTTAATACATGATAAAAGATCCAAGGACTCATGCAATTATTGGAGCTGCAATGGAGGTTCATAATTTTATAGGTCCGGGGCATCTTGAAGCAGTTTACCAAGAGTGCTTAGAGATCGAATTCGAATTAAGAAACATCCCATTTATTCCTCAACCTCGGTTAGAGATATTCTATAAAAATCAAAAATTGAAGAAATTCTATATTCCTGACTTTATCGTTTACCATGAGATAGTAATTGAAATAAAAGCAGAGAAGCTTCTAACAAAGGTCGATGAAGCGCAGTTGATAAATAGTCTTATTATTAGTCGGCATAATACGGGACTACTTTTAAACTTCGGTGAGGAAACCCTTCGTTATAGAAGATTTGTAAATTAAAAACTTGTCTAAATAATAGTTGTATAAGTTCAAAAATAAAAATCTGTGTCATCTGTGAAATCTGTGGTTTCTGTTTATTAATAGTATGATCAACAAACTTATCGAAATCTGCCTCAAAAATCGATTCCTGGTAATCAGCTTCTACCTCCTGGTTATATTTGGTGGCGTTTACGGATTAAAGCATGTCAATATGGATGTCATTCCGGACATCGGGGAAAACCAGTGCATCGTCTTTACCGATTGGCCAGGACGCAGTCCTCAGGATGTCGAAGATCAAGTCACCTATCCCTTAACAGTGAACCTCCTGGGTGTACCCGGTGTAAAAGTCATACGGTCCCAATCGGGATTTGGTTTCTCCATGATATTCATCATCTTTCAGGATGGAATCGATTTTTACTGGGCACGTTCCAGGGTATTAGAGAGATTAAACTTTGTACAGGCATTACTTCCCAAAGATGTAATACCCAGACTAGGTACTGATGCCACAGGACTTGGCCAGATTTTCTGGTACACCGTGGAAGGTTCAGGATATGACCTTGGACAACTGCGCTCCATACAGGATTGGTATGTTCGTTACCAGCTCAATGCCGTAGAAGGCGTCTCAGAAGTTGCAGGTGTGGGTGGTTTTATAAAACAATATCAGATCGATGTTGACCCAAATAAACTCTTTGCGCATGGTATAACAACAGCAGACGTATATGAGGCTGTCCGGAAAAGTAATATCGATGTAGGCGCAAAGGTAGTTGAAAATAGTAACATGGAATTTATTATCCGTGGCCTCGGATTTATCAAGAATATTACCGATATTGAGAATATCACCGTAGGCAGCTTTAATGGTGTACCGATATTTGTTAAAAATATCGGTGCTGTCCAGATTGGGGGTGACTTTAGACGGGGGGCGCTCGATAAGGAAGGCGCCGAGGTTGCCGGTGGAATCGTTATCATGCGCCAAGGTGAAAACCCGCTGGAAGTGATTAAACGGCTAAAAAAGAAGATCAAAGAGATCGAGCCCGGACTGCCTTCTGGCGTAAAGATCGTACCTTTCTATGACAGGGAAGGGCTTATTTATCGTGTTATCGAAACTTTGAGAGAGGCGCTGATAGAAGAAATCATTATTACTTCTTTCGTTGTCGCCCTATTCCTGTTACATGTCAGAAGTATCATTATCTGCATTTTAGGTTTTCCCATATCAATCCTTGTCTCCTTCCTTGGTATGTATTTTATGGGTATCGATTCAAATATCATGTCTCTTACCGGTATCGCCATCGCCATCGGTGAGGTAAGTGATATGTCAATCATCATGACAGAGAATATCTTTAGAAATCTTATAGAGCAAAAAGATAAGAAACAAAGGTCTCGGATCATTCTTGATGCCTCAAAAGAAGTTGGTAGTTCTATATTCTTTGCGGCTTTAACCACTATATTTATGTTCTTACCGGTATTTGGACTCATTGGACAGGAAGGAAAACTCTTTAAACCCCTGGCTTGGACAAAAACCTTTGCTATTGGTGCATCAGTCGTTACGGCAATCACCCTGGTGCCCATACTTTGTACCTTCCTTATCAAAGGGAAATTAAGACCTATGGAAGAGAACTTTACTTCCCGGGCGTTATTGAGAGGGTATCAACCTGCGCTTCGGTGGGTATTAGATCACAAGAGGATATTTCTTGCTATTCCACTTGTTATTGTCATTTCATCCATATTCGCTGCAAAAAAACTGGGAAGAGAATTTATGCCCCCTCTTGATGAGGGCTCTATTCTTTTTATGCCGGTCATGCTGCCAAGCGTAGCGTTAACGGATGCCCTTAAAGTCATGCAAAAACAGGATATGATTATCAAATCCTTTCCAGAAATAGATACCGTAGTCGGGAAACTAGGAAGGGCAGATACCGCTACAGACCCCGCTCCTGTTGAGATGTTTGAAACCATTGTCACATTAAAACCGGAAGAGGAATGGCGTAAAAAGAAGATTGAATACAAGTTCCTGAATTATGTACCCTCATTTCTGCATCCCGTATTCCACTTCTTTTTACCCGATGAACGGGCGATCACGAAACAAGAGCTCATCCAGGAAATGGATGAGGCACTGAGAATACCAGGTGTGGCAAATATCTGGACACAGCCCATTGTAAACCGAATCGATATGCTGGCTACCGGCATTCGCACCTCGGTTGGCATTAAAATTTTTGGACCGGATCTCAATGTCATACAACAATTGGCCTTTGACGTTGAAAATGCGCTCAAAGATGTTCCAGGTGTTGCAGACCTTTATGCAGAGAGGGTTACAGGAAAACCGTATCTGGAATACAAGATCAAACGCGAGGAAATCGCCCGTTACGGAATCAATATCCGGGATGTGCAGGATATTATCGAGATAGCTATCGGAGGAGAAAATATTACTACGACCGTAGAGGGTCGAGAACGATATCCCGTACGTGTCAGATACATGCGGGAGTTGCGGGATAATTTTGATGCACTGAAAAGGGTTTATGTACCAAGTTCCACGGGGAAACATATCCCCATAACACAGGTAGCCGATATCCATTTTGTTATGGGACCTGCCATGATTAGTAGCGAAAACGCACTCCTGCGGGCATATGTCCTTATGAACGTCCGTGGCAGAGATCCTATGAGTTTTGTAGAAGAGGCATCCAGGATAGTATCTGAAAAGGTGATGTTACCCCATGGATACTTTATCCAGTGGAGCGGCCAGTTTGAAAACCAGGTCAGGGCCAGAAAGAGGTTGCAAATCCTCGTGCCGTTATCAATGTTTGTTGGTTTTATCCTGATTTTTATGGCGTTCAAATCTATCCCACAAACAATGTTTATTTTATTTGCAGGGATACCAACAGCTATTGCCGGTGGTATCTGGCTTCAATACTTCTTTGGTTATAACTTTAGTGTCGCCGTCTGGGTAGGCTTTATCTCGATCTTCGGCATTGTAGACGACGATTCTGTTCTTATTACCACCTATATCAATGATCTATTTGGCAAAAGGAAGATGAAAAGTGTCCATGATATCCGGGATACCATCTTAATGGCAGGGACACGGAGGATAAGACCCTGCATGATGACATCTGTCACCACATTTATTGGGCTCCTCCCTATCTTGTGGGCAACAGGCGCTGGCGCCGAGGTAGCCAAACCCATGGCAATTCCCTCTATCGGGGGAATGCTTATGGCATCAGTCACCGTCTTCATTATCCCCTGCCTGAATGCCTGGCACAAGGAACACAAATTTAAAAAGGCGCTAAAGAAAGATTCAAGCATTACTGAAATAGGGATTTTTGTGTAGCTTATAAGGTTACAAGTATTTTATGTCAGTCATCTCGTTCCAACGCTCTGGGTTGAATCGCGCAACAGGATGCTCAGCGTCCTGTTTACTGGATGATTAATATGAGAAGCCGATATAAACATTTTCAGCGATTCCAGCCCCCTACTTCACAACCTGTACCATCGTTAACTGGATTTCCATCTCTTTACCTCTAAACCAATTGGGCGATCATCGGATGCTGATCCACCGTTTGTTTATCTACCAGGGGAATGACCCTGTGTCCTCTGGAAAGCTCCTTTGAATTCCACTCAGGCTGCACTCCCACCGTTGCCAGGAGTACCAGGCAACTCGTTGCCTTCTCCAAAGGTTGTCCTCCTTGCATCCTGCTGGCTAACTGACGTAATTCTTCGTCAAGACTTTCGTAGGGATATGTCATAAAAAAGCGTACCAGCGCAGAGGACTTTTCACCTGTCCGCCGATCAATGAGGTGATCGTAGAAATAGCGAACCACCGAATCGGCCAGTTCCTCTGCACCTTTTGCTTTATACCCAAGGTGCTCCAGTGCATCTCCGCATTGGGTCATGTCCTGGATGGTGAAATTTGTCAGATCATACATGGCTCTATTTACCGGTAACATTCATAACGCCGCATAGCAGCAACCAAAGACAACCTCTCCTCCATTTCCTCCTTGCAGCCATTTTCAAATCTCCTTTTAGATTGATAGTCTGATTTTATAATCTATAGAAAAAATTTCAACCGGAATTAAATAATTATTCGGGAATTAACACAGCCAGACCCATATAGACAACTATACTTAAAATTATCCCTAAGACAAATAAAGATATTCTCAGCGTTGGTTCAATCGTCCACGATTGAACTGGAACGTTTCGCATGTCACTTGCGTCTAGCACCAATCCAGACCTATTTAACAATTCGAAACGTATGGTTCAATCTGCAAGATTGAACCAACCAAAAGGGAATATGTGATTATTAGCGGAGGTTTAAATAAAAAGAATTTGGTCCTGGTCGGCCTCTGCGAGAAATGTGGTTAATCCCATACTCATATCGATTTCTTTTACAAGTTCATCTCTGGATATATTTAATAAACCCATAGAATTGGTGCAAACATAAAACTTTGCACCCATTGCCTTAGCTTGTGTAAAAAGTTCCGATATTTCCTGCATATGACCTTTTCTCATATGTTCTTCCAATATTTGCCGATGGGCTTGACCTTCTTCGTTAAGCTGGAAAGCAGGTTTTCCCTTTACCAGATGTTGCAATGCCCAGTAGGTAAAAAAGCATCTTGCCCCCCTGCCGAGTGCTAAGAACACAAGAACAATAGAAAAACCGTGATAGACGCGGTCGTAAGAACCACTATGGAATATTATTGATAAACCTTTCTTATCTGTTTCCATGTTTTATTTATTCCTTATGGTTTCTGCCCAATCTAATAAAGAAACACCTGATTCCCTTGCAGCCGCAAGTTTCTCTCCTAAATTATCAAGCTCTTTTTTGCTCAGCCTCTCTGAAAGTATAGATAAACCGTCACAGTTTGAAACGTGGATCAGAAGCGCTCGTGCTGCTGTGGTAGCCTGCTTTACATCTTCATCTGTCAGATGGTCTTTTTCTAATAGCTCAGCACAGGAGTGAACAGTAGCAATCACACCGTCATGTTCTTTCAGCAACTGATCAACATGTTCGCCCAACAATATGCGCAGTGAAGGATAAAGAGTCTCTTCTTCATATCGAAAATGCGGACCAACAAGGACGTTTATCCTGCCAAGTATTGCCCTCGCTCTGATGACATCCTTTGATTGTAAGGCCGCGATTAATTCAAGCAACCCATCTCTAACCTTTCTATGGTCTTCTCTGAATTCCACAATTGGATCTAGCTTTACCATCTTATTCACACTCCTTTCGTAACCAGACGCATTTATTATGTATTTGGTATGGACAAATCCGGTACCATTTTGAACCCCTCAAATGCTGTTATTCTTCTATAAGTATCGTTATTCATCATCGTACTTCTATCACTATCAATTATACTTTTTCAAACTGATCCTGTGGTGCGCCGCATACAGGGCAGACCCAATCTCCCGGTAAATCCATAAAACTGGTATTAGGATTTATCCCACGATCAGGATCGCCGGCTTCCGGATCGTAAATATATCCACAAACAATGCATCGGTACTTTTCCATCTTTAAACCTCCTGTCAATATTTTTATTCTGTTATATAGATGCATGATACAGGACATTTATCGGCTGCTTCCCTGCAAGCGTCCTCGACTTCTTTCGGAACAACATCGACATATACTACTGATTTATCACCTTCCATTCTGAAAACCTCGGGGCAAATCTGGGTACATAAAGCACAACCAATACAGATATCTTGATCCACCTTTGCCTTCATAATCAGCTCCTTCTTATTGAATGATAAAATATTTTCATCTTTACTTCAATTTAGAAACGGGGAAAACGTAGTTCAAGGGAATTGAATACGACCATGGTGGAAGAAAGTATCATTGCCAACTCTGCATGTTCTGATTTAAAACTTATACCAAAAACCGGATTCAAGGCCCCTGCTGCAATGGGAATTCCTAATACATTAAATAAAAAGGCCCAAAAGACATTCTGCTTTATTTTCGACATCGTTCTGCGTCCCAGTTGGACCGTTTTTACCACATCCATAAAGTCATTCTTTATAAGGTATGATCTGACACATCAAAGAAGCCTTGAGATGCAAAATTACCGTACATATACGCAGACAAGATACCTGTAGAAATCAGCACATCCATTTTAACAAGGCGGTTCTTAATGGATTCATATGCACAGGTAAAAAAATGAATCCCCGGTCCGAGAACCGTCACTGTTGCGATAACCATCATTATGTGTGGCATATAAGTATGTATGGACTCTGGCAAGGGTATATACATAATCGCTACCATGGTAATACAAGCAATAATACTGGAGATAAGCCATCCCATCTACAGTGACTCCTTTTAAAACAAGAACTAAATGGAATTATTATGTAATTTCTCAAATAGCATGCCAGTAAACAGTTCTATTTTATGAGACTTTTACCATTAACCACATTTTTGTTATGGTTTGAATTATAATTTCTATTCCAAGTGCAACCTGCAACACACCAAGCACACTGCCGAGGATTTGCAGGGTTATGATGCCAATAACCTTTAATATCTTGTGAGCAAACAGCATCGTAAGGAGATTGAGAATCATAGTTGCTAACAATGCAGCAATAATCCCGGCCTGCCGTGCAACATCCTGTGCTGTTGCCATAAATATAATAAGAATAGCAATTCCGTACGGAGTAACAATCGTAGGGAAAGAGAGTGGAGAAACAGCCATAGAGAGCGTTGGGGTGGATGGTGTTGTCTCATTCCGATGTGGTGACGAATACACCTGCATGATCATTTGTAGCGCCACCAGGAAAAGAATTATTCCTCCTGCAAGCATTATAGCTGGAATTGAAATATGCCAGGATTTCAGTATTATTTGACCCATAAAAGCAGCAACAAGGCAACCAATGGTGGAGATAAGGGTTGCTATGAGTGAAAGTTTACGCCGAAACCTTGTATAAGCATCTCTGGTCATCTTAACAAACGGAACCAAAACTTTGATAGGCCCCAGCATAAGCATGAAAAAGGTGAATATTTCGGGAATGCTCAGGATATAATGTGCTTGTTGATCACTTAAAGCGGTTGTCTGGGGACGATTAACGGAAGTTGTTTGTGCAACTACCGAAAATATTAAGATGTGGAAAAGTATAATAATTGAAACCAGAAAAAAACTCACTCTTTTCATAAAGAGTACCTTTCTTTATTATTCAAAGCAAGCCGATCATCGAAGAAAAAAATCATTGCAATATCCATACATAAAGAGAATAGATTAAGTCCCCTTTTCATTGTTATTCTCTTCAAATTTTTCATCCTTTCTCATTTCTTATGATCCGGCTGATTGGTCAGGAAAATAAATTAAGCCTCCGGCGAGTTAAAACGTAAATTTTCCCTCCCTTGATGGGAGGGACTAAGGAAGGGTGATTAGCTTGCTTTTCCACCCCCACATCAAGGGGGAGAAAAACTGATAATTTGAATTTTCTATACGTCAAGTTAGGTTACCTTTGGCAGCAACTTTTCATGTATACAACAAAGCTGGCCAAAAACATCCCCACTTTATTAAGGGGGATTTCCTTAAGTCCCCCATTAGAAAATGGAGACTTAAGGGGTTGTTTGGTATGCTATGATACAAACTTTGAAATTCCCTGTATTTTTACGTTAAAATTTTCAATTTTACTTCCATTGCTGTTGAGGAATCGGGCCGGGATTTAAACTTTGTTGAAGCCTTGTCAGGCTCTGCTGGCTAACCCTGATGAATCCTCGCTCAGGCCGGTCAAGGTCCATTATCACCAGAATGACCATCGCCAGAATGATCGACATCATTGCTGCGGGTACGAAATTACGCCGGTTACCCAAACCGCATCCATAGCCTGTAACCAGTACCGTTATGGTTCCGCATATGAACAAAAGTATCAAAACCATCTTGGGGACACGGTTCTCGAAGGCAGACATGCGTTCGTAGTGAAGGTCGATCATTTCATTCAAAGAATTCAGAAACAACAATACAATTATCGGTGAGGATACCTTTTTACTAATGTCAACGGCACGCAGCCAAAGTTGATTATGTAACTGTTCTGACTTTACGATCGCATAATGGAGCTTCCCCGGCTTTGTACCTTCCAAGCGTACGTCAACGTATTGGCGCAGCAGATCAGATATTTCCGTCATGTAGGGTTCCGGCAGCAGTTGTGCCCGCAAATATGTTGTACCGATGGCGTTGGCCTCTTCAATAACCAATTGCTTACGGAGATCAAAACGTGATAGCGACATAGAAAAGGTAAACCCCAAAAGGAGGGCGAGTATACCGAGAATTGCCGCATCAATGGTACTAATCCACGATTTTGCCGTTTCATCAATCCTTGTTCGGATGAGACGTCCGAATCGAAAACCACCTTCAAACGCCAGGAGGAAAAAAGCGACCGTACATACAAAAATTAGCCACAAATCTATGATATACATTAACCCGCCCACCTCTTTTTTGACCGTCGTTAAAGAATCCATTGACTTGCCTGTACAGCTTGCAACATTGAATCAGAAATAGCAGTGGTATGATCAAATCGGTTCTATGCCATAAACTGTGGCCCAATGACTGTGCAACCAGTGTGGTTGGTGATTGACGTAAAGAGCGCTATGCTGAGAATCAGGAAGCCTTCAAAAACTCTTTATTGTAAATCTGCCAGAAGATGCTGGAAGTCTTTTGATTCGTTGAGTATTCGATGAGCAACTTCGCGCAGTTGATCAACCTGCTCTACAGATAATTTAAATGATGTTGGCAAGCTCTTGAAGTATTCGCGTTCGGCCTCATCCTTTAATGCATCAAACCTGACCTCAACGAGATAAAACTTGATATCTCCGCACCCGCCCGGTTCCGTTATTATCGGGCCATCCCCGCACCTGTTTTTTTGGACCTCTTCTGTCCATTTATAGAAGCTCTCTCTGAGCAGCATAACTGTCTCGTAATTGTATCGCGTAATCGATACTGAAGAATAAGAATGAAGCATTGCAGAGAATGGTGGTGGCTGTCCCAGGAGACTCCACCTGTTGTCAACCGCAGTCTCTGCATTAACTACGATAAAAACCACTTTATGGACATTTTCAAGTCCTAAATATTTGACCGAACTCCAAAAACTTCCAATGGCTAGTATTCTATCAAGGACGGCTCTTAGGCCGAGATTATCTGAGACACCACCATCAACAAGATGAATGTACTTTCTTTTCTCAGAATCCAGATAAGGTCTGATGTTACTTACAAGGTGAAATGTCCGTGTTGAAGTATCCTGTTCCTTTAAAACCCTATCCAATTGTTCAGGAAGTATAAAACCACAATTATTGGAATAGTTACGAATAGTAATTGGTGTGAGAAGGATAGGTACCGCAGATGAAGCAGCAACTGCACGTGCAACAGGGAAGCTGGATACATCTGAACATATCGCATCAAATGAATCCTGGTTAAATGCCAATCGTATACCCGTTACCATATCGGTCGCGTTAATTTGGATCATAGGGCCTTTCCTGGCCGCTATATCACCAAAGGTTTTTTCTTCAAAAATATGTTTATCATAATATTCTCCGGCAAGGTCACTCCGGTCAAAAAAAGGGGAAGAAAGTCGAACCCAGTTGTCTGGTCTCAGTAATATCCTCCGTGTAAGGGCACCCTGAACATTTTTTTTCAGAAATTTTAGCTCAAAATCCTCAAAGATGCGATCACCAAAAAGACCGTAATATGCAGCAGTAAAACTGCCTCCGGATACTCCAGAAATGCCGTCAACCTCATCAAGGAGTCTCCGCCTCTGGCCATGTAAAGTTACTTCTGTCTTTCTTAATTCTTCAAGAACGCCATATGATAAAGCAGAAGCTCGTGTACCACCACCTGAGAAGGTAAGAAATAAAACCAGTTCATCTGAATTTCCGGGCATGCCCATAAACTTTCCACGGTAACCACTGTTAGGGTCAACTTTTGTGAGGGGTTTATTGACAGGATAGTGTACACAACCAGATACAAGAAAAAAAGTTGTAAGAATACCTGTCCACAGGCGGAAAAGGTGAATACTTATTTTCATAAGTGTCCCTCCTCTGGTGAAATGAAGTATTGTCAAAACTAAACTAATTTTCTAAAAGAGTGCTTCACAAAATATAAATTTATACAAACTACAGAGTTGGCTCCAATTACCTACGCCCATGCCTGATCATCGAGTGTGCCCGTTACGTTCTGACAGCGAGGTCTTTCTATTCCATGTAAACGCCCGAACCGACGATGTAAGTATCTCGTCCTGATTGGACCTTCCGCACATAGGTCTGTTTGCGCGCAGGTGTGTTATGTCCGGGCTTATACCAGTAGTACTCCACCCAGGCGCTGCCATCTTTCATGGCAGCAGCAATGCACTCCCGAACAATCGCTTTCCCCTTCAGATCTCTCATGTCGATGAGGTTCTTCCCTTCGAAGCTAGGTTGGGCAGGATTCACCAACTCAGTGCCATCGGTGGTGTCGACGAACACGTAAGTATCCATGAACACAAAGGGACCCGTCTTATCGCGCAATTGGCAAAAGGCTTCTTTCCCTTGATCCTCAATGAGAGTGGCCGCATAATTCACCACATCCTCGATGAAGGCCTTATCCATCTTCATATTGTAAATTCCGCAGCCAATAACGTATTGCTTGCCGGAAGGAAAAGTTACCCGTTTCACAAACGTGGACTTCCACGTTGGGAAGATATTCCCGGGCTCAGGATACATGTAGTGGACCCATCCCTCGCCTGAAGGGCTGCCAGCCACCTCCAGAGACATCTTGCAGAAGAATCTTCCCAAAACATCCTTGATACCGATGTCATTCAGGCCCTCGCCTGTAGGGTCCATGGCATGGAAAACTCTGGTCCCATCCATGGTCCAGACAAAGAAGTAGGTATCATCGCGGAACCACTTGGAGCCCTTCTTTCGAAACTTGGCATAGGCCTTCTCGCCGTGTTTTTCAAAGACTGCTGCTGCTGCTTCCCGGACAAGTGTCATCAGTTCCGGAGCAGTCATCTTCTTGCCGGCCTGAGCGGCTTTGGGAGCATCAGCCAGATAGACACCGCAACCCACCAGCACCCATTGGTCTCCCATCTTCGCTTTGCTCACATAAGCCGACTTCTGCGTGGAGACGCTTTCTCCCGGCTTGGGCCACATATAGTCAACCCAGCCAGAACCGCTGGTTTGCACCACTTTGAGCATCTCCCGGTTCAGTTGCTTGCCTTGGGTGTCCTTAAGGTCTATACTGATAGAACTGATCAAAGTCAGTACCACCCGCATAGCGGGTGGCTTGATTAGCCCTATAAGGGCATTGTTACAGGTATCCCTTAAGGGATTACTTACAACTCTCACCTGATGAGGAATGCTTTAAGTTGCTTCGTTAATA
>JBDIVL010000039.1:0-36184 GCA_039794405.1 Candidatus Jinrextremum sp. | reverse complement strand
TAACCACAACCCATGCGCTGGCCTGTCAATCCCGATGTGGTACCCACTGACTGGAGAGCCGTATGCGGGAGATCCGCCTGTACGGTTCGGAGGGAGGGGAGGCAAAAGCCTTCCCTACCCCTATCATGTGTTCGCCCTTGCTCTGTACGGTTCAAAACGTTTTTGTTTGTTTCCCATTTGGGTGAATACAAGGTTCGCCCCTACGATAGTGCAAGTGATATAAAAAGTCGCCGAAGGCCTAATTTACGTTTAGGAATTTCAAACAATAAGGGTTGGTTCAATCGTCCACGATTGAACCGAAACATTTTTGGCACGTTTGCCTATGCCTGGTACCAATCCAAGGCCGTATATTAATTCCAAACGTATAGGGATGACCAAAAAATAATTTTTTGTAAATTTATTCCCCACTTAGCCATTTATAATAACGCGTTATCCCCACAAATTGATACTCAAACATACCTTTTATGGGTGTATAGCTTTACTGATGATATTTTTTAGACAGCCCAATCTTTGAGAAAACAAAGATACAAATATGTATGTCAAGGCACTCGTCTTTGAATGGGTTAGGGCTCACATGATAAAAGAATACCACCTAGTGAAAGAATAAAGCAAGGGATTTCTTCTCTACTTCAATAGGGATATGCTTATAAATATTTGCATCTGAAGGAGAGTGTCCTTCTCTCATTATGGATGGAATGAGGGCTCTCATACTTTGGAGGAAAGGGAGCCTTCGCTCTGTATGGATGATTTGCCGGTGTTTGAGACACTAAGTACCTAATCAATTACAAGACTAATTCGTCTATGTACATGAGCCGGTTGAGGTAAATTTGCGAGTGCATCTTTTATGTCCGGTTGTTCAGATTTTATGGCCAGGGATTTTTCCCAGACAGAGCGGGCTTTCATAGGGTCATGTGTCATTTGATAACAGCGTCCCAAAAGATTATAAATTGGTATTATCTCTTCATTGTTTGTATTCATAGTTTCTGACCAAAGCGCATTGATACTATCAGTCGCCTCTTTCGTTTTGATATATTCTTCCAGTGTGGAAATAGCGTCAATGTATCTTTTTTGTCTGTAATAAAGATCTCCAAGTTTATAAAATACGCTTACATAAGATGGATTAAGTTTGATAGCCATGGTGAAGAAGCTTTCTGCTTGTTCATCCATTCCCAATTCAACACAGCATTCACCGATCAAGTTGTACGCTTCCGTGTTACCTTTGTCTTCAAGCAGCGTTTCACGGAAATGTTTCATGGCCCTGGGATATTTCTTTTCTATCTTATAGATAACACCAAGTAAAAAATGTATCTCCGGAATGGATTCATTATTTTTGAGTATGGCGAGAAGTGTATTTTTGGCCTTTGTATAGTTCTCTCTCCTGATAAGCAGCTTACAAAGGTTTATGGCTGATGGTATATGGTCTGGTTTCAGCCTATAGGACTCAGAGAAGAAGGCGTAGGCATCTTTTTCCATATTATTAAGGAAACTGCATTGACCCATGAGGTAATATGTCTCATAATCATTAGGATTGGCCAGAACAACTTCCTTAAAATGGGGAAGCGCCATATGATATTCCTTGCGTTCCATATATACAGAGGCGAGGTTATAGTGGGCTTCAGTTAAGGCAAAATTAATCTGTAATGCCTTTTTAAAGTTATTAATTGCCTCAATGTAGTTCTTGTTTCTTGTATAAAATACTCCGAGATGATTATACCCTTCTGCATAATTGGGATCTATCTCAACGGAGCGCTTTAAATATGGATAGGCATCATCCCATTTGCCATCTTCAATAAGAGCGTTTACTTTGGTAACGATCGTTTGGAAGTCTTTACCATCATCTGTAAGATCGTTATGAAATGGAATAAAATAAGAAGAAATATCCCGCGATGTGTCTGTCATGATTGTAATTCCTTTTATAATGGTAATGGTATTGTAAGAAATATTTCTTAAGAATCAGGCTTTTCTCCATCCTTACGCCACTTTTGTGCTATTTCAACGATTTCGAGCTTAGATATCTTTGATGCCTTCTTGTTTTCTTCCTGGATTTTCTCAAAGATCTCCTCTCGGTGGACCTTAACATCCTTCGGTGCGATAATACCCAATTTGACTTGCTTGTTTTGACATTCTAAAATAGTAACCTTTATATCATTTCCGATTGTGATGCTTTCTCCTAACTTCCTTGTTAGTATAAGCATGTTGTCTTGCCTTTCCGAAAGTTATTTATGAATCGTTTAATTCCGAATGAGCGGATGATGCAGGCTGTAATAATCTTCAGTTAACACAAATTGTTTTCCCGTTTTATTCTTCATATTGACAAGGATAGGCCCTTTCAGGTTTATAGTGACATTTGTTGGTTGATCATTCATAGTGACGATACAAAATGTTTCAACATATTTCTTGTTTGTAATGCCTAATGGTGTCAGGTCATCTATGGATTCTATCGGATTATAATCAGTAAAAAGTGGTACCGGGTTAATAACTGGAAATGCAATAAGGGGGTTTTCCACGGAAATTAACCATTCAAAAGGGCGGCATTCTTCAATGTTAACGATTACAAATTGCTTGAGTTCCTCAAAGCCAAATATACCATCTTCAAAGGTAATAATATTTTCTTTTTCAATACGTAAATTACCAAATTTTTCCGTTGACAGATTAAGCATATTATTTTCTTTTACTGGTCTATCTTCTACACCTACCATGTTTTTACTCCTATTGTTAAAGTTTAAAGAAATAAACTCCTCAAAAGTTTAGCTCCTCACAGAAATACAGGGAATACAAAGAAAAAGCTTTAAAAAACCGTCTAGATGTTTCGGTGTGTCTACACACCGAAACCCGTGCATGCCATTGTGCCGCTGTATTTCAGTGAGAGGACTCACCGGAATATCTATACATTTACTTTCTAAAAATAATACTTTTACACTTTTTGTGTCTCTGTAGTGAGCTATTACTAAATTCGTATTACAATATACGCAAGCATTATGCCATAGCAAGGGAACAATGGGTATGAAAAAATTAACAAAATCCTATTCTGTTTATAATTTGGCAGTTAAGAACATTTTTAATTTTATAAGTTTCGATTACGATGGCAACTATTAGGAAAAAAAGGGAAAATTTTTCCACAAAGAGAAGAAAATATGGGCTGATTGTTAACAATGTTAAGTGCAATTTCTTTATCCAGGACGGTGAATTTTTATACAAATTTTATCGGAGAAAATCGAGCAGGGTAGGTTGAATAATTCTTGCGCCTGTTTGAAGGGAGGATTGTAAGATATTTTCTTGTTGTTTTAGTTCCATGATTAAGGATGCTATGTCGGCGTCTTCAGTATATGAGATTGATTCTTTCAATGCTGCTTGTGAACTTTCAAGCCTGCTTTTTGTTACTTCTAATCTATTTGTTCTTGCACCGAACCTTGTAATTTCTGTTGATAATGCCTCTGTCGCAGTTTCTAAATTTGTCCTTAGTCCCGAAAATGTGGAAGGGTCAAAGGTCGTTGCTTCGAGTTCGTCTCTCAATGATACTAATGTTGAAAAGATATTATTATCCTGAAATAATGTATTCCCGGGTGAATTTACCTGTATGAACATGTTGGGACTTATTTGGTATTTTATTTCTTCATTATTACCGTTGTAAGTTACAGAAGTTATCTTATTATTGCTGTCTCGTATGGCTGAAAATGGGGATGTAAGGGTTTTTGTTCCTGAAAATATATAACGGCCATTGTTGTCCATGTTTGAGAATTGAAGAACTGATTCTATGAGTTCGTTCAGTTCTCCAGCAATGATCTCTCTTTCCGATTGTCCGAGGGTATCGTTACCGGCCTGAATGGTTAGTTCTTTAACCTTCGTAAATATTTCCTGGATATTTTCGAGTGCGAGTGATATGAAGCTTATCTGTTCTTTCGCTGTTTGGGTGCTATCTAAAAATTGTTGTATTTGAAGTTCTTCTGTTTTTAATCCAAGTACTTTTCTCGTACCAGAAGGATCGTCGGATGGACGGTTTATCTGCTTGCCGTTCGATAGTTTTTCTTGTATGTCCTGCATTTTTTTGAAATTTAACTTTATATTGGAAAGTGTTGTACGGTTTATACTTTCCTGAGTTATTCTCAATGACATGGTTTAATCCTCCATGAGTATTTAGTCATGAATAAACGTAAATAGGTGTAACAGTTCTGCTCACCGCAAAGACGCAAAGGGCACAAAGAAAAAACTATAAATGGTATCTTTCAAAAGTGTCTGGATGGTTATATGGCTGAATGGCTATAGTGATCAACGACTGAAACCAAATTGTAAGAGATATCATGATTGTGGTATCAATGTATTTTTTTCTTTCTCAATCCCGAAGGGATGTCATGATTATAGCAAAACTTGAATTATTATGATCAACGATTGAAACTCGGCACCATATGCTGGAAGCTAGGTTTTACCATCGAGGAGAGGATCACGTTTATCCAAACGAACTCAACAGTTTTTCCGTAAGTCCATTAACGATGGAAATATATTTTGCAGAGGCCTGATATGCCTGTTGAAATCTTACGAGATTAACTAATTCCTCATCTACTGAGACCCCTGATACTTCATCCCTACGATTTCCCAGGCTTGTCTCTAAGGCATTAAAACTTTCTTCCGATTTGTTTGCATTACTTGCTTCTTCTCCTAATGCTGATGATATCTGATGGAGATAATCAGCAAATGTTGTATTATTAACTACGCTGGTATTATCTTGCAATGCAGACAGACGCAATGCATTGGTATTATTGCCTGTCTCACCAAGTGATGCTGCAATGAGGGATACATCATTGCTAATTTCTGTATTTACGGCAATGCTGGAGGCGTCGGTACCACTGAAGAAAGTATTTATTCCTAATGCAGCGAGAAGGTCCGTTGTATCGGAATCATTTATAACATCGAGTGAGAATGTATCTCCCGAATTTATCGTACCACTGGAAAAGGAGGCAGAGATACCATCCACAACATTTATGGTATTTCCGGCTGTATAACCATCGCCTATATCAAGTGTTGCTACAACGGCTCCGCTGCTGTCTTTTACTTCAACCTGAAGTCCGGCAGTTGATCCGATGGTACCCGATCCTAAAGCAGTAAATGTATATACATCATTAGATTGCCCTGAATATATGCCAGATATAGAGGGTACGGTTGTTCCCGTTATTCCGGTAGTTTCAGGATTTGGATCCAATGCGTAAGAGAAATTGAATTCGTATCCTGCCGCTGCGCTGATCCGAAGTTTATTATCTACGATAGTTGCCATAATATTCCCTGCGGTACCGCTTGCAGTACTATTTATGGTGTTTTTAACTGTGGTGAGTGAATCGGTTGTAACAACCACATCAATTTTTTCCTTAGTTACTTCTCCTGTACTTGTATTTGTTACCGTTATATATATGCTGCCATCGGATGGGGTGATTGATAGCCCGGCTGCATTGAGTGCTGCTGTGGCATCGGATACGGCATTGGCTGATTTTATACTGGAGAACCCGCCCGATAACCCTACTCCTTCGCTATGTATTTTATTAATTTCCTTGATAAAGCTTGATGCCAGGGTGTTAAGTTTTTCTTCATAATTATCAAGCGTTGTATTATACAGATCCTGTAATCCCTTAATTTCTCCGGTCTTAAACGTATAATTCGAAGTTTCATCCACATTGGTAATGTGGATGTCGCCATTTGTGTCTACGTTAGAAGTGAGTGCCGTAGAGTTTGTTCCTGAGACTAATGCTCCTTCGTAGGTCATAACATCTATACTGCCGTTTCCTTGTGTTTTGATCCGGACGTTAATGAGTTTACTAAGATCCAAGAGTAAGGAATCCCGCTTATCTAACAGATCGTTGGATTCAATGCCTTTAATCTTGAAGCTGACAATTTGTTTATTGACGTCTGCAATACTTGCCGTGAGATTGTTCACATCTGACACCTTGCTTTCAATGCTTTGCTTAATAAACGTCCTCATTTGATCCAATTCAGTTGGTATTCTCTGGAAGGTATCAGCCAAAGTATTGGCATTTTCTAAAAGTGTTGAGCGGGAACTAATATTTTCCGGGGATTGTGAAAGATCATTGATGCTTTTAAAAAAAGAGGCCAACGCATTCGTAAGGCTTGCATCGGATGTTTCATTAAAGACGGTTTCCAGTTCCCTCAAATATTGCCTTTTTACTGAGGCGCTGCCAACCGATGACGTAACGTCCCTGAGACGGCTGTTGAGGTAGTCATCTTTTTGCCGTATGATTTTAACCAACTCTACGCCTTGCCCGATTGTGCCCGCATTTGTAACCATGGGTACCCTCGTGGCCATGATGGATGACTGCCTCGTATATCCTTTGGTATTCGAATTTGAGATATTATGGGCAGCTATTAACATGGCACGTTGAGAGGTCAATATGCCGCTTAAACCAATTTGCAGATCAGATGCCATAGTTTTTACTCCTAAATTTCCGTATCAATCAAAACCCTTGATAATTCGTTTCCCAACATTTTTCCGGTGTGTTGATATACAGGGTATTGGAGGGCAGACGGACAAAACATTTTTAAAATATCATCTGTAATCTCAAGTGAATAATGTATCAGGCTTGCATTGACTTCATTCAAATCCTGTAATAGTTTTATAACATGTGTTAATTTATCAATGAGGGTACTGATTTTTTTGCTATACGTATGATCTATTCTATCCATCAGAGAATGTATCGTAATAGTATCTTGAATATCATGTTCTTTGCTATACCTTTTTATGATATTCTGTCTTTTTTCTTCAAGGAGCTGTGCAATCTCAGTTTGGTTTTTTTCCTGATAGAGAAGTGTTTCTAATCCTTCGATGTTTCCTGAGATTAAGTAGCGTTGTTTTTCCTTTGCGGTTTCAAAGAGTTCATCATAAACAGCAGACAATCGCTCAAGTGTTTCAATAAATTCGTTTATCAGACTCATATACATTTTCATCCTTTTTTCTTATCTTCATGCAGGGAGAGTTCGGGTGTAGCAGGCATTGCCTGCCAAAATCAGGCCCCATCCCGATGATTCAATTTTTCGTAGGTGGTGTCTACCCTGCCTGGCTGTTCAGGGTGTTCCTTCTTATTAATCAATTGTTGATAGATGACAGATGAAATTCCAAGACCACCTTTTGCGGTAATATCTTGCGCAAGGGCGGCATGCATGATTTCCGTGTAAGTATCTATTCCACCATTATTTTCTTCAAATAAATTCGATTTCGGTATCGTTTGCCACATGGCCTTAATAACAAAGCTCATAAGGATTGATTCGAAATCCTGCGACATCTTTTTCATGGCGGATGTATCGGTATTTACGTCTTTTTGATTTAAATTTTTCATCACTTCAAGAGAAGCGGGTTGAGAAAGTAATAGGGGGGGCAATGATGAATAATTTTCCATAAATAAACTCCATTCTCCGGAAATGATACTGTTTTACATTACGATAAGTTCTGCGTGAAGCGCACCGGCTTTTTTGATAGCTTGGAATATAGAAATAAGATCACGAGGAGTCACTCCTAACACATTCAATGCTCTGGCAACATCAGAAATCGATGCACCCGCTTCCAGTACGTGGAGTCTTTTTTCCTCCTCCGTTACCTGAATGTCTGTCCGTGGTACCCTTTTTGTTTCTCCAGATGAGAGGGCATTCGGCTGTGAGACTTCAGGTTTTTCTGTAATTGTAATCGTTAAATTTCCATGTGCGACCGCAACTGTCGATATTCTGACATTTTCTCCGGCAACAATTGTCCCTGTACGTTCATTAATAATGACCCTGGCGATGCTATCCGGTTTGATGTATAGTTCTTCGATATTCGCTATAAATTGTACGATAGTTTCTTCTGATTGAAAATCTTGTGGAGGCGTAATATTAATAACTGCAGCATCTATTGCTTTTGCCGTATTTGGATACAGGTTATTAATTGCTTCTATAAGCCGTTTTGCCGTTGTAAAATCGGGTTCTCGTAAGATGACGCTGAGAGATTTGCCACATAAAATAGAAGATAAAATTTCTTTTTCTACGATGGCGCCATCTGAGATATATCCCGTTGTGGATATATTCTTTCGGGAAGATTGAGCTTGTCCTTCTACGTTGAATCCACCGATGGTTAAAGGGCCCTGGGCGACTGCATATACTTCATTGTCGGCGCCCTGTAATGCCGTTTGGAGTAAGACACCGCCTTCGAGACTTTTTGCGTCACCAATAGAAGAAACGACTACGTCAAGTTTGTCTCCAGGCCTTGCAAATGCAGGAATGTTAGCGGTGACCATAACCGCTGCGATATTCTTTGAGAAAAAATCGGATGGTGTTAAAAGCACGCCCAGCTTTTCAAAGGCATTTATCGCTAACTGCCTTGTAACCTTAAAAATTTGGCTGTTATCACCTGTACTCTGAAGTCCTATAACAAGGCCATACCCGAAAAGTTGATTATCACGGACTCCCTGTACATAGGCTACATCCTTTGCACGAACAGCTCCCTGTACAGGTGCATGCAGTGATGTAAAGAGAAAAATGATTATTATAGGAAAAGTTATAAGCCGATATTGAAAGATATAATTTTTCATAAACAGTTTTGATTTCCTATGAAAGCTGATAGCTATGGCTTTCAGCTATATGCTTTTAAAATGGCCACACGGCTTCCCTGATACGGTTCCACCAGCCTCGTTTGCCGGCGCGTGTCAAAAATCCCTTGCCTTCGAGTGTTATACTAGCGTTTGCAATAGAGGATGATTGAATTACGTTATCTAAGCTGATATCGATTGGTCGAGCAATACCCGATACTTTGATATTGTATTTTTCACCATTTACGTTGACATCACGGTTTCCTTCAATAATTAAGTTGCCATTAGCAAGTATTTCCGTAACAACTGCAGTGAGTTCTAAATTAATATTGCGATTGCTTTCGTACTCTCCTGTACCACTAAAACTGTGGCTTGTATCCGCTGTAAAATTCGGTAAATAACCACTAATATCTTTTACACTTGTTAAGAAACTTGAAGTATCCAGATTGACACTGTGATTTTTGCTATTATTAGCGCTGGAATCTTCTGTTCCGGTAATTTCCGTTGATTCATTAATTTCTACTGTAACAATATCTCCTACCGCCCTTGCCCTGTTATCATTATAAAGATTTGTATTGAGTGTAATTCGTTTCTTCCAAATGGAACTGGCCAGAGCAACATTGTTACTTGGAATTAGCAGTACCGAATTTATAAAAAGATATACCAATGTACTAGCCAGTAAAATGTTCTTTTTTTCCAGAAGTGTTTTTACCTCTTCTTGCTTGCAAGTCTCCCTTATTCCCCCCTTTATAAGGGAGGAACAGGGAGATTTGCCCTTCCTGGAGGAGAAGGCTTGTTGTGGGTTAAGGTATTTATCCTGGCTATTACGGTGTTGTAGTGATGTAATGATATTTTTCATAATGTATTTTATTATAAAACAATTTTAACTGTAGAGATATCTTCAACCCTGCCATAGAGTTCTTTTTTCGAATCGATATTTTTAACCCGGATGATTTTCCCAAAATAACCATCTTCTTTTGCTACTCCCTTTGTTACAATGTGAAGATTGCCTGATTGAACGAGTACCTTGATAAAATCGCCTTTTTTTATAACAGGGGGATTGTTCACAAGATCAGCAGTAATTGGTATATTTGACGGGATTGAGCGTATGACCCGTTTTCCTACAAGATCTTCAATAGTATCAAATGTTACACCCATCAGCTTTGTTGTTTCCATTCTTCTGATCTCTATATCGTCTGGATCCAGAATGGTATCCCGGCTTATTTTCCTCGTGGTGGTAACGACATCCTCATATACCCGTATATGAAAGAATACCGGTATCTTCAAATGCTGCTTGTCATTAATAAACACGCGTACGATAAGTTGAACATTGCCTCTTTCTTTATTGGCATCGGTCTGTGATACTTCAAAACGGATATCTCCTTCATTGACTGGCAGTAATTTATCCATTGGTATTCTGTCGGATTCAATAACTATTTCACTTCCATCAGGTTGTGATTGTCTTGACAGGAGGTATTCTTTTGCCTTCTTTATAATTTCCTCTCCTGTAATGGTTATCGATTCTACGGTAACTAATGAAGATGCGGTATTGCCAAAAACTACTTCTTTGAGATCAATTCCGTCATCCGCAAGGCGTGCGCTAATAATATCCTTTTCTATTTTTCTGACATAGCCGGGCCATGGAGTATTTCCTATAAGGATGCCATTTATCCTTTCCAGAAGAGATGGATCATTACATGAAACGTATGCAATATCACCGAGAACCATTTGTTTCTCAGGCAAAGTTACTTTATCCTTAATTTCGATATGAATTCTCTCTCCATTTGCAGAGTCTATTACAGAAAAAATGAAGGGTAGCAAGAATATTATGATATTCCAGGATGAGAATATCTTTTCCTGAACAAATTTTTTTACCACCCCCCGGGAAGAAGGGAGAGAAGACAGGGGGAGGAGTTGATTTGTTGTTTGTGGTGTTGCACGATTTAATCTCATGATTATTCACCCTTTCTTAACTTTGAGATGAAAGCTAATAGCCGATAATTGATAAGGCAATAGTTAGTGAATAGTTTATAGGAGGTATTTACTATCTGCTACCTACTACTCACTATCTATTGTACTTTTTTAGCTCATATTATTAATAGTAGACAGCATTTCGTCGCTTGCCTTTATTGCCCTGGAATTAATTTCGTATGCACGCTGAGCAGTGATGAGGTTAACAAGTTCCGTGACTGTTTCTACGTTAGAATTCTCAAGGACGCCCTGATAAATTTCACCTGTACCCTGTTCTCCTGGCGCTGAGACTATCGGAGCGCCTGATGCTATTGTTTCTAAATATAAATTCCTTCCTATATTATCTAACCCTGATGGATTAGGAAAGTTTGCTACCATAATTTGCCCCACGTTTTGAATGCTGCCGTCAGATCCTTTTACATATACAGTCCCATCAGTTCCAACTGAAATCTCTTTAGCGTCTTGTATCGTAATGGACGGTGACAAGGGTAATCCATCTGCCGTTACAACTTCACCCTTACTGTTTAATTCAAAAGAACCATCGCGTGTGTATGCAATCAGGCCATCTGGGCGATTGATTTGAAAGAAACCATTCCCTTCAATGGCGAGATCCAGCGATCTATTGGTGGTCTGCTGATTTCCCTGGGTAAATACCTTGGAGGTTGAGATTGGTCTTACACCACCACCCAGTTGTATACCTGCAGGTATCTCAAACCCCTGCGTGGACTCAGAACCTGCTATGAACTTCTTATCATAAAGAAGATCCTGGAAGTTCACCTGACTTCTTTTGAATCCTGTAGTGTTTATATTTGCCAAATTGTTTGCGACATTATCCAGGTAAAGCTGTTGTGCCTTCATGCCCGTAGCGGCAGTATATAATGCTCTAATCATAAGATATGTCTCCTTTTAAGTGAGTGAATGGGTAAATGAGTGTATGGGTATATGGGTAGATGAGTGTATGGGTGTATAAGTTTTCATGTGTTGTCCTTACGTTGCAAGATTAATAAGCTTCTTCAGTGTCTCGTCAATGGAATCTGTGACCTTATAACCGACTTGATAACCTCTCATATTAGCAATCATATTGACCATCTCATCTATTGCATCTACATTTGATTTTTCTAGATAGCGTTGTGCTATTTCAAAATTGGTTGATTCCTCTGGCTGTTCTGCCTTATCGGGTAATTTATAAGCGCTTCCTCCGACAGGCTCAAGATTCTTTAAGTTTGGAATAGTAACCACACTAACTTTCCCCATCTCTTTCCCATCAGCTACAATAATTCCATTTGATTTAACTGTGATGTTTTTTGTGTTTGGTGGGACTTGAATTTCGTTGCCGTTGTTTAACAGGTACCAGCCTTCCTGTGTGATAATTTTCATATCCCGTGATAAGGTAAACTGCCCCTTTCTCGTATATCGGGTACCATCATTTGTGCGAACAGTAAAAAAACCTTCCCCTTTTATAGAAATATCAAGGTTATTTCCCGTATATTCCAATCCGCCTTCAGAAAAATCAGTAGCAACTGTTCCTATACTGCTTCCAGTTCCCTTTGCTGATGTTTGATTTTTATCCCGGGAGGAGATATAGGACTGAAAGACTGCAACGTTCTTTTTGTATCCAACGGTATTTATATTTGCAAGGTTACGAGCTATAATTGCCTGGTAATCTGCCTGGCTTATCATACTTGATGCACCCGTATATAGTCCTACAATCATGTGTATCCTCCATGTATCAAGAGAAGTTCTAGCGAAACGAAGCCTCAGACCGATAAAAAAGATCGTGAGCAGTCAGCAATCGGCTATCAGCGGTTAGCCAGCAGTTTCTGTACAATAGCTGATTGCTTATACAATGCATACTTATTTTTTAAACTCGACTCATTTGTGAAGGTTAATCGCATATAAAATGTGAAAAGTTTTTGTCTACTTTCAGAAGAGCAATCTTGATACCAAACACATGAATAAATTTATATAATATGCTTATTCCCTATAAAGTGTTATAGAGTGTCTGAACGAAAACGAGCAAAAAATATCATTTCGAGTGTAGCGAGAAATCTTTTGGTCATTGATATTACAAGGTTTACAGATTTTTCCCTTCGGCCAAAATGAAGAGGGTGTGTGTTTTCGTTCCGATACTATGTAACAGCACATTTTGCATAATATGGAGGAAAATTTTGGTGAGATGATATACAAATTTTTGAGACAGGTGGGTAAATATTTCCTCATGGGCTGAATAAATTTTCTCAGTAACAAGAGGAGATGTTTAAAAAATTTACAGGATGTTAAAAAAGTGGTGATAGTTTAACGTCTGGAAATTTCAAAATTCTTTTGTAGGGGAGAACCTTATATTCGCCAAAATGGGAACAAACATAAATGTTTTGAACAATGTAGGGTCAGGGCAAGGGCGAACACAAGGTTCGCCCCCTAACAGAGGTGTTATAAAAAAGTCGCCAAATGACTAATTAAATAATGGTCTCATTTATCTCTTTAAATTAACGGCTTCCGCAAGTACTTCGTCAGCGGTGGTGATAACCTTTGTATTGAGCTGGAATCCTCTCTGGGCGGTGATTAATGAAGTCAATTCTGTAGCCATATCTACGTTAGAACCTTCTAAGAAACCGCTGGATATTGAGCCTGCCCGGCCAGAGCCAGCAGTTACATAGATAGGTTCTCCGGAGGCTGAGGTTTGCGTATACAGGTTATCTCCTGCCTTTGCTAAACCACCAAGGTTGTTAAATAATGCTATCCTCATTGTTGCAATAGTCTGTGTGATACCATTGGTGTATAATGCTTCCATGGTACCATCTGAGTCTACAGATATAGAATCAAAAGCGCCGTATTCATAACCATCTTGACTTGAGACTGCGGCCGTTGAGTCGCTGCCATACTGTGTAAGGCCATCATCACTCCCTGAAGTACCAAGATTAAAGGTTACCGTTTGGGTACTGCCCATACCATTAAATTTGAATTGGAGTTTGTTATCATTGCTGCCGCTTGAACTAATTGTTTGATATGTACCATCTTCGTTGAATGAAATTCCCTCTATCGTGTTACCGCTGCTACTGAATGTGCCGTCGCTACTGTTCATGGAAGCAGTAAGATCCCATGTATTATCACCCTGTTTTGTAAATCTGAGGGTAATTGAGTGTTTGGTACCTTGAGTATCATAGATATCTACTGAAGTGGTATACGTCATGCCATGAAATGAGTGATCCGTCCATGTTGTCTTCGTTGTACCGTTATCGACAAGGGTGAGAGATAAATTATCTTCTCCTGGATCGTCTGACTTAAGAACGATCTTTCCTGTGCTATCTAGAGAAGCTGTTGCATCACCTGAAAATGCGGTATTTATTGCATCTATCAGATCCTGAACCGTATCACTAGCAGCATAAGTATATGTTGCAGATACGCTTGTTCCATCAGACTTTGTTCCGGTAATGAGAATGGTATCTCCGGCCGAATAGTCCGTTGTATTAGAGTCGAGGTCGTTTAATAGCGTTGTTGTGGTTGCTGCTGAACTACTTTCCGTAAGGGCACTATCCATTATTACTACTTCAGCAGTTGAGCTTGTCGATGCTGCATTTAGGTTTCCGGTAAGGTAAACTTTGGATGTTGCCTTGCCTGCAACAGTTGAATCATAAGGAATGGTAATGGCATCACCATTGGTATCCAAAACTTTATAGCCGGTGTTCGAATCGATGAGATAATTATTTTCATCCGTGGAAAAGGCGCCTACTCTTGTGAAAAAGTTTTTATCTCCCCCACTTACTACAAAAAACCCATCGCCCTGGATGGCAAAGTCAAGGGCATTATTGGTGCTTTCTAATGTTCCCTGAGCAAAATTTGATGTTATGCTTCCCGTATTTACACCCTTTCCTAATTGCATCGGATTACCGCTTTTCCCATTTGAGAGTGATTGACTCAATAGATCGGAAAATAATAATCGGGATGATTTGTATCCGTAGGTATTAATATTTGACAAATTATTACCGATTACGTCCAACAAGTTTTGATGGGCGCGAATGCCCGATACTCCTGAATATAGTGCACCACCAAGGCCCATGGTACGCCTCCTTTCGAAAAGATTTATGTGTTAGTTATATAGTGAATAGTATTTAGTGAATAGTGAATAGTGGATAGTGGATAGTGGATAGTGAAAGTAATATTAGTAAGCTTACATGTTTTGCTATTCACTATCTACTATCCACTATTCACTGTTTTACAGACATTTAATTAGTCCCATTATCATTTTATTTAGCTCGTTAATATTATCTAGAATACTTTTGCCCTTTTCATTTTTAGAAAAACCTAACTGTTCAGAGATGATAAGTTGTGTTTCCAACTCTGCTAAGGAACCAAGGGCAATATACAAAAACTGCTTAAATTCTTTGTTATGCCTTCTCATAAAACCTTCTGCCGTATTTGAAGGAATCGACACAGCAGATCTTCTCATTTGACTAACAATACCATATACTTCCGTAGATGGGAAAGAACAGGTTATTTTATAAACCATTCTTACTAATTCAGTTCCCTTCTGCCAAATTTTTAAATCTTTAAAATTTCTTATCTTTTTTTCCATCTTACTTTATCCACTATCTACTATTCACTATTCACTGCCTACTTCCTCACTCCCTACCAAACAATTTTGACAGAATATTCGACGATGATGTTGTTATAGATGTGTTGCCATTCTTTGTAGATGAATTTTCGACCTCTACGAAATTTGAGATGGAAACAGATTCGCCGTTAATAATGAAAGACACTGTTCCGTCTTCTTCAAGTTTTACTCCATCAACGACACCCGAAAGAGTTTCATCTCCGCTGTCACTGTCATCGCTGCTGTATTTTACGGTTTTTCCAATAAACGCAGATGCCATAGATATTTGGTCCAGTTGTAATGATGCCGTCTCAAGACTCGTTATGTCTGAAAGGTATTCTGTCTGTTCTTGCGCTTGCTCTAATGTGCTAAATTGTGCTAATTGAGACATAAATTCGGTGTTATCAGTAGGATCAAGTGGATTTTGATTTTGTAGTTGTGTTACGAAGAGCGTTAAAAAATTTTCCATGGTAATTTCTGAACTTAAGCTTGAAGTACTTGATGTGCCCATGTTTTATCTCCTTATATGATGTAATCAATCATTAAGTTATGTATTTTCCTGTGTGTTTCTGTTTGCGGGTTGTCATTCATATTTTCCTCGTCTGGAGAATAATATCCTTTCTGGCTTTCCCTGCTATCATTTTGCTGTTGCGGATTTCCTGGATTGAAATTTTCAAATGATTTTCGTTTATTTTCGTCATCATCTTGTATGTATACTTCTAATTTATGAATTTCTACCCCGTTGGCTGCTATAGATTCTTTAAGATGATGCGAATTATGTTCTATAGCTGCTTTGACTTCTGCATTATCAACAAAGATTTTTGCCTCTATCTCATCATGTTCTTCAATGAAATGGATTTTTACACTGCCAAGATCCGGTGGATTAAGATGTAGTTTTATCTCAGACTTATCTCCATGGGTTACCAACTGTATTTTTTGGAAGATTTGCTCCATAATATTCATATGCATGTCTTCCATGCCTGTGATGGATGTGCCATGAGAAGAATAACCCATGTTGCTTTTATAACTTTCTGATAAAGATGTTGTTCTATTATCTAAAGAGAGATTGAATTGAGGACCGACTGTATCTGACTGTATGTTATCTAGTGTTTTTTGAGTATCTATTATAAAGGATGACTCTTTACCTGTTTTCTGTATAGATGTATCAGAGGACATAAAATCAGAGATGTCTTGTCTTTGATCGGAATTTTCGAATAAATCTTGCTGATTGTTTGTTTCCGATGTATTGAAGATATTATGGCTGGAAGATATATCTCCCTGTATTCCTGATATGCCCTTTTCTTTGTTTTCTTCTATTGCGTTTGGTGTATTATTTCCTGCAAATATAGGAGCATTGCGGTTGTTCTCATTTGAGAGTTCCTGAGCCATCATCTTGAATGTCCATGGTAACTCCTTCATGTTTACATCCGGAATTTCTTTTAACCCTCTATGAGAAAAGTGAAGTTCCAGGAGATTTTTATCTTTTTCGGTTGTAATATGGTAGTTTGTTGGACTATTTAAGGTTTTATGGGGATCCTGAAGGCTATTAAGATTCTTTTGTGGACATAACTCTCTGTTTTCTGTTTCCGGGATTATACTTTCAGGTACTAAATTTTCTGTGAATGGTCTTTCTCCCGGAAACAGGGGATTCTGATTATTTATATTGGTAAACTCTTTGCTTTGAGTTAGGTCAGTTTCCCTTACTCCCTTTGTATTTTTCCCGCTTTCCTCTTGAGATAGGGGGATAAAGGATGATTTAAGAGAATTCTGATTACCGGTGTTTGATGCGAAAAGATTATCAGCGAGTACATCAGTATTTTCTTCAATATTGCTATTCTCAACCTGAGGAGAATAAATGAGATTTGTTAAAGGGTTTTGATGCAAAATGTCCGTAGAATGAACAGAGTTTAATACTTGTTCGTTTACGGCAAATAGATTTTTTTCGTGATGTATTCCTATTGTGTCTGGGTTTAATTTAGGGTTATTTGGTTCTTGCATGCCTGGTGGAAAGGATGCCGTCTGTGTTATGTATTGACTAAAGATTTCATGGAACGAAATATTCTCTCCAGTCTCAATATCTTCTGTACTAGTTTCAGATTGGATGGAACTTGTGTCTGTTGCATCAGAGTGAGAATCAGGTATATTTGTGGTTCTGGTATACAGGTTTTCCGATGAGTGGTTGCTATCGAATAGCTCTACAGTTAGTTCTGACATGGTTGTTTCCCGGTATTTTTCTGAAATTGCAAATAAAAGGATACGAAACCACTGATTCCTAAATAAGGTTATAAGCTGTCAATAAACAGCTATCAGTACTGGGCAGAAATTACAGGCTGACCGCTGATAGTTGAATACTCGTAAAATACAGATTGTTTTTAACTCGACCCATTCGCAAAGATAAACCCAAAATAAAGTCTTTCATTTTTAGAAGAAGTTCGCTTTATTGTTAAGCAACGTGTGTGCCGTGTTTATTATGATAAAAAAGTGGGGTGAAAATAAAAATAAAATTTTCTTTAAGTTCCTGAAAATTAGTTGGTTACTAGTTTAAAATATAAAATATTTCTTTAGAAAATATTTTTTTGGATAAATAGAGGCATGAAATCCGGATACTTTTTTCCTGTGATAATGTAATATTTTTCCCATTTGATAAGATCATAACTGTCCATTTTAAATGAAACGGAAGCGGAATGAGGAATCTTGTAACCATGTACGATTTTTGTCAAAGGTAATTGGGAGAATTGGTTGCGAGGACTGTTTCGTATCCGTTTTACGCATTAATTTGCATCTTCATGGTGAATTATTACGAGTTGAGAAGTTTAGTATTGAAGTGTTTTTGTGATTTGATTTGCTACAAATTGTGAATATCGTCTCATTGAAAGAAGGATAAGTTTCCAGCCATATAAAGCACTTTTTTGGTGTGTACTTTCAAAATAATATTTTACCAGTTTTGCGACCTCATTTTCATTACTGTCAAATACACCATCTGCGCTCCAAATGACCTCACCTGTATCAGTAGAGATCATACCCAATTTAACACCAAGAAGCATAGGTTCATAGGGGCGATAGTGCGTAATATTCCCGAATATGATTGCATCCACATCATATTTCTTCCTCAACGCTAAGATAATCTTTAGATTAATAGAACCCTTGACCCATATTTCATATTCGTGATTTTGTGTTGTTTTGTTTCCCGGTGGTATGATAACTTCAAAACTGCCGATTTTCCTTAATTCCACTGAAAATGCTTCTGTTACCTCATCAATAACAGCTTCGCGGTCAATATTATATTCAAATGGCAAAAGTAATACACGACGGATATAAGATTTTTTAAATTCATCTGTTTTGTTATAGCTAAGGCTTGAATAACGACTCGGGGGTGTACTTGAACATCCCATGGCGATTAATAATAAAGATATAATAAAGATGGTTTGTATTCGTTTCACTGGAATCTTTGTACCTTTCAAAATATTTTATTGGGGTTCCTGTTGTATTTGTTTTTTCTTTTGCATTAACAACTCTATCTTCAGACTGATAAGTTCTTGTTTTGCCTTTGTTTCTTCAATCTGTGCCTTAGTTAATTCCGTGATTAGTTCCTTAATCTTCTCCTCATAAGGTTCCTGGCACTCTTCCAATTGTTTTCTTAATTTTTCGTTTTCTATAATAAATTGTCTCATAGCTTCTAGCTGCTTTCCAAGTTCATTCAGTTCTGTTTTAAGAGTAGCTTTGGCTGTTCTTTCGTTTTCCAGTTCCTTTTCAAGGAGAATGATCTTTTCCCGTGATGCTGCAAGAGCTTGTTTTGTTTGCTCAAATTGTTCAAGTACGGAGATTCTTTTTTCTCCTTCTCCTGTATCAACTTTTACTGTAGATCCATCGACCAGATAACCACTGCTTTTTGGTGGTACTTCTACCTCTTCTGAAGAGTTAAACTTATAAGGCTTCGTGGAGTCCTTTTTTAAAAAGGACTCACAACCAGGGGTTGTTAAGATAAATAAACACAAAGGAATCAACGGTACAATTTTTCCCATATTTAAAATCCATTCCTTTAATGAAAGGGTATTATTGTTTTACTTTATAGAATTATCCTGCATGACGAAGTTGTAACCAAACAGGAAAAAGCGTATAAGAATACCAAACATTAAATGTTAAATATCAAAATCCAAAGTTCAAATGTTTAAAATTGCAACCTTCGTGTGAAAAAAATAAAATTTATTATCACATAATTTTTGAATGCTTTGATCATAGGACCTTGGAGTAAGGATACTTTTGATTATTTTAATTTTCTATCGGGCTTATCTTGTGTCATAAGATTAAGCAAATACAATACCGCTTTCCAGGAGTATCCTCGGGGCTGGTTCAATCGTCTGCGATTAAACCGAAACGTTTGGTACGTTTTCCTATTTATCAAGAAATATTTTAAAACATGCTGAAAAAAGAAGTTTTTATGCGGTAATACTATTAACCTTGTTGCTGGGTTAAGGCATGTGTAGTGAGTCTGGTCTTAAAAGACCGAACAGTTTCAATAACGTTATCACTCATGATAACTGCAGAACAGATTGCAACGCATGATGCCCCTGCATGTAATACCTCATTGAGATTTTCAAGATTAATGGCGCCTATGGCAACGAAAGGAATAGTAATGTCTCTCTTTACTTGTCTCAGATAACCGAGGCCTACCGGAGGCTCGTAGCTCTTTGTTTCAGTATAAAAAATGGGGCCAACGCTGATGTAGTCTGCGCCTTCTTGCTGTGCTCTTTGTGCTTGAGATGTACTATGAGTTGAGATTCCTATTATCCTATTGTTCATTATTTCCCGTGCAGTGTGGATGCTAATATCTGATTGCCCGATATGGAGTCCATCTGCGTCTACTCTTTTTGCGATTTCAGCACGGTCATTTACGATAAAAAGGGTTTTTGATTGAGAGGTTATCTTCCTAAATTCTCTGGCCAAGGTGAGGAATTCGCTATCAGGCATCGTCTTTTCACGTAATTGTATAGCATCTGCTCCACCTTGAATAACTTCTTGAAGTGTTTCTATGATAGGTTTTCTAGAAAGGTTTGAACTTATTATAATATAAAGCCTTACGTCTGAAAAATGTTTCATAAAATCTTGTTTAGTGATTTTTAAAAACTTTATAAGCTGTCAGCCATCATCAGTCATCAGCGGTCAGCTTGCAGCTTTATCCAATTCCTGACTGCTAACAGCTATTAGCTATCAGCTGTCAGTTGTGTAACTGACGAAATCCTCCGGTTAAGAAATTTTTGTACCTACCCAGGTTCAAAGTTCACGATTCAGGGTTAAAGAGGGATGAATATTGAAAGGTTTGAAGAAAGGAAAACAACCGTGAACCATAAACCTGACAACATGTGAATTATATTGACACCCATTCTCTGTTTGATATAATCATAATGCATAATCTTCCCACCCGAATGTATTATCAAATCTATTGTAATTTTCCTCCTGAGTAAATACAAGTTTTATACGGGTAATTTTATAATGTTTCTTATAAGGATAGCTTTAGAAATATGTCCGAGGTAAAAGAAAGTTGTGGATTATTTGGAATTTATGGTTGTGAAGATGCAGTAGAGAGGGTTTATTACGGTCTATACTCCTTGCAGCACCGTGGAGAAGAAAGTGCTGGAATTGCTTCAACAGATGGGAAAGATATTCTTTATCATAAGGGAATGGGTTTGGTAAATGATGTTATAAGACCCCATATACTCAAATCTTTAAAAAACCCAATTGCTATAGGACATGTCAGATATTCAACCGTTGGTTCCAGCAATGCGAGCAATGCACAACCCCTAGTAGTAGATTATTACAAGGGAAAGGTTGCCGTTGCTCATAACGGGCAATTGACCAATGCAAAAAGACTTCGTGAGGAATTTGAGGCTAATGGATCAATATTTCATACTACCTCAGATACAGAAATTATTGTCCACCTTATGGCGAAGCCTTTAAATATGATGCAAAAGAGCTTGTCCCTTGTACTAAGCCAATTACGTGGCTCTTTTTCCCTGTTATTTTTGACGCCGGAAGAGATGGTAGGAGTGCGTGATCCCCATGGTTTCAGGCCCTTGGCCTTGGGAAGATTAAATGGTAATTATGTGATGGCATCTGAGACATGTGCCCTAGATCAGGTGGGAGCGGAATATATTCGAGATGTTAACCCTGGTGAGGCAGTTTACATAGGCAAGAATGGGATTCGGAGTGAATACTATTGCCCTCAAAAGAGTGTTAAGCCTGCCTTTTGTATATTTGAAATGGTATACTTTTCCCGACCTGATAGCAAGGTCTACGGCGAGAGTGTTCATCTCTTTCGTAAAAAATTGGGGGCTAAACTTGTCGAAGAATCACCTGTGGATGCCGATGTTGTAATTTCCGTTCCTGAAGGTGGAAATTCTGCTGCGATTGGTTATTCTCATGCATCGGGGATACCTTTTGACCGGGGATTTATTCGTAATCATTATGTTGGCAGAACATTCATATTACCTGAACAAGATAGACGGCACCGCATCGTAGAGCTCAAGCTGAATGCATTAAAAGAGACGGTAGAAGGAAAGAGGGTTATTGTTGTCGATGATTCTATCGTAAGAGGGACAACATCCAAATCACGGTTCGGATTGTTACGTAAGGCAGGGGCGAAGGAGATCCATACTAGGATTAGTTGTCCTCCCCATCGTTATCCATGTTATTATGGTATTGATTTCCAGCAAAAGGGTGAACTCATAGCAGCAGATCATAGTTTAGAAGAGATACGGAGGTTTTTAGATGTAGACAGCTTAAGTTATCTTAGTGTAGATGGCATGATGAGCTGTACAACACAACCGAAAGAAAGCTTTTGTAATGCCTGTTTTACAAGTCGATATCCCATTCCTGTTGATGAGGAGACGAAGAATCTTGTTGAAAGAGAGCTTGTAACAAAGGTTCAGAAGGTTGGCTAGATTGTGAATATTTCCTGAAATGGTGTATCGTTGTATTAAAATAATGCTTACAAATCCGCTATATTTGATAAAAGGTGTCCTGGGTAGGACCTTTTATATCATTCCTCAACAACCTGAGCGTATCCAGATAGAAATTACCAACCGCTGTAATTACACCTGTGGTATGTGCCCACGGGAATCATTTAACCTGCCAGAAAAAGACATTTCACTTAGCCTTTTTAGAGAAATCGTCGATAGAATAGAATCTCACTACAATATTACCCTTACTGGTTGGGGAGAGCCCCTACTCCATCCGGCATTAATGGATATGATTATGTATACAAAAAGGAAAGGGCATAACGTAGGTCTGACAACCAATGGTCTGTTGTTGGCTTCATGTATTGATGGACTTATCGAAACATCACTCGATAAGCTAACGATTTCCATGGATAGTGTGGAGGAATGTAGCGAAGCACAAGAGGGTCACCCTTCTAATAAAGTCGTACAGAAGAATATTCAATCTCTCATTCAGTACCGTGGTAATAAGAGAAAACCGGCTATTACAATTCAAATAACTATGCATAGCAAACAACAATGTCTGGACACCGTTAAATTTGCCGGAGAAGTGGGGGCCGACCGTGTATACTTGGTACGATTAAACATACCTTTAGATAAAAATGGTTTTAAGAGGCCGAGTATGGAAGAAGAATTAGAGATTTATAAAAAGGCCGAAGAAATAGCCAGGAAATACGGATTACAGGTCGATAGTAACTACACAGCATTTGATAATAGTTTCCTTCGGTTACTGTACAGGCAGCTTCGCCCTGTGATGTACCGGTTTGACAAGTATTGTCCTAAACCTTACGATTATTTGTATATTACTGTTGATGGCAAGGTTGCTCCGTGCTGCGATCTTCCACGGTATGAAGTGGGAAATATATTAAAGCAAAGTATTAGCGAAATATGGCACGGCGAGAATATGCAGTATTTTCGTGAGCATCAGAATGATGTTTGTGGTACTTGCGACGCCCTGAGGTTGAAACATTTGAATTGACTTATCATTTTCGGTCTCATATATAAAAACATATGAAGATTACTTTTCTCGTACCACCACCCATTGATGGAAATATCCCTGAGCGGGTTGCAGGTTGTGCTTATTTACTTTATTATGTTCCTAATATCTTTCTTCTTAGTGCTGCTGCCATCTTAGAGAAAAAAGGTTATGAAGTAAGATACATAGAAGCTACCATTAAAAAATGGGATCGTGGACATTTTCTCACGTTTTTGAAAGAAGACCTGAGCGACGCCTATTGCTTCTATTCTGTTAATCTCTCCCAGAGAACGGATATTCAGGCGTTGCAAGACATCCGAGAGATAAGGGGCAATGTATCGGTTATTTTTTTTGGTCCTGCACCATCTGACAGACCCGCAGAATTTGTGGTGGATGAAGATTGCTACGTTGTTAGGGGTGAGGCTGAATATACCATGCTTGAATTAGTAAAGGCGTTGGAGACCAAATCAAGTGTCAAGGGGATAAAAAGTGTATCTTTCAAGAACAAAGATAAAACCATCCACAATGGTAACCGGGAGCCAATAGAGGATCTGGATGCACTTCCATTCCCGGCCAGGCACCTTCTGGAAGAAAGGGATATTTATTATAATCCTAAATTAGGAAAACGTCCATTTACGGCTGTTTGTACTTCAAGGGGTTGTTCATATCGATGTATTTATTGTGTTCCGTCCTCATTGAGTTTTTCAAGAGAACTTGAATATAAGCATCATTTTGGTAAGAAACCCCCGGTAAGGAAGAGATCTCCTGAAAATATCATTGAAGAATTTACCTTATTAAAATCCCTTGGTTACAAGGCGGTAAATATACAGGATGATCAATTTGTATGGGGGGAGGAGCGGACGGTTAAGATTTGTGAGGGTATTAAGGACCTAGATATTGTATGGGGGTGTTCCGCAAGATCGGATCACTTAAATGAACCTATTATAAAGGCTATGGCTGCGGCACATTGCAAGTTTATCGATCTTGGCGTTGAATCGTTTAATCAGGAAATCCTGGATTACGTGAAGAAAGATATTGATGTTAAGAAAAATGAAGAGGCCATTAAATTAGTAAAGAAATATGGTATATCGGCCAAGATCAATATTATGTTTGGCGCATCACCGTTAGAGACGATGGATACTATTAGAAAAAATGTGGAAGAGGTTAAACGGTTGAAGGTTGACCAGGTAATGTATAATATCGCAAATCCCTTTCCAGGGACGGAATTTTACCAAATTGCAAAGGAAAACAAATTATTTGTTTACGGCGACTATAAGCCCGTTAATGTTGCAAAGGAAGCCAATATTGCTTATCCCCATCTCAGCAAGGTGGATCTTGAGAATGCTGTGCGGCGCGCCAATTTTGAATTTTTCCTGACACCTCGTTTTATCTTAAAAAATGTGCGGCGATTGGGTTCCCTCGATTCTTTAAAGGCCATGTTCAGGAAGCTTTTTTAACATTGTAAATCTGAATCTTTATTTGATCCCTGTTTGGTTCTGGCTTTGTCCGGATTAGGGCACATTCTCATGAAATTCTCTATCCTTGTTCCTGCGTATAATGAAGAGCAGTCTATTGCATCCTGCCTAAGTTCTCTCACTTCAATTAACTACGATGAAAAAGAAATCATTATCGTAGATGATGCGTCAACGGATCGGACTGTTCAAACCGTTGAGAAATTTTTCAATAAAGGTGTTGTCTTAGTCAAAAGAGAAAAGAACGGCGGAAGGGCAGCTGCTTTGAATTCAGGATTACAAAAGGCTACGGGAGATATTGTTGTTACAACGGATGCTGATACTGTTGTCCCTTGTAATTGGTTACAAAAGTTTAGGTCATCCTTTGAGCAACAGGATGTTGTTGCGGTAGGGGGGGGCTATCAAGCATATAATAAGGATAAGCTACTAGCTCATGCAACGAGTGTTTTAGACCAAATATTGAATGGTGTATTGAAAAAATCATTAGTTCCGAATAAATTGTCCGGTGTAAATTCTGCTATTCGTAGAAATGCGCTCTTAAGTTTGGAAGGGTTCAGTGAAAACTCATGGTGGAGTGAGGATTCAGAGCTGGGTTGGAAATTGAAGAGAACAGGTAAGGTTGCTTACGATCCTCATAACATTGTTAGTACTGTATATCCAGACACATGGCAAAATATCTGGAAAAGGAAGTTTTATTGGGGCTATGCAATGGGTCTGAAATTCCGGGAACAAATGCCATTCAATATAAGACTCTGGATACGGCCTCTGATATTCATGGCACTCTTTATCAGTCTTTTAGTGTTTTTGGTAGCGGTATCCTGCGGAACCAGGATGTTCTTTACGCCTGGGCTAATTTTCTTACTTTTATTAAGTTCTATGACAATTATATATATACCCTTAGGTGTATTGGTAATGATAAAAAACAAAAATTCTGTACCAGTAAAAATATTACCATTCCTGGCGATCTTACCCATTGTACGTGAATTTGCCTATGTATATGGTATGTGCTTAGGTTTTTATAAAGGCAGGGTAGGGTCGATAAGACCTACGTGGAAAGGAAAAATAGATCATAGAGATACAATGGCAGAAAGAGAAAATTAATTTATCTGTAACTTTACACGGATGATATATGACAAAAAAAATAACAAAAGGACTCTCCTATAAAGATGCAGGCGTTGATATTGGGACAAAAGGCCAATTCACGACAGACATTTACTCAAAAATCCAAACTACTTTCCGTCCGCAGGTGATTGAAAATCCTGACGGATTTGGGGGCTTATTTGCCTTAAATTCACGTTCTAAAAAATATTGCCAGCCAGTGCTCGTTTCCTCTACGGATGGTGTGGGTACGAAATTAAAAATTGCCTTTATGATGAAAAAGCACGATACTATCGGAATTGATCTGGTAGCTATGTGTGTTAACGATATTCTTGTATTAGGTGCAGAACCGTTGTTTTTATTGGACTATTTAGCAAGTAGTAAAATTGTACCGGGAGTTTTGCACGAGGTATTAGATGGAATTGTAGAGGGATGTTGTCAAGCAGGTTGTGCTCTTATCGGTGGTGAGACCCCGGAGATGCCAGGGTTTTATCAAGAAGGAGAATATGACATTGCTGGTTTTGTAGTTGGTGTCGTGGAGAAGGATAAAATCATCAATGGCAAGAAAATTAAGCCTGGCGATATAGTAATCGGTTTAAGTTCGAGTGGTGTGCATAGTAATGGGTTTTCCCTTGTAAGAAAGGTCTTTTTCGATAAGGCAAAGATGAAGCTAACCCAGAAGCTTACAAAGTATGGTTTAGATACTACCCTGGGGGAAGAATTGATAAGACCGACGAGGATTTACGTGAATCCGATACTGAAAATTTTAAATACAGATAAAACAAAGAATATTATAAAGGGTGTGGCACACATTACCGGTGGAGGGCTTTTAGAAAATATACCCCGCATATTACCCGATGGTTGTGCTGTTAGACTGGAAAAAGCCAAATGGCATACTCCGAAAATATTCAATATTATACAGGATTTAGGTAATATCAAAGATGAAGAAATGTTCCACGTATTTAATATGGGTATTGGTATGGTATTAATTGTATCGAGATCGAATGTTGAGATTATTTTACATGCTCTCAAAGGCTTAAAAGAACAAGGGACAGTGATTGGTGAGGTCATAAAAGGTAATAGGATTGTGCATATTGTGTAAAGGAAACGCCTTCTCGATCGGTAAAAGGGCGCCGAAGCTTCAAATCCAAATTTCAAAAACCAAAAGCCAAACAAATTCCGCGACAATTCAGCCCACCGCAAAAGAATTTAAGAGTTTGAGAGTTAAAAAAATATTAAACCCTTAAACCTTCCAACTCCTAAGCTCTTTTTGCAGCGATCTGTTACTAAATGTCATTGGCCAATCTCATTTCAGATGTAGGATCTTAACTTTAGATTTTGAGCTTTAGGTTTTTAACCTTTGACATGTTTGTATTATTTTTCTTGTTTTAATTGCGACTGCGCCATGCTAGGATATTCTCTTCGAGATCACTATAATATCTATTCAGATTTTGATAGATCTTAAGTTACTGAATACCTTTTATTTAGCTGTTTGCCCTTCACAACTCCATACATTGCACAGATTATTAGATAACAACTTAACGTTGTAGATAATGCTAGTTCAGGAGTAATTACGAAAAATAGAATAGCGGCAGAAAATTCTAATATCATAGCCCAAATACCCTGCTTAAGCCCAATCTTGCCTGTGATATTATAGAATGGAATCCTGCTAATCATAAATAAGCCCAGTATAAAAGTAACAAATGGTAAAAGCACCGGGATTATATTTGTTTCGAGCCTTATTTGCATGAAATGATCAAGAATAACAAGTTGTGCGATCGTTCCTCCCGAGAGGGTAGTTGGTAATCCGGTAAAAAAATTCTTTGGTATATCAGTGCCTTCATCTTTTTGTATATTAAACCTGGCCAATCGAAGGGCGGAGCATATCATAAAAAATAATCCGATACCCCATAAAATAATATTGGGTAGGCTGGTGCAAACCCTTATCATAAGTAATGCGGGAGCTATACCAAAGGTCACTAAGTCTGCCATGGTATCCAATTGAGCACCTGTCTTACTCGTACTTTTCATCATACGTGCTAATCTCCCATCAAAGGCATCCAGTGCCATGGACGCTATAATTAACCATGCTGCTATCTCAAATTTCTGTTCTAAAATACATAAAATCGAAACAAACCCACAAATTATATTTCCCATGGTTACTGTGGTAGGTAACATTTTTTTTATTTTCAACGTAAATCTCCAAATAGGATTAAAGGTATCATAAATTTAATAATAGTGGTATGCTGCTATAGAACCAGAGGTTTCATAAATTATCATAGACAAACTTTTTCTTAATTCAATATTGAAAATTTTAATAATCTAAAATTATAAGGTATAATAATCCCTCACAAAAACAATACCTAACAATTTATATTTAAGTAATAATTTATAACTTTTCAATATTGATAGTAGTTATAAATACAATAAATATTCAGAGAAAGATATGAATTTAAATTATCTTCCAATAAATGCAGTATATATACTGCATTTATCAAGTATAATTACTGCGGTAAAGAGATATCAAAAACAAGGTTAGTTTATACAAAAAGAGGGTTGTTATTTGTAAAATTCTGAATTTCGAATCTTTTTGCTTGACAGGGTTAATTGATTGTGTTAGTTTCTTACAAACTTATGTCCATTGTGTGGTTAAGTATTATTCACAAACTAATTGTGAAGCAAAAAGCAGGGAAGGGAAAGGAGGTGTTTTAATAAGATATTTTGGAAAAAAGAGAAAACAAAAGAATTATTTAGAGTTATGAATAATACATGTGTTTGTATGCAAAGAAAAAGAAAATTATAAACCATGCCAGATAATCGCAAAAGATATAATATAAATTGAGATATTCTTGGTAAACAAGAAATCATAAAATATACGGGAGAAAAATGAAATGAATGCGTACAAAAAGTATTTAGCCGAATTCGTTGGTGCGTTTGCTTTAGTATTTATAGCGGCTGGTTCTGTATGCGCAGATTTTTATTTGAGACAAGCAGGGGGACAAGGACTAGGCCTCTTAGGTATCTCTATAGCATATGGTGTGGTTGTAATTGCGATTATTTATGCTACAAGTTATGTGTCAGGTTCTCATGTTAATCCCGCAGTTACCATATCATTTTGGATTACAAAAAGGATGGACCCTAACACTGCCATTATGTATATTATTTCTCAAGTTGCTGGTGCCACATTGGCAGGACTCGCTTTAAAAGTTCTTTTTCCCGATGCCCTCAAGACTGTGTATTTAGGAACGAGTGTATTAGCACCTGGTGTTTCTGTTGCACGAGGAATATTAATGGAGTTTATCATTACCTTCCTTTTGATATTTACTATTTATGGGACATTAGTAGATAAAAGGGCCTCTGCTGGTTTTGCAGGAGTTGCCATTGGTCTCGTGATTCTCTTTGGATCAATGATTGGTGGTACGATTAGCGGAGGTGCAATGAATCCAGCTCGCGTATTCGGTCCAGCTATTGCATCTGGGCAGTTTACCCATCATTATGTTTGGTGGATTGGTCCAATCTTAGGAGGGATTGTAGCTGGTTTTGTTTATGATAAGTTATTTGCTGATAGCAGAAAATCATGACCATGATCAAAGATTGGGTATCATGATATCTGATAAAGTATGGAGAAAAAAGATTCACTGTTAATGGAAAACAATAGAACGGCAATGTGTGAAATAAATATACACATTGCCGTTTTTTATTGAGTGCTTTCATGTTTGATATCGATACTGTACTAGAGATTATTAAAAAAGAAAACAAAAGGTTTGTTGAACCCGTTGTTACTACTATTTCTAAAGAGCGGACTCCGTTTCATATTTTGATCTCGTGTATTTTAAGTCTAAGAACCAGAGATCAAACTACCCGTGAGGCTTCAAATAGGCTTTTTGCCAGGGCAGATAACCCAGAAGATATGATGAAGATTTCCACAGAGCAACTGGAGAAGCTTATTTATCCAGTTGGATTCTACCGGGTGAAGGCGAAGAAGATTAAAGAGATTTGTGATGATTTGATTAAGACATATAACGGCAGGGTACCTGATGAAATCGATGAATTGTTGAAGTTGAACGGTGTGGGCCGCAAGACTGCAAATTTAGTTGTTACTTTAGGGTATAAACTACCAGGTATCTGTGTCGATACACATGTTCATCGGATTACTAACCGCTGGGGATATGTTAAAACAAAAAATCCAAAAGAGACAGAATTTGCACTGCGTAAAAAACTTCCAAAAAAATACTGGCTTATCATTAATGACCTGCTCGTTACATTTGGTCAAAACATCTGTGTTCCTATCTCCCCAAAATGTAGCATTTGTCCTGTTAATGTTTATTGTAAAAAGGTAGGAGTAATAAAATATCGTTAATAATCCTTAAAGACCTCTTGGACAATCTTCAACATCTCCTGATGAGTCCCTTTATTAGCGGCAATAATACAACCTGTTTTTAAATATTGACAACCACCCTCAAAGTCAGTAACGATACCACCTGCTTCTTCAACCAGAAGGGCACCTGCTGCCATATCCCACGGCGATAGAGCGCACTCGAAGAACCCTCCAAAAATACCCTCTGCTGTATATGCAAGGTCAAGGCAAGCAGAGCCACCTCTTCTGATTCCCGAAGCTCGCAGAAACAGCTCTCTAAATGCCTTAAGGTAAGTATCAATAACATCTTTTATCCTGAAAGGAAAACCAGTTGCAATGAGAGAATCACTTAAGGGTTTAGGATCAAAGATATTCATGCGTTTACCGTTTTTGTATGCACCTTGACCCTTAATGGCAGAGTAGATATTTTCTCTAAGAGGTTCATAGATCAAACCAATTGCCAAATTGCCCTCAATTTCTAATGCTATAGAAACAGCGAAACTGGGCAGGCCGTGGATATAGTTTGCTGTACCATCCAAAGGGTCAATAATCCACAAAAAAGGTGAAGAAGTCTTCTCCGCCAAAGATTCTTCTGCTAATATACCGTGATTGAGAAAATGAGATTTAATATAGTCTTTGATAATATCTTCTGATTTTCGATCTAAGTCGGTGACAAAATCATTTTTAGCTTTTTCATCAATCATAGAGGGACATACTTTCCCAAAATACTTTTTGAGAATGGCACCAGCGCGGAAAGCAGATTCTGTTGCAATGTCAAGATATTTACTGAGATCATTTGATTTTGTTGCCATTCTTGTGATCTTTGTAAGCTAAGGGTACTTTAAATCAGGCTTTTACCAGTAAGAGTTTTATAGGCGTTAAGATACTTTTCAGAAGTTTTTTGGATAATTTCCTGAGGTAGTGATGGTGCCGGCGGTGTTTTATTCCAGTGGGTACTTTCAAGATAGTCACGTATGAATTGCTTATCATAAGAAGGTTGTGGTCTTCCGGGCTTATAACCATCAAGCGGCCAAAAACGTGAGGAATCTGGCGTAAGTACTTCGTCAATCAATAGTATCTTGTTATCTTTTGTAATGCCCCATTCAAATTTTGTATCGCAGATAATAATGCCTCTATTTCTTGCATAGTCGCTTGCTTTAAGATAGACCTTCAGACTCTTCTCCTTGAGTTCTTCAGCTAATTTTTTACCGATTAAATCAACAACATTCGAGAAGGAGATATTTTCATCATGTCCAGTTGTTGCCTTGGTGGATGGTGTAAAAGTAGGTTCTGGGAGCCTATCAGATTCTTTAAGCCCGGATGGCAACTTTATCCCACAAATTGACTGTGTTTTTTGATATTCAGCCCAACCCGAGCCTGCTAAATAACCTCGAATTACACATTCTACAGGAATAACCTTCACATGCTTAACCAGCATAGAGCGACCTTGTAAGATGCCTCGATGCTGTATAATAGTGCTATTGTTCATCCGCTCAAGATGAGTAGTAATGAGGTGGTTTTCAATAACATCGGAGGTATATTGAAACCAGAATTCAGAGAGCCCGGTAAGTACCTTTCCTTTGTATGGAATGCCATTTGGCAGTACCACATCAAAGGCTGAAATGCGGTCTGTAGTGATGATTAATAAATAACCGTTAACTTCATAAATATCTCTTACCTTACCACGATTGTACAACTTAAGTCCTGGAACATTGGTAGTAAGAAGAGGTACTTCTTTATTCACCATGAATTACAGTCTCCTATAGGGCAAGGTTTTGGATATGTTGTTTAAGCTGGGTCTTAAGTTTATTTATGCCTTGAAGATTGGGTTTCAATGATAAAGCAATATTCAAGTGCTTAAGGGAGTTTTCATACTCTTTCAGTTTAAGATAACATTCTGCCATTTTTTTATAGATAAAGGCGGTTTCATTTTTGTATAGATTAAGTTTTAATACTTTTTCATAATAGCACAATGCCTTTTTTGGAGAAACATACTTTACCAGTTTTCGACAGTATATATTTTTAATTCGTTCTTTAATTTCGGCAAGTAAGTGACTACGTATAGTATTTTTTTCCTTTTCAAAGATAAATTCATAAAATTCAATAGCAACTTCATATTTTCCCAATTTTTCATAAGCTTCAGCTAATAAGAATTTACAATCAATATAGTCTCGACGATTTAAATATAGAAGGAAATCGACATCGATGTGGTCTTTTAATAAACACTCGTAATTTTCAATGGCCTTATCGATATTGTCATTCAAGAGATCAAAGAGAATAAATTTCACCTTTGCTTGAATGGTATTTGTTTCAGTTGTTGTTTCTGCCCTTGTATTATAGGGCTCCGATGTTTGACGGACTTGTAAATGGTGTTTATACAACCTGTCATATTGCTCACGGGTTGTGGAATCAGAGAGTGTTTTATATGCTTGTATAATAACCTTAGTTTTTGATTCAGCCCATAATTTATTTGGGCCATGGATATCAGGATGATACTTTTTAATAAGTGCCCGGAAAGACCGTTTAAGCTCTTCTGTGCTTACTTCCTGATGTACTTCGAGGATATCGTAATAATTAACCACGGTAAAATTTTAATAGAAAATTGAATAGTAAGTAGAAAGTGGAAACAATAAATATAGTAAAATAAATGCTAACAGCTATTTTTTAGCCTGTCAATAGGCTTAATGAAAATTAACGAGAAAACTATTCGAAAGATTATTCGTAACGCAGTGTTTCTACCGGATCAAGCCGTGCAGCTCTAAAAGCAGGATAGATACTGAAAATGATACTACTAAAGATAGCAATAACTGCAGTTAGTGTAATGCTGCCCGGACTTATTATTGTCGGAATTTGATTAAAATAATATATATCGGGAGGAAATGGCCTCCAACCTGTAAGATTGTATAAAACATTTTCTAGCCAGTTAATTCTTAAAATAATGGATAGGCCGATGGTTGTTCCTATGCAAGCACCAATACTGCCAATAAGGAAACCATTTAAAAGGAAAATAGACATGATGCCTTGTGTAGTAGCCCCTAACGCTTTTAGAATGCCAATATCTCTGGATTTTTCGAGGACGATCATAGTAAGAATTGCTAGTATATTAAATCCTGCTACCATAATAATAAAAAATAAGATAAATGCCATTACACGTCTTTCCATCATGACCGCAGTTAAAAATGTTCTTCTGGCATCTTCCCATGTTTGTACATAATATTCAAAGCCTAGTGCATCTTGTAAGCGATTGCGTACCTGATTGGCATAATGATAATCATCTAATTTTACGCTTATTCCAGTTACGGCGTTTTTTTCTTTTGAGCCAACAAGTTCCTGTGCTACAGCAATGGGGATATATACATAGTTTTTATCAAAGTCATACATTCCTGATTTAAACATTCCGGCAACGATAAATGCTTTTACACTAATCTTATCCCATTCTTTCAGAGTAACTAGTACAACTTGCTCACCGTTTTGGATAAAGCTTCCTGGGTCTTTTTCCGGTTCACCAGGTCCAACTCTTAATAACTCTGTACCACCAAAAATGCTTGCTGTATTTTTTTCCCCATGGGTTTTTAGCAGATCATCCGGCTGATTTCCCAATGGAGTGACGTATGATTCAAAATCTCCTACACGTGCCTCTGCGTTGGGATCGATTCCTTTGAAATAAACGAATTCCTTTCTTCCCCTTAATTTGATAAGCGCAGGACCTTCAACATAGGGTGCACATGCAATTACGTGCTCAAAGGTTTTTACTTTTTCAATAACTTGTTGATAATCTTCAAGCCCATACATGCCCCCTTTTAAAATAATAATGTGTGCCAGAGTACCTCTTATTCTGTTGCGAAGTTCCTGATCGAACCCATTCATTACAGAAAGTACTACAATTAAGGTCATTACTCCTACGGCAACCCCGGCTACTGCAAAAAATGATATTTTTCGGCTACGTAGATAACGTAGGCTAATACATAGATTATACATGGAATTGTGTTTTACATTGTTATTTTAATTTGTTAAATATATAATTTCGTGATTCTAGCATAACTAAAATATCCTAGGCAATTAAATAATAAAACTAGTTCGTTTTGGAGACAGAGCATGTTGTATTTTAAAACTTCAGGAGAATCGCATGGGAAATGTCTCATTGCAATGATTGAAGGATTTCCTGCGGGTGTATTGATTGATGAGTCGGTAATAAATAAGGAAATGAAAAGAAGACAAGGTGGATTAGGCAGAGGTGGAAGAATGCAAATTGAGGAAGACCGTGTTGAGATTCTTTCTGGAGTTAAGAAAAATGTAACCTTGGGTAGTCCAATTTGTTTAATGATCAAAAATAGTGATTATACGATTAATGAGCTACCACCTGTTACAAGGCCTAGACCTGGCCATGCAGATCTGGCAGGTGTTATAAAATATCACCAAAAGGACGCACGAGATGTCCTGGAACGAGCAAGTGCGAGAGAGACTGCTGCAAGAGTTGCAGTTGGTGCAGTAATAAAGATTTTACTTGCTTATTTTGGAATAAATATATTTGGATATGTAAAGGGAATTGGGGGTATTAATTCGGATAAGTTTCCCGAAGATTTAGATATCGCAAAGAAAGTACGTGAAAAAAGTTTAATATATTGTATTGATCAAGATATTGAAGCGAAAGTTATTGAAAAGATTAAGCAAATAAATATCAAAGGAGACTCCCTTGGTGGAATTATTGAGGTATTTGCTTACGGGTTACCTGTCGGATTAGGAAATCATACACAGTGGGATTTGAAATTGGATGCTAGAATTGCCTGCGCCTTAATGTCTGTTCAAGCAATCAAAGGAGTCGAATTGGGCCTGGGTTACCATGTTGCTAATAAACTTGGTTCAGAAGTACATGATGAAATCTTTTATGAGAAGCCTGCAAATGGTATATCGTTAACAGGCGGATTTAAAAGGCTAACAAATAATGCCGGAGGGATAGAAGGAGGCATAAGTAATGGAGAACCAATTATAGTAAGAGCATATATGAAGCCTATACCAACATTAAAAAAACCCTTGCGATCCGTTGATTTATTGACAAAAGAGCCTATTGTAGCCTCTTATGAAAGATCGGATGTTTGTGCAGTTCCCGCTGCTTCGGTTGTCTGTGAATCTATGGTTGCTTTCGAGATTGCGAAGGCATTCCTAGAAAAATTTGGTGGAGATAGTTTGATTGAGGTTGAACGCAATTACGGCGGATATCTCTCAGCTATTCAAGTTTGAATATAAAACAAATTTTTCTTGAATAATTTTAATACTTTGATAAAATTGCTCTTTTTGCGTGCTAGCGTAGCTCAACGGCGGAGCAGCGGTTTTGTAAACCGCAGGTTGTGGGTTCGAATCCCACCGCTAGCTTTTAAGCCTTGAACTTTGATAGGGTGGATTCCCGAGCGGCCAAAGGGGACAGACTGTAAATCTGTTGGCATTGCCTTCGGAGGTTCGAATCCTCCTCCACCCACCACTGAATAATTATTCAGAACTTTTGTGCAGTATGTTCTGGGTTGACTTAAATATTTGCGGGCGTAGCTCAATGGTAGAGCCCTAGCCTTCCAAGCTAGTCATGTGGGTTCGATTCCCATCGCCCGCTTTAATTTGATGTTGGGTTTTTCGATTATGCCATTTCTCAAAAATAATACTTAACAATAACCATCTGATTAGAAAGTAATTGTTGATATTAAATAATGATATAATATATTTGACAATTGTTTTTTTTGTTGTATAATGACTAAATTGTACATTGTGATTAATTGTAATGTAATATTTATTGGCGTAACTATCTTAGAAGTATGTGGTTATGGTATGATGTTAGGATCGCTTGGAAATTTGTTTTTTTGAAGATTTAGAATAGTAGGGTATTTTATTTCTAAGGTTAAGAGAAGGTATTATAGTTTGTTTGCTGCTGTAGCTCAGTGGTGGAGCACGTCCTTGGTAAGGACGAGGTCATGGGTTCAAATCCCATCAGCAGCTCCAGAAAATTTAAGAGTTGAAGATAAAGGTTGTGGGATAATAAGAAAAGAGGGGTAGAGAAGGATGGGTAAAGAGGTATTTAAGCGGACGAAGCCGCATGTGAATGTAGGGACGATAGGGCATGTGGATCATGGTAAGACGACGTTGACGGCGGTGATAACGCATATGTTGGCGAAGCAGGGGTTGGCGA
>JBDIVL010000038.1:0-37034 GCA_039794405.1 Candidatus Jinrextremum sp. | reverse complement strand
GGACAGTTCGATTTGGGAAAAGAATGGCAAGACTACCGGGGTATTGCATGCATGGGCTTCCACAACAGGGGGGTACAGTGTTGAGCTGGCCATTCCCTGGAGTAATCTTGGCATTACACCGGGTTCCCATATAACCATTGGCTTTGATATCGGTAATAACGACGATGACAACGGTGGTGACCGGGAAGGGCAACTTATGTGGATGGGAACAAGCAATAATTATCTCAGCACATCATCATTTGGTGATCTCTACCTGTCTGCTGATACCGCTGGTGGTAATACGGGTACAACACCCATACCAAACATAACTCCAACACCTTCTCCTATACTAACATCTACGCCGAATTTTACTCCAACACCAAGTCCGACTCCCACTTCAACATCATCTGTTTCTGTCAAAAAAGTAACAAGCAGCATGAGCGTCGATGGGAATCTCAATGAATCTGTATGGAATATTGCAACTAGTGTAGGTAAGAAGACCATTGGCAGTTCCAGTAATACGGTAAAATATGGTGTACTGTGGGATAATACCTATCTCTATGTAGGGGTGAAGGTCAGTGATAGCAGTCTCTATAACGATTCATCAAATGCTCATCAGGACGATTCTGTAGAGATCTACATTGACGGTAATCATAACCATGGGACAAGCTACGACAGTTATGACCGTCAGTTTATCAAGGGGTATAAGGACAGTTCGATTTGGGAAAAGAATGGCAAGACTACCGGGGTATTGCATGCATGGGCTTCCACAACAGGGGGGTACAGTGTTGAGCTGGCCATTCCCTGGAGTAATCTTGGCATTACACCGGGTTCCAATATAACCATTGGCTTTGATATCGGCAATAACGACGATGACAATGGTGGTTACCGGGAGAGCCAGCTTATGTGGATGGGAACAAGTAACAATTACCTCACCACGGCATCCTTTGGTGATTTATACTTGTCCGGCAATACCGCTACAACGGTAAATCCAACCCCAACACCAGTGTCTACATCAAGTCCGATACCAGGTCCGACTCCCACTTCAGCGTCATCCGTTTCTGCTAAAAAAGTAACAAGCAGTATGAGCGTCGATGGGAATCTCAATGAATCTGTATGGAATATTGCAAATAGTGTAAGCAAGAAGACTATTGGCAGTTCCAATAATACGGTAAAATATGGTGTACTGTGGGATAACACCTATCTCTATGTAGGGGTAAAGGTCAGTGATAGCAGCCTCTATAACGACTCGTCAAATGCTCATCAGGATGATTCTGTGGAGATCTATATTGACGGTAATCATAACCACGGGACAAGCTACGACAGTTATGACCGTCAGTTTGTCAAGGGGTATAAGGACAGTTCCATCTGGGAAAAGAATGGCAAGGCTACCGGGGTATTGCATGCATGGGCTTCCACAACGGGGGGGTACAGTGTTGAGCTAGCCATTCCCTGGAGTAATCTTGGCATTACACCGGGTTCCAATATAACCATTGGCTTTGATATCGGCAATAACGATGATGACAACGGTGGTTACCGGGAGAGCCAGCTTATGTGGATGGGAACAAGCAATAATTATCTCAGCACTTCATCGTTTGGCGATCTCTACTTGTCTGCTGATACCGTTAGTGTCACAAATATTACCCCAGTCTCAACACTAACATTAACACCAACAGCAACGTCTATACTGGAAGACACTACGAAGCGTGCACCAAAACCAATACCAACCCCATCACCCACACCTAGTCCGACGCCAAGTCCAACTCCCACTTCAACGTCATCCGTTTCTGCTAAAAAAGTAACAAGCAGTATGAGCGTCGATGGGAATCTTAGTGAATCTGTATGGGACATTACGGCTAGTGTAAGCAAGACCATTATTGGCAGTTCCAATAATACGGTAAAATATGGTGTATTGTGGGATAACACCTATCTCTATGTAGGGGTAAAGGTCAGTGATAGCAGTCTCTATAACGATTCATCAAATGCTCATCAGGATGATTCTATAGAGATCTACATTGACGGTGATCATAACCACGGGACAAGCTACGATAGTTATGACCGTCAGTTTATCAAGGGATATAACGACAGTTCGATCTGGGAAAAGAATGGCAGGACTACCGGCGTATTGCACGCATGGGCTTCCACAACAGGGGGGTACAGTGTTGAGCTAGCCATTCCCTGGAGTAATCTTGGCATTACACCGGGTTCCAATATAACCATTGGCTTTGATATCGGCAATAACGATGATGACAACGGTGGTTACCGGGAGAGCCAGCTTATGTGGATGGGAACAAGCAATAATTATCTCAGCACTTCATCGTTTGGCGATCTCTACTTGTCTGCTGATACCGTTAGTGTCACAAATATTACCCCAGTCTCAACACTAACATTAACACCAACAGCAACGTCTATACTGGAAGACACTACGAAGCGTGCACCAAAACCAATACCAACCCCATCACCCACACCTAGTCCGACGCCAAGTCCAACTCCCACTTCAACGTCATCCGTTTCTGCTAAAAAAGTAACAAGCAGTATGAGCGTCGATGGGAATCTTAGTGAATCTGTATGGGACATTACGGCTAGTGTAAGCAAGACCATTATTGGCAGTTCCAATAATACGGTAAAATATGGTGTATTGTGGGATAACACCTATCTCTATGTAGGGGTAAAGGTCAGTGATAGCAGTCTCTATAACGATTCATCAAATGCTCATCAGGATGATTCTATAGAGATCTACATTGACGGTGATCATAACCACGGGACAAGCTACGATAGTTATGACCGTCAGTTTATCAAGGGATATAACGACAGTTCGATCTGGGAAAAGAATGGCAGGACTACCGGCGTATTGCACGCATGGGCTTCCACAACAGGGGGGTACAGTGTTGAGCTAGCCATTCCCTGGAGTAATCTTGGCATTACACCGGGTTCCAATATAACCATTGGCTTTGATATCGGCAATAACGATGATGACAATGGTGGTGATCGGGAAGGGCAACTTATGTGGATGGGAACAAGCAATAATTATCTCAGCACATCATCATTTGGTGATCTGTATCTATCTAGTGAAACTATCGATGATACTACAGACCCGACACCTGTACCAAATACAACGCCAACTTCTTCGCCTGAATCGACGATATTACCAGTCCTGACACCGACGTCAACTTCAAGCGCAACACCGACACTCACAACTACATTAACGGCAAAACCCACACCGAGTCCAACCTCTTCTTCAACATCATCGGTTAATGCCGAAAGGCCACTAGGCAGTATTGATATTGATGGAAATCTTAATGAGTCTGTGTGGAGTACTGCAAATTATATTACAAAAACAGCCATTGGCACTTCCAATAATACGGTGAAATACGGTGTATTATGGGATGATACCCATATCTATGTAGGGATAAAGGTCAGTGATAGCAGTCTCTATAACGATTCATCAAATGCTCATCAGGACGATTCTGTAGAGATCTACATTGACGGTAATCATAACCATGGGACAAGCTACGACAGTTATGACCGTCAGTTTATCAAGGGATATAACGACAGTTCGATTTGGGAAAAGAATGGCAGGACTACCGGCGTATTGCACGCCTGGGTTTCCGCAACGGGGGGATATAGTATTGAGCTAGCCATTCCCTGGAGTAATCTCGGTATCACTCCAAGTTCAGGTACGACCATTGGTTTTGATATCGGTAATAATGACGATGACAACGGTGGCGATCGGGAAGGACAGCTTATGTGGGTTGGAACGAGCAATAACTATCTCGATACATCATCATTTGGCGATCTGTATCTATCCACAGACACCGTTGGAACCGTGCTTCCACCTACCGTAGAAACGCAGCCAGCTACAAACTTGACATCAACTTCGGCTGCATTAAGTGGTACGGCTAACGCCAATGGATTATCCACCGCAGTTTGGTTTGAATATGGAACAACGAGCGGATCCCTCAATAATAAATCGTCGACAGAAGGTATAAGCGGGTCGATTACCACGGAGGTAAGTATAAGTATCAGTGGATTATCATCAGGAAAAACCTATTATTACAGAATTGCAGCTATGAGCAGTGCCGGAACAAAATACGGGAGTGAGATGTCCTTTACCGTTCCTGCATTTAGTACTTCTGCTACTGAATGGAAGCAGTACCCGCTGGCGACAACTGCCCAAAGAGACGCAGGAATAGCACCCGGAGAAGGCGGTCAGGAAATAGAATATATTGCGTATGCGCCGTCAGATCCTAGTATTGCGTTCATGGTAAGTGATACCGCCGGGGTATGGAAAAGCAGTAACGGCGGTAAAAACTGGCAAAGGAGTCATAAGGGTTATCTGTCGTCGGGTGGACTGTCTATAGCCGTTAATCCCAGCAATCCGAAGATTGTTTTAATCGCAGGGGCGGCCAACATAACATCACATACCCAATCAAGTGAAAAAGCCGACGGCATATACCGTACGACTGATGGTGGAGAAACGTGGAAGAGGGTTAAACAGACTTATTATTACAGACTATCTTATGAAAGGGGTGGATGCAATTTTGCATTTGCCAATTCAAATACCGTTTATGCAAGTACACACACAGAAGGGATCTTAAAATCGACTGATGGGGGTGCTACATGGAGTTCAATGAACCTTTTGACGGGATCTAAGGTGTTAGGGCTTCGCATCCATCCGCAAAATCCGAAGGTCTTGTATGCTGCATCCATGGCCGGGTTATATAAAATAACTGATGATACTACCGTTTCAATCCAGAAAATTGGAAACGGATTACCGGATTATCCAAGGACCGTAGTCATTAACCACAATAATCCGAGTACTATGTATGTTACCGTCGGTTCCTACGGTGTGTACAAATCATCCGATGGAGGCTCAAGTTTCTACTCAAGTAACAATGGATTAACGTTCATAACAAGGAGCACGAACAGAAAGAATGCTGCCTATTTGGCAATGAGTCCGGTTAATCCAAACTACCTGTACGTCAGCGCATATAGTACGACAGAAAAACACCCTTATTATTCACACGATGGGGGGGCAACATGGAATGCACCTTCCACCATGAACAAAGGAAATCTGTTTAGTGATATATACCGTAATCCCGGTAATGGACAATACGGCGGGTCTCCCATCGCACCTCATCCTTCTGATGCGAATACAGCTTTAGTAGCTGCATATGCAGGTATTCCTCAAAAGACTACCGATGGAGGTTACAGTTGGACATATTCCGGGAGCGGGTATACTGCTGCGCGTACATCGACTGGTGGTACAGCATACGCCTGGGATGCAAACGATAAAAACAGGCTTGTCATATTTACTACTGATTTTAGTGGTATAATCACGAGAAATGGCGGTTATACTTTTAAAAATATCTATGTACCATTGCAGGAGCCATTCTGGGTTTCAACAAACGTAGGGGCAATTAATACCACAAGCAACAACAAAGTGATTGTTACCGCAAGGGGGAGTTGGGAAGATCAGGAAATCATTGTATCACATGATGATGCGGCAAGCTGGAAAATAATCAGCGGGACGAATGGCAGTTATCGTTTCATTGCATTTCATCCGCAAAACTCGAATGTTGTTTACGCAGGTCAATTCAGGAGCACAGACAGGGGAGTAACATGGAAAAAGCTTGCAAGAAAGGTGGATGCGGTGTTTCAGGGAAATGGAGATATTGTATATTCTGTAGCTACAAATCCTGTGACGGTCTATAAATCGACTGACAGAGGGGAAACATGGACATCACCCTATACTCCAAATCCAGGAATACAGAGTTTCAATGATATTGTCGTAGATCCTAAAAATCAAAACAGGGTATATCTTGCATCAACGACTATGGGTGTTTATATTTGGACCGGTTCTTCATGGATTTTGAGAAATGAAGATAACGGCATTACACCGGACAGCTTTGGATCGGTAGGGGTATCCCGTCTGGCTGTTGACCCAAACAATTCAAATGTTGTTTATGCGGGCAAACTTGTAACGTCAATGGGAAGGACAAATGGAGTTTTCAGATCAACAGATTCAGGACTGAGTTGGAAAAATATCACGTATAATCTTGGTCCGGAGTTTACTGCATGGTCTCTGGCTGTAAACCCTTACGATAGTTATGTCTACGTAGGTTCTAACGAAGGCACATGGATATTACCACCGCCAGGTCAGTAAGAACAATCAATACTGGATTTTCAGATTGGCACGATAGGGATAAGGGGTACCTTCAACAGGTATCCCTTATTTTTTTCCTTATTTTCTGCAAGTCTATAATCATTTCATCCCTTGGGGATTCATTGCTTCTTCGTGGAAGGTGGTTTTGAATATCACAACCTACGAACCTTCCCGGCACAACACAAGATTTTCTGTACTGCAATTCCGAGACATCCTAATACCACAAAACTATAACGGTCATGTCTCTTTTATGAAAAAGTTTATCCACCACGCATCTCCAAACATTAGCCTTCAATCACTATGTGACATGTCACACTTATGTGATAGCACACTTCTGTAACATGCCGCATATTGGTACCCTGTTTTAGAAAGTTTACACCTCCCTTCTCTTCTCATTAGTACCCATTTTTCTAAAGTAAGTTACCACAGCACGGATATTAGGCAGTTTTTTGATACTTTGATAAATATTTCAGAAAAGAAGGTGCAAATTTTATCAGGATAACAGTCGTTTTACACTACCATATTCAATGTACATGTACAGGAATTTCAATGTTCTTTGTAGGGGCAGGTTTAAAACCTGCCCCTACATGGCACCTGGCAAAAAGATTTTTTATTCTTTAGGTACATTTTTTGATATGTTTTATATCCATAAGAATTCAAATGTTGGTAAACAAAGAATTGTCAAAGGCAACCTAATTCAATGTACAGGAATTTCAATGTTCTTTGTAGGGGCAGGTTTAAAACTGCCCCTACATGTGTTCGCCTTCGCCCTGCACAATTCAAAACGTTTCCGTTTATTTTCTTTCCATCTGGACGAACACAAGGTTCACCCCCTACAGAGGTGTTATAAAAAATCGCCAAAGGCCTGATTTACCATAATAATCGATGTCTAATCTCAAAAACCAAATTGCGGTTGTAACAGGGGCAAGCAGCGGTATTGGAAAAGCGATTGCTTTAGAGCTTGCAGGACATGGTGTGGAAATCTGCTTAATTGGTCGTAATTTGACAACCCTTAAAGTTGTTGAGGAGAGCGCAAGATTGCTATCACCTTCCATAAAGAGTTACCAGGCTGATCTAACCGTGGATAGTGATATCGATAAGTTAAAGATGCATCTTCAGCAGAATATTGGGCATATTGATATCCTTATCCACAGCGCAGGTATTTTCTCTATGGGTATGCTTGAACATGCTTCAGTTGAGGATTTTGATAAACAATATAAAATAAATGTCCGTGCCCCTTACCTCCTTACTCAAACACTGCTTCCTATGATCAAATCATGCCATGGACAAATCGTATTTATCAACTCCAGTGCAGGCTTCAGGACTAAGGCATGTCTCAGCCAGTATTCTGCAACAAAGCACGCACTAAGGGCCATTGCTGATACCTTGAGATATGAAGTAAATGACTATGGTATCCGCATCCTGAGCATCTATCCTGGACGCACGGCAAGTCCCATGCAAGCAATAGTTCATGAGATGGAAGGGAAAGTTTATCACCCTGAATATTTTATACAAACAGATGACGTCGCAAATGTCATAATAAGCATGCTTGCCATGCCCCGAAGTGTGGAAATTACCGATGTTAATATAAGACCTTTAAGGAAATCTGAATAAATGATTTTTATCTGAAAAAATGAAAGGTAAGAATGAACATCTCTTTGTTAGGCAAAATCTATATTGATTTATATGTTGGTAGTAATAAGGTTATCCATGGTATCGGAAAGCTATATAAAAAATGTATATACCTTCCCATCAAGATACTCAATAATGGATTCTGGCTGGGAATTCTTGACAGAAAGGACTTCCATGATCTGGATTATTATTACTTCTCGAAAATGCAAAAAGGTTATCATGTCAGTGAATGGAACCTCCAGGGGTTGTTAGACTGGGAGAAAAGGGTAATTGAACTTTGGTTTCAGGAGTGTCACTCTATCATGCTAACGGGGGCGGGAGCAGGAAGGGAAGTTATAGCCCTGGAAAAGATGGGTTATCATGTAGACGGATTTGAGTGTAACCCGGATCTCGTAAAAAGTGGCAATAAAATTTTAGAGCAAATTGGTGCACATGCAAAGCTGCAGCTTATGGTACGGGATAAATACCCGGAGGTCTTAAAACAATACGATGGTATTATTGTCGGTTGGGGTATGTATATGCTCATACGAGGTAGGAACACAAGGATACATTTTCTTAAGGGTCTCCATACGAAGATCAGAGAAAATGGCCCTCTGTTGATCTCTTTTTTCCCGCGTCAGGACAGGAAATATTATCATATTACCGCCAAATTAGCCAATCTGATGAAAGCAGTATTAGGGAGGGAACCAATGGAAATAGGTGATGATTTAACTGAGTGTTTTTATGCCCATCACTTTACGAAAGAAGAGATAACATCAGAGCTTCGAGAGGCTGGATTTGAGCTAGTTCACTATGGTATAAGAGAACGTTACAGTTTTTTACCGGAATACGGTTATGCTGTTGGCTGCAGATTATCAAATTGACAAATAAATTATACCGTGATAGGAGATAATTTTCACCCACTATCAACGATTCATTAACTACTATTTTGGTATGTTTCCTTATGAGACACTCTGAAAGTTGTTTAACTCGAGGCTCTTATGCATGTCAGTGTTATTAATGATATTAAACAGTTTGAAAAATTAAAAGAAGACTGGGATACCATTTACTCCAAAGATCCTCATACGACAATCTTTGTGTCTTGGGGGTGGATACGCGGATGGATAGATACAAGATCATATGATTGGTCAGTATTAGCACTGCAACCCGACCCGGATTCACCATATATTGCATTCATGCCTGTTGGTATGAGGGTTTCTCGAAGGGGAAGACTCAGGTCTTTGAAAAAACTGGTTATTGGAGGAGATCCGTGGTCAGATAATACAGGGTTTGTCTGTTTGCCTGAATACACTGAAGAAGCGATCCCGGCCTTCGCAACCTTTATACAAAATCATACAAAATGGAATTATTTTGATATGAGAAACGTGGCAGATTCCCGATTAGATCTGTTCTTGAAATGTTTTCCTGAAAAAAAATATGAGATTAAAGAAATCAATTATACCTCTTGCCCCTATATTAATTTACCTGATACCTGGGACCGGTATTTAAAAGACTTCCTCAGTTCTAATACCCGTAAGAATTTAAAATATTATTCCGGCAAGGTCATGCGCCTTAAGGGGTTTCGGGTAACCCATGTTCAGGCAGACAATTTGGCTGCTCAAACTGAGACGTTACTCACTCTTTGGCAGGCACGATGGGAAAATAATTCCGAAGATGTTCTCAATAGTTATCGCATGCTCTATAAACATTGTTTTGAAAATAATAGTTTGTTTTTAACTATCTTATGGGATGGAACAGTACCAATATCGGGAGAAGCGGCTTTTTTAGATCAGAAAAAAAAGATCATGGTAAGCTACACGAAAGCTTTTAATAGTATATTCGCCGATCTCAGACCTGGAAATGTAATGACAGGGTATTGTATTCGATATGCAATTGAAAATGGATATAAAATATATGATTTCGGTGCAGGTGGCGAGAACTACAAATACATTTTTGGCACTACAGACCGCTTCAACAGGAATGTGAGTATTATAACCAAAACACTTCTCAAGAAACTAAAGAACAGGATACCCGCAAAATTACAAAACCTAGTGAAATCGTTGTTATCCTGATTGTACAGGAATTTTCATTTTATGTACGCAGCTTTCAGGATGGCATACGGACATTTGCATCAGTACTCAGTATCCACAGGGTTGGTTCAACCGTTCACGATTGAACCGAAACATTTTGGCTTGTTTCCTTATGCTTTCATGCCTTTGTTTCATTCAGTCCTGTAGGACTCACACACTGTATACAAAATTTCACTGAAAGACTTCATTGGCTGATGTTGGGCATTGTCCTCGCTGCTCCGCCCAACCTACAAGATTATATTAAACATATTTTTCCCTCTTTGTACCATTTTCCATGAGACATGTCACACTATTGTAATGGCACACTTCTGTGGCATGTCACATATTTCTTTTTTTGCTTAAAAGGATTATTTTCTTTTTCTTCCAGAGATAGCGTATCTATTTTATATCGCAAGAATGGCATTAATCCGTATCTTTTACCTTTATTTCATAATAAATCTCAACAATTATTTATTCCTTTGGGTACATTTTTTGATAGACATCATCACATAACAAGACGGCTTTTCAAGTCAAAATACGAAGAAAAACAAAAACAGGAGTATAACTGACGATGATAAATATGGTAAATACAGAAAATAAGTGTCGTTTTTGTGGAAATTCCTTAAATCATACCTTCGTTGATCTGGGTGTATCACCGTTGGCAAATTCATATCTGAAAACTGAACAGCTTCGAAGAATGGAACCATTCTATCCATTGTGCGTTTATGTATGCAACAGATGCTACCTGGTTCAGTTGCCATTAATTCAGTCTCCTGAGGAAATCTTCAGTGATTATGCATATTTCTCATCATATTCAGATACATGGCTTAAACATGCGTGTGATTACACGAAACTCGTGATTGACCGCTTCGGATTTAATTCACAAAGCAAGGTTATTGAGATAGCCAGCAATGACGGCTATCTCCTTCAATATTTCAAGGAAAGAGATATCCCTGTGTTAGGTATCGAACCTGCAAGGAACGTAGCCGAAGCTGCTCAAAAGGCAGGAATACCAACGATCATAAAATTCTTCGGAACACAAACAGCGAGGGAATTGGTGAATGAAGGCGAGCAGGCAGACCTCTTGTTAGGAAATAATGTCCTGGCTCACGTACCAGATGTTAATGATTTTGTGCGTGGGATGAAAATACTTCTCAAACCAAAAGGCATTATCACCATGGAATTTCCACATTTAATGATGCTTATGGATGAAAACCAATTCGATACAATTTATCACGAACACTTTTCATACTTTTCTTTTATCACGGTAGAGGAAATATTTAGGAATCACGGATTAATTCTCTTTGATGTAGATACGTTGCCTACCCACGGCGGCTCTTTAAGGATTTATGCCCGCCATGCAGAAGACAATTCTCAACCTGTCAATGACAAGGTATCCCTGCTGAAAAATTATGAAGAGGCTAAGGGTTTTATGTCTTTAGAATATTATCTTTCATTTTCTGAAAAAGTGAAAGAAATAAAAAGAAATATCCTGGCCTTCTTAATTGAAGCAAAACGAAATAAAAAATCCATAGTCGGATATGGCGCCCCGGCTAAAGGCAATACCCTCCTGAATTATTGTGGTATACGCCCGGATTTTATTGATTACACCGTGGACCGCAGTCCCCATAAGCAAAGCCATTACCTGCCAGGGACACACATACCAATTCACAGCCCGGATAAGATCAAAGAGACAAGACCCGACTACGTATTGATCCTTCCCTGGAACCTGAAAGAAGAGGTTATAGAGCAAATGTCATATATACGGGAATGGGGCGGGCAATTTGTCGTATTCATTCCCGATGTAAAAGTATATCAATGATTATGACGGAAACAAAGCTCAATGGTGTGTATATGATTGAGCCTGAAAGATTGGAAGACGGGCGGGGTTTTTTTGCAAGAACATGGTGTGAACGTGAATTCAAGGCAACCGGGATTAACCCAAAACTGGCACAATGCAGTATTTCTTTTAATAGAAAGAAAGGAACCCTCCGGGGAATGCATTATCAGGATACTCCTTACAAAGAATCGAAGTTGATTCGGTGTACTATGGGAGCAGTATACGATGTTGCAATCGATTTACGCCCGGAATCTGATACCTTTAGACAATGGATATCCGTGGAATTAACTGCTGAAAACAGGAAGATGATATATATTCCTGAGGGCTTTGCCCACGGATTTCTTACACTTGCCGATAATACAGAAGTATTTTACCAAATATCTGAATTTTATGTGTCCGAATATTCAAGAGGTGTCCGATGGAATGATCCGGCATTTGGGATTCATTGGCCGCATAAGGTTATGGTAATTTCTGACAGAGATCAGAATTATCCAGATTTTTTGTCACAGAAACCAAAGGCATAATTCAATGCATAGGAATTTCAAAGTTTTTTCCCGGCTCGTTTTTTTCCGGCTCGTTCCCAAATTCTGTTTGGGAATGTAATGACCGAGAAACTCAGTTGACTACTTGTTCCCAAACTCTGTTTGGGAACAAGTAGTACAAATAGTCAAAACTTGAAAAGGTAAGATTACATTTTATGGTAGGCAAAAGTATCAATAATCCCAAAATGGCTATCGATACCGGTGAAATTGGTAAGGAAATGTACCAACTCATATCCGATCTATTCCCAATATGCCGCAGTATTACCGGAAATGGTGTTCGAGAGACCCTGCGTATCATAAAGAAATATATTCCATTGACAGTACATGAAGTCCCTACCGGAACCAAAGTATTTGACTGGAGCGTGCCAATGGAATGGAACATAAAAGACGCCTATGTCAAAAATTCAAAAGGTGAAAAAATAATCGACTTTAAGAAAAACAATTTACACGTTTTAAACTATAGTATACCCGTCAGGAAGAAGGCCTCATTAAAGGAATTAAAGAAACATCTCTTTACCTTACCAGAATATCCTGATTGGATTCCTTATAGAACTTCATATTATAAAGAAAACTGGGGATTCTGCTTAAGCTATAATCAGTTGATAAACCTTAAAGAAGATGAATATGAGGCGGTTATTGATTCGTCATTAAAGCATGGACACTTAACATATGGTGAATATTACATAAAAGGTGAGAAAAACGATGAGATATTAATATCTTCTCACCTATGCCATCCTTCGCTCTGTAATGACAATCTCTCGGGAGTTGTTCTTGCCGTTTTTCTTGCACAATATCTTACCCGATTGCCTCTGAAATATTCTTACCGGTTTCTCTTTATCCCCGGATCAATTGGTTCTATAACCTGGCTTTCATTAAACGAGTCCGGAATTACGAATATAAAACACGGCCTCGTGGCAGCATGTGTCGGCGATTCAGGGAAGTTTACCTATAAGAAGAGCCGCCAGGGTAATGCAGAAATAGATAAAACCGTTGTCAATGTCCTTAAGAATTCAGGAAATGATTACGAGGTCATAGATTTCATTCCATTTGGGTATGATGAGAGACAGTACTGCTCACCAGGATTTAATCTTCCTGTTGGCTGCCTCATGAGAACGCCACATGGTCAGTATCCCCAATATCATACATCAGCAGATAATTTGGAGCTTGTTCAGCCTGTATCTCTGGCAGATTCTTTTTCTCTCTATCTGTCAATTTTGAATGTCCTTGAGAATAACAAAAAATACTCAAGTCAAAATCAAAAATGTGAACCGCAACTCGGTAAAAGAGGACTCTACCAGGCTATTGGTGGACAAAATGACGGTAAGTTAAGGGAACTTGCTATGCTCTGGGTACTTAATTTATCTGATGGAAATAATACTTTGTTAGATATTTCAGACAGGTCAGGTCTTAAATTTGATCTTGTCAAAGATGCAGCAGATAATCTCTGTAATTATCATTTAATTGTATAGGAATAAATCGATAATGACTTTTTCTTTGTCTTCGGGTCAAAAGGTCTTAGTTACCGGCGCTACCGGTTTTATCGGATCTCATTTATGCCGTTCTCTCCGGGAAAACGGTGCAGAAGTACACGGTATCTCTCGCAAAGCACATTCTCATGACGAGCATTACATCCGATGGTGGAACGGCGATTTATCAAATACAGAAAAAGTCCGGGAAATTCTTACCACGATAAAACCTGACGTAATATTCCATTTGGCCAGTCATGTACTGGGTTCAAGAAATTTGGATTTTATTTTACCTACCTTTTCCAGTAACCTGCATTCTACGGTAAATTTATTAGTAGTAGCTACAGAGATTGGATGCCGCCGGATAATCTTAACCGGCTCTTTAGAAGAACCGGAATCAGACAGTACGGAATCAATCCCCAGTTCCCCCTATGCCGTTTCCAAATGGGCCAGCAGTGCATATGCACGTATGTTTCATGCACTTTATCAGACCCCGGTAGTTATCGCCCGTCTCTTTATGGTATATGGATGCGGGCAAAAGGACCTGAGCAAACTCGTTCCTTATCTGATCCTTTCTCTTCTCCAAGAGCAATGCCCGAGACTCAGCAGCGGAATACGGGAAATTGATTGGATTTACGTCGGGGATGTCGTTGACGGACTTCTTGCGGTTGCTCAGGCTCCAAACATAGAAGGCAGAACAATAGACTTAGGTTCCGGAAAACTTGTATCAATTCAAACAGTTGTAAAACTGATAACAGAAATCGTAGGCTCCTCAATTGAGCCTTTGTTTGGTGCCCTGCCAGACAGACCACTGGAACAAATACGGGTCGCTAATACGCTGGAAACACATGCTGCTATTGGCTGGAAACCAAAAACTACTTTAGAGGAAGGATTGGATCTCACGGTAAAGTGGTATAAAGACTATCTGAAAGCACAATCAGCAAATAGAGGAGGATGAGTCTTTCGGTAATTACTCAAAATTCTGTTGAAGGCCTCTCCACGGTTGGTTTAGTTTTGTAGATTGATCCATTGTTTCGGATTGGTACGTAGGCTCTGGATTGATTCCAGGTATCAGTAACGTGCCCAAACGTTCCGGTTCAATCGTGGACGATTGAACCAACACCAATTTCGTATTTATTATCTCTTTAAAAGATTTATTAAGGAACTATTTCATGGCAACCAAGGAACACTGCGAGGAAAATCCTATTATATCTTCATCACAATCTGCAAAAAGAGAGGGTATGCCAGTCATTCGGATTGAACCTGCAAGAGGATGGGTTTCCCTTAAAATTAAGGAATTGCTGGCATATCGTGAGCTTATCTACTTCCTCATGTGGAGAGATATTAAGGTGCGCTACAAGCAAACGGTATTAGGTGTTGCCTGGGCGTTAATCCAGCCATTTTTTACCACCGTAGTCTTTAGTCTTTTCTTTGGCCGTTTGGCAAAAGTCCCTTCCGATGGAATTCCATATCCGATCTTTAGTTTTGCGGCTATGGTACCCTGGACTTTTTTTGCACATGGACTGACTGAGTCGTCAAATAGTCTGGTAAACAGTGCGAATCTTATTAAAAAGGTATATTTCCCGCGTTTGGCTATACCTATTGCAACCGTCTTATCAGGTATAATAGATTTTGCATTGGCATTTCTTATGTTGATAGGAATGATGTTTTACTTTGGTTTTGTTCCAACAATCAATATAGTCTGGATTCCTTTTTTTCTCCTCCTGGCCCTGGTTACTTCTCTTGGTGTGTCTCTTTGGCTTTCTGCTATGAACGTGCAATTTCGCGATGTCCGTTATGTGATACCATTTTTAACACAAGTATGGCTTTTTTCAACACCCATTGCCTATCCAAGCAGCTTGCTGCAGGAACCATGGCGTACAATTTACGGCCTTAATCCTATGGTTGGCGTGGTAGAAGGATTTCGTTGGGCTTTGCTGGGAACGAGTACCACCCCCGGACCAACGTTGTTTGCTTCATCATTTGCAGCACTTCTCATAATGTTCAGCGGTGCCTTATATTTTCGGCGCATGGAAAAAACCTTTGCAGATGTTGTATAGGGGGGTAAACGAAAATGAGCGAGATAGCGATACGTGCAGAAAGATTGAGTAAAAAATACCATATAGGAAAGACACAAGCAAAGTATAAAACCCTTCGGGACACGTTGACAGATGCATTCATTTCACCTTTTCGGCGGGCAGGGAAATTACTGCGCGGCCAGAGCACCGGTGCATCAGAACTGGACGAAACAATATGGGCACTGAAGGATGTATCCTTTGAGATTAAAAAGGGCGAAGTCGTTGGTATTATCGGGAGAAACGGTGCCGGGAAAAGCACATTACTCAAGATCTTGTCCCGTATTACAACACCAATTGATGGATTTGCTGAAATTCATGGCAATGTAGGTTCTCTTTTGGAGGTCGGCACGGGCTTTCATCCTGAACTGACCGGCAGGGAAAATATTTATCTCAACGGCGCAATTCTGGGTATGAAACGGGTAGAGATTGACCGGAAGTTTGACGAGATCGTGGCCTTTGCAGAAGTAGAAACCTTTATTGATACCCCGGTAAAGCACTACTCAAGCGGGATGTATCTGCGGCTTGCTTTTGCCGTAGCGGCACACTTAGAGCCGGAGATTCTCATTGTAGACGAAGTACTGGCAGTAGGGGATGCACGTTTTCAGAAAAAGTGTTTAAACAAGATGCAGGATGTGGGGAAAGAGGGGAGGACGGTACTTTTTGTATCGCATAACATGCCTGCCATAACCCGGCTCTGCAAGAGGACTATTTTACTGGACGATGGTAGTGTACTCAAGGATGGGCCTTCCCATCATGTCGTTTCTGCTTATCTGAATTCCGGACTTGGCATAACCGGTGTCCGGGAATGGAATGATCTCAGAAAGGCACCGGGCAATGATATTGTCCGCTTGTGTGCCGTCAGGGTAAGGACAAAAGATGGACGGGTTACCGATGCAGTAGATATACGGGAGCCGGTCGGCATTGAGGTAGAGTATGAAGTGTTAAAACCAGGCCATGTACTTCTTCCGAATTTTGGTTTTGATAACGAGGACGGTCAATGCGTTTTTGTGACCATTGATCATGACCCTGCATGGCGGCAGACTCCTCGTCCTGTTGGACGTTTTGCCAGCACTGTCTGGGTTCCGGGAAACTTCCTAGCGGAAGGCACGCTTATCGTAGGTGTGGGTATCATGACAGAAGATCCCCTTATCATCCATTTTGATGAAAGCCACGCCGTAGCTTTTCAGGTTATTGATAGCCTTGACGGGGATTCAGCCCGTGGAAATTACACAGGAACCTATCCGGGTACAGTAAGACCGCTTTTAAAATGGACTACAAAACCCTACCAGGACGGAAATATCACCACGATATCAGGGAGCCAGATGGAGAGTCATGTTATGAGTAATTATGCCCCAGATAGAGTCAGTTTTTCCGCTCATGGGTTAAGTGAATCGATATGATGGATAAAATTAATATTACGCTACCTTTGGAACCGACTTTTAACTACTTGTTTTCGACTGCTTGTTCCCAAACTCTGTTTGGGAACACGATGTCAAACGAAACTTTGTTTCGTGTATACCCTTCGAAACAGAGTTTCTCGGCAATTGCGTTCCCAAATGAAATTTGGGAACGAGCCGGAAACGTTTTGAATCGTCCAGGGCAAGGGCGAACACAAGATTCGCCCCTACAACGGAACATTGAAATTCCTATACGATTAAGAATAATGAGAACCCTATGGAAATAAAAGTTATTAAGAGTATCGATCAATTTAACAAACTGAAACAGAACTGGAATGATATCCATGCTGAAGACCCACACGCAACGATTTTTCCATCATGGACATGGATGCGTGGATGGATAGAGGCCACAATGTATAACTGGCAGGTATTGGCTGTTCGGCCCACTTCTACGAAACCGTATGTCGGATTTATGGTACTTGGTATAAGTTCCGTTGGAAACTTTAGATTCAATATTGTCCATGGTAATTTACATATGGGTGGTAATCCAATATCAGATTGCACGGGATTTGTTTGTTTGCCTGATTACATTGATGTTGCTATTCCTGCCTTTGCAAAGTTTATTCAAAAACAGTTGAAATGGAATACATTCTCACTCATGAATGTATTCGATCCGCGATTGGATCTCTTTTTACAGTATTTTTCTCCTAAGAGGTTCCATGTTCAAGAACTTGAAGAAACCTCCTGTCCTTATATTTCCTTGCCAAATACATGGGATCAATACTTAAACGGTTTTCTCAGTCCCAATACCCGTAAAAACCTAAAATATTATACTACTAAGGTAGAGCAGCTTAAAGGATATCAAGTAATCCATGTTCACACAGATAATCTGGAGACTCAAATTGATACACTCTTGAAATTCTGGCAAAAGCGCTGGGGATTACCATCTGAGCAAATATACAGGCACCGTGCACTCTACCAACGTTGTTTTGAAGAAAATGCTCTGTGGTTAACTACTTTATGGGCAGAAAAAACACCTATAGCAGGGGTTGCTGGCATTATCGATCAAAAATTGAAGACCTTTATCCTCTATACCCCTGTCTTTAATGATACATTTGCCAAATATTCCCCTGGCAAGGTAATGGTTGGGTATAGTATCCGGTATGCTATTGAAAATGGGTTTCAGGTATATGATTTTGGAGCAGGGGATGAACGATATAAATTTTCTTTTGGTGTCAAAGAAAGATTCAATAGAAATATTATTATCTCATCAAATACTTTATTAGTAAATCTAAAGAAGAGAATGCCGGAAACCTTGAAGACGTTTGGAAAAAGGTTATTATCAACGAGTAAGAAGATCTAACCTATACAAAACCTAAAACGCCATAGCACCAACCAAAATTAATTTAACCACAAAGTCATAAATTGCTGATACAGTCAGATAGGAATGAAAATGAGCGAGATAGCGATACGTGCAGAAAGATTGAGTAAAAAATACCATATAGGAAAGGCACAAGCAAGGTATAAAACCCTTCGGGACACGTTGGCAGATGTATTCATTTCACCTTTTCGGCGGGCAGGGAAATTACTGCGCGGCCAGAGCACCGGTGCATCAGAACTGGACGAAACAATATGGGCACTGAAGGATGTATCCTTTGAGATTAAAAAGGGCGAAGTCGTTGGTATTATCGGGAGAAACGGTGCCGGGAAAAGCACATTACTCAAGATCTTGTCCCGTATTACAACACCAATTGATGGATTTGCTGAAATTCATGGCAATGTAGGTTCTCTTTTGGAGGTCGGCACGGGCTTTCATCCTGAACTGACCGGCAGGGAAAATATTTATCTCAACGGCGCAATTCTGGGTATGAAACGGGTAGAGATTGACCGGAAGTTTGACGAGATCGTGGCCTTTGCAGAAGTAGAAACCTTTATTGATACCCCGGTAAAGCACTACTCAAGCGGGATGTATCTGCGGCTTGCTTTTGCCGTAGCGGCACACTTAGAGCCGGAGATTCTCATTGTAGACGAAGTACTGGCAGTAGGGGATGCACGTTTTCAGAAAAAGTGTTTAAACAAGATGCAGGATGTGGGGAAAGAGGGGAGGACGGTACTTTTTGTATCGCATAACATGCCTGCCATAACCCGGCTCTGCAAGAGGACTATTTTACTGGACGATGGCAGTGTACTCAAGGATGGGCCTTCCCATCATGTCGTTTCTGCTTATCTGAATTCCGGACTTGGCATAACCGGTGTCCGGGAATGGAATGATCTCAGAAAGGCACCGGGCAATGATATCGCCCGCCTGTACGCCGTCAGGGTAAGGACAAAAGATGGACGGGTTACCGATGCAGTAGATATACGGGAGCCGGTCGGCATTGAGGTAGAGTATGAAGTGTTAAAATCAAGTTATGTACTTCTTCCGAATTTTGGTTTTGTTAATGAGGATGGTCAGGATGTTTTTTTAACCATTGATCATGACCCTGCATGGCGGCAAACACCACATCCTGTTGGACGTTTTGCCAGCACTGTCTGGGTTCCGGGAAACTTTCTGTCGGAAGGCACGCTTATCGTAGGTGTGGGTATTATGACAGAAGATCCTCTTATCATCCATTTTTATGATAACCATGCCGTAGCTTTTCAGGTTATTGATAATACGAATGGAAATTCAGCCCGGAATCCTATGGGAATAGAATCGGGTATTATAAAACCACTTTTGAAATGGAATACAAAATACGTTTCAAATAGAAACGATTAAGTAGATAAAGATGAGAGAGAAATGGATGAAACAGATATGTTTGAGAAATCAATAATAGTTTCTGCTCACCCGGATGATGAAATATTGTGGTTTAGTTCAATCATAGATAAAGTTGACATGGTGTTAGTCTGTTTTCTGGCTATTAAATCGAATCCTGAAATAACAGTTAACAGGCAAAAATGTCTACAGGAACACCCATTAAAAAATATACACTGCGTGGGTATAGATGAATCCGAAGCGTTTTTTGACACCGATTGGCATAACCCTGATATTAACGAATTTGGAATGAAAATCTTACAGAAACGAATGTCTAGTAAGAAATACAGAGATAATTATTTCACGCTCAAGCAATATATGGAAAATACCTTAAAAGGTTACCGGAACGTTTTCACCCATAATCCATGGGGTGAATACGGACATGTTGAGCATGTTCAGGTATACCGGGTAGTAAAAGAACTCCAGAAAAAAATGGAGTTTAATTTATGGTTTTCTAATTATTGCAGCAACAAATCAATCGGTCTCATGTTAACGTATTCTGCCGGTATTGGATCCAAATATACAACGTTAAAAACAAATCAAGATTTGGCAAATTCTGTAAAGGATTTGTACATAAAGAATTGTTGTTGGACATGGTTTGGTAACTGGAGGTGGTCTGCCGATGAGTCATTCATAAAAGATGAATATAATCAGGATGAATTTCTCAGCCTTGCAAATAAATCTCCGGCAGAAAATGCATCTTCCCAGGAAGCCCACAAAACAAACGATCATGTCTTTCCACTGAATTTTATAAAGGTTAAGCTGTTGTATACCATAAATGCAAAACCGACCTTATTGAGAACTATTCTTAGAAAAGCACGAAAATTGTTAACTATTTTAATAAACACTGGTAAATAAGAAGGGTCTAATACTATCCCCGAAGGAATATGAGAAAATATCTTAAAAGAATATCAGGCAAAACTACAGCTACGCTCGGTGTAGACGTGAGAAGGATCAACCGGAATGAAAGAAAAGTTGTTTCTTTAAAACCAGAAAATATGAGCAGAGGTAATGTACTTCTTTCTTACATTATAGAACCATTCTTGTTAAAAGCCGGCGAACCGGTATCCAATGACCACACCCATGACTGGGAATCTTTACAAATAGGGAAAACGTTTTTGGAACTGGGCTATAGTGTTGACGTTATTGATTATCGCAATAACAAATTTATTCCTGAAAAAGATTATTCCTTTTTCGTTGCTGCACGCACAAATTTTGAAAGAATCTCACAGTATTTAAATAAAAATTGTATGAAGATCGTACACCTGGACACCTCCCACTGGCTCTATAACAACCATGCATCATACGAACGTTCTTTAGCCATGCAAATACGGAAAGGAGCAACCGTAAGGAGCCAAAGAATTGTAGAATCCAATCTTGCGATTGAATATGCTGACTGTGCAACTATTCTTGGAAATGATTTCACGATCAGCACCTATCAATACGCAAAAAAACCGGTTTTCCGTATTCCTATTTCAACGTGCGCTGTTTATCCATGGCCGGAAGAGAAAGATTTTAACGCCTGCAGGAAAAACTTTTTATGGTTCGGCAGCGGTGGATTAATTCATAAAGGACTGGATTTGGTGTTAGATGTGTTTGCACAATTGCCCGATTATCATGTAACGATCTGCGGTCCAATACAAAATGAAGAGGACTTTGTAAAAACTTTTTATAAGGAGCTTTACCAAACCTCCAATATCCATGCTCATGGTTGGGTAAATGTCAACAGTGAAGAATTCATAAAAATTATGAATAATTGTATTGGGCTCATCTATCCATCCAGCGCAGAAGGCCAGTGTGGTGCGGTAATAGCCTGTATGCACGGAGGTCTGATACCGGTCATCAGTTATGAATCAGGTGTGGATGTTGGTGATTTTGGTGTAATTCTGAGAGATTGTTCCATTGATCAAATAAAAAACACCATACAAATTATTTCTCATCTTCCCGTAGAAAAACTCAAAGGTATGGCATTGAAGACATGGGAATTTGCCAGGGCACATCATACAAGGGAACGGTTTGCAGAAGAATACCGGAAGGTTATAACGAAAATCATAAATACCAATGGCAATAAAGATGAATTATTGCGTATTACGGAGGAATGAAAATGAATACCTGAATATAAATTTTTGTACCTTTTCCTGGAATATTCTCAGGGTTGGTTCAATCATCCGCGATTGAACCGAAACATTTGGCACGCTTTCATAACGGACTTTTATGTATAAAAGATCGCAGGAGGGGGGGATATACATGAAAAGCAGTATCAAGAAGATTATAAATAAACTCGGTATAGAAATTAAGAGAATAGGGGGCTCTAATGAAATGTGTATATCACTGAAGCCGGAAGGAACATCCATAGGTAACGTGCTTCTCTCATATACCATTAACCCTTTCCTCATAAAGGGTAATACCGATTTCGACATCCGGCACACCTGCGATTGGGAATGTTGGCAGATGGCCAATACTTTTTTAGATATGGGCTATTCTGTAGATGTAATAAACTACACGAATCATGAGTTTAAACCCGAAAAAGATTATTCAATTTTTATAGATGAGTTGTTAAACCTTGAGAGAATTTCTCCACTACTCCCTAAGGACTGTATAAAAATTCTGCATGTGGTATGGGCTCACTGGCTGTTCCATAACCTCGCCCAATATGAACGATGCTCTGAATTGCAAAAGAGAAAAGGGATCTCAATTTTACCAAGGAGGCTATTAGAACCCAACTTTGGGATCGAAACATCTGACTACGTCACCCTTCTTGGAAACGAATTCACAATCAGTACTTATCAATATGCAAAAAAGCCGATCTATCGTATACCGGTATCGACTCCCCGGCTTTATGTATGGCCGGAAGAAAAAAACTTTGAAGCATGCCGGAAAAATTTTCTCTGGTTTGGAGGTGGTGGATTACTACATAAAGGACTGGATTTAGTTTTAGACGCCTTTGTAGAAATGCCAGATTACCATTTAACGATTTGTGGTCCAATTCAGCAGGAAAAAGACTTTGAAGGTGCTTTTTATAAAGAACTTTATCAAACTCCGAATATCCACACGGTTGGATGGATTAACGTAGACAGCGTAGAATTTGCAAAGATTGTAAATAATTGTATTGGACTCATTTATCCTTCCTGTTCGGAAGGACAATCAGGCGCTGTTGTAATATGCCTCAGTATGGGTCTAATACCTGTCATAAGTTATCAGTCTGGTGTAAATACAAATGATTTCGGCACAGTATTGAAGGAATGTACTGTTAATCAAATAAGAAATTCCATCCAATGTATTTCTGATCTTCCTGCGAGGGAATTGGTTGGGATGGCCCGCAGTGCATGGGCATATGGAAGGACAAATCATTCAAGGGAAATATTTGCAGAAAAATACAAAAATACTATCACAAACATCATTGCTGCTCACAAAAATCGGAATATCTTAATACCCCTTAATCCGGCGCCAAAGAATGAAAGCAAAAGAATCGCAGGGTAAAACATGATTATTAACAATATCGTTGCACTGTTTTCTTCTTACAAAAATTGTTAAAGGAGGTGAACTTTTGTCCCATGAGGTACCTTGCTCATAAAATGAATATATACCGAATGTTTTTGTTTTTTTTGCTATTTTTTCTATTGATTATTCATCAAAATCACACCTGGGGATTTTCTGACCAAACTCCCTCAACCCGTATCGTTGCTGGTATGAGTAGCTCAGTAGGTGGAAGTATCATTTCTCAAAAAGAGTGGAGTTTGAAGTATGCAGATAGTGAAAATCTTATTGGTGAGAATGGAGCGGCTGAAGATGCCTTTGATGGAAATACAAAAACCTACTGGCGTACGGAACACTTAAATGGTAATGGTTCTCCTCAATCCCATGAAATCCAGATTGATCTTGGTACCCATTACGATATAAATGGTTTCAGGTACCTTCCATGCCAGGACGGTAGTTCGGACGGGCGAATCGGCCAGTACGAATTTTATGTAAGTAATAATGGCACAAACTGGGGTACTGCTGTAGCCGCAGGGACATTTGAAAATGATGCTATGGAAAAAGAAGTCTTATTTTCCAAAACAACCGGACAATTTGTACGATTAAAGACGCTGACAGAAGTCAACGGCAATTCGTGGATCTCTATGGCAGAGATAAATCTCCTGGGTAATATATCGGGAAATCAACCTCCAAATGGGATAATCGACACACCGAGCGGAAATATTACTATCAATGTAGGAAGTTCGGTAAGTTTTTCTGGCACGGGAACAGATCCCGATAATGATGCACCTTTGAATTATCTATGGAATTTTGGGAATTCCGGAATTACTGATTCTACTCTGGAAGACCCTGGATCAGTCCAATTTCAAGTGGTAGGAACTTTTACTGTTACCCTAACCGTTACCGATACTCTTGGGCTTTCTGACCCGACTCCCGCAACCCGAATTATTACAGTACAAACGGTACAAAACAATTCCCGTGAAATTATTTCCCGAAAAAACTGGAATATAAAATATGCGGACAGTGAAGAGTATGCAAATGAAGATGGGTCGGCGGTAAATGCCATTGATGGAGATACTACCACCCTCTGGCACACAGAATATTCGGGTGGTTATGAATCACCACAACCCCATGAGCTCCAAATTGACCTTGGAAATATCTATACTATTAATGGTTTCCGCTATTTACCGCGTCAGGATGATTGCTCAATTGGACGGATCAAACTTTACGAGTTTTACGTAAGTAATGATGGGACAAACTGGGACAATCCCATAGCGACAGGAACCCTTGCTAATGACGAAGAAAAAAAAGATGTTTTGTTCACTTCTACTCCAGCAAAATATGTACGCTTGAGATCTTTAACAGAGGTTAATGGATTTGCATGGACTTCTATGGCTGAAATAAATCTTCTTGGCTATTCATCAAATAACCAGGCACCAAACGGAACAATTAATACTCCTTCCTGGCATACGACGATCAATCTGGGTGATTCTGTAAACTTTTCAGGGACTGGAACCGACCCTGATAATAATGCACCACTCTCGTATTCATGGGATTTCGGAAATTCTGGCATTGCCAATTCTTCCGCAAAAGACCCTGGATTGGTACAGTTTAATAAACCGGGAACCTTCTCCGTAGCACTTACGGTCACCGACTCACTTGGTTGTCCTGATCCAACACCAGCAACCCGTGTCATAACGGTAAACAACGGCAGTTTCAGCAGTGGAAGTGTTGTCCCCCAGATTAATTGGAACCTATGGTATGTAGACAGTGAAGAACGTACTGGTGAAGATGGGGCAGCAGAAAATGCATTCGACGGAGATACGAGCACTATTTGGCATACAAAATGGTATAGAGGAAATTCTCCCCTGCCGCATGAGATACAGATCGACCTTGGAGCAACATACAACATAAGTGGTTTTCGGTATCTACCGCGACAGGACGGTGGGGAGTCGGGCCGGATTTGTCAATACGAATTTTATGTAAGTAGTGATGGGACAAATTGGGGTAATCCCGTGGTTGGAGGAACTTTTGCTAACAATGCTACAGAAAAGGAAGTTCTGTTTAGTCCTAAAACCGGTCAATATATCCGACTCCGTGCGGTGAAAGAAGTTAACAATAACTCATGGACCACAATGGCAGAAATTAATGTTTTATATCAATGCACAGACCCTTTTGTCCAGATCATTCAACCCCGGGATAGGCATTTACAACAATCAAGAGATCTTTTGGTATCTGCTTCCGCATGTTTGAAAAATGGTTATGGGATAAAGTTTGTCTTAGACAGGGGCTCAGGAAGTGGTGAAAAATACTTTACCGATTATAGCTCACCCTTTGAAACCACCTTCTCAAACCTTAATCTTTCTGAACATACAATCGAAGCCTATCTTATAGATAGTTCGGGAAACAACGTTTCTGGTTCAGGTACTATGAAATACGATAAAGTAAACAGGGCCGGTATCGGTGATTATTATATTGCGCTAGGAGACAGCATCACATTCGGAACCGGAGATGATGATTCCTCAGACGATAAATCGTCAGACGGAAGAAATTCGGGCGGGGGCTATCCACCGGTACTCAATGATCTTCTTACAAAGGCAAAGGGTTATCCACATACTGTTGTTAACAAAGGATTCCCCGGTGAAAAATCAAGAGGCGGGTTATCACGGGTTCCGTCACTCCTTGAGAAATATCCCTCTGCCCAACGCTACCTGGTCCTCTACGGAACTAATGATTGTGAGGGTTTTCTGCCTGTACCGAGTGGAAAAGGTTTGAAATCAGGAAGCGATGGATATTCTGGTTCTTTCAAAGATATCATGCAACAGATTATAACACTTATCAACAATGCCGGAAAAGAAGTGTGTTTTGCAAAGGTACCGTACACCATTACCTATGCTACGAAAAACAGTCTTATACTGGATTATAATAGCGTTATCGATGAGTTGACAGAAGATACGGCAAATAATATAACGACAGCTCCTCCAGATTTCTATACGTACTTTAAAACACATCAGGACGAATTATTTGATGAACTTCATCCTAACGGAGCCGGATATAATTCTATGGCTAAACTCTGGTTCGCTAAATTAAATCAATAAGGGGAATAGCCACGTAAAATTGACAAAGTTATTGTGAAGAAAGTTGAGGTTGTTTTACTTATGTGTTTACCTGGAATCATACGAAGAAAATGCAAATCTGCATGGATGCGTTTTTGGATGCACTTTGCCGGACCCGGTACTTTGGGAAGGTTCGCTACACGTCTTGCATCATGGTTTGCTCCGCCTTACTATGCACGTTGTTATCTGGCACACTTTAACCCGAAAGGGTATGTTTCTCCTAGTGCAACAATCTATCATACCAACGTAAAACTTGGCATCAATATTTTTATTGGTGATCGCGTAATGATTTTTCAGGATAGAGATGGTGGATCTGTGGAGATTGGTACATGTGCGCACATACATGTTGATACGTTCATTGAAACAGGTGACGGTGGGAGTGTGAAAATAGGTACAAATACGCACATACAACCACGTTGTCAACTATCAGCGTACAAGGGGAGTATTATTATCGGATGCGGTGTACAAATTGCGCCGAATTGTGCATTTTACCCGTATAACCATGGCTTTACACCCCATGAGCTTATCATAAAGCAACCGCTAAACACAAAGGGGGATATCATCATTGAGGATGATGTCTGGTTAGGTTTTGGTGTAATAGTACTGGATGGTGTGCGGATTGGCAAAGGTTCTGTAATTGGAGCCGGAGCTGTAGTAACACATGATATTCCTGGCGGCAGTGTGGCGGCAGGAATACCTGCAAAGGTACTCAGAGTACGGAATAATCTCATAGAAGGAGCAAATCAACGATGTGTGGAATAGCTGGTCTAATCGATCTGAACGGAAATCCCATAAATCCAGAAATTTTAAAATGTATGACTGATGTAATCAGTCATCGGGGTCCCGATGACGAAGGGTATGCATTACTCAATCAGAAGACATCGAAGTACCAGGCGTATGCCGGCTCAGATAGCTCCCGAACGATACAAGAATCATATCCTCAGTTCAGGACATCAAATATTACCTTCGACGCAAATCTTGGATTAAGCCATAGGCGCTTTTCCATCATTGACCTATCAGCATCCGGGCATCAACCATTCCTAGATAAAGATAATACTTGCTGTATTGTATATAACGGTGAAATTTATAACTATATTGAATTACGGGCTGAACTGGAAAATTGTGGCGTCGTTTTCAGGTCGCACACTGATACGGAGGTGTTACTTGAAGCATACAAAACCTGGGGTGTAGATTGCTTCCGGCGATGTATAGGATTTTGGGCACTGGCACTCTATGACTTTCAAAAAAAACAGCTCATTCTCAGCAGAGACCATTTGGGGAAAAAACCCCTGTATTGGGCTAGAATCCGGCATAGAATCTACTTTGCATCTGAAATTAAATCTCTCCTCCGGGTACCTGATCTGGCGAAGAATAAAAAAGTTAATCTCGACGCCATCTGGCATTGGATGGATGCTGGCCTGCGGGATATGAACTCCTCAACCTGTTTTGAAGGCATTTTTACCTTTCCATCGGCCTCATGGACAATTGTTGATGAAAGTTTTCCCAATAAAATAAAAACCTTTTGGAAGATCCCGGATGAACGTATGAGTGAAGCAGATATTAGCATATCCAAAGCTGCTACATCTGTACGGGAGACACTCGAGAAAGCGGTCTCAGTCCGCTTACGTTCTGATGTACCTTTGGCCTTTGAACTGAGCGGGGGACTCGACTCTTCCACCATTCTGGCATTAGCAGCAAAAGCTCACCCGGAACGAATTACTACCTATACAGTCCGATTTTCTGACCCACGTTGGGATGAAGAACCATTTGCCCGCTCTGTTGCAAAACGTTACAACATCGACTACAGGGTAATTGATTCTCCCCTGGATACAATATGGCATAAAATTCTCGCATTTACCTATCTTCAGGAAGAACCCTTTCACTCGCCTAATATGCAAACGAACCAGGCTATCTGGACACTTATGCGCACCCACGGAACTAAAGTAGTCCTGAACGGTGTTGCCGGTGACGAAATGTTTGCAGGCTATTCCCGGTACTTCTCAAATATTCAGTACGAAAATATAAAAACAGGAAACTACTATCAATATATCAAAAATGCATTGTTCAGATCTGAACGGGGAAATAGTTTTCGAACCCTGGCACTATCACCAGCACGGTTTGCATGGCATCTCCTGAAACACAAACAGCGGGCTAAACGTTTCCATTGGAGGAATAGTTACTATTTGCGTAATATTATGGCACCACAAGCGCTGTATTCTGCCAGGACATTAACAAAGTCTTTGTATATGGATGCCACGAATACGCTCATTCCCTATTGGCTGCGTTTGAATGATAAGGTGTCGATGGGTGTACCTATTGAATCCCGTTCTCCCTTTCTTGATTGCCGGGTAGTTGAACTTGCAATGCAGTTGCCAGTTACCTATCTTGTGCGGAATGGGTGGCATAAATGGATTTTACGAAAAGCCCTTGAGGATTGCTTACCACATGATGTTCTTTGGCGAAAGAGAAAAATGGGATTCCCTTTTCCTTATCGGGAGTTTTATCAGAATAGTAAAAATGTTATTGATATGATTATGCACGATATGAATAACCCATACCTGGATTTTTCTAAAAATGAAAAACCTTATATAGACTGGACGGTAATCAGCTTTATCTTATGGTATGAATTATTTTTCAATGAAAACCTCTTACTGTTTGAAAAAATTGAAGATATTTTTCATCACCCACAGAATACATCTATCTCTGAATATATACCGGAATTTCTCACCTCATGTGTACCTGTATAAAAACACATTTAACCTGCCCATAAGATGAAATATAGTAAAGACATGTATGGTTTGTTACAGAATCTTCGGTCCTGGTAAGGTGGGTCAAGCGGAGCAGACCCATCAATGTTGGAGAATATGTTTCTTTGATGGGTGCGCTGTCGCTTCACCCATCCTACAGAACTATAGAACTCTTGTGTTGGTTCAATCGTCTACGATTGAACCGAAATGTTTGGGCATATTGCTGGTACCTGGCTCAATCCAAAGCCTATGTACCAGTTCGAGACAATGGTTTGGTTTACAAAATTGAACCGGTCCGAAGTCTATCAACATGCCGAAACATATGGTTCAATCTGCAAGATTGAACCAACCAGAGATACTTGTAGGACTGAAAGGCCGTAAGAGTATAGCAGAGGGTGAAGCCCTCTGATAAGAAGCAAAAGATATCAAGCCCAGAAAGGGCAAAAGAATATATTTTTCGGTATGTATGCTTAGCTTGATACATATGGAGCAATGCCCACACTATATAGCTCGTTCCAATTGATCTTTAGGCTCTTTATGAACAAAGGAGTACCCATATGATTCCATATAAATTCACCATCTCAATTCCTTTTTTGTATAGTATTATTGCATTAGTATCCTGTAATAACAATTCTATCGGTAACACCCGTGATACTGCTGCCGGCCCTTTGCGTGTAGATTCGAGTAATCCCCGCTACTTTACAGACGGTAACGATAAAATTATCTATTTAACCGGTTCTCATACCTGGAGTAATCTCCAGGATATAACGGGCTATGCTTTTTCAACCCTTCCCTTCAGGGATTATCTACAATTACTCGTGAAGAATAATCACAATTTTATTCGACTCTGGATTGTTGAACATGCATGGGAAGAAGGAAAAAAAGTATCTATATCCCCACATCCCTGGCCACGTTCAGGCACAGGAAAAGCATTAGATGGCAAACCAAAGTTTGACCTGTACAAGTTTGATGAGACATACTTTAACCGGCTACGTTCGAGGGTAAATGCAGCAAAAAAATCGGGAATTTACGTGTCGGTCATGTTTTTTAATGATTGGAGTACGGAGCATGCGGAAACATGGAAGGGCCACCCATTCAACGGAAATAACAATATCAATGAAATTAACGGTGATACGAACAACGATGGTCTAGGACTTGAGTTTCATACCCTTCAGGATTCTACGATCACTAATTTACAGGAAGCATATGTAAGAAAAGTTATTGATACCGTCAATGATTTTGACAATGTTATGTATGAAGTTGCTAATGAGACGGGTGTTTCCATAGATTGGCAGCACCACATAGTTGACGTCATAAAGGAATACCAGAAAATGAAAGATAAGCAACATCCGGTTGGGATGACGGTTGGATATCCTGTACGTCAAGTAAATAACGATGCCATACTTAACAGTGATGCTGAGTGGGTCTCTCCAAACGGAGATGATGGTTATGCAAGCAATCCACCTGCTTCTGACGGTACAAAAGTAATCATCATCGACAGTGACCATATTTGGGGAGTAGGTGGAGACAGGGTATGGGTATGGAAGTGTTTTTTACGCGGACTGAATCCCATCTACATGGACGATCTTGGTGCAAACGGGCAAAAAAAAGGTGTTCGCAGGGCAATGGGGCATACCCTCATGTATGCGGATAAAATAAACCTTAAGGATATGTCGCCGCTCAATGACCTATCATCAACTACATACTGTATGGCTAATCCAGGATCAAAATATCTGATTTACCAGCCAGTGTCCAGAACATCATTTACCGTAAATCTTACTGCAGGTCAGTACAATTATGAGTGGTTTAATCCACGCCGGGGAACTATTATCTCAACGGGTTCATTCACAACTGATGGTGAGAATAAATCTTTCAAACCTCCATTTCGGGGGGATGCAGTTCTTTATATTTACGTGCAGTGACTCGGTCTGTGATTCGGTACTGGGTTTGATTAGATCTTCGGCGACTTTGTTTCTGATCACAGCAGGGGCAAACCTTGTGCTCGCCCAAATGGGATACAAAAACAAACGTTTTAAATCGTGCATGGCAAGGGCGAACACCAGGTTCGTCCCTACAAAAGGACATTGAATTCCTATACGATGAACTTAGAACCTTTAGTCAGCATAATAACTCCTGTATACAATACAGAAAAGTATTTGGCAGAATGTATTGAGAGTATTTTAGCCCAGACTTATCAGAACTGGGAATATATCATTGTGAACAACTGCAGTACGGACCGTACTTTAGAAATTGCAAAGAAATATGCAGAAAAAGATGCACGGATTCGTATCCATAATAACCAAAAATTTTTCACCCTTATTCAAAACCATAATGTTGCGTTTCAGCAAATTTCTCCAAGGAGTGGATACTGTAAAGTGGTGCATGCTGATGACTGGTTGTTTCCGGACTGTATTGCAAAAATGGTAGAAGTTGGTGAAAAGTACCCATCGGTAAGTATCATAGGATCGTATCGTCTTGACGATGTTTGGGTAAATTGTGATGGACTTCCTTACCCAAGTACTATCGTATCTGGTCGGGAAATTTGCCGCTCTACGTTCCTCGGCAATATATATGTTTTTGGTTCACCTACAACGACCTTAATTAGATCCAATTTCATAAAAAACCGTAAACCTTTTTATAATGAAAACAACCTCCATGCAGATAGAGAAGTTTGTTATGACCTGTTACAAAATTCTGATTTTGGTTTTGTGCATCAAGTTCTTACCTATACAAGAAGAGAGAATGAAGCGATGAGCTCATTTGCACGCAGGTTTAATACTTTTCTCTTAGGAGAGCTTATTATCCTAAAAAAATATGGTCCCCTCTATTTAGATGGTAAAGAATTCAAAACACTATTCAACAGAATGATAAAAAAATACTGCATATTTCTGGGTAAAAATTTTCTCAAGTTCAAAGAAAAGGAATTCTGGAAATATCACCGGGACGGTCTTAGGGAAAATGGCTTTAAAAGACTTGTGTATCCAATGAATGCAATTATATTTTTGAAACGTGTTTTAAACGTGTAGGAATTTTTATTTTCTCTATGCGGTTTTCGTGGCATGGAAGAAGTAGAGACGCAAGATTTTGCGTCTCTACTTCGTATCCTCAAGGTTGGTTCAATCGTTCACGATTGAACCGGAACGTTTGGCATATTTCCTGTGCCTGGTATCAATCAAAAACGTACAGGCAAACGCTTACTACATGCTTTAACCTACAAGATGAACCAACCATGTGCATTATTTTATAACCTCTGAGGTAAGCTGAACTGTTACGAAATCCGAAATGAGATTGGGCAAACAGCAATAATCCATTCCTGTAAAAATCCAGCTTTCTTCAGTGTTTCCTGACTTCGCACACCCTTGTGTCACGTTGTGTGACATGTCACGCTTTCGTGATAACACACTCTTGTAACATGTCACACTTCTCTTTTCTTTATTATGCGATTCCTGTGCTGTTTATTCTGATGCATTACTTTATATTTCCTGCAAATTAACCAATAAACTCATTTTTTTATCACATGGTACATATTTTGATAATCAATACCAATATTTGCGGCAGATAGTGAATAGTTGAAGAGATGTGTTTTCCAGCCACTATATACTATTCACGAACTACTATCTTATCAAATGTAACAGCTTTAACATATCTCCCGGTCTTTCAGAAGGGAGATTTAAAAGCCTCTGCCATGTGGGCAGCATAATTAAAGGAGAAAAGACAGGTATATGAAAGTAGCCATTCTTGCTGGAGGGTTAGGTACCCGCCTTGCTGAAGAAACTGAGGTGAGACCAAAACCCATGGTTGAGATCGGCGGTAAACCGATCCTTTGGCATATTATGATGCATTACTCTTGCTACAATATTAAACATTTTGTAATCGCACTTGGTTATAAGGGTGAAGCAATTAAGAAGTACGTTGTTGATTATTGTTCGATAAACAGCAACTTAACGGTAAATTTGGAAAACGGTGAAGTGAAAATACATGACGGAGCCAAAAAGGATTGGATAATCGACTTAGTGGATACCGGGTTTTCAACACAGACTGGCGGACGCCTAAAACGACTTGCTCCGTATTTAGGAAATGAAACGTTTATGCTGACGTACGGGGATGGAGTATCTAACGTAAATTTGCATGAATTGCTGGCTTTTCACCGATCTCACGGCAAACTGGCAACGCTAACGGCTGTAAGGCCAACCGCACGTTACGGACACCTCGATCTGACCGGCGATTGTGTAGCGGAGTTCACAGAAAAACCTCAAACGAGTGAAGGATGGATTAATGGAGGTTTTTTTGTCCTTGAGCCAAAAGTGTTTGATTACATTGACAGCGATGAAACTTTTTGGGAGAAAAAACCTCTGGAAAGATTATCAAAAGATGGTCAATTAATGGCATATCGTCACGCATCTTTCTGGCAGTGTATGGACACTTTGCGTGATAAGATACTATTACAAAATCTATGGCAAAGCAACAACGCACCATGGAAAATTTGGGAGGAATAATACATGCGTATACTGGTCACAGGACATAAAGGCTATATTGGTACAGTCATGGTACCCATGTTAATAAAAAACGGATATGAGGTTGTGGGCCTGGACACGGATCTCTACGAGCAATGTACCTTTGGAGACGGAATTCCGGATGTCCCATCGATAAAAAAAGACCTTCGTGATGTCGAAGCATCAGACCTCGTTGGATTTGATGCCGTTTTGCATCTTGCTGGTCTATCAAATGACCCGCTGGGAGACCTAAATCCCACACTGACCTATGAAATAAATCACACGGCATCAGTACGTTTGGCAAAATTGGCAAAGGAGACCAAGGTCTCCCGCTTTGTTTTCTCATCATCATGCAGTACCTATGGTGTAGCGGGAGAAAACATGGTAAACGAGGAAGCCGGGTTTAATCCGGTTACTCCTTATGGTATTTCAAAGGTGCTCGTCGAACAGGAAGTGACAAAATTAGCTGACTCAGATTTTAGTCCAACATTTCTTCGAAATGCAACTGCCTATGGGTTATCACCCAGGTTGAGATTCGATCTCGTGCTCAACAACTTAGTAGCCTGGGCATTCACTACGGGACGTGTCCATATTAAGAGTGACGGCACCCCATGGCGCCCCATAGTCCATATTGAGGATATATCGAGCGCTTTTATCGCAGTATTGAAAGCACCGCGGGATGTAATACACAACCAGGCATTCAATATTGGTATTAACGAGGAAAATTATCAAATCAGGGATATAGCAAACATTGTTAAAGAGACTGTGCCCGGATGTGAAATCGAATTTGCTGAAGATGCGGGACCGGATAAACGTTGTTATCGGGTGGACTGCGGCAAGATAAGGCGGATACTTCCTGAATTTAAACCAAAATGGAATGCACGTATGGGAGCTGAACAATTGTATCATGCTTACAAAAAGATAGGGTTAACTTTAGAAGAGTTCGAGGGAACCAGATATAAACGCATTAGCCATATCAAAAAATTATTGAGTGATGATCTCCTCGATGTAAACCTCCGGTGGAAGAATCAACAAAACTTATACAGCAAAACCACCCAATTGGAAAAGATTAACTGCTAACAATCCTGAGTATAGAGGAGTTTTCATTGTAATACCATAAAGAGGAGATTGATGAATCATGGATCAGGCAAGATTCGTATGTCGATCCTGTGGGCATATAGGACTGGACTTAATTTTGTCCCTTGGCCAAATACCGGTAGCGAATACACTACGCACGGAAGCACAATGGAAAACGCAGGAGATAACTGTCCCTCTTGATCTTGTATTTTGCCCGGATTGTATCCTTGTGTAAATTACAAAATCCTGGTCACCGGAAATTCTCTTCGGAAAAGATTATCTTTACTATTCTTCGGTATCAAGAACAGTTTTACAACACTTTGAAGTAAGTGCAAAAACATTAATTAAGTCAAGAAATCTGAACGCTAACAGTCTCGTTATAGAGGCGGCAAGCAATGATGGCTGCATGCTTAAGCATTTTGTAAAAAGAGGAATTCCGGCGATTGGAATCGATCCGGCACCGGAGCCAGTTAAAATTGCAAAAGAGGCCGGTATCCTTACCCTATGCACTTTTTTTGGCAGAGAGCTTGCTTGTCAACTGCGAAAAGAAGAAGGGCTTGTGGCTGATGTCTTCCTGGCAAACAATGTCTTAACTCAGGTACCGGACCTGAATGGCTTTGTGGAAGGGATTCATACCCTTTTAGACGAGGACGGTATTGCAGTGATAGAGGTGCCGTATATTGCCGATCTTGTCGACTATTGTGAGTTTGATACCATTTATCACCATCATCTTTCCTATTTTTCCGTTACGGCATTAGAAAAATTATTAAAAAGGCATTCTCTTTTTATTCATGATATAAAACGTTTTCCTGTACATGGAGGATCACTGCGTCTCTCTATTGGGCATCATAGGTCAGTAAGTAAATCTCTTTATTCCCAATTGAGGAAAGAAGAACACAAGGGAATCAATACCATTGATTACTACCGTTCTTTTGCCGATTCTGTACAGGAGATAAGGAATTCGTTATCGAATCTTTTATGGGATATTAAACAAAAAGGAAAGAAAATTGCCGCTTATGGTGCAGCTTCTAAGGCGACGACGCTACTAAACTATTGTGGAATCGACAAAAGACTTCTCGATTATGTGGTTGATATAAACATATCTAAACAAGGTCGATATATGAACGGCAGTCATTTACCGATATTTCCACCAACAAAGCTTTTGGAAGAGATGCCAGATTATGTGTTGCTGCTTGCATGGAATTTATCAAATGAGGTCTTGAAACAACAGGAAGAATATCGATACCGTGGCGGAAGGTTTATCATTCCAATACCTCATCCAAGTATTGTATAAAAGCGTATACCTCCAGGGTAACGAATTACGGAAAAACCCGGTCGAGAGGGTTATCTAAAACCAATTCTCTTAGAATAATTGTCTGTATTCTGACTTCCAAAAAGGTATTGTACGTCTTCCGGTCTCATCACCTTACTTAAATCCGTAACAAACTCTTTTGCCAACATCACTGCATCATTTATGGTATCTTCACTACTTGGTATATCGAGACGAATCATTAACCCCAAACTTTCTTCATGAAAAAACGAGAACCATAGTTGTTTTACCTTCTGTTTGGTCCAATCAACGATGTTCTTATCGATGCACATCCAGTATACTAACAAATAACCTTCTGTGTCATTTTGTGCGTAAAGGGTGTGAGCTCTAAAAGTACAATCTAATACATGAAACTCGGTGTCCTCCAACTCCCTTACTTTAAATCCAGCGCCATTATAACAAACCTTCGGATTATGAAAATTACCAGCGTTTAAGAGCAGCAAAAAGAGATTTTTGTTATTCTCATGTATATACTCACGTTCTAAAATCTGGCTAATATAGTTATATTCCTCATCTTCCAGCTTCCACTCCTGTTCCGAGTCTACTCCTTTCCACATATCAATTTCGTATGGTATCTCCAGCCGGGAAAAAATATCTGTGCTTGTATATTTCGCTTTTGGAAAAGCGAAACAGTAAATAATTGTGGGTAATAGCAGAATTATAGCTATATACGGCTTAAGTTTTTTATGCATTTTATACCTTATGAAAACATGCATTTCTCACAGATTCAAAAACCCATGGAACTGCAAATCCTTATCAATCTTGTTTCCTAATTCCTCTTCATCCAGTGCAAAGCAGGGACTAATCTCAATAGTGCCGAGCACATTCCCCTGAGGATCAAAAGGAATGGTG
>JBDIVL010000037.1:0-40049 GCA_039794405.1 Candidatus Jinrextremum sp. | reverse complement strand
CTTCTGCTATATTGCAATCTTAAAGCATTCCCAATCGCAATATACTGAAGGAGATTTTTTTTGTAAATACTACAGCTTAGCTTTTGCTATTCACACCCGCTTAGCGGGTGGTTTAGCTCAGGAATTAGCGGCATTTTTCTTCGTTACTTTAGATGAGCCTTTTTCTATTTTAGGCTGACAGAAGGCAGTCTGACTGACAACGATTGAAAGCGAAGAAATCAAGAACACTGCTACTGAAATTCTTTTCATGTCGCATCCTCCTTCGTAATATTTCTGCCCAACAATAATTAGATTTATCCGCATACTATGCAGATAGCTGTTTTCCAATTCATATGATGCACCTTTTGAAACAGTAGATGCTGTTATGATAATGCCTGTATACTCAATCGCTTGCACCGCTTGGTAAATAAAAAGAAATATTAATCTTAAAGCAATGTTGCAAGGATTGTGCTAATTATTCCTTAGGGTGCTATCGTTGTTATCATCCCGGAGTCGTTCGATCTGTGCCTTCGAAGTTTCTATGGACGTTCCGAATTGGGGTGCGGTAAGCGTTATTATGACGATAATAGAATGCAGTGTTATAGCGTTTTATCAACGGTCTTAACTGATATACCTCGTTGCGCTGCTCAAAATGAAAGTGATTATTCGCCAAACTGGTTTGTACAATAATAAGTATTATGGAATTTTATTCAAACTTTCAAACGGCATGCCCATAAACAGTTATTTATAAAAATTCTTGAAAATATATCATTTAAAAGAAAAATGGCAAGGAATTTTATAAACAATGATAATTCAATACAATTAAGATATTTGTTGTTTACAACTGTCCTTATGGTACTGAGATTGCGCATCATACCAAGATTACCAAATATTATCTTCGAGAATGTTAAAGGTTTAAAATATTACCTACCTTCCTTTATAGTCTTCCAGGAGGTGTCCTAATGAATCATGCAGACATGTTGAAAGATTTTAAAATACGTTTCTGGGTATCCCTCGGCGTAACGATACCGATTTTAATCCTTTCCCCTCTTATCCAATCGTTCTTCGGATTCTCTTTAAAATTTCCCGGTGGAGGATACACCCTCTTCGGTTTATCGAGTTTTGTCTTTTTTTACGGTGGATGGCCATTCTTCAAGGGTTTTTTCCATGAATTCATGAAAAGACAACCGGGTATGATGACACTCATCGCCCTTGCAATCACGGTTGCCTATACCTACAGCAGTTTGGTGGTTTTTGGATTGGAGGGGGAGGTGTTTTTCTGGGAGCTTGTGACCTTAATCGATATCATGCTCCTGGGACACTGGATTGAAATGCGATCGGTGATGGGTGCCTCACACGCACTAGAAGAATTATCGAAGCTCATGCCTGCTGAGGCACATATCATTACACGTGATGGATCAATACAGGATATAAAGATTGAATAAAGAAAGGGGACAGGGTTCTTGTGAGACCCGGAGAGAAGATTCCAGCAGATGGTAAGGTTCTTGAGGGTGAATCTGAAGTTAACGAATCTATGATTACCGGCGAATCGAAACCAGTGGAGAAGAAAAAAGATGACACGGTAATAGGAGGTTCTATAAATAGTACCGGTTCGCTAACCGTTGAAGTTACCAGGATCGGTGAGGAATCGTACCTCTCCCAGGTGGTTGAACTGGTTAAAAAAGCAAGTGAAAGTAAATCGAGGGCACAGGACTTGGCAAACAAGGCAGCATTCTGGCTTACCGTAACTGCCCTTGTTGCAGGGGTCATTACGCTGGCAGGCTGGCTTCTCTCCGATGCAAGGCTCGACTTTATCCTTGAACGCGTAGTAACGGTTATGGTAATCACCTGCCCTCACGCATTGGGTCTGGCAGTGCCCTTGGTTATTGCCATGATTACCACGTTGTCAGCGAAAAACGGTATTTTGATACGGAACAGGACTTCGTTTGAGAGTGGACAGAAGCTACATACCGTTGTATTCGATAAAACGGGGACATTGACAAAGGGTGAGTTCGGGGTAACGGATATTGTCCCTCTGGGTGATTGGAACGAAGAAGAGCTTTTACGCAGGACAGCTTCCCTGGAGGCACATTCAGAACATACGATTGCCCAGGGCATTGTCAAGAAGGCCAGGGAAAAAAATATGGAGCTATATATGATTGAAAATTTTGAGGCGATTCCAGGAAAAGGGGCAAAGGCAAAAATCAAAGACAGCGAGCTTTATGTGGGAAATAGGCGAATACTGGAAATGGTCGGTATTGCACTGGATACAGCTGAGGAAAAAAATTGAAGAAATAGCCTCCCAGGGTAAGACTATCGTGCTCGTTACAACGAGGAATAAAATTCAAGGCATCATTGGCCTTGCAGATATGATCCGGGATGAATCGAGAGAGGCAATTAAACGGCTAAAAAAATTCCATCTAGAGATAGCAATGATCACGGGAGATAACAGGGCAACGGCAAGGTATGTTGCTAAAGAGCTTGGTCTTGATACCTTTTTTGCAGAAGTTTTGCCTGATAAGAAATCTGATAAGATCAGGGAACTTCAGCAGCAAGGGAGAAAGGTTGCAATGGTAGGGGATGGTGTTAACGACGCACCTGCCCTGGCACAGGCGGACGTAGGAATTGCCATAGGGGCCGGCACCGATGTCGCTGTGGAAACGGCGGATGTTGTATTGGTAAATAATGACCCGCGGACGGTAGTAGACGTAATATTCCTTTCCCGTATTACCTACCGAAAGACGGCACAGAATTTAGCCTGGGCCACGGGGTATAATATCTTTGCAATTCCACTCGCTGCAGGGGTGCTCTCCAACTATGGAATAATTCTCCCACCGGCAGTTGGTGCCATCATTATGTCTGTAAGCACGATCATTGTTGCTATCAATGCACGGTTGATTTCTTATAAGAAGGTATAAAAAGATATTTTGGTTTTCCCTTTTAGTATGTATACTGGAAACCTAAAACTGCCCTCACATCAGGGGATTCATCACCGACTCCAAAGCCTAAACCGCCTGATATGACTGTGAGAGGTGTTAATTGGTAGCGAACACCAAATTCAATCAAATTAAACTCAATATCCTCTTCCCTCCTCTCTTCGCGCACGTAATCAGCAACAAAGAGGGTTTCATTATTGAGCCTTGTACTATAACCAATTGAGGTCTTATACCAGCCACTCCTCTCCTCGGACTGCTCATCATCGTTAAATTGATAAGCCAGATTAACATGCAGACGGTGGAACAGGGAACTCCTGCTTAACGTTTTTGAAATGATAAACTTGACTATAGGGTCTACACCGTGACTGGTATCACCGGTAGGAAGGTCTATGGCACCCGTTATTGCAAATGCCGGTAAAAAAAGTGTCTCCTGGTTGAAATTGTAAAGCCACTCTAATCTTGTTTCTCTGATATCATCCGGCTCAATCTCACCAAAAAGTACGGGAACTTCAATAGAAATCTGTCCATTGCGTGGAAAACCAAATTCAAGCCTTGGCACGGTTGTAAAACTATCTACACCTTCATGACCACGATCATAGTTAAAGACGGCCTGTATTTCACGGCTTAAATAAGGGATTGGATATGCATCGGTCGTTTCAACAGGCAATCCTTCATCAAGGTTTGTGTGGTCGGCCGCTCTGGTTATGGAGCTCAGGATAAAACCCACCACCAGAATCCCACATACCATAACCAATCGTTTCATCTTTGTTACCATACTCATAGTACCTCCTTTTAAAAACAGTATACTTATGAATTTTAAGAACTGCCGGTTTCTGATAGTGGTAGTAGATCCGGATCTTTATCCATTGGCATTGGTCCAACATCCGGTATATTACCATATTTATCATGCCAGCCTTTCATCATTGCCTTAATCATCTTATGAGGCGTAACGCCCGGCTCCATCATTTTGTGATCCATCTTCATATCAGGTACAAGTTTCATGATAGCATCATGTAGCGATCCGGAGATTTCCCCTTCCTGCATGCCTGGCATTAATTTCATACGGAATTGTTCCATAACATTATCAGGTACTCGATCCCCGCCGTCAGGACTCATCAGAGGCCACATCTCCTGAAGCATTTCTTCCATCATCCGGTTCATTGAACCCTCATAACCCTTCATCCAATCCTCATAGCGGCGAGGGTCCATATCCGGGTGCGGAAGATCGAACTTCCGTACCAGGTTTTCATCTCCGGGCTGGTAACTCATTGCCATAACGATACGGTACATCTCCTCACGTTTCTGGTTTATTGTCCATCCCTCATAAGCGAGGATATCGTAAGCTATACCATGTAACATGTGCAAATTATCGAAGATATTCCCTGATTCAGGGCTCATTCGTGAGTACCTTGGCATAATTTCCCGGCTTAACAACATCCTCTGCGGTCGGTCATGAAAAACCCGGGTAAAGGTCAGTTGATGTGTCTGCTGCACAGACATCTCTTGTTCATCATCATTCCCCGCAATCATCATCGCCTCATAAACCACCGGGTGCCACCAGTGTGCCACGTAGAAATAGTTATTTGACTTGGGGTAGTTGTTTCGGAAGTAACCGAAATACGGCTTCATTAACACCCCGGCCCGGCGCATGGTTACATCCAGCGGTGCCGGGCTGCGAGCAACGTTATTCTTTGTCAAATAATACTGTACCGAGCTATCCGTCCACTCCTTTTTTTTAGACCAGGGAATCTTTTTATATGATAAGATATCATACGTCTGCTCATGATGGATGTGAGTCCAGTCAATAGCCAGATAGAGTTTCCACATCTCCTGACCTACGTAGGGACCGTAGTACATCATAGTAGGCTCTATCCGGGGAGGATTGTATGATCGTGTCAATGCTTCAGCATCAAATCCAGCATCATGATAGAATGCCTTTTCGAGCGGTGTAAGCTGCAATACGTCATGCTGTTTGGCATGGGCAAAGTGAACTGCTGAAGAAAAGCGGTAAGCATTATTATGACGATGATAGAATGCGGTGTTGTAGCGTTTTGTAAACGGTCTTAACTGATACACCTCGTTGCGCTGTTCAAAATGAAAGTGATTATTCGCCAAACTGGTCTGTACAATAATAAATACTGCTGAAAAGACGAATACAAATAGTTGCAGCCACATACTTCACCTCCGTAATCCTTTATTTTTATTAACTAATTAACTAACGAGAAATCCTCTAATTATTGATAAAAATGGTCGGCAATAGCAGCAGCAGAGAAGAGAATTGACAGCTCAATCACGATTCAATCTACACTGCAAGATTGATAACAATGGGGAAGATTTAAGGGGATTAATGTAAGTTGTTTTCAATAATAAATTTATTCTGATTTTTTTAAATGGCTTATTAATTTGCTATTCAATCTATACACGCTGGGCTGCCATATCAGCCATTTTTCGGCACGAATCTGCACAACGTCTGCAGACATCAGCACACCTCTTCATCTGTTCATCATCGAAACTATCACAATCGGTTGCACATTTCATACAAATTTCTGCACAAAGAGAGCATGCTTGGCCCGACCAGTCAGAGTTCCTTAGCATAAAGCTGGTGCTGCCCAGGCAGGCATCTATACAATCTTTCATTAGCCTAATATGACTTGCCTCTGCGTGTTTTCCTCCCTTCTCCAGACAATATGATGCCGTTTGCATACAAACCTTGTAACAATCCAGGCAGTCATTAATACATTTCTCGAATTCTCTTGACATCTGTGTTGTTCCGGTAATAGCCATAACAATCTCCTTCCTTTTAAAAGGTTACATTTTGCATAAGAATCCTTAAACAACTTAACTAATCCCCTTTACATCAGGAATTTTAAGATTCAGTTTCAAATAAAATGCCATAAGGGAAAATATAAGAAGTATTTTGAATAAAACAGGCTTAAAACTTAATTTGAGATGTAACTGGCACAGAAGTGTATTGTCACAATCTGTGACATGTCACAGATTGTATGGCAGATTGATAATGGATATGCAAGAATGTCAATGTTTTGATCAATTAATTAAATACGATCAATCAGTGAAGTAATTTGTAAATTGTGTTTGATACATTCTTGCTATTGTGGTAATGTGAATTATGTTTTACAACGTGTAAAACATATCGAGTGATTATTGTTTATTTATAGTTCTTTTAACATTGGGGAGAAAATTTGATGAAAAAAGGATTTTTATGGGTTTTGGTTTGTGCTGTACTTGCAATACAAATTAACGAAAAATGGGGTTTTGCCGGGCATGCTAAAAAATCATTTAAAAGTTGGACCCATGGTGTTTATGTCTATACAGGATTAGAAAAATCAGTAGATATCATCGATCCTGTAAAAATGGAAAAGATCGGCACTATACCAGGAATCAATGATATCCATAATTGTTTTACATCATACGATGGAAGATTTCTTTACATATCTGCAGGCAAGGAAATCGTAAAGGTATCTTTCAAAGGTAAAAAAGGCAGTGGTACAATACAACGGAATGAACTAAATACCGATGAACTTGCCCATGTAGCCTTGACTCTTGACGGGAAGAATCTCTATATCTCCGATGGTAAAGATAATGTTATAGTGGTAGATGCGGATACCCTGGAAGCAACAAAGACTATCAATATGACTACAGGGCTGGACGATGTACTTAAAATTGTGAGGGATGAACTGGGTAAGTCCTGGAATGATTCTGACAGCAACCCTCATGGGCTTGCAGTTCATCCTGAGGGAAGGTATATCTATGTTCCCCTTGCCTGGAGTGGTGCAGTTGCAGTAATCGATACCAGGGATAACGAAGTTGTCAAGACTTTATATTTAAATGCATCTGATCTTGGTCAGCCTGGTCACGGGACAACCCCTGTTGCCCTGGGTTTCTCCATGGACGGTCATTGGTGTTTTGTTAGCTGCGCAGCACCGGGTTATGAGTGTATCCTGAATACCTCAGATCCTGCAAACCCGCAAATTGAAACTACCGTTGCCGTTGGACTTTCACCTATTCAGGTACCTGCAAATCCATCCAACAAATTCTTCATTGCGCCATGTCAGACTTCGAGTCTCCTGGATAATAAAGTATCGTCTGTACCTGATCCTGTTTTTGATAATACAGGATGGATTGACTGGATTAATACCAATAAGGATACCGCCATTGATTTAGTCGAGGCATTATTCGGCGCGCTCCATGATGCGATGCCAATGGAACCAAATGATGAAGAGCCTGATGCCTGCTTTATTGTAGAGATTGAAGATAATTATGATAACGACGGTACATCATGGGAGGTATTAGATACTGTAGTGGTGGGGGTTGGTCCGCATGGTGTGAGTTATACTCCCGGTGGTGAATTTGCCTTCATCACTCTTTCAAATGAGATTCCAGGTAAGGTTGTGGTAATTGGGAAAACAGAATCCGGAGAATTTAAAGTTATTCACACGATAAAGGTAGGCACTTTTCCTAATGGAATAACGACAAAGTTTGGAAAGAATCAGAACTCATAGCTTACTTAGTAATCCTCAGGTTTTGTAATTAAATATTATAGTGAACGGCATAAAAGTTATGCAAACCCGCCTTAATCCTCCACCAAGAGGGGCCTCGTGGGATTTATTTGTGTCGTTCACTATAATTGAAAACTCTTTAAGGGAAAAATTTCTCAAATTCTTTATTATGGAAAACACACGATGTTTTATGTAAAGAGAGAAAGGAGACTTACCATGAATAGTAATATTTTACGTACCGTATTTGTACTTATAGCAAAAGAATCTTCCCATGTCATAGAGGTAAAGTATAATGCATGTACCCCATGATAGATTCAAATATAATCTCCGTATCTTCAGAAAGGCATTTTTACCCTGGGTATTATCCTCACCAAGGCATTTGGGGATGGCCTGGGGTCTTTATAAGAAAGTAAGGAAGAAGTATAAACTCAATGTTCATCTACAAAATAGACTTGATTATCCCATCCCTCATTCCTTTGTTTTAAGCCTTACCTCGGACTGCAATCTTGCCTGTGACCATTGTTATGCACGGGTATACAAAGAACCAAAGATTTTACCTCAAAAAGTGTTAGAGAGCGTTCTGGAGCAGGCTGGTTCATTAGGTTGTTTCTTTTTTGTCCTTACGGGTGGAGAACCCATGCTGTATCCGAACCTGTTGGATATTTTAAATCGTCACAACAATAATCTTTTCATCCTGATAACCAATGGCACTATGGTATCTGATGATGTCGCTGAAAAGCTGGCCCGTTCATCCCATATAATCCCAGTAATTAGCCTGGAAGGTGGTTTAGAAGACACTGATAAAAGGCGCGGTACAGGTGTATATAATAAGGTTATAAATGCCTTTGATAACCTCCAAGGGAATAAGATACTGTATGGATTTTCTATTACGGTTACCTCAGAAAATGTAGAACAACTTCAAAAAGAGGAGATATTCGGGGAAAAGTACCTCTACGGTGCCCGGTTAGGGTGCTTTATAGAATACATCCCAACAGGAAGAACACCGAATTTGAGCTTATGCTTATCATCCGTCCAAAGAGACTCGTTCAGACAATGGTTTTTAAAACTAAAACAGCGGGTAAATACCTATGTAATCCATTTTCCCGGAGACGAAGAACTTATGAGTAGTTGCAGGGAAGCAGGAAAGGGATTTATTCACATTAACCCGGAAGGATATATAGAATCGTGTGCCCTATTACCCTCCAGTAGATATAACGTAGCGGAAACACCACTTAACGCATGCTTAAGAAACTCATATTTAGACAGCCATAAAGGTCTTCATAACTATGAAGCACTTGAAAACCACCCCTGCATGAGCCATAGACAGGATTTGTGCTGCAGTATTTCTGAAGGATAAACACCATGATTGAAAAACTTTGGCATACTATGCCAACCGATGAGGTAATAAAGAGTTTGGATACCGATATAAATACAGGGCTTAGATATGCAAAAGTTATACGAAGTGGTGAAGTATCCTCTATCCCCTCCAGGGATATTGTTCTCATTGAGGCCGGAGGCTATGTCCCTGCTGCTTGGGCGGCACATTAAAAAGCGATCTTGACCGGTCAAGAACAGTTGCTTTCTGCATAATGGTAATTTCTCAATTATTCCATTCCTTTAACTGTAGAAATACAAGACGTTCACTATTTCAGATCGGTCCTTTTACCAATAAAAAACTTTTATTGGCAACGGGGCTTTCCTTAGTTATGCAGGCAGCCATTGTCTATATTCCTTACTCTGAGAATATATTTAAAGTAACACCTTTGGGATTACAGGACTGGATTATTATCTTTGGATTTTCTTCTCTTACTTTTTTTATTATGGAAATAATAAAATGTTTTATGAGAAAGAGATAGACTACAATTGAAAAGAAAAAAGACTCAAGAATTCAAAAAAGAAACATGCTGCACTTTTAGGTACTGAAATTGCTACTAAATAGTTTATAAATAATGAAGAAATTATTTTGTGAATGGATAATGTACTGCATCATTTAAAAAACCGGAAGGAGGATTAGGGAACATGGTAAACAAAAAATTTTTGGGAGCTATTATTTTTACAGTTACATCATTTAGCCTGATAGTCTCAGGAAATAATTATCTTTATGCCGAAAAGGAAGAAACGCATAAACATCTTGAAAAAGGTCTTGCACCCGAGCATAAAACCGCAGAGCCTTTTGTATGTCCTCAATGTAAAGAAGTGCGGATAAGTCCAGAAAAGGGAAGAACACTAGCTACTACGACTATGGTTTGTCCAGATTGTAAAAATAAAATATCAGAGTTTGCAGTTCATCATTGTGATGTATGCGGGAGAGATGTCCTGGCATGTGTGTTGTGCAAAGGAACCGCAGCAGAATTACAAACCGAGACCATGAAAACGAAATGTCCCGAATGTAAAGAGGTACGGGTACGGCCGATCAAGGGACAAACATTGGCAAAATGGGAGATGAAGTGTCCAGATTGTAAGAAGACATCAAAGGAATGGCTTGTTATCCACTGTGACAAATGCGGTAAGGATTTTTTAGCCTGCCCAATTTGCAAGAAGGCCCAGGAAGAAGAACTGGAAAAGGTTAAAAAATAACTTTTTGAAAAACGTATTATCTATATCATATGATTCTTTGTTATTGTTCAATACTCCAAATGGGATAGTCGCGTTTCAATATTTTGGCTATGAATAACCATTTTCTTAGTTCTTTCGTTATCTTCTCGGAGGTGACAGGTGCATTTCTGATCGGTTTGATTTTCTCTGGCGTTGTAAGTATATCCTCCGATTCTTTTGCAATCTCAAATGAGGATGTTGGGTCTTTTCCGATATATTGATTTAGGAAATCTCTGTCGATAACAGAGTTTCCCGAATTGTCTGCAGGATTTTCAATGATATGAAATTCTTGAATTGTAACAGTACGCACAATATCAACAACAAGTTTAAATGGTCCATACTCTCCTTCGCCCTTTACGAGAAATGCCTTTTCTACCTCACTTCTTCCCCGTCGGGTAGTCATTGAGTAATAGACAACTATTTTCTCATATTCACTTATTTCAATGCCGTGCTGGGCTAGTTCATGGATTTGTTGATCTGTTAAGCGAACATGATGTTTTTCAACCCATTGGTAGGGATGACTCCTCTTTACCCCATAAAGGGCCAATTCCTGACCATGTTCAACGTGCTGAACTTCTGCACAACCACATGGCAATAAAATGGTCAGTATATATACAAACCACTTTTTCATAGTATGATGTGAATTACCTTAATGATGTACGAGTTTATCCGTACCACCCTTGCTTATCCAAAATTATCCTCTTGGCCAATACATGATGATACATACACCAACGAGGGCAATGAGACCACCTATCAGATCAAATTTATCAGGGGTTATCTTATCAACCTTCCATCCCCAGAGGATGGAGAGAACTATGAATACACCACCATAAGCGGCGTATACCCGGCCAAAATTTGCAGGCTGGAATGTTGTTATAACTCCATAGATAATCAACACAATTGCTCCAAATAAACCGAGCCAAATACTCTTCCCATTCCTTAACCAGAGCCATACCAGATATCCTCCGCCTATTTCACACAGTCCGGCAAGAATAAAGAATAAAATTGACCTGACAATCTCAAACTTTTCCATGTTTTAATTCCTTTGCCTTTCTTATACTATTTCACCACAGCAATCTTTTTTTCATAGTCAAAGTAATTTATAATAGCATTTGTCCTCTGTTACTTCAATCTTTCCGTTATGAGATGACACTTTATTCCCAAACAGAGTTTGGGAACAAGCAATCAAAAAGTTGTTGCCAAAGATAGCCTAAATTAATGTACTGGAACTTATTAAAACTCAAAGAGGTATAAGCAATGATAAAAGATCCTGTTTGTGGAATGATTGCAAAAGAAGAACTGCAGTACGAGTACAAGGGCCAACTATTTTATTTTTGCTCAAAGTTCTGCAGAAATGAATTCCAAAAATCCCCGGAGAACTATATTGTCCAACGGTACGTCACCATTACCACAGAAGAAAAAAAGGAGCGAAAGATTGCCTATTTTTCAATGGAAATAGGTATCGACCCTCATATTCCCACGTACAGTGGAGGATTAGGAATTTTGGCAGGAGATACGATAAGATCCTGTGCTGATTTAAAAGTACCAACGGTAGCAGTTACTCTTTTATACACTCATGGGTATTTCTTTCAGAAATTAGATGGACAAGGAAACCAACAAGAGCTACCTGTTCAATGGAATCCCAAAGATTTCTTAAAACCTTTGTCAAATAAAGTCAGTGTACAAATAGAAAAGAGAACTGTAATTATTCAAGCCTGGCAATTGAATATTTTTGGCATAACTGGGTATCCTGTACCTATTATATTTTTAAACACAAATCTGGAAGAAAACAGTGAATACGATAAAGGACTTAGCAATTTTCTCTACGGAGGCGATCAGAGATACAGATTAGCCCAGGAAGTTGTTCTTGGAATTGGTGGAGTACGTATGCTCCATAATTTGGGTTATACAGAAATAAAAAAGTATCACATGAATGAAGGTCATGCGAGTTTATTAACGTTAGAATTATTACAAGAACAAAAAACAAAGAAAGAGTCATTATGGGATTTTGATACAGTAAGAAACCTCTGCGTATTTACCACCCATACACCGGTACCAGCGGGGCACGATCAATTTCCGTACGATTTAGTAAGTCGTGTTTTGGGAGAATTTGTACCTTTTGATATTCTGAAGATGCTTGCCGGTGAAGAGAGATTAAATATGACCTTGCTTGCCCTGAATTTAAGCAAATATATCAATGGTGTGGCAAAAAGTCACGGTGATGTCTCAAAATCGATGTTTCCTGGCTATCCTATAGATTCCATAACCAATGGTGTGCACTCAAACACCTGGACTTGTGATTGTTTTAAGAACCTTTATGACAGGTACATGCCGGGGTGGAAGAATGACCCCTTTAGTTTGAGATATGCTTTAAGCATTCCGGAGGAAGAGATATGGCAGGCGCATACTGAGGCAAAGAGGAAACTTATTGATTATGTAAACGAAGAGACAAATGCAGGCCTTCATTATGACACCTTTACCATTGGTTTTGCAAGGCGTGCGGCACTTTATAAGAGGGCAGATTTGGTATTTTCTGATATCAACAGGCTTATCCATATTGCCAACACTTCTGGCAGGATCCAATTTGTTTTTGCTGGTAAAGCCCATCCACAAGATCGACCAGGGAAGGAGATGATTAGAAGGATTTTTTCGGGTATAGACCGGTTAAGAGATCAAATAAAAATACTGTACCTGGAAAATTATGATATAGGACTGGGAAAGCTCCTTACTTCCGGAGTAGATCTCTGGTTAAATACCCCTTTACGGCCAAATGAGGCGTCGGGTACTTCTGGTATGAAAGCAGCACATAATGGTGTCCCCAGCTTTAGTGTTCTGGATGGATGGTGGATCGAAGGGTATATCGAGGGTGTTACTGGTTGGTCTATTGGACCGGAAACAGTTGATAGTGGATATGATAGTAAGAAAGATGCCGAGGAATTATATAGGAAATTAGAAACAATCATCGTACCCATGTTTTACCAGAATCGAAGAAAATGGCTTAACATCATGCAGCATTCCATTGCTATTAATGCCTCATTTTTTAATACCCATAGGATGATCCAGCAGTATGTTTTAAACTCATATCTTTAAATGCACAATTCGGTTATTCTAACGGGTACGTTCCGCTCGACCCCCATCCTACATTTTGACCATCCAGACCCCGTCCATCTCTCATACATCACAGAGGGTAATTAATAGACATCCTTTGTAGCGGCGCGTACATAGCTATTGCAGAAGTGCATGTATCATGAATTGTCTGTAACGTTTTGCAAATTGTTTTTGATACATTACAGATATTGTGGTAATGTGTATTGAATTTTACGGTACCAAAACAACTGGAATGCTTGTAGAGATTTTAATAAGGATTATACGAATGTTTGCAAAAAGACATTTCCTAACGATATGCACTTTCAATATAGTTGTCACATTGAGTTCCTGGACGTCATGGGCTTCAACTTCAGTCTCCCCCACTTCAACACTTCAATATTTTACAAATGAGTTCAGAGAAACCCCACAACAAAAAGACACAGTTTCTGATACGGGCAAGATAACCGGTAAAGTTACCAGCACGAATAGGCAACCACTGTCGGGTATAACTATCAGTATCCAGTCCCTTTCCAAGGAAATGATTTATGGGTCTTCCTTTGAGGATGTGGCCGTTACCGATAACAAAGGTAGATTTAAGATAACCGGGCTTGTGCCTGGCACGTATATTATCAGGGCTACTCCCCCATCAGACGAATTTTACTTGCCTAACGACAAATTCAATGCAACAGTAAAACCAAAAAAGTCCAAAAAGATAATGATAATACTTTCGGCATCCTCTCATCCCAATTCCAAATATGTAGGAAATGAGACTTGTTTGACCTGTCACCCCGAACAGAAAGGTTGGAAGAAATCTGCCCACGCTACTACCATTCGCACTCCTACATCGAAAACAGTTATAGCTCCGTTTCTTGGTGACGTCATAACCACAAGCGACGGCAAAGTAAAGTTTAAACCTTTTATAAGCAATAATGAATACAAAGTTACCCTTTATGATTTAACGGACGAGTCTGTTTTTGTTACACACACAATAGTAAGAACCCACGGTGGTGTGGCATTAGCAGGCAAGCAGAGATACCAGGTAAAGATTGGGAATAGCCATTATATATTGCCTATTCAGTATAACAACAGAAACGCCGATGAAGACGATCCGAATGCCGCATGGGTCTCTTACAATCCAGGTAATTGGTATAATACGAATGATACTCTAATAACCACTGATACAAATACCCCTCCTAACAAGGGCAAATCCTTCGAACAAAATTGCGAAGGGTGCCATATAACTGGTCTAAGTATTACGCAAGACACGGAGGGAGAGTTTATTTCTCATTCTCAGGAAGTCGGTATTTCCTGTGAAAGTTGTCATGGCCCCGGTGAGTTTCATGTATCTGAAGGTGGTGGAAGGGATCGATATATTGTTAATCCTAAATATCTTGCCGCAGATCGGGGTAATGAGGCCTGTGGCCAGTGTCATGTTCGTGTGAGAAATAAGACAGGTGAAAATGGTGCGGATTTTGGGACGGAATATCCCTGTATTATTAATGGTGGAGAGCTTACACCGTTTATTCCGGGCAAGATATTAGCAGATTATAGAGAAGAAACAACTTCCGAAGGAAAACCTACTGCGGGTTATTGGAATGACAACGATACAACGACCTTTGGTGAAAATGCATCAGAAAACAACCATTCCAAACAACATCACCAACAGTATCATGATTTTATTAAGGGCTATCATTATAACTATGTGGGGCTTAAATGTTACACCTGTCACGATCCTCACGGCAGAGGTGTACGTGGAACAGCCCAATTACGGCGTCAGGGCAGTAACAACAAAATTTGTATTACCTGCCACGAAGACCTTGCAAAAACTGTGAAAAAAGAGAGGAAAAAACAAAATAAACATACAAAACACCCTTACAATTCAACCGATGCCGGAGGCAGCCTCTGCACAGGCTGTCATATGCCTAAGACTGCAAAGAGCGCAGTGAACAATGACATATCCTCTCATGTCTTTGACATTATAAAGCCGCATACCAGTAAAGCCATGGCCGATGCCAACTCTTCGGCTGATACGGAAAATAGTTCCGGTACCGTAATCACCAACTCTTGCTATGGCTGCCATTCAGATGATGCTGATTATAGTATAGAACGGTGGAATACTTGGGAAAAAGAGGACGAGTAAAACTCTGATTATCAGTTTAATTTACGTAATTTTATGTTACAGCAGTTTCAAGCATGGAGTGCCATATTCAACTTTTTGTATGGCTTAAAAAATATCCATAGTGAAGGAAGGCACGCTTCAGTAAAAGGGAGTTTATCACTACCAAGAAAGATGAAAGCACCATCGCTAATTCTGCATGCTCTGATTTTAGGCTTATACCAAAAGATGGATATAAAACCCCGGCCGCAATGGCAATCCCAATTACATTAAAAAGAAACGCCCAAAAAACATTCTGCTTTATCTTCAGTAATGTTATTCGTCCAAGTTGAATTGACCTCACAACATCCGTCATATCGTCCCCCATTATGATAATATCTCCGGTCTCCTCTGAAATATCCACCTCTGCAGCGAGAACGATCCGCACATCGGCTTGTGCCATGGTGGAGATATCGTAGACACCACAGTTAACAACACCAACCCTCATACCTTGTTTCTGGAAAGTCTTTATAATCTCTCTTTTTTCAGAGGAGGGAATTCTGATATGGTATTCGTCGATACCAATCCCTGATGTTGCAAACCTTGCCTCATTATCTTCGGTCATCACAACAACCCTTATATTCATCCTTCCTAATAATTTCACAACATTTCTTATATCATGTTTTATCTTATCCATATCAAATACCAGAACATCTAACTGTGCGGCTTTTTCTAACACGCTGGTTTGTTTTATAAGGATAGAATGTCTCAATCCCATTTTGCTGGCAGCCATAGTAGCCGTCGGAGCAGCCCAACAGAGAGAACATGGAGTCGAGATCACAAGTACTGCAATTGCCATCTTTAAGGCCCATAGGAAGTAATGCTCACCAGCAAGGTAATAAAAGAGGAAATACCAACAGAAAAAAGTTGCTATAGATAAACCAACTGCTATTGGAGTAAACGTATGAGTTACCTTGTCTACAAAATGCCGGAAATGTGCCTTATCCATATACACTTTTTTTTCTGTTGAAAATACCTGAACCCCATGAGTACTTACTTCCAGGAACTTCCGGAGTACTTTATCTGCCCTTTTCTTTACCCGTTCTTCCATATATTCTCCGATATGGCTAAAGGTAATGAGCATCACTGCAGTCATAAAAAAGGCATGACCTGATACATCAAAGATATCTTGAGATGCTAGGCAACCATAAGAATATGCAGATAAAACACCTATAGAAATCAGCACACACATCGTAGCACATCGGTTCTTAATAGATTCATATGCACAGGCAAAAAAAGGTATCCCAGGGCCTAACACCGTTACCGTGGCAATAATCATCATGATTTGTGGCATGTATGCGTGTACTAAACCCGGTAAAGGTATATACATTAATATCATCATAATAATGAAAGGGATAATACTAAAGACAAGCCACCCCATCTACAGGAACTCCTTTAAAAACATAACTTGAGATTTATCTTTATAAGTAAACCAGGTTTTTCATTTGTAATTAACTGAAATATCAAAATAAATGCCATATCATAAGGAAAACAGCATATAACTTACCAGAATTTCTCCGTATATAAATACTGGCACACAGAACGATCTGAAAAAGACAACTATTCTTGCTGAAAAATGGTCACCCAATGGGAAATGAGCGAAAGGATAGGACCTATTAATGTGGAAAGGGGTGAAGAACACCCCTTTCTGGAGAGAGAACTTATAGAACTTATACAACTGAAACGGCTTAGAGAGGATGTAGCATGGCTTATAGACCAGGAAATACAGAAGCTGATAACAGATGATGAAGAAAAGGCAGAAGAGATATCTGATCAGCAGACAAATATCCGTTTTCTTTTTCAGATTCTCCACGGAGAGACGCCCCAGGCGGATCATCTCTTCGTTTACTGCTTTTTTATTAAGTGTATCATCCCCTTGGCCAATACATGATAATAAATACACCAATAAGGGCAATAAGCCCCCCTATCAAGTCATATTTATCCGGACTTATCCTATCAACCTTCCAGCCCCACAAAATAGAGAGGACTATAAAGACACCGCCATATGCAGCATAGACCCGTCCAAAATTTACAGGCTGGAGGGTTGGTATAATTCCATAGACAATAAGTACTATTGCACCAGATAAACCAAGCCAGATACTCTTTCCCTCCCTCAGCCAAAGCCATATCAGGTATCCACCCCCTATTTCACATAGCCCAGCAAGTATAAAAAAGAACATTGACCTAGCAATCTCGGTTTTTTCCATTTGCACCTCAGTTTTCAGTGTTTGTAATAGTTTATCACATTCTCTTAGCCTTTTCATATTACCCGGGCATGCCCACAAGCGACCCAAGCTTCTTAAATTTTTTAAGGAGAAATGCTCCGTCTTTAAAAGATTTTTGCTTTTAATATACCATATCTTTCGTGCGAGTACCAAGTTAGCCTTGCATTATAGCATCCAACAGATGAAAACCGAACATCACATAATAAAACAAAATGAACCACGATTTGATTACACCATCACGGACAAACGAGTTTGTCCGTGCCACCCGATCTAGAATACTGTTCGGTTTCATCTCTTGAGTACTATAAAACATACGGCTAAAATAGCAAGCCTGGTATCTTTTTTGCTATATTAGTGTAATTATCTTTGCAGTAAAGGCCTACTTAATTTTTCCAGAAAATGGAGGACATCATATGGTAAAGAAAATTTTTCCAGGAATTATTGGATGTACGGTTACATCATTTATCATTGCAATGTTCCCGGGAAACTGTCTTTGTGCCGGGAAGGAAGAAACACATAAACACTTTGAAAAAGGTCTATCACCTGAACATGAGGTAGAAATAATCAAAAAGCCAAAAAGAGTTCTATCTCCTGAATCCGAGAAGGAAGTACATAAACACCAGGAAAAAGGCTTAGCGCCCAGACATGAAGTTGAAATACGGGAAGAACAAGAAAGAGTACCATTATCTAAAACAGAAAAAGAAGTACATAAACATCTTGAAAAAGGCCTGGCGCCTAAACACGAAGTTGAAAGACCATTTATATGCCCAAAATGCAAGGTAAGACGTGAGAGCACACCGTGGGGAAGGACACTTGCAGAGAAGAGTATGGTATGCCCGGAATGTGAAAATACGGTAGATGGGTTCATGGTTCATAGTTGCGAAGTATGTGGAACAGACGTCCTTGTATGTCCCCTGTGTCGAAAAGCGGCTGCCATGTTAAAGACTGAAGAGACGGAAGAGGAGGAAGAATAAGCAGCATAATAACACGTGAAACATTACAAATATCTTACCGTATGCTAACGAAGCAGAATCCTTAGGCCAATAAGAGGATTTAGAACCACAGATTTCACAGTGTGGCGAAGCCACAGCCAAAACCTTGTCACAAAGACACCAAGGCACAAAGAAAAAATATTTCTCGTGTCTTTGTGCTTTAGTGGCTCATTCTCTCAAAGTATTCCATCAAATTTTACTAAAAAAGCGGGGTTTTATAAATTTGTAATACAGGTTTTCCCGGATAAAATATACCCCTAACCTTATATAATCGGTGGAATCTGTGGTTTCTATTGCCATAAATAAAAAGAGCTTGATTGTATAGGAAAGAATCTTCGGGTGTATTATCCAAACAATTATTTATCCATTCGGTAAGATCTAAAAAAGGCATGGTTTCTCATCCCACCTGCGAATCCCCATGACCACACATGTTCTCCTTCCCCCCATCCGGCATTTTTGTTAAATTAAGAAAAAGGGCATAAATATCAAGTTAGGCTGCCTTTGGCAGCGACTTTTGTATATATAACAAATGATGGCCAAAAACAACCCCCTACCCCCTTTATTAAGGGGCTTTCCTCAAGTCCCCATTAAAAAAGGGGGATTTAGGGGATTATCCGGTACGATTTGACAAACTTTGGAATCCCTACGCATTAAATTAGGCTTTCGGCGGCTTTGTTTATGGCCACAGCAGGGCGAAGCATTTGCTGATATGCAATCTTTATATTCTTGATAGCAAATGCTTCGTCCCTACAACGAAACACTGAAATTCTTAAACATCACGTTAGGCCTCCGGCTACTTTTCAATGATAGGGGGAGGGAAGGTTTTTTCCTCCCCGTACAGGCTGGCTCCCGTATACGACTTCATGGTTGGTTCAATCTTGTAGATCGAACCATATGTTTAGCATTGGCCTGTGTATTTTTGACGGACCCATACATAGGAAACATACCAAAACATTTCGTTTCAATCGCAGACAATTAAATCAACCAGAAAGGTACGGGATACAGGCGCAAAACCCTGCGTCTCTCCTTTATTGTGTTGCCCTGAAAGCCGCTTACATAAAATTGAAAACTCCTCTACAATTAAAGTAATCTATATGTGACAGACACAGAAGCGTATCGATAAAGGATGTGACATGTCACATCTTATATGTTTTAAAAAGATAAATTTATTGAAAGAAAAAACCTATGGCAGAAATACCTTGGCATACCATGAAAATTAGTGAGGTAATAAAGAACCTTGATACAGATATCAATACAGGAATTAGTCAGATTGATGCAGAAAACAAGATTCAGAAATACGGATATAACCAACTAGAAAAAAAAAGGGATGTTTCCCATTTTCTGATTTTTTTAGGACAGTTTAACAACTTTATCGTTTGGATATTAATTGCTGCCGCCTTGCTTTCTGGTGTTTTAAAAGAATTAGACGATGCGATAGCCATTATTGTTATCGTTGTCATGAATGCTATCATCGCATTTATCCAGGAATACCGGGCAGAGAAATCCCTTGCAACTTTACAAAAAATGTCTGTACCTTTCTCAAAAATCATCCGTAATGGTGAAGTAAAATCTATCCCTTCTTATGATATCGTTCCCGGTGATATTGTTTTGCTGGAAGCCGGAGATTCTATCCCTGCTGACGGAAGACTTTGTTCCTTATTCAGTCTAAGAGTCCAAGAAGCCTCCCTCACCGGTGAGTCTACGCCTGTTAGTAAGTCTACAGAGGCACTTACGAATCCTTCCCTGCCTATCGGAGATAGAAAAAATATGGTCTTTATGGGTACTTCCGTTACGGGTGGTAAGGGTACATACATTGTAGTATCGACAGGAATGCAAACTGAATTAGGTAAAATTGCGGGCATTATCCAGAAGGTAGGAGCAAAAGAAACCTCGCTACAGATCAAACTTCAAACCTTTGGGAAAAAGTTGGTCTACTTGGGTCTAGGAATTGTAACCATCGTTTTCCTTTTAGAACTTTGGAGAAAAGACCCGTTATTAGAGGCCTTTCTCATGTCAATAAGCCTCGCGGTTGCTGCCATACCTGAAGGGTTGCCGGCTATAGTAACGATAGCATTAGCCCTCGGTGCACAGCGCATGGTGAAACGTCATGTATTAATTCGAAAACTGTCAGCAGTAGAAACCCTGGGATGTATTACGGCCATTTGCACAGACAAAACAGGTACCTTAACCCAGAATGAGATGACCGTGAGAAAAATATATGTCAATGGTAAAATAATCGATGTTTCAGGAACTGGCTATGCACCCGAGGGAAACTTTTCTATAGATGGCTCTCCCCTTTCAGAAACTGATCAAAAAGCGATCAGAAAGACTCTGGAGATTGGTACATTATGTAACAATGCATATCTAAAAAAAGACGATAATACATGGAGGATTATTGGTGATCCTACTGAAGGTGCTATCCTGTGCGTAGCTGCAAAGGTCAACATATGGAAAGAGTATTTAGAAAAACAGTATCCCCTTATTTCAGAGATCCCATTTGATTCTGAACGAAAAAAAATGTCTACAATTAGAGGTATCTCCCCTGCTTCATTTGTTTATGAGAAGGGAGCACCCGATGTTATCTTAAAAGATTGTACAAGAATTTACGTTGAGGGAGTGATAAGGGATTTAACAAAAGATGATATCCGTATAATCCTGTATGAGAATTCACAAATGGCGGAAAATGCCTTACGCATCCTTGGTATGGCATTCAAACCGATTGATCGTGATGGTACGAATCTAACCTCTGACATTGAAAAAGATATGATTTTTGCAGGCCTCATAGCAATGATAGACCCTCCCAGACCAGAAGTAAAAGATGCCGTTGCTACGTGTCGCAGGGCAGGTATTAGAACGGTTATGATTACTGGAGACCACAAAAACACAGCCAGGGCAATCGGTGAAGAACTGGGGATTCTGACGAAAAATTTAAAGGCTGTCGATGGAGTAGAACTGGATATCCTTTCCGATGAGACATTAGAAAAAGAAGTACAAAAAATAGCTGTATACGCGCGGGTCTCTGCCGAGCATAAACTTCGGATCGTAAAGGCATGGAAAAAACACAATGCCATTGTTGCTGTGACAGGTGATGGTATCAATGATGCGCCTGCTATAAAAGAGGCAGACGTCGGGATATCTATGGGTATCACCGGTACTGATCTTACCAAAGAAACTTCAGATATGGTTATCACTAATGATAACTTTACATCCATTGTTGCGGCAGTCAAAGAAGGAAGAGGTATTTACGATAATATAAAAAAATCTATTCACTATCTGCTCTCCTGCAATGCCGGTGAAATCTTGACCATGCTCTTCATATCCGTTTTTAACCTTCCCATACCATTCCTCCCCATCCAGATATTATGGATGAATATTGTAACCGATGGATTGCCTGCATTAGCGTTAGGAATCGACATAGTGGATCCGGATATTATGAAAGGGCCTTCGAGAAGACCAACAAAGCAAATCATCGACCGAAACCTTGGCATACTCATTATCCTGCAAGGTTTTCTCATTGCATTGAGCACCATTCTGGCTTATTTGTGTGCCTTATATTACACAAGCAACGGAGAATCCGGCAATCTCCATTCCTGGATCCTGAATGAGTTGATACCTTGCTGTTCAGGCGGTACCTTAAAGAGCGATCTTGACCGAGCGAGGACGGTTGCCTTCTGTGTATTGGTAATCTCTCAGCTATTTCATTCCTTTAACTGTAGAAATGTAAAACGCCCGTTATCTGAAATTGGCGCTTTTGCCAACAAGAAGCTTCTCGTGGGAAATGGGATCTCATTTGCTATGCAGGCAACCATCGTCTCTATTCCTTATTTTAGAGACATCTTTAAGGTAGTACCCTTAGGATTAAAGGATTGGATTATTATTTTTGTATTTTCCTCGCTGACATTTTTTATTACTGATGTAATAAAGAGCCTTAAAGAAAAATATAATACATTCACAAAACAAGGCGAATAAAATAATGAAGAGGAATCTGTAGCACTCCAAGGATGAAACCGAACATACATAATTTTGAGCGATAGGAGGAGAGAATGAAAACATCAAAACTACCGTTTCGTGTATTAGCTGGAGTGATTGGTATCCTTTGTACCGGAGGTTGCATGGGGACACCCCGTACCACAGATCCTACAAAAACTGCATTAGAGCAACTACTCGTAAGCACCGCCGTTGACAGGGCGTTAGAAGGATTAGATTTAGCAAAATTGGCAAACAAGAAAGTATTTCTTAATACAAACGATATTCAATACGTCAATAATATGATGCATGCTATTGAAAATTTTAGTGATAAAACGTATGCTATTGAAAATTTTAACAATAAGATATATGCAATTGGCCTGGTATCGGTTTTATTAGGGAAGCAGGGTGCATTCATGGTAGAAGACGAGAAAGATGCCGAAATAATTATTGTTATTACCTCGGGTGCACACTCAATTGACCGCTCGGATTCCCTGATAGGGATGCCTGCGATTCCTATACCGATCCCTTTAGTCGGGACATTTGAAATTCCGGAAATTGCCCTTTTTAAATCCATTAAACAAACAGGTATTGCCAAATTCTCTATTAATGCTTACGAAAGAACAACGGGCAAACAGGTTCTTGCTATCGGCCCTGTCAGTGGGTTCTCATACAATAACTTTCGCAAGGTGCTTCTCTTTTTCTCATTTCGCACAACTGATGTCCCTGAAAAGAAAAGGAAATGGTGGATTCAACCATAGAAAAGGTGTAAGTATCTGTAAATAAATAAAATGAATATTTGATTAATAACTGAAAAATAGTATATTATTCTGTTATTATATTTTTATTAAGGATCTGTCCGGGAATCCATGATATCATTCTGGACAACGAGAGAGCCAAGAGTATCTCTTACAGGAAGGCAGAAGTTCCTTACCCGTTTCACTTTATACGGAAGACAATTTTTGTTTTCGGATAGAATCTGAATATCAGATTATAATATTCTTAAATCCAGTATGGCAGACATAACAGGTGTTTCTATTGTTCGTTGCACCAACTACGACAGGGAAAAGGTCTCTGCAGCTATAGACCAAACCTTTGGTTATTTTGGTGGCATCCATACCTTGATAAAAAAGGGAATGAGGGTGCTATTAAAACCGAATCTTCTGAGGGAAAGCCTGCCGGAAGAGTGTATAATTACCCATCCCACGATCGTAGAAACAGTAGCAAAAAAGGTGCTGGATATAGGTGCAACACCAATTATTGGTGACAGTCCAGCCTTCGGTGCCGTATCAAAGATTGCAAGCCGGGCAGGCCTGGACCGTTTTGCAGAAGAACATGGCATTGAAATTATTGAACTCAACGCACCACGTAAGGTAAAGGCAAAATGCGGATCAATTCCATTTTCGCTTTCAGTTTCAGGTAAGGCGCTTGATGTAGATGCCATAATAAATCTCCCCAAGCTTAAGGCACATGTACAGTTACTGTATACCGCCGCAGTAAAGAATATGTATGGATGTGTCAGTGGAAAGAGAAAGGCATGGCGGCATTTTACTTCAAATGATAATCTTGGCTGGTATACAGAGATGTTGTTAGCCAATTACCAAGCTGTCAAACCTGCCTTTACCGTTGTCGATGCGGTTACAGCAATGGAAGGACGCGGACCGTCAGGTGGAGTACCGAAGCAAGTTTCTTTAATCTTTGGAGGTATTGACTGTATTGCTATTGACCGGGTACTAGCAGAAGTTCTTCATATTCCTCCATCTCAGGTACCTCTTTTAAAAGCAGCAAAGGAACACAATATAGGAGAACAAAATATGGCCAGGATTGAAATCTTTGGAGAATCATTGTCTTCAGTAAAGGTGCCTGATTTTTTACTTCCCAAGCTGGTACCAATAGGATTTAATATCTTCAGGGTTTTGAAAAGTCTTGCCAAACACCTTTGGATGAAAGGTTTTGCCAAGGCACTATTATTTCTTTTGGCTTTTTATCTTCTTTTACCAATGGATGCATTTCCGGAAGCAGATAGGTTAAAAAACTTCCCGCCAGAAGTTAGTCTTGGCGATATTATCCATATCCCAACAGGAGAAAAGATAGAATTTTCAGATCTAGCCCGTTTTTTTGAATGTGCCAATATTATCTATGTTGGAGAATCCCATGCAAACAAAGCGGCTCATCAGGTACAGTTAAAGATCCTGAAGGCATGTTATGAGAAATTCGGAGATAACCTGGCTATCGGCATGGAAATGTTTACAAGACCATATCAACCATTCTTAGACCATTGGATTGCCGGTGAGACCGATGAGAAGACATTCCTGGAGGAAACACATTGGAATAAAGAATGGGGATATGACTATGATTTATATAAAGATATCCTGGACTTTGCCCGGGAAAAAAAAATCCCTGTCATTGCTTTAAACGCTCCAAAAGCCCTGGTAAAATTGGTAAGCAAAGGCGGATTAAAAGATTTGAGTGAAGAAGAGAGAAAACAGTTACCAGAAATTGATACAACAGATTTCTTCCATAAGGTCTATTTAGAACAGGCCATCCATGGTCATGTAAAAAGTTCAACGGATTTTGAAAAATATAATGACGTGCAGTCTTTATGGGAGGAATACATGGCCCAAACGACGGTTAATTATCTGTCTTCGTGGGAAGGTAAAGATAAAAAGTTCATCACTTTTGCAGGAAACGGTCATATAATCTATGATTTCGGAATCCCGAAAAGGGTGTTTCAACGTATCGCCCTGCCCTACTATACAATTTATCCGGCAGAATTCGAGGGGAGGAAACCTCCAGCAGAACACGATCTTTTTTTACCGAATATTCCGCTTGAACCTGCTGATTTTGTTTGGATCATTCCTCCTGTAGAAGCACCCAAAAAGCGGATATATTTGGGAATCCAACTCCAAAATGTAAAGGATAATAAACTGATTATTCAGGAAGTGCGGCCGGAAAGCCCTGCAGAAAAATCAGGACTTATGGTGGGTGATGTTATCCTTTTCATTGATGGAAAGGCCATGAAAGATTTTTTGGAACTTGTCCATTATCTTCAAACAAAGCAGTTTGGTGATACCTGTACCATAGAGGTTGACCGGAGCGGAACAAAGATCTCTTATTCAGTCACTCTTTTCGAAATGGACCGGGAGCAATAGTATATAAATTCGGTAACTTTAGATGTTTAGATGTTTCGGTGAACCATCGCTCACTCGTCCACGTTGCTTGTTTTTGGTGGGCAATGCCCACCCTACATGGCTACATAGGCGGTTTGAAATTCTTATACGTTAAATTAGGTTGGGTTTTAAAAGACAAAAACCCAACAACTTTTGTAGAGGCGACCCTGTGGGTCGTCTCTACTTTTGTTTTTACTGATGTAGGACGTATTGCAATACGCCCCTACTATGGTATTAAAATCCTGGGCATAAATTTATGCCCGTCGATAACAAAAGAGGACTACAAGATAAAAAGCAATGCAGACAAAACTATCACCGCAATACAATCCTAAAGAAATAGATGACAAGTGGTATCGTTTTTGGGAGGAAAAAGGATTTTTTCACAGGAAACCGGACACATCTCAAAAACCGTACACAATTGTGATTCCCCCACCAAACGTAACGGGAGTACTCCATATGGGGCATGCCTTAAATAATATCATCCAGGATATTTTAATCCGTTGGAGGCGCATGCAGGGATTCAATACCTTATGGATGCCAGGTACAGACCATGCCGGCATTGCCACTCAAAATGTGGTCGAAAGGGAATTGGCAGCCAAACATGTTAAACGTGAACATTTAGGGAGAGAACGTTTTATAGAAGAAGTCTGGAAATGGAAAAATCAATATGGTTCAACTATTATTAAACAGTTGAAAAAACTAGGGAGTTCCTGTGATTGGACACGGGAGCGATTTACGATGGACGAGGGTCTCTCGTCCGCTGTAAAGGAGACTTTTGTACGTCTTTTTGAAAAAGGACTCGTCTATAAGGGCAAGTACATGATCAACTGGTGTCCCCGTTGCTCAACAGCCCTGGCTGATGATGAAGTTGAACATGAAGAACATGAAGGAAATCTTTGGTATATTATGTATCCGTTCAGGGATGCCCCTCATCTTTATGTTATCGTAGCCACGACCCGGCCTGAGACTATGTTAGGTGACGTAGCTGTGGCGGTTAATCCGAAAGATGACCGCTATAAGGATATGATTGGAGAGGTCCTTACCTTGCCTATTGTAGGGCGTGAGTTACCAATCATTGCTGACGAGCTTGTAGACCCGACTTTTGGAACAGGAGCCGTTAAGGTTACACCAGCCCATGATCCCAATGATTTTGAAATGGGCAAACGCCATAATCTGTCGTCTGTTGTCGTTATGCAGGAGAATGGAGTCATGAACGAAAACGCCGGAGATTATGAGGGACTGGACCGGTTTGAATGCAGAAATGCATTAGTAGAAGAGTTAAAATTAAAGAAATTTATCGAAAAGGTCACTGCCCATAAGCATTCAGTTGGACATTGTTATCGATGCCATACAGTCATCGAACCTTATATTTCTGACCAGTGGTTTGTTAAGATGCGTCCTCTTGCAGATGCGGCTATCCAGGCATCACGGGAAAAACGGGTAATCTTTTTCCCTGACCGCTGGGAAAAGATCTATTTGAGCTGGCTTGAGAACGTACGTGACTGGTGTATTTCAAGACAAATCTGGTGGGGACACCGTATCCCTGCTTGGTATTGTCAGGACTGCAGTAGAATTACCGTATCACATGGGATACCAGCGGTATGTTCAAAATGTGGCAGCACAGAATTGAAACAAGATAATGATGTGCTTGACACGTGGTTTAGCTCTGCCTTGTGGCCATTTTCTACTATGGGCTGGCCCAAAGAAACTCCGGAATTGAAATACTATTATCCGACATCTACCCTTGTTACCGACCGCGGGATTATTTATTTCTGGGTTGCACGAATGGTCATGATGGGACTTGAGATCATGCATCAGGTTCCTTTTTCTAACGTCTACATCCATGGTACGATTCTCGATGAGCAGGGAAGGAAAATGAGTAAATCCCTGGGCAACGGTATTGACCCTCTTGTCATGATCGATAAGTACGGTGCGGATGCGGTACGGTTCTCAATCATTATCTTGACCACAGAAGGTCAGGACATAAAGCTCTCTGAGAGTAAGTTTGAGATGGGACGTAACTTCACTAACAAATTGTGGAATGCCGCCCGATTTATTCTGATGAATTTGCAGGAGGAACATCCGGAGGAGATTCAGCATGAATTTTCAGACTATCAATTTGAAGACAGATGGATCCTGAGCAGGTTAAATTCAACAATTGAGGCATGTACCGCATCCCTGGAACAGTTCAAATTCAATGATGCGACCATGAAGATCTACGACTTTACCTGGCACTCCTTCTGTGACTGGTACCTGGAAATCGTAAAGGCACGTCTCTACCAGCCGGTAAGTTCTAAGGACAAAAAAGTAGTACAAACAGTGCTGGCAAAGGTTTTTAATCAGATATTACACCTTTTACACCCATTTATCCCTTTCATTACAGAAGAACTGTGGCAAAATTTAAAAAAAGTTATCTATGAGAATAAAATCAATATCCAGGAAGATATGCGCAGTGAAAGTCTTATGTGTAATGCCTGGCCAACGCAGGATAAACGGTACGAGAGCCAGTTCTCCGAGAAAAACATGGCCGTCTTACAGGACATTATCCGGGCTATTCGTAATATACGAAGTAAGATGAATATCATGGAAAAACAAAAACTCCACGCGGTGATCTCAGTTTCCGGGGATGGTGAACTTGACTTGGAAGAACATTCAAACCTCCTTAAGAGAATGGCAAATCTTGAACATATAGATATCGGTAAAGATCTTCCTAAACCGGAAAATTCTGCTTCTGAAGTCATTGGACGGATAGACCTCTCTGGCGACCTCGATATATCAAGTGGACTAACCACCGGAGGGCAGATACAAGTATTTGTACCACTTACCGGGATTATCGATCAGGCAGCAGAAAAAGAGCGTCAGCTAAAACATCTGAAACAACTTGAGGAACATCTGCATATCGTACAGCAGAAACTCCATAATAAAAATTTTATTGCAAGGGCACCTGCACACGTCGTAGCAATGGAACAGAATCGGGAAAAAGAATTGTTAGAACAAATACAAAAAGTAAAGCTTATATTGAGTGACTTTGGGTAAAGATGAAGGTATTACGCAGTAAGAAAATATTTAAATCTACTAGATTAATGAACGTGTTTAAGGTAAGGAGCATATGAAGAAATTTTATTGTATCTCTTTGTTTTGTTGTATCGTATCGTGTTTTGTTTCCATTTCTACTCTCTGTGCTGATGAAACCTCTGCATCGAAGACAATGGTAAAAAAATGCCCTTCATGCAATAAGATATACTCCGAAAAAACAAAATTTTGCGGCGATGATGGAACCAAATTAATTGAAATTCCTGTAAAAATGGTGTGCCCTGAATGTAAAAAAGAAGGTACACCAGGAGAAAAGTTTTGCAAGGAGCATGGAAAAGAACTTGTGCCACTTGATGCCCATCTTCCTATCCAGGCGGAAGATGCAGAAAAGCAAAAAATAGAACTCGCAAAAAAATATTATAAAGAAGGTAGCGATTACTGTGACGCTGAATCATACGATTTTGCAATGGAGTCGTATAAGAAGGCAGAAGAAGTGTTTCCTGATTTTCCTGCACTCCATTACAACATGGGTTGGCTCTATAGTAAACTCGGAAACGTAGAACAGGCAATCCACCATTTACAAAAATACATCGTCCTTGCACCAACAGCCGGCGATATTACTGAGGTGCAAAGTTACATTGTCATCCTAAAACAGGCATTGGAAAAACGGCAAAATGTCCAAAATACCTTTAAAAACCGGGACGAGATTATGAGAAAGGCCCTCGCTGAGCAGAAGAAAAAACAGAAAAGTGTCATTATTCCGGCAGGTGAATTTCTCATGGGAACAGATGATGCAAGAGAAGATGCATTTCCAGAACATAAGGTTTTTCTCGATGCTTATGAAATAGATTGTTACGAAGTGACAAATGCCCAGTACTGGGAATTCTTAGATTATATAAAGAAGACAGATGACCATAGCAAGTGTTATAAAGGAGAGCCGAGTGGAAAAGACCATACCCCGCGATTCTGGGAAAACGAGTACTACAACATCCCGGACTATCCTGTAGCGCGCGTTGACTGGTATGATGCCTATGCTTATGCTGCATGGGCAGGAAAGCGTTTACCTACTGAAGCAGAGTGGGAGAAGGCAGCACGGGGAATGGACGGGAGGAAATTTCCATGGGGAAATGAATGGGACCCCTCACGCTGCAATCTTAGTGGTGAACCAAAGCCAATCGGCAGTGTTGAAAGTGGAAAAAGCGTTTATGGCTGCTATGATATGGCGGGTAGCGTATACGAATGGTGTGCAGACTGGTACCTGAACTCTTATTATGCAGAATCTCCATCAAAAAATCCAAAAGGCCCCAATAATGGTGTCAGACGGGTAATACGGGGCGGCTCTCGTTTCTCCAAACCCTTTCAGGTACGAACCAATACAAGAAAATCGGAACAGCCAGAATTGTTTAACGTATCTCTTGGGTTTCGATGCGTGAAGGACGTGCAGGAAAAATAAATACGGAAAAATACTGTACGCATTTTATTTTACAAACAGGGAGAATATATCTATAATGTTTGAAATGTTTATATTGTTATTTTGTATTCGTTAACCATTTAGCTTATAAAGGAGAGAAGTGTGAAGCGTATTGGATATATTGTAAGTGCGGTTAGTATTGCATTTGTATTAACAGCCTCTTATGGAGAAAAAACGATATTCGCAGGTAGCAGTTGTTGCGGCGATAAGGAAGCTGCCGCTGCTGAAAACAAGTGCGTCGTTTGCGGAAAGGCCGTAGAAAAGGGTAAAGGAGTACAAGTAGAATGTGAGGGAAAGACTATTACGGTGTGCTGTAAGAAATGTGAGACTGCATTGAAGAAGTGTTGCGAGGATGAGAAAGGCTCCGATAAGCACGAAGGACACCAGCATTAAGAAACTTGTCATTCATTGAAACATTAATGAATTTATATTGCACTGTAGAAGCGAATATTATGTTCGCCAAAATAGTAAATAAAACAAGCGTATGAATCATATAGGGCAGGGCGAAATCAAATTCACCCTGCCCTAATATTACCAGTATTTCCCAAGCGAATTCAGGCTTGTAACACGAAAGTGATAAGGAATCAGTTCTGCTCCATTAGACACAAAGTTACCATAGATGTTGAGTTGATAAAAAACATTTTCAAACTGCAAATACAAACCTGATTTAGCGCCATAACAGTCCAACCATAGATGATTGAACCAACCCTATTCCTTCAACTCATTTATGAGAAATGTCCCATCCGGTGGATTTAAAAGAATCGTTTTTACCCGTTCCTGCCACAAGTTCCCAAATTCTGCCGATTCTTCCTCTGATGCCTTACCAGAGATTACCAAAGGCATTAACTTATCTATACGCTCATTCACGGGTACCGGTCCAACGCAATAGGTCACCTCTACTTTTTTCCCATTATCCATTCTTTCAAATACTATAGAGCATATTGCCCTGGAATCGGGTAAATTATCTTTTTCAAATGCCATGAGATTATACCTCCCATACTTTCCGGCAGGACCAAGTCCCTTGAATCCATTTTCTGCTGAGGCACCCGTTATGAATGTGACTACCTGTGATATCGGACCATTTACCTTATAATCAATACCACCCTTAAAAGTCACCTTTATATTTCCCCTCACCGGGACTTCACTACTATATAAGGATTTTAACGCCATTTGTGTGGACTTGTAGGCACCTGCAACTGCTGGACAAGAATGACCTGCACATTTTACAGCATCAGCATAGGTAAATGTAAATACCTCCCCTTTATCCATAACTCCCAGCACAAGAGCTAAAGGGTCTTTCATCTTTATCGGCTCAACGGTTTCAAAAAAATCCTTGCGATATTTTGTTTGTCCCTCTGCGTTGACATATCCTTGTGCGGAAAGACAAAGTGTTATGAGTACGATACCTGCATAGGAAAAAAACTTTCTCGTTAAATACATCTTATAAAACACCCTATTCATGCTTTTGGCTCCTTTACTCCTGGTAATTCCAAGAATTCTTTGTTGAAGAATATGGAAAAGTCATTTACAATAAAACGAATTTTCAAACGATAGTTTATAGAAGAAAATATATTTAGGCAAGGATAATATCATGAAAAAACTCAGGATTGGCGTTGTTCCTTATATGAATGCCAAACCATTGATCTGTGAATTAAGTCAACGTACAAATCTGGTCGAATTGACCCTGGAAGTACCCTCTCTTTTGCCAGGTATGTTGAATCATGATCACATTGACGTTGCCCTCATCCCATCTATTGAGTATTTTAGAAACGGGAATTATACAATCATTCCCGACGTTTCGATCTCATCAACCGGAGCAGTAGAGAGCGTAAAGATATTTTCAAAAGTACCGATGCAAGATATTCGTACCGTAGCTTTAGATAAAAGTTCCCTCACATCCTGTACCCTTACAAAGATCATCTTTCACGAGGTGTATCATACCAGTCCTCAATACACCCAATGGAACAACCTGTACGATATTTCCCGTATTGATACCGATGCGGCCTTGATTATCGGTGACAATGCCATGAAGGTAATTGACAATGGATATATAACCTTAGATTTGGGTCAGGCATGGTTTGAATACACCGGGCTACCTTTTGTCTATGCCCTCTGGGTTGTAAAAAAAGACCGCCATATACCGGGTTTAAACAATTTGTTAAAAAATGCAAAAGAGACAGGCATTCGGCTTGTAAAGTCGATAGCTGCCGCTGAATCACAACGTCTCCAATTGTCACAGGAGAGATGCCTCCATTACCTCACGAACTCAATTCGATATAATTTGGGCAACGAGGAAATAAAAGGACTCCAGGCATTTTATCATTACGCTGTATCTCTGGCGCTCGCCCCCAAAGGAATGGAGATTATTTTCAATGAGACCTAACCTACCCACCCTCCCCCATAATGTTGAAGATATCTTTGAAAAATCTTTAAACAATGAGAGGCTATCTTCAAAGGAATGTTTAACGTTATTCTCGGCAAGGGAACTTACGAGTCTTGGAATGGTCGCAGATGAAATATCCAGGAAAAAGCATCCGGAAGATTACAGGACCTATATCATCGACAGGAATATTAATTATACCAATATTTGTACATCAGGCTGTAAGTTTTGTGCCTTTTACCGGGAAGCGAAACAGAGTGACGGATACATCATCACGAAAGATTCTTTATTAAAAAAAATAGAAGAAACACTGGCTCTGGGAGGAAAGCAAATCCTTATGCAGGGAGGTCTGCACCCGTCATTAAAACTGGACTTTTATGTTGATCTCTTAAAACTCATAAAGGAAAAATATGATATTCATATCCATGCATTCTCTCCACCAGAAATTGTGCATTTTTCTCAATTAAACGGAATTTCTGTTCAAGATGTTATTCGAAAATTAAAAGAGGCAGGGCTGGATTCGATTCCTGGTGGAGGTGCCGAGATTCTCGTTGACCGATGCCGCAACCTCTTAAGCCCGCATAAGTGCACTGCACAAGAATGGCTTCACGTTATGCATGAAGCACATAAACAAGGAATGCGTACTACTGCCACAATGATGTTTGGCCATATAGAGACCCTTGATGAGCGCATAGAACACCTTGAAAAGATCAGAAAACTTCAGGATGAAACGGGGGGATTTACTGCTTTTATAGCCTGGACATTTCAGCCGAGGAATACCCAATTGGATAAAACTCATCATTCTGAATTTATGGGGATGGGGTCGGTTGGTAGTTACGATTATTTAAGAACCATTGCCATTGCACGCCTGCATCTTGATAACATTGCAAATATTCAGGCGTCGTGGGTTACCCAGGGGGCAAAAATCGCCCAGCTTTCATTAAAGTTTGGTGCCAACGATATGGGCAGTACAATGATTGAAGAAAATGTAGTACGTGCGGCAGGAGTAAGGTACCGCATGAGTAAAGAGGAAATAGAATCACTTATCAAGGATCTTGGTTATAAAGCAGCGCAAAGAGATTTATACTATCAAGTCATACAAAAAACGTTTTAAACTGTTTAAGCCGTTTAAACGACTCGTGGTTGGATCAATCTTGTACGATTGATCTAACATTGACTTTGGTATTTCGGTGTATCCCCACATCGAAACGCATGTTCATCTCCACACAAATCAATATACTCAGGCAACAGTTTTTAGTTCTGCTGACAAACCGTTTTTGTCAATAGTAACTTCGATATGCCATCCATCTCTGAACATACCTGCATTTAACACAAGAGTATCACCTATCTTATCCCTGTTTCTCGATTCATGAATATGACCTGTTATACACACATGAGGCATGTATTTTAGAATAAAATCCCTGACAGTACTACTCCCTACGTGCATGCCACTTCGAACAATATCGGTAGTTGTATTCTTTGGCGGAGTGTGACAGACCATGACCTTCCACCTGGCATCTTTCACCTTGTTATAACCATTTATTAAGTACTTCTCTATGTCAGCCTCGCTGATTTCTGAAGGTGTATTAAAAGGCGTTGGACTTGAACCACCACAACCAAAAATACCAACGTCATCAAACAGATATCCATTCCCATGCAGATTTATACCTTCTTTGGTTAAATAGTCATTCACTTCCGGCATGTCCATATTCCCATACTGTGCAAGCAAGTTTTTGTTGTATTGCTTAATGGCATCCAGTACTTTTTTTGTCTCGGCTCTTCCATGGCAATTGGTTAAATCACCTGAAATCACGATTAAATCTGCCGTTTCAAGGATTGGTTTTATCTTTACAAGATTTCTGGTATCTTCATGAACATCACCGAAAGAAATAATCTTCATTATCCTTTTACTCCCTGCATGTAAATTAGACCTTCGACAATTTTTTACACCTCTGCAGGAGCAAACCTTGTGTTCGCCCTTATCCTGCACAATTCAAAATGTTTCTGTTTGTTTCCCATCTGGGCGAACACAAGGTTCGCCCCTGCAGCGAAACATTGAAATTCCTATACGTTAAATTTTGCATTTTGACTTTAGAAAATTACCCTCTTACTTCCCTCACCACCTCATCAAGAGAAGAGTATACCTTCTGAAATGTTAGCTTAGGTCTTTCGATAATTACCGTATCGATTCCTTCACCGAGCGCTGCATAAATCTTTTCCAGTACCCCCCCCGCATCTCCACTATCCTTGGTTACTACGGTATTAATCTGATACTGCCTGAACATGGCGCGGTTTAATTCCTCTGAAAATGGCCCATGCATGGCTATAATATTTGCAGGTGGAATTCCCATATCTAAACAGAGGGCAATGTGATCGGGTACAGGCAGGATTCTTACATACAATTCCTTCTCACCTCTTAAATGAATAAATTTTGATACACTGGATATACCCGTTGCCAGAAATATCCTTTTCCCGAGAGTCCTGGACTTGTCAACAGCTTCTTGCATAGTCTTAACCTTATAAATCAAAGCATGGTCCGGAATCTCGATCTCCTGCCTCTCGAAACGTATATACCGAATACTCCTTCTTTTGCAGGCATCCATCGCATTTTGAGACGCCTGTACAGCATAGGGATGAGATGCATCCACCACGGTATCTATACCCCTTTCTTCTATGAGCTGCGCAAACCCGTCAGCATCTAAACGCCCCTGCAGGCAGATAGCCTCTAATCCCATCTGTTCAAATATCTTCTTACCATATTCTGTTGCAACAGTTGTTAAGAGATTTAAACCTTTTTCATGGAGCTTCCTGACAATCTCTTTCCCTTCTTCTGTACCTGATAATACGAGAATCATAGTATCTTGAACGAATTTGTACGTTATTAAATTAGGTCGTGTTTTAAAAGGTAAAACCCAACGATTTTTTACCCACTCCTGCCCTTCCCAAGAGGGGAATTTGAAAAGTCCCATCTTGGGAGAGGTAGGGTGTGTTTATTAATAGTTTAAATAAAAAGATTCAAAATTCCTCAACCTTGAACCACCCGGAGAACTGTGTTATAGTACATAAAAAAGGGCATAGGGTCAATTATAATTAAGATACGAATAATAATGGTTAAATAGTTCACCATGCGATTTAAAAAATATTCGCTTTTTTACATAATAGGTATATCCATTTACCTTATTTTAAACCTCCGGGGACGATATGTCTTTAAACTTCTTTACCTGAGGCCTAAGACAAAAAAGGTTAGTCCAAAAGTTGTTCCTAATGTTTATAAAGAAGGAGATAAGACCCTTATCTCCATTGTACAGGGTAATGATATTTATACCATGCTTAAAGAGGGTATAAAACTCCTGGGCGGGTTTGAGAAATTGAATATAAAAGGTAAGTCCGTTCTTATAAAACCAAATATTGTGAATCGCTATGAGAGCCCTGCGAATACAAATCCACTTCTCATTAAATATCTTATAAGGCTCTTGCATGAATATGGAGCTTCTCAGGTATTTGTTGGTGATATGTCTGCCATTTTTGCATTTCCTACAAAAAAGAATGCTGAAAAATCTGGCATCTGGAGGGCTATTCAGGATGAAGATATGATATTTATACCCTTTGAAAAATATGGTTGGGCAGAGGTAACGATTCCCAACGGGAAATTTTTGAAAAAGGCCCTTGTATCGGAAGTTATTTACCAGGTTGAGAGAATAATAAATCTTCCTGTCATTAAGACCCACATCTATGCCCACTATTCTATTGCACTTAAAAACTTTATTGGAGCCGTCCATCCGATCCATCGTCCCTTTTTTATTGCACCAGATTTCTGGGATGAAATCGTTGCGGAACTAAATGCAGCTTATACACCTCACCTCAACATCCTGGATGGGACAAAGATTTTTATCGATAATGGTCCTACGAAAGGTACCGTTGCCAATCCTAACCTTGTCGTTATTACAGGAGACAGGATAGCCGCTGATGTTACAGGTCTTGGTATTATCAAGGCATTTGGTGGGTTAAAAAAAACGGGTGATAAAAACGTCTGGGAGCAGAGACAGATCAAAAGGGCCATTGAACTAAATCTCGGAATACGAGATCCGACTGAATTAAAGATTGTATCAAAATGTCTCTGTACGGATAGATTCGATCCCGATTCAGAAAAAGAGAGAAAATTTGCTGAGATGGTGCAAAAAATTCAGAACAATGTAAATAAGCAGATGGGTAGGGTGGGCATTGCCCACCAAAAAACAAGCGACGTGGACAAGTAAGATATTTTGGTAGGCATTGCCCACCCTACATGACTTACTTTGCGGAGGATTAATAAAGAACAATGATAACAACTGATATACTAATCGCTGGCGGCGGAATTGTAGGTCTTTCCATTGCAAGAGAACTTATAAGCAGGCATCCGGATTTATCCATTACCTTGATTGACAAGGAAAAATCTTTTGCATGCCATGCAAGCGGCAGAAATAGCGGAGTGCTGCATGCCGGTTTCTATTATACACCTGATAGTCTAAAGGCAAAATTTACCGTTGAGGGAAATAAGCTTTTAACTGATTATTGTTTGAGACATAACCTTGCAATAAACAGATGTGGGAAAATCGTCGTGGCAAAGGATGAAAATGAACTTGAGGGGATTTTTGAACTCAAAAGAAGAGGAGACAAAAACGGTGTAAATCTTGAGGTCGTCGATGAGAAAAAATTAGAAGTACTTGAGCCAAATGCAAGGACGTTTCAGAAGGCCTTGTATTCACCAACAACTTCAGTAGTTAGTCCCAAAGAGGTTGTAGAACATATCGCAAACAATATAAAAGAGAAGGTATGTATTCTCATGAATGAGGCGTTTATAAGGAGGGATAATTCATCTACCGTAATAACGAATACCCAAAAAATACGGTACAAACATCTCATCAATTCGGCTGGTTCATACGCCGACAAAATCGCCCATCAATATGGGATTGGACAGAAATATACGCTCATTCCCTTCAAGGGACTCTATATGGAGTATAAAGATGACAAGGTAATTCAAAAGCATATCTATCCCGTACCGAATTTAAAGAATCCATTTTTAGGTGTACATTTCACGAAGACGGTACAGGGAAAAGTAAAGATCGGCCCAACTGCAATTCCGGCATTCTGGAGGGAAAATTATCAGGGTACTTCCAATTTTAAATTGAATGAATTCCTTGAGATTTTGTCTTACGAGGCAAGACTATTTTTCACGAACGCATTCAATTTCAGAAACTTAACCTTTGAAGAGATTAAAAAATATAGCAGGGAATATTTTATCGGTCAGGCCACGCATCTGGTTAAGCATATCGATATAACAAAATTTGGCAATTACCTGAATCCGGGAATCAGGGCACAATTACTAGATACCGAAAAGATGGCACTGGTAATGGACTTTGTTGTTGAACAGGGAGAGAACTCCACACACATCTTAAACGCTGTATCCCCGGCATTCACCTCTGCCTTTTCGTTTAGCAGGTATATTGTTGATAAAGTGGAAAATGCAATGGATCTTAAAGTGAAATGATAGCTTGCAGAAGATTTTAACGGGGCCTTTGGCAACTTTTAACCGTGTAGTGTAGTGGCAAGGCACGCCTTGCCACTACATAGCATGAAAACCTATCTTCAAAATCCCGCTCTCATATTGATAGTATTGCAGGGAAATTAAGACCTGTAGAAGAGAATTTTACTGCCACCGTGAAGCAAGATCATGAGGTTCACCTAATTTACTTCCAACTGCTGCAACTCCAGCGCCAAATAGTAATCCGATGAACAGGAAAATACCTGCTTTAGATATGGCTGAAGCAGCAACATCACCGGTCTCACGCGCTTGCTGTTCAGCTTTTGTTTTAAATTCACTGAGTTCTCTTTTAGCATCCTGATACGTTTGTATCCAGTTATCAGCTATCCTATTAGCTTCCTCACGACTCTTACCTGTGCGGGTGACGATAACATTTACAACAGCTTCTCTGTCGACCTCTTTAGTCGCATTTCCAAACAACTGCTCAACGAGATTATCGGATTCATTACCTCCTGTATCCGTATCCCATTCGGGCCTTTCAGTCTGCATTAATAGTGCCCTTGCTTCATTTTTAATTTTACTTAAATCAATACCATTTTTGGTAATTCCTTCAGTTGCCATACCTGCTGCAGCACCAGCGCCTTGGCCTGCTAATGATAAAGTTCTCCAGGCAATACCGCCGGCACCGCTTACGATAGCACCGGCTGTGGTTGTAATTAAATAGACCATTACTAACGTAAAAAGACTAAATGTTACTAAACCATGTAATACGCTATCGATTGTTCTGGGAATGCCGGCAAGACGTCCTGCTACTAAACCTCCCGTAAAAAGTGCTATCAGCATACTAACAATCCCCCAAATTAAGGCACCTGTACCTAATCCTTCTAAGGGATTGGTTTCTTCTAATGGTTCTACAGTACCCATCCCAATTCCTATTCCCAGCAAACTAAGCATTAATTGAACAACTAATGCTATTACAAGTCCCCCAAATACAGCTCCCCATGAAATCCGTTTGAAAGCTGCTAAACCGGTTTCAAAGTATCTTACCCGTCTTTCACCGACCCGTCTTTCAACACCTTCCTTCCTATCGATTACATTAACCATAACTCCTCCTTAAAATGAAAAGTGGTTATAAAGATGAAAATAAATGTTCAATTATTTAAAGCAATACAATTTTTAATGACTTATAGATGTGTAGTTTAGTAATACGCTGTATTGAAGAAGATTATGGGAAAAGCAGATAGCCAAATTCCGGTTAACATGCTTAGTCAGGATGGTTATCCGGTCATTTAAACCGTGATTCGAATATCTTTCGTATTTTCAATTCCTTATATAATCCTTAACCTCTTTGCTTTCTCTGTGAAGACCATTTGATAATGTAATCTGCATCAGGAATTTCTATCCTACATTACCGAACATAGAAATTTGGTACCTATGTATAGGGTTCTTAATCGCAAGATGTATACCAGCAAAGTATAAATACCGATAAATAACAATAAAAAACGAAATGATTGTATTGTAAAACACCTTTTGTCTTGAGGCATTTGCTGTTCCTTCACATCATTGGTAATGTTGTGTAAACATCATAAGTATTATGTTTGCAATAACATAACAAAATAAAAGTCACAAAATTTAAGTTATTAATTCAACACTTATAAATATTGGTACAACAATGCCATATCATATTCTCACTTCCCTTCATTTATATTGTGTAATGTCTCATTTCTGTAATGTCACAATTCTGTGTAATGTCACACTATACCTATAGTACTCCATGGATGAAAACGAATTTGTTCACAGTGACAATTGTTTAATCTAACGGGTTAAAGTTTCGTTGAGGGAATCATCCGTTCACTCTGGTAAACCATGGAATATCCCGTTGGAAATGCACGGAAATCGTTAACCGGGTATGTAATTCTCATTAATGCATTCCGCTCTGTTAAAAAAGCTTGAGGATGATTTTATCCGTGATGAGGGTATATTTGCCCTTAAGATCTTTACCGATATGTGGAGTAAGGGAAT